>CALGYR010000126.1 GCA_937935355.1 uncultured bacterium | reverse complement strand
CTCCAGAGGCGTTCGTCTTTACTACTCATTCAGATTTCCCGGCAACTTGTGTAAAATTCCAGATTCGCGTCGACCTTGTCGTAGTCCATTGCCACTTCACCGGGATCGAGGATTTTCTCGAGTTCCTTGTGCGTGTCCTTATTCTTGCCACCGTAGGAGATGTTCAGCCACGCCCCCTCGCGTTTACCGTAATTCTTGGCACAGATCCTTGGCTCGTAGTTGTAGATGTCATCTTTGCGCTGCACAATCTCGGCTCGACAAAGGTGCTTAGCGTTGTCAAGCTTTACCGCTTCAAATATCAATCCCCCATCAACATCCTGATGCCGAGTGATCGGATCAATCTCTATGTGAGTGTAAGTGGGCTGTTGCGGAAATGCCCAGAAAGGGACCCCACTATCTGTTGCGACGCTAGTACCGGTCACGTGGTAATCGTGTTCGTAGCGAGAAGCAAAATCCAAGAAGTATTCATTGTAATTGGCTACCGCCTCGCATCTGCGCCTATCGGGCACAATGTTGATCACCGACTCCGGACCAAAACGCACTCGCGGCCAATTGCCGGTGTCGCTGGACGCGAGCGGAATGTCAACCGCAGGGATCGACTTGTCCGCAAAATAAGGAATCTCGCCTTCTTCCCTCAAAGATGGAATGGTGGTCTCGTGCCCCCCGGTGACTAGATAGAGCTTCATCTCCAGTTGCCCAGCCCCCTTGTGGTTAGGCAGGACTGCGTTGGCACACATCATGCCCGAAAGATAGCATTCGTAAAGAGCCAACCCCTGTTGACGCGCAGCGTCCAAGGTGACCAGAGCCTCTCCTGCACCAACCCCGGCGATCCTCTTGCTCTGAAAGCGATGCAGACCGGTGTCCAGCCACCAAATGTCCGCAGCTCCCTTGTACCAAATATCCGCGGCGAAACCATCGATCTTAACCTCAACCTCCGCCTGCAGGCTTGGAATGATTTCGAACCTGATCGATGGCGCATAGCGGGCATTGGCGAACAGGAAGGTCGGGAGCTTCACCGGGTGCACCTTTGTAACCGTATAGCAGATGCGATCTTGCGCTGTGCCACCTTCATATTGTAGCTGGCAAGACACTTGGCTGTCGCGGTGCGCGCTGCTAACTTCACTGCCCAAAACGTACAGGTCGGCGCCCAGAATACCTCGCAAGGCATCTCGGTGCTTGCTAGAAGAGAGATCGAAGATGTAATCGGAACCCTGGCGAAATGGAAGGGGGGTTATGCAGTTGGCGTCTTGAAAGATGGAGACCTTGCCGGAGGTGCCGATAACGAACGTCCCCGCAACTAGGGCAGAGAGGTCAGCCTTGATGCGGATCCGATCCACAACGGTCGGGCCATATCCGAGAGTGATGCCTGGCTTCTCTTCAAGGTAATAGGGCAGATTCGCGGCCACTACGTTCACTCCTATCTGTTGGAAGTCAAGCTCATACAGCGCCCAATACGCCCCGACATCCTTCGTGCTCATATGGAACCGCACGCGACACCCTTTGATCGGGTAGAGATCGAACGGGAGCTCCTGGAGCTTGTTGTGCTCGAAGCCTGCGATGCCGCCTTCGTTATGCTCCAGCACGGTGTCAGCCGGATCCTTATAGACCGGAGTGTAGAGCGGCTTCCATCCGGCGCTGGTCTTGATGTCGATCTGGATCTTGTCGATGAACCCGTCCGGCTTGGCCGCCTTGAAGCGCAGGCCGGTGTAGAGCCCGGGCTCTTTCGGGTCAAGAAAAAGGTAAGGACTCCAGAGTTCCGCATCATGGATCATGTGGTAGCACCGCGCAGCGCTCGCGTCCCAGTCGTCAAAGGCCGCCGTCGGCGTCTCCCACTTGGCGTCCGTCTCTGGTCCCACTCTGTCCGGCGCCACCCACAGCGCCCCGTCCTCCGACTCCTCCGGGCAAGCCACGAAGCTCTCCAAGCCGCACTTGACCGGGCCATCCTTGGTGGCCGCGTTGGTCAGTTCCAGCCGATAGTAGTAGGTCTTGTTGGATTCGAGGCCCGGGACGCGCCCGCAGATCTCCTGGCGCGAGCCGAAGCTCCCCTCCACCGGCACCTGGCCGCCAGTGCAATCGGCAGTCAGGCCATACTTGAAAACCGCGCCGCAAGCCGCGCCGCCGTCAAGGTCCACCCGGCCGCGCAGCACAGCGGATGTCGCGCTCACCGAACTGGGAGCCAAGGTCGTGCCGGTTGGCTTGCCGATCGGCGGTGCGTCTTCAAAGACCTGGACCTCGTAGGCCCAGAAGATGTAGCCACTTCGCACGTAGTGGAACCTGAACTCCACCTTGGTGATAGGCCGCGCAGAGAAAGCGAGCTCTTTGAAGGCCGCGTTGGGGTAGCCCTCGGCCCCGTCGGTGGCGGTGAACTCCTGCACGACATTGCCGGTCGTAGAGAACACCTTGATCTCGACCTTGTCCACCGCGGTGGCCCAGCGGTCGGCGCTGAAGCGCACCCGGCTGACGTCATTCGTGCAGTTGAAGGTCAGGACCAGCGGGTTGCCCCAATCCGCCTTGTTGACGCCGTCCGCGGCGTAGCTCGCCGGGTCCAGGTCCGAGGCCTTCGTCGGATTCGCCCAACTGGTGCCAGATGCCGAAGCCGCCTTCACCCACCCCGCCCGGGCATCCGATGCCGCCAGGGCCGCCCACGTCAGCACCACTGCCACAACCGCTCTTCTTCCAGACATCCGTCAGCTCCTTTGCTGCCAACAAACAAAATAATGTTCTCGCCGGCCGCCTGGCCGGTTTCATTTCTCCTGCTTCGCCCACTCCGGCTGCAACACAGAGCTTACCGGTAACCCTGCGCCCAGTCCATTGGCGGCGTTTTAGCCGCTCGAACCGCACGAACGCGGAACCTTATAACGTGGTCCCGCCTCACTGTCAATGCCGAAAACACATGGATCCTTACGTCCGATCACGTCTCAGAACGAGACGCCCTCTCAAGCATGGCGGAAGGAGGCGGGCTCAACCCCGACGCTCACTCGACCAGCGGCAGGTAGATGGTGAAGGTCGAGCCCCGGCCCGGCCGGCTCCGGACCTCGACGTCCCCGCCGCTCTGCCGGACGATGCCGTGGACGGCGGCCAGGCCCAGGCCCGTGCCCTCGCCCCGGGGCTTGGTCGTGAAGAACGGCTCGAAGAGGTGCGAGAGCACCTCCTCGCTCATGCCCTTCCCGGTGTCGGTGACGGCCAGGGTGGCGTAGCGGCCGGGCCGCAATGCGTGGGAGCCGGTCCGTCCGGGTTCCAACTCGGTCTCTTTCACGACGATCTCGATCCTGCCGCCGGCGGGCATGGCGTCGCGGGCGTTGCCCGTCAGGTTCATGAGCACCTGTTCGAGCTGGTGTCGGTCGGCCCGCACCCACACCGGGGCCGGGGCGGGCAGGCAGACGATCTCGACGTCCTCGCCCAGCAGCCGCTCGATCATCGAACAGGCGGCGGCCACCACCTCGTTGAGGTCCAACCGCTCGAGCTCCAGCTCCTGCTTGCGGCTGAAGGCCAGCAGTTGCCTGGTCAGGTCGCCGGCGCGCTCGCCGGCCTCCTTGATCTGCCTCAGGCCGTCGAGCATCGCCGCGTCGCCGGCGGCGCGCCGCAGCAGCCGGTCGGTGTAGCCGACGATCACGGTCATCAGGTTCCGGAGGTCGTGGGAAAGGCCCCCGGCCAGCCGGCCGACGGCGTCGAGCTTCTGGGAGTGCAGCAGCTGGGCCTCCAGGCGCTTGCGCTCGGTGACGTCCTCCACCGTGGTCACGATCATGACCACGCGGCTGCCGAGCTCGCACAGCGCCGTGCTGCTGTAGCTGCCCACGAAGCTCCGACCCGTGTCGCGCCGGGTGACCCGCATCTCGAAGGCCTCGACCTTGTCGGCCGCGTCGCGCATGGGCCGGTTCATCGGCCACTGTTCGAAGGGCAGCTCGTCGCCCTGCAGGTCGCGGACGTCGAAGAGGGCTAGGTAGCCTTCGGCGCGGGCGGGGATCTCCCGGGCGCTGGCGTAGCCGTGCATCCGGACCCAGGAGCGGTTGGTGAGGAGCATGTTGCCCTCCCCGTCGGTGACGAAGAGGCCGTCGGTCATGCTGTCGATGATGGCGTAGAGCTGGGCGAGGCTTCTGGCGCTGCGGCGGAGCAGCTGCCCGTGCCTGGCGGTCAGGTCCCTCATCCGGGCCCGGAGCTCCTCCGAGGCGTCCGACGGCGATCCTCTCTCGCGCTCCCTACCGGTGGGCAAGCTCGAATCCCCCGACATACGACGGCCGCCGCCTGCTTGATGGCGCGGATGATCGATATCCACTCAGAGAACCGCCGGAGGAGGCGCGAGCGTCCGCAAAAACCCCGCGCAGGGCCTTTCGAAGAAACGGCCTTCACCGCAGAGCCGCAGAGCCGCAGAGCTGGCTGGTGGACGCGGCGGATGGTTCTTGACGAGGAATGGTCCCGGCCGCGCACAGCATTTCACCTCTGCGTCTCCGCGCCTCGGCGGTAAGCACCGATTCCCTCAATCGCCCGCGCCCATGCCTTGAAAAGCCCCCGCGGCGTTCTAGAATCGCCTCGTCCGGGGGAGTTGACAGCGGAGAGGGCGGTCCTTGGCCGGCGAGAAAGATCTCAGAGTCGTCCTCGCGGACTATTTCACCGCCACGCGCCGGCCGCTCTATTCGATAATCGTCGCCGCGCCCTTCTTCATCGCCTACGAGCTGGGCATCGCCGTGCTGCTGCCCCTGCAGCCGCCGGAGGCCCAGAAGTGCATCAAGGCCGCCAGCCGGCTGCAGACCTGGGCGGCGTCGCTGGCCGGACCGCACGCCGCCTTCCTCCTGCCGGTGGCGCTGGGCATCGCGCTGCTCCTGTACATGGACTGGCGCGAGCGCCGGGAGCACCGCCGGCGCACGTCGGAGCCCCTCGGCTTCCAGCCGGGCTACATCGGCTGGATGTTCCTGGAGGGCTTCTTGCTCGCCCTGCCGCTGCGCCTGGCGCTGCCGAAGATCTTCGGCATGTTCGCGGCCACGACCGGCCCGGCCGGGGCGCTGGCCGCGGCCTCCGGGGGCGAGCCCTCGCTGCTCTTCCGGCTGACCACCTACTGCGGCGCGGGGGCCTACGAGGAACTGCTCTTCCGGCTCTTCCTCTTCATGGGGCTCTCCGGGCTGGGGCGGCTCTCGCGGCTCGAGAAGCCGGCCGCCGGGCTCGCCGCCGCGGCGGTCGCCGCCGTGGCCTTCGCGGTGTTCCACAACCAGGGCGATCCCTTCAATTCCGCCTTCGACCCGGCCTTCCTGGTCTTCGCCACTGTGGCCGGGCTCTACTTCTCGGGCATCTGCCTGTACCGCTCCTTCGGGCTGGCGGTGGCAACCCACGCCAGCTACGATATCATGACGGTGCTGTCCGGAATGTGACCCCGGGAAGAAGACGAACGCGAAGAAAGCGAGCGAACGCCCCATGCCCCGAGAGACCGCCTTCCAGCGCTGCATCGACCCGGCCTGCGCCGCCACTTACGGCATCCGCCAGATCCTCAACAAGTGCCCCAAGTGCGGCGCGCTGGTCGACGTGGCCTACGATCAGGACCGGCTCCGGCTGCCGAAGAAGCTCGCCGGCCTGGGGGTCGCCCCGAAGGAGCTCAAGGGCCTGGCCGCCACGAGCGGCGTCTGGCGTTTCCACCAGCTCCTGCCGTTCGCGCCGCCCGCCAGGCTCGTGAGCATCGGCGAGGGCCGGACGATACTCGCCGCCGGGGCGCCGGCCGCCGAGTACGCCGGGATGAAGCCCGGCCGGCTCTTCCTCCAGTACGAGGGCCTCAACCCCTCGGGTTCCTTCAAGGACAACGGCATGGCCGGGGCCTTCACCCACGCCCGGATGGTGGGGGCGAAGATGGCCTGCTGCGCCTCGACCGGCAACACCTCGGCGAGCCTCGCGGCCTTCGCGGCGGCCACCGGGCTCATGAAGGCCGCGGTCTTCGTCGGCTCCGGCAAGATCGCCATCGGCAAGCTCAGCCAGGCGCTCGACTACGGGGCGCTCACCTACGAGATCGAGGGCGACTTCGACGACGCCATGCGCCGGGTGGTGGAGGTCTCGGCGGAGCTGGGGCTCTACCTGGTGAACTCGCTCAACCCCTTCCGGCTCGAGGGGCAGAAGACCATCATGTACCGCGTCCTGGAGGGCCTGGGCTGGCAGGTCCCGGACTGGATCGTCTGCCCGGCCGGAAATCTGGGCAACACCAGCTCGTTCGGAAAGGCCTTCCAGGAGCTCTACGAGCTGGGGCTCATCAAGAGGAAGCCGCGCATCGCATCCATAAACTCGACCGGCGCCGACTCTTTCAGCGTCTGGTGGAACAACGGGCGGATGCGCTGGAACGACCACAAGTTCGACCGCGCGCTCATCGACCGGCGCTACGCCAAGCTCGACAGCCGGGAGCTCAAGACCAATACCATCGCCAGCGCCATCGAGATCAACCGGCCGGTGAACCTCTCGAAGGCGCTGCGCGCGCTCCACTGGACGGACGGCCTGGTCCGGGCCGTGAGCGACGAGGCCATCCTCGACGCCAAAGCGGTGGTGGGCCTGTGCGGCTACGGCTGCGAGCCGGCCAGCGCCGCCTCGCTGGCGGGAGCCAAGCTCCTCGTCGAGGAGGGCGTCATCGGCAGGAGCGAACGCGTGGTCTGCATCGTCACCGGCCACCACTTGAAGGCCCCGGACGTGACCGTCGGCTACCACTCCTACACCGGCGAGAAGTTCCACCACAAGTTCGGCGAGTACGGCATCCGGGCGGCCAGGCTGCCCAACGTGCCGGTGCGCCTGCCCAACGACCGCGCGGCCATCGTGGCCGAACTCCGCCGGGCGGGCGGCAACAGATGAGCCACGGATGAACACAGATGCACACAGATAGAACCAACGACAAGAAGTTGCTCGTTCCCATCTGTGTCCATCAGTGTTCCTCTGTGGCTGGTTGTCGGGCTGGTGCGCCATGAAGGTCACCATCCTCGGCCTGGGGCTCTTCGGCGGCGGGGCCGGCGCGGCGCGCTACTTCGCCGAGCGCGGGCACCAGGTCTCGGTCACCGACCTCCGGACCGAGAAGCAGCTCGAGCCGGCCATGCGCGAGCTCGAGGACCTGCCCATCCACTACTACCTCGGCTCGCACCCCGACGGGCTCTTCCGGAGCGCCGACCTCGTGGTGGTGAACCCGGGGGTGAAGCCCGACTCCCCGCAGCTCTGGATGGCCCGGACCGCGGGGGTCAAGCTCACCACCGAGATAAACCTCGTCTTCGAGCTCGCCAGGGCGCCGATCGCCGGGGTAACCGGATCGAACGGCAAGAGCACCACCGCGGCCATGCTCGCGGCCATGGTGCGCCGCACCGGGCGGCCGACCCTGCTCGGCGGCAACCTGGGCGGCTCGCTGCTCCGCGAGGTCGAGCTCTACCCGACCGAGGGGCTGATCGTCCTCGAGCTCTCGAGCTTCCAGCTCGCGCGGCTAACCTGGGCGGGCCGCTCGCCGCACCTGGCGGCCGTCACCAACGTCACGCCCAACCACCTCGACTGGCACCCGGACTTCGAGGACTACGCCCGGGCCAAGGAGGGGATCGCGCGCTCCCAGACCCGCGACGACTTCCTCGTCGTCAACGCCGACTGCCCGATGGCCTCCAGGTGGGAGCGCCGGGCGGCTGCGAAGGTCGCGCGCTTCTCGACCTCCGGCCGGCCGGAGGAGACGCCCTGCGCCTGGCTCGAGGGCGGCAAGCTCATGCTCGACCCCGGCTCCGGCCCGGAGGAGATCATGCCCGCGACGGAGCTGCCGCTCCCCGGCCGGCACAACGTCGCCAACGCCCTCGCCGCCTCGCTGGCGGCTGAACTTCTCAACGCAGAGGACGCGGAGGTCCGCGGAGGTCGCAGAGGACAACAGCAGGATACTTTTCGTAACAACAACGACAAGGATCAGAGCCATCCTCTGCGTACTCTGCGCACCTCCGCGTCCTCTGCGTTGAGTCCAGCGCTGCGGGAGTTCAAAGGTCTACCGCATCGCCTGGAGCTCGTCGCCGAGCGCGGCGGCGTGCGTTTCTACAACGACTCCATCGCCACCACGCCCGAGGCGGCCATCGCCGCGCTCGAGAGCTTCGACTGCCCGGTGGCGCTGGTGGCCGGCGGCTCGGACAAGGGCGTCTCCTACGAGGCCTTCGGGCGCGCCGCGGCGCGGCGGGCCGACTTCGTGGCCCTGACCGGCCCGACCGGTCCGAAGATCCGCGCGGCAATCGAGGCGGCCGGCGGCGGCAAGGCCCGGCTCGTCGACGCGAAGAACTTCGACGACGCCGTGCGCCTGGCCACGGAGGCCGCGGGGCCCGGCTGGGCGGTGCTGATGTCCCCGGCCTCGGCCAGCTTCGACGAGTTCCCCAACTTCGAGCGCCGCGGCGAGCGCTTCAGGGAACTGACACGGGCCGGGAATTAGCCACAGAGCCTACTCCGCCGAAGCAGCCGCTTCGGCTGCGAAGGCTGGATGCACACAGATGAAGACGCGAACGGAGCAGATTCCCCGTCGGCGTAGGTCCGTGTCTGTCCGTGTTCGTCCGTGTCTGTCCGTGTCCGTCCGTGCAAGTCCGTGTCGCCCTCTTTCACCCCGCCGGGAAACCCCTGAACCACTCGCCCGCCGGCCCCGTTGATACCGCGGCCGGGTGGTTATCCCCTGGAATTTCAGAACCTTCCGGCGCCGCAGCTGTCTAACAGGCCGGGTTCGCGGAGAAATCTCCAAACGCTTCGCGGCCCCGGACGTCTACCGGGCGTTGAACTGGAGATCTCTGATGGCCGGAGCAGCCAACATGGAAAGAGTGGCGAGCGGGCGCCGGGTCGTACCCGGCGCCGTTCCTATTGCAGACGGGGCCGACCCCGAGGCGGCCGAGGCCGCCGACCTCGTCGAGATCATCGCGCGGTTCGAGACGCCGCTCCTGCGCTACGTCGGGGCGATGCTGGGCCGCGACGAGGACGCCCAGGACGTGGTCCAGGAGACCTTCCTGTCCTACTGCCGTTTCGCGCGGCGGACCGACGCGGCCGCGGTGCGGAACCTCTCCGCCTGGCTCTTCTCGGTGGCGCACAACCTGTCCCAGGACGTGCTCAGGAAGCGCCAGCGCGACCGGAAGGCGCAGGCCGCGCTCACCGCCGCGGCCGCCGCCGAGGCCGCGCCGGTCGAGACCGCGGCCGAGGGCGACGCGGTCGACCGGGTCATCCGCCAGGCGGCCTCCGAGCGGGCGCTGGCCGAGCTCAGGAAGCTCCCCGAGGAGCAGCGCCAGGTGCTGCTCCTCAAGATCGTCCAGGACATGTCGCTCCGCGAGATCGCCAAGGTCACGGGGCTGTCCTTCGGCAACGTCGCCTACCGGCTCAACCAGGGGCTCAAGGAGCTGGCCCGGCGGCTCAAGGAAGCGGGAGTGTTGTGAGATGAATCGACGAACAGCGAACCGCAGAATGTCGAACACCGAATGTCGAATTTCGAAGTTGGAGCGGGGTGCTCATCAGCCTTCCTCGTCCTTCGTGATTCTGACTTCGACATTCTGCGGTTCTGCGGTTCGCCGTCGGCTCTAGGAGGTAGCCCATGCACTGCGAAAAGGCCGAGATGCTGCTGGCCCAGATGGCCTTCGGAGAGTTGGACGCGGGGAGCCCCGGGGGGGCGGAGGTCGCCGCCCACCTGGCCGGCTGTCGCGCCTGCGCCGAACTCCTGAACGACATGCGCGTGGCCGCCGGCCTCGCCCGCGAGGGCGTGATGGCCGGGGCCGCGCCGAAGCTGAGCGAAACGCGCCGCGCGGTGATCCTGGGCAAGGCCGCGGAGATCGCCGCCGGCCGTCGGACGGGCGCGGCCCGGCGCCGCCCCGGGACCCTCGGCAGTCGCGGGCGGGTCATCGGCCTGACCTCGGCCGCGGCGGCGGCGGTGCTGCTCGCCGGTGCGATGCTCCGGCAAGCGAGCATGGAGACGGCCTGCGCCCCGAAGCCCTGCGTGGACGAGGTGGTGATTATGAGCGCGCCTGAGTGCGCCAAGCCGGCGCCGGCGGGCGGGGGGACAAGTTACTGGGAGGAGAAGCCGGCACGCGATCTCTTCAAGTCCCCCGCCGAGCCTGCCGCCTCGGCATCCGAGGATTCGCGATCTGGAGTTCTGGGCTTCCTTAGTGTTGATGGCGATTACACTCGATCTGTAAGAGGGAAACCCGGCCCGGCGGCACCCCGGTCACCCCAGGCCGAATTCAAGAGCCCCGGCAACGGCTATGACCATGAAACCCTCAGGAAAGAGGTGGCCGATGCGAGGCGCGACGCACGGCATGCTGTGTCGACAGACGGAAGCAATGTGGCCTTCGCAGATGGGCAACGGGGACACCAGCCCGCCAAGCTGCGCGCTGGCTTGGAGACGACGGTCGACGCGCCGCCCATCCGAAACGACATGGAGCAGAAGGCTTACGACGTCCGGGACCTGAGCAAGGAGACCGCCAGGTTCTCCGGACCAGTTCTCGGCCTGCCCGCCGGGCAGACTGGGCAGGAGGCTCCCGCCAAGGCCGCGCCTCCGCCGCCCCCACCCGCGGCACCCCCGGAGCGCCACTATGGCAAGGCCGGGCCCCGGCCCGAGCCGCCGCGCGTGGCTGAGAAGCCCGGGGCCAGCCCGGCCGCGCCCGTCCAGGCCGGCAAGGACTCGGGGCCGGTCGCGGTTCGCGAGCGCGGGGAAAACGCCGACCATTTCGAGGCTGAAAACGGCATGGGCCGGCGCGGAGACGAGGAGGTCATTACCGATATCCCTCTGGGCAGCACGGGTACGGTCGGCACCGTCGGCACCGTCGGCGTGGGCGGAGGCCGTTTGACTGCAGAGAGCCAGAAGAAGGAGCCCGCGCAGTCCCGCGAGACCGTCGACGCCCTCCTGGCGCGCGCCCGGTTCGACCTCCAGAACGGCAAGTACGAGGAGGCCGAGGCTGTCAGCAGGGAGGCCCGCAAGCTCGACCCGTCCAACAAGGACGCTCTGGCCCTGCATGAGTCCAGCAGGGATAAGATGCGCCAGGCCGGAGAGGCCAAGATCCAGCAAAACTCCGGCAACGAACGGTCCAGCACGATGCAGAACATCGAGGACGCGTCGGTGCCGTATTCGAGAGCACCGGTCTATCCGGAGGAATGGAAGGAACTTGCCAAGCACGCCGAGCGCAAGCGCCTGGCGGAAGACCTGGCCAACGCCGAGTACATGCTCAAGCAGGCCGTCAAGAACGGCTGGAAGCCGCAGGCGGCCGCCAACGGTCCGGACGTGCGCACCAAGGTGGTCGACGTCCGCACCAACGGCAACGTGGCCGTCAGCGCCGGCTCGGACTCGGGGGTCAGAGAGGGCAACATTCTCGTGATCCGCCGCGGGGGCGAGTACATCGGCAAGGTCCGGGTGACCACCGTGTGGAACGACTTCGCCGGCGGCCAGGTCATCGAACAGAAAAAGCCATTCAGGCCCGACGACGACGCCATGTCCATCCGGGATGGCGGGACGGCCGACCTCAAGTCCGAGGCCGTCCGCGACTGGGTGGGGCTCTCCCAAGCGGCCATGGTTCCCTATGGCGGCGCTCAGAACTCGCCCCGCGCGAAGGCCGCCCAGGAACTCGTCAACGGCGCCAAGGCCACGGGCGAAGGCTCGGTCGACGGCAAGGAGGCATCCGCCCGTCCGCCCTTCATCGTGCTCAACGACGACGGGGGCCGGGGTGAGACGCAGCAGAAGCAGATTGCCCAGCAGCCTCAACAGCCCCAGCAGGGGCAGCAGCAGATCCAGGCGCAGCCGCTGCCGGTCGAGCCGCCGCCGGCGGCGAACCCGGCCAACGTCTCCGACGCCGGTGGCGAGACTGAGGCCGCTTTGCCGCCGGCCGCGGCCTTCAAGGTCGTGCCGGTCAACCCCTTCGTGATGGCCGCCCAGGACCGGCTCTCCACCTTCGCGCTCGACGTGGACACCGCGTCCTACTCCATCGCCCGCCGCTACATCCGCGGCGGCTACCTGCCGCCGGTCGGCGCGGTGCGCATGGAGGAGTTCGTCAACGCCTTCGACTACAACTACCCGCGCCGGACGGGCGGGACCTTCACGGTCATCTCCGAGGCCGCCCCGGCGCCATTCGGCGAGGGACTGACCCTGGTCAAGGTCGGGGTCCGCGCCCGGGTGGTCGGCCGCGAGGGCCGCAAGTCGTCGAACCTGGTCTTCGTGGTCGACGCCTCCGGCTCGATGGCCCAGACCGACCGGATGCCGCTCGTGAAGTACGCGCTCAAGGAGCTCGCCGGACAGCTCTCGGCCTCCGACCGGGTGTCGCTCGTGGCCTACAGCACCAAGGCGCGCCTGGCGCTCGAGGCCGCTGGCGGCGCGGACAAGGAGGCCATCGGCCGGGCCATCGACGGCGTCCAGTGCGAGGGCTCGACCAACCTCTCCGAGGGGCTCGCGACCGGCTACCGCCTGGCGGCGCAGAACTTCATCCCGGGCGGCATCAATCGCGTCATCCTCTGCTCAGACGGCGCGGCCAACATCGGCGCCACCGCCGGCGAGGAGATACTCGGCCAGGTCAAGGCCTTCCGCGACAAGGGCATCACCTGCACCTGCGTGGGCTTCGGGGCCGGCACCTACAACGACGCGCTGCTCGAGAAGCTGGCCGACAGCGGCGACGGCAGCTACGCCTTCGTGGACTCGAAGGCCGAGGCCCGGCGCATCTTCGTCGAGGAGCTCTCGGCCACGCTCCAGACCGTCGCCAAGGACGCGAAGATCCAGGTCGATTTCGACCCGGCGCGCGTCCGGCGCTACCGCCTGATCGGCTACGAGAACCGCGACATCGCCGACGACAAGTTCCGCGACGACACCGTCGACGCCGGCGAAGTGGGCTCCGGCCAGTCGGCCACCGCGCTCTACGAGGTCGAACTCCAGGGCGCGCGCGGCGCCGACCTGGGCACGGTCTACGTCCGCTACCGCGACGTGGACTCCGGCCGGGTGGAGGAGATCTCCCACCGCCTGGAGGCCGCCTCGGTCCGCGCGCGCACCCCGGAGAGCGACCCGCGCTTCTTCCTCGCCGCCTGCGCCGCCGAGTTCGCCGAGCTCCTGCGCACGAGCGAGCACGCCGCCGGCGGCTCCTTCGACGCGCTCCGCGAAACGCTCGAGCGGGCCGCGAGCCAGCCGGCGCTGCGCGACAACCCGCGGGTGCAGGAGCTCTTGGAGCTGGTGCGGCGGGCCAAGGGGCTGCCGCGGGCGGGGTAGTCCATCGGGAGGTCTTTTTCAACGCAGAGGACGCGGAGGGGGCGCAGAGGTGCGCAGAGGACGGCAGGGGAATACGGAGCAGCCTCGGACTCTTCGGCTCCGACTGGGGTCGGACCCAAGAGTCCTAAGCAGCTCCTCCGGGAGCGTTCCGCTCCCTGCGCGGCGTGCGCCGCGCCTCCCCTTTGGAGGCGGAAACGAAGAGCCGTTGAGACTCGATACTCCAAACCCTCCGACAAAGGCCGGTACGGGAGCCCGGCGGCACCGGGCTCCGGACGCAGCGCGTCCGGCGGGATGCGCTTCGACTGCAACCGGGCGCTGGCGCCCGGGGGCGGGCGGAGCGCAGCTCGCCCGTGCCGGCCTCTCTGCGAACCTCTGCGCCCCCTCTGCGACCTCTGCGTTGAGAAGACCTGCTTAGGAGAACAGCCATGAAGACCCTCGCGCTGGTTGGAGTCCTGTCGCTTCTGGCCCTGGCTCCTGCCGCCCTCGCGGGCGAGGAGCCTCTCGCGGCCACGGATCTCGCCGTCAAAGGGACCATCGACGGAGAGAACATCAGCTTCACGCTGAGCTTCAACGTCGACCCCAGGCGCCGCGGCATGGAGTTGCCGCTCGTGACCGGGGACATGGTCCTCGAGAGCGTGGCCGCCCCGGCCGAGCTCCGCCAGCTGCGCTACGACCCCGGGACCGGCACCTACTTCATGACCTTCCCGAAGAGCGGCAAGCAGGCCGTCTCGGCCACCTTCGCGGCCCGGCCGCACCTGGTCGAGGGGGGGGGCTGGCGCGAGGTGACCTTCGCCATCCCCGCCTCGCGGGCCCGCGACCTGAAGGTGGACTGCGACCGGAGCGACCTGGAGGTCCAGTTCCCCGGCGCCATGCGCCTGGAGCGCGAGGCCGAGGGCGAGAAGCTCGCCGTCAAGGCCATCCTCGGCCCGGGCCTGCCCTTCTGCGTCCGCTGGAAGCCGCAGGTCCGCGAGATGGACGCGGCGCTGGTGCTCTCGAGCGACGCCAACACCGTGGCCGTGGCCAGCACCGGGGCGCTGCGCGTCGACACACTCTTCGCCTTCGAGGTCGCCCAGGGCAAGCTGCGCGAGCTCAGCTTCGCGGTGCCGGCGGCCCTGAGCGTCACCCAGGTCTACGGTCCGGACATCCGCGACTGGCGGGTGACGGAGGTCCCGGCGCCCGCGCCGGCGGCCGCCGCCGCAACCGGGGATGCCGGGGGCGCCAGGGCCGGGGCGAAGTCGAAGGTGCTCACCGTGGTCCTGGCCCGGCCGCAGACCAGGATCTACGCCCTGCAGGTGCAGGGCGAGGTCGCGCTGGGCGACTTCCCGGCGGAGATCGACGTGCCGGTGGTCGAGCCCTCGGGCTGCATCCGCTCGAGCGGCCACGTGGCCGTGGGCACCGACAGCGCCATCCGGCTGGTCGTGAAGAAGGCCGCCGGGCTCTCCCAGAAGAACGCCGCGGAGTTCCCGCGCATCATTCTCGACCAGGAGCACCAGCGCCCGCTGCCGGCCAGCAACGTCTTCTTCTACGCCTACGCCGCCACCCCCTATCAGATGCGGCTGGGCCTCGACGACATAGTGCCCTCCTACGACGCCGACCAGCGGCTGGTCGTCTCGGTGCGCGACGACGACCTGACCGTCGACGCCGAGATCGACCTGGACGTGCGCGACGCGGCCATCCGGCAGCTGCTCGTCCGGGTGCCCAAGGGATTCCTGGTCGCCGCGGTGAAGGGCGGCCAGGTCGAGGACCACCGGGTCCGCGACGCCAAGGACGGCAAGGCGCAGGAGGTCGAGATCCACTTCCGCGAGCCGGTGCTGGGCCGCACCCTCGTGGCCATGCGCCTGGAGCTGGGCCGCAGCCCGCTCGGCGCGGCGCAGGCCGTGACCGGCCCGGCGGTGGCCGGGGCCAAAAACGAGCGCGGCGCGGTGGTGGTCGCCGGAGAGAAGGGCGTGCAGCTCGACGCCCCGAGGCCCGAGGGGCTCCGCGAGGTGCACGTCTCCTCGGTGCCCATGACCGCCCCCGGCGCCCAGTTCGCCTACCGCTTCCGCGAGAGCGGCTGGAGCCTGGGGCTCCTCGCCCGCGAGAAGCCCGCGGGGGTCGGCGCCGAGGCCTTCCACCTGCTCTCCATCGGCGAGGGCGTGGCCTACGGCAGCGTGGTGGTCAACTACTTCATCTCCGGCGCGCCGGTCGACGAGCTCTGGTTCCGCGTGCCCAAGGGGCTCGAGAACGTCGAGTTCGTGGGCAGCGACGTGCTCCGCTGGACGCGCGAGGGCGAGCTCGTCCGGGTCAAGCTCCAGCGCAAGGTGCTGGGCGACTACAACCTGGGCCTGACCCACAGCCAGCGCTACGAGGACGGCGCGAGCGTCCTGGTCGGCGCCGTGGAGTGCGCCAAAGTGGAGACCCAGACCGGCTACATCTGCGTGGCCAGCCACCTGAACCTGAGCCTGGACATCAAGGGCAAGCCCGACGAGAGCCTCCTCGAGATCGCCCGGAGCGAGGTTCCGGCCAACTACCGGCTGCTGGTCAACGCCCCGGTGGCGAAGACCTACAAGTACGTGAGCACTCCGCACGCCCTGACCCTCGGCGTCTCGATGCACCCGCGCTCGGCGCTGCTGCCGGCCGTCGTGGAGGTCGCCGACATCAGGACGGACCTGGCCGTCGGCGGCAACGGCAAGCTCGATGCCGTGACCAAGGTGCGCTACGAGGTCAAGAACTCCTCCAGCCAGTTCCTGACCCTGTCCATGCCCAAGGACGCCAAGGTCTGGTCGACCTCGGTGGTGGAGCACCCGAGCGGCGAGCGCCGGCGGGTCAACTCCTCCTTCGACAGCGCCACGAAGCTGCTCAAGATCCCGCTCAGCCGCCTGCGCAATCCCAACGACCCCATCACCGTGGAGCTCGAGTACGGCCAGACCCTCGGAGACCTCGCCTGGGGCGGGGCGCTCGACCTGGCCGCGCCCGGAAGCGGGGTGCGCTCGACCTACGCGCAGTGGACGGTCAACGCGCCCAACAAGGACTGGGCGGTGCTGCCGCGCGACGGCGGTGCCGCGGACATGATCCCCGACGGCCGGCGCGAGCGCTCCGGGAGGCTCGCCGTGGTGCTGGGCGGCGTGCTCGAGAGCTGGGCCTGGGGCCTGGATCGGCTGGCCGGCTCGGCCGCGGGTTGGATCGGCGGACTCGTCGCCGTGATCGTCCTGGGGATGGCCCTGGCCTTCCGGCGCCGGCTGATTCCGGGGCTGCTGCTGGCCACGGTGGTGCTCGCCGCGCTGCTGGCCGGCGCTGCGGCCACCAACAGCCCGGCCTTCGAGCGGAACCTGGCCTCCCACGAGGGCCGCACCTCTCTGACCTTCAACCAGGCGCTGAGCCTGGACGAGGGCGCGCCACTGGCCGTCTCGGCGGCCCTGGTGCCAGCCTGGCGCCAGGACGCCGGGCCGGCGACGCTCTTCGCGGCCCCGGCCGCGGCGCTCGTCGCGCTGCTCGTCGCGCTGCGGCTCCGCCGCGGAGGGGGTCGCGCCCGGCGCGCCGCCGTGCTGCTCGGGGCGCTGGCGGTCACCGCTCTGGCCTGGTTCGCGGCCGGCATCTCGGCCGGGGCCCTGGTCCTCGGACACGTCCTGACCTGGGGCCTGCCGGCGGCCCTGGCCGCGTGGCTCTGCGTCCACCTCATGCGCCGGCCGGCGCAGTCCGGCCGCGCCCGGACCGCGGCCGCCGCCCTCCTGCTCGTCGTCGCGCTGGGGCTGCCGCTCGCGGCCGGTTGCCGCGGGGGCGGCGGCTCCTCCACGGTCACCGCGGAGGGCACGGCCATCGACCGGGTCGAGTGCCTCCTCGGCGCCGAGAAGGACAGCATGGCCGTCGACCTGAAGCTGTCCATCGACGCGCCCCGGGAGCTCTACATCCCGCTGGGCCTGCCCTCGGCCATCCTGCTCTCGTCCGAGAAGATCTCGGACCGCCTGGAGGTCGAGCGCTCCGGCGGCCAGTACGTCCTGCACGTGAAGAGGAGCGGCCGGCACGAGGCGGCCGTCCGGTTCCTGGTGCCGCTGGCCAAGGCCGCCGAGGACGGGCTGCGCTCCTTCGCGATGCCGCTGCCCGAGGCCCTGACCAACCGGGTGGTCCTGACCGTGCCCGAGCCGGGCATGGACATCGAGGCGCCCACGGCGGTGAAGCTCGATCGCCGGGAGTCCGAGAAGGAGACCCGGGCCGAGGTCGTGCTCGGTCCGCGCGACCCGGTCTCCCTGGTATGGAAACCGCGGACGCGCCAGACCAAGCTCGAGAAGACCGTCTTCTTCTCGGAGGTCACCAGCCTCTTCCGCTTCGACGCGGGCCTGGCCGAGGGCCGTCACCAGCTGCGCTTCCAGATCGCGCAGGGCGAGCTCTCGGTCATCCGCCTGGGCGTCCCCGCGGGCTCGACCGTCACGGTGGTCGAGGGCAAGGACCTCGGCGCCTGGCGCTTCGATCCGGCCAAAGGCGAGCTCGAGGCCCGGCTGGCCAAGCCGGCGGTCGGCGACTACGCCATGACCGTGGTCACCCAGGCGGCCAGCGACGCGCTCCCGGCGACGGTGACGGTGGCCTCGCTCTCGGTCCCCGACGCCGTCCGGCAGCGCGGGACCGTGGGGCTGGCCACCTCGCCGGCCGTCTACATCGTCGTGGCCGACCACCCCCGGGCGATGAGCGTCGCGGACTTCGCCCGCGAGGCCGGGGCGATGCTCGCCGACGGGCGGGGCCTGGCCGGCGCCGAGATCCGCAACGCCTTCCGGGTCGGCGCGCCCGGCGAGTCCTTCGCGGTCACGGTCAACGAGGTCAAGCCCGAGATCCGCGTCAACGAGGCCGCCGGCTTCTACATCGGCGACGAGCGGCTGGTCTACGACACCGGCGCCGGCGGGGCTCTGACCATATCGGTGGCCAAGGCCGGCGTCTTCTCGGCGCGGCTCCTCCTGCCCGAGGGCTACGACATCGACGCGCTGGCCGCCCCGGAGGTCAGCCACTGGGACGAGTCGACCGAGCTCGGCGTCCGGTCGGTGCTGATCCACTTCAGGCAGAAGCTGCTCGGGTCGGTGGCGCTCAAGCTCGCGCTCAGCCGCTCGATCTCCGAGCTGCC
Organism: uncultured bacterium; assembly: GCA_937935355.1. Lineage (GTDB taxonomy): Bacteria > Planctomycetota > SZUA-567 > JAKLDR01 > JAKLDR01 > JAKLDR01. Next base: position 35,764 of record CALGYR010000126.1, on the reverse strand, counting down.
GGCCGGGATCTCCGTCCCGCGCGTGCGGGTGGAGAACGAGCTCAAGCACACCGGGCAGGTGGCGGTTTCGGCCGCCCGCGGCATCCGGCTCTCCGAGGTCGAGCGCCGGGGCGCCAGCGCGGTCAACCCGCTCGAGCTCGGCCGCCGCGAACAGGGGGTGCTGGTCTACAACCTGCTCCGGCCCGACTGGGCGCTCGAGCTCCGGCCCGAGGTGATCGAGCCGCGCGTCAACGTGGAGTTCCTGCACGTCGCACGGGTCACCGAGGGACTGGTGCGCCACACCCACTACCTGCGCTACCGCCTGCACAACGCCGGAGTCAAGGTCTTCGACGTCGAGGTGCCGGCCGAGGCCATCGGGCTGGTCATCTCCGGCTCCGAGATCGCCAACACCCGGCAGATCGACAAGGGGCGCTGGCGGGTGGAGCTGGTCCAGAAGAAGTTCGACCAGCCCTACCTGCTCACGGTGCGCTACGAGACCCGCTTCGACCGGACGGCCGGCGAGGTGCCGCTGGCGCCGGTCGCCGCCGCCGGGGTCGACCTGCAGCGCGGCCACGTGGTGGTCTACGCCACCGACCGGGTGGAGCTCGGCGAGCTCAAGGTCGGCGACAACCTGCAGCCCGCCGAGGCCCGCAACGTCTCGAGCGCCTTCGGGGCCGGCGACCTCTCCGGCGCGGCCTTCTGCTACGCCAGCGCCACGCCGGCCTACAGCCTGGCGCTGCGCGCCACGCGCCACGACGCCGCCAATGTGCTCGAGGCCGAGGTGCTCGAGGCGGCCATCGGCACGGTGGTCAGCGAGCGCGGCGAGACCATCAACCACGTGCGCATGAGGCTCAAGGTCGGCGGCAAGCGCAACCTCGAGACCGTGCTGCCGCCCGGCGCCCGCATCTGGTCGCTGCTGGTCAACGGCCGCTCGACCGCGCCCTCCGAGAAGGAAGAGACCGCCTCCGGCGCCGCGGGCGCCCCGGCCGGCGCCAAGGGCGGCAAGGTCGTGCTCATCCCGCTGCCCCAGACCCCGACGGGCGAGCTCACCGCCGACGTGGACTTCGTCTACGTCGCCGCCGAGGGCCGGAGCCTGCTGGCCGGGGGGCAGAAGTTCCTCGGGCCGCGCTTCGACCTGCCCTTGAAGAACCTGAGCTGGCGCTTCTACCTGCCGGAGCTCTGCGAGTACAAGGGCTTCGGGGGGACCCTGGCGGTCAACGAGGACCTGCTCGGCCGGCGCGAGCTCTGCCGCTACAACGTCGGCGGCTACGAGCAGGAGGTCCAGCAGGTCAACAAGGCGCAGGAGCAGAAGGTGGACTTCTTCCAGGACCAGGGCAAGGCCCTGGCCCAGTCCGGGAAGCAGTACGAGGCCCGCTACGCCCTGGAGAACGCCTTCAACTACTCCTTCGCCGACCCGGCCCGCAACGAGGACGCCCGGGTGCAGTTGCACAACCTGATCCGCGGCCAGGCCCTGGTCGGCCTCGTCGGCCGGCGCAACCACCTGCGACCCCGGAACGGCGCCGACATAGTGCCGGCCGCCCAGGCCCAGCCGGTCGAGGACCTGGGGGACAACTTCAACCAGGCCGACGCCGAGCGGCTCAGGAATTCGCTCAGCAAGGCCGACAGCGAGAACCTCGAGCGCATCACCCGGAGCGTGATCGAGGCCCAGGAGGCCGCCGCCGGCTCGGGCGTGCAGATCGCGGTGAGCATGCCGCTGCGCGGCCGGGTCATCGAGTTCGACCGGCCGGTGCAGGTCAAGCCCGACAGCGAGATGGCCGTCACCTTCGAGGCCAGCCCAGTATTGCCCGGTGGCGTCAAGCGCGACTGGGCCTGGGGCCTGGGGCTCTTCGCGGCGGCGCTCGCGGCGCTGGCGCTCTGGCCGCTGGCGGCCGCGAAGTGGGACTCGCTCCGCCGCCGTAGCGACGAGCGCGCCGCGGCCAAGGCCGGCCCGGAAGACGAGCCCGCCGAGGAGGTCGCGGTCGGCGCCGGCCCGGGGCCGGAGGAGACGGTCTGAGAGAGACGGTGGACTCGGTGGACTGAGTGGACGGGGTGGACGCGGGGCCGTAGAGCTGCGTCCACTCCGTCCACGATGTCCACAGTTCCTTTCTCCGCCTGCGCTTTTGACGTCCCCGATATCCGCGTATAATGGCCCGCGATGCCGGCCCGAACCCTCCTCCTGCTCTCGGCCGCCGCCGTCCTGGCCGGCGGCTCCGCTGCCGTCCTGCGCGGCTGCGGCTCGTCGGACGCGGCCGCCGCCGACGGCGGCAAGGGCGATGGCGCCGGAGCGGCAGGCGCGGCAGGCGCGGGAAGCGCGGCCGGATCGCCCCGCGGGGCCTTCGTCCGCCGCGGGCGCTACGAGCTCAAGGTGGTCGAGACCGGCGAGTTCCGTCCGCTGAACTGCCGGGTGATGATCTCCAAGGTGGGCGGCAAGCTCGAGTGGCTGATCGCCGAGGGAACCCCGGTCAGGAAGGACGACAAGCTCTTCACGCTGGACTCCACCTCCACCCAGGACTGGCTGACCCGCGACTCCAACGAGCTGGAGGCCGCCAACAAGAACCTCCAGGAGGTCAGTCGCCAGGTGCAGATGGAGCGCGAGACCATCACGCTGGACATCGATGCCCGCAAGACCAGCGTCGAGCTGGCCGAGACCAGGAAGGCGGAGGTCCTGGAGGGCGCAACCCCCGCGGAGATCAAGGAGGCCGAGGCGGCCCTGGCCTCCGCGCGGGCCGCCGCCTCGGACCGCCGCGCCGAGGCCGAGGCCGACGCCAAAATGGCCGCCGGCGGATTCCTGAGCGCCGCCGAGGCCGACGCCTCCAGGCTCACCGCGGACCTGGCCGCCATCGACCAGGAGCGCGCGGAACTGAAGCTGGCCGTCCTCAAGGCCGGCGCCAGCCGCGAACAGCGCGAGGCCGCCAGGCTGGACTGCGAGCGCGCCGAGCAGGATCTGGCCCAGGCCTCCGCCGATCAGCGTCGCCGCGAGGCCGAGCTTGACCGCCAGGTGTCGAACGCCAAGGCGCAGGTCGCCAACCTCGAACGCAGCGTGGCCCGCGCCAGGCGCGACCTGGCCGCGCGCGAAGTGCGGGCCGACGTCGGCGGCACGGTCATATACCGCAGCCTGGGACACCACAGCGACGAGAAGCCGGAGGTGGGCTCGCGGATCTGGCCCGGCGCCGGGGTCCTGGACGTCGCCGACCTCTCCAGCATGAAGATCCGCACCCAGCTGGCCGAGAGCTACATCCGGCACCTCCAGCCCGGCAGCATCCTGCGGGTCTCGCCGGACTCGGTCCCCGGCGTGGAGCTGGAGGCCACGGTCACCTGGATCGACCGCTGGAGCCGGGACCGCAGCTCGGACCTGGCCAAGGCCGACCGCGAGCGCGAGGGGCTCTCCGGGGTGAAGGTCTTCGCCCTGGAGGCGGCCCTGAAGAGCAACGACCCGCGCATCCGGCCCGGCTTCCGCGGCAGGGCCGAGTTCCGGCTGCTGGACATCCCCGACGCCCTGATCGTCCCCCGGGGAGCGCTCTACGGGTCCGGATCGGACCGCTTCGTGCTGGTGGCCGACGGCCGCTCGGCGCGGCGGGTGGCCGTGGAGGTCCTGGCCGAGGACGAGCGCGAGGCCGCCGTCGACGGCGAGCTCGAGGACGGCCAGCGCCTGGTGGCCAGGGGGGAGATGTGAAGAACGGGGTGGAAGGTGGAAGGTTGAAGGTGGAGGTGCCGGCGGGGCCGGACCGCGCCCCGGTCTCCGACTCCCTCCTCCACCCTCCACCCTCCACCCTCAACCCTCCACCCTCAACCCTCAACCGTCTCGTGCTGGCGCTGTCCCTGGCCCTGCTCGCCGCCGGCTGCGGGGAGGAGGACGCCGCCGGGTTGCTCGCCGCCCGCCGGGGCGGCCTGGAGGTGGAGCTGGCGCTGCGCGGCACGCTCCAGGCCGTGCAGGGCGCATCCATCAAGAGCCCCCGCGGCGGAGAGATCAAGCGCATGGCCGATAACGGCTCGCTGGTCAAGGCCGGCGAGACGGTGCTGGAGCTGGTCGACGACGACATCGAGGACGCCGTCCGCGAGCACCGTTCGCAGGTGGAGATCTGCGCCTCGGAGCTCCGCGAGGCCGAGCAGGAGGTGGCCAGCTCCAACAAGTGGGCCGAGATGCGCCGGGACGCAGCCAGGCTCGACCGCGAGCTTCAGGAGGCCAACCTCAAGGAACTCGAGGCCAGGCCCACCGAGCGCGAGAAGACCGAGGCGACCACGAGGCTGGAACTGGCCAGGGCACTGCTGGCCGCCTCGCAGGAGGCCGTCGGACTGGTGCGCGACCTGGTGGCCAGCGGCTACGCCCCCCAGGAGGACCTGCGCTCGGCGGAGCGCGACGTGCTCGCCGCGCGCGCCGAACTGGCCGCCGCCGAGAGCCGCCTGGAGACCGTCAAGGCCGGCCCCACCGCCTCCGAGCGGCAGGCGGCCGCGGTGCGTCGGCAGGCCGCCACGATCGCCGAGCAGTCGGCCGAAAAGCGCATCGAGGTCACCAAGGAGTGGGGCCGGGCCAAGCTGGCCAGGTTCACGCGGCGCCTGGAGCGCGAGAAGGAGAAGCTGACCGAGGTCGAGAGGAAGCTCGCCGAGTCCGTGGTCGCCTGTCCGGCCGACGGCGTGGTCCTCTACGCCCCCCGCCGGTGGGGCGGCAACTGGCAGACCGGCCAGCGGGTCTGGCCGGGGGCCACGATCATGACCGTGCCGAACCTCGCGAAGATGAAGGTCTCCGTGCAGGTCCCCGCCGAGCGCGTCCGCGAGCTGGAGAGCCGCCGGGACCTCGCCGCGCACGTCCGGGTGGGCGCGCTGCCGGGCCGGACCTTCGCCGGCCGGCTCACCAAGGTCAGCGACATCGGCCGCGACGAGTTCGAGAACCTCGACCCGGCCACCGCCGAGAAGGTCGGGCGCGCCGAGCGCCAGGTGTTCGAGGCCGAGGTCGAGATCGACGAGAAGGACCGCAAGCTGCTGCCCGGCTGCTCCGCCGAAGTCCGCCTGGTCCTGCAGCAGGTGTCGGACGCGACCATCGTCCCGATGGCCGCCCTGACCCTCAAGGCGGATACCGCCCGGCCGACCGCGGAAAAGCCGCCCGAGCCGGCCGCGCCACCTGCGGCCGGCCCTCCGGGAGCCGGGGCGCCGGAAGGCCGGGGCGGGCGCCGCTCCCAGCGCGGCGGACGGGAAGGCCGGGGGCGCGGCGAGCGGCGCACGCCCCGTTTCGCCCTGGTCTACGTCCGGACCGACTCGGGCTTCGAGGAGCGCACCGTCCGGGTGCTGGCCCGCAACGAATACGAGGCGGCGGTGGACGGCCCGGTCGCAGCCGGCGACCTGCTCTATCCCGGAAAGCCGGCCAGGTTCGTCCAGCCGGCCGGGGAGCCCGGGAAGGACCCCGCCGGCCCGAAAGGCGCGCCGCCGCCCGGGAAGACGGCCCCGGCCACTCCGGCCGCGCCCGAGCCGCCCGCAGCCCCGGCGGCACCTGCGGCCCCGAAGGCTCCGGCCGCTCCTGCGGCTCCAGCCGCTCCCGGAGGCGGGCGATGAGCCTGCGGACCGCTCTGGTTTCGATCGTCGCGGCCGGCGCGCTTCTCGCCCTGACCGGCGGACCCTCGGCACTGGCCGGCTCCGCGGAGGGAGATTCGGCCGGCGGACGCTTCTACGTCGTGAAGCGCCGCACGCTGGCCGTCAAGCTCGCCGAGTTCGGCGAGGTCGAGAGCCGCGAGGTGCGCTCGGTGACCGCGCCCATATCCGGCGAGGTCACCTGGGTGGCCGACGAGGGCACGCTGGTCAAGCCCGGCGACCCGGTCCTCAAGATGAACACCGAGTCGCTGGAGACCGCGCTGGAAGAGGACCGCAAGGCCAACGTGGGCCTGGAGGGCGAGCTCTCCACCCAGAAGATCGTGGCCGAGGCCATCAAGGACCATCGCAAAGCCGGCGTCGAGAAGGCCCGGATCGATCTGGCCATCGCCGAGAACACTCTGGCCGAGGCCCGGAGCCACCCCACGCCCGAGGAGAAGAAGCTCGCCGGGCTGGACCTCGCCGCCGCCCGGCTCCGGGCCGAGCGCGCCGGGCGCGAGGCGGAGTCCCTCAAGGCCCTGGCGGCCAAGGGCTTCGTATCGGAAGCCCAGGCCAAGGCCGCGCGGCTCAGCCTCGTCCGCGCCCGGGCCGACCTGGTCCGCGTGGAGGCCTCGACGCGCGAGGTGCTCGCCGGGCGGCCCCCCGAGCGGCTGCGCGCCCTGGAGGTGACCGTCGCCAAGGCGAAGATGAGCCTGACCCAGGCCGAGTTCTCCGCGACCGCCGACGTGGCCGCCGCCAAGGAGAGCCTGGCGGTGGTCAACACCCGCTGGCAGGTCCAGAACGAGCGCCTCAAGCACCGGGAGGAGAGCATTGCCAGCGCCACCGTGCCCTCGCCGGTGGCCGGGGCGGTGGCGCTGGTGGACGTCTACAAGGGCGGCTCGAGCCTGAGCCCGGTCCAGGTCGGCGAGAGCCATCCGGCCGGCCGCGAGCTAATGAAGATAGCCGACGTCGGCGCCCCCCGGGTCAGGCTGCACGTCAACGAGGCCGACATCGCCCGCATCGAGGTCGGCCAGACGGCGGCGGTCCGCCTGCGCTCCGCGCCTGGGGCCGTCCTGGCCGGCAAAGTATCCTCCATCGCCGTCTACGCCGAGGACAAGAACCGCAAGCTGGGCAGCCTCGCCCTGGAGAAGAGCGGCGAGGCCGGGGTCAACGCCGTGGACGTGTACCTCGACCTCACCATCCCCCAGGGAGCGCCCCAGCCCCGGCTGGGCTCCACCGCCGAGGTGGAGATCACCGTGGCCGAGCACCGCGACGCGCTGACCGTGCCGCTGGCCGCCGTGCGTTGGGAGAAGTCCGGAGCGCAGGGCCGGGGCGGCCCGTTCGTGCTGGCCAGGCGCCGGGGCGGCATCGAGCCGGTGCCGGTGAAGCTCACCGCCACCACCGAGGACGAGGCCGTGGTGGCCGAGGGCCTCGGCGAGGGCGACGAGGTCCTCCTGGGAGATCGGTAAGTGCCGGAGGTCTTGCCAATGCGCACGCGCGCCGAGGTTCCAGTCGGGACCGGCCGGTTCTCCGGGCGGGGGCACTCCTGGCTGAAGAAACGCGCAGCGTTTCTTCGGCAGGATCGAGTCTCTCGTGGCATGCGAGGCATGCTGGCGGAAGTCGATGACGAAATTCAGACCCTGCGTCCTGCGGCCGCAGGGTTCGAATCTGTGCCCCCGCCCGGAGAACCGGCCGGTCCCGACGGTGATCGACCATGATAACCGCCGACTCCACCACCGCCGTCCTCCCCGGCCCGGGGCCGGTCATCGAGGTCGAGGACCTCACCAAGGTCTACGGCGCCGGCGACAACCGGGTGACCGCGCTCAAGGGCGTGAGCTTCGCCATCCGGCGCGGCGAGTTCGTGTCCATCATGGGCCAGTCCGGCTCGGGCAAGTCCACGCTGCTGCACGTGCTGGCCTGCCTGCACCGGCCAAGCGCCGGCCGCTACATCTTCGAGGGACGGGCCATCGAGGAGCTGGGCGACGTCGAGCTCTCCGCGCTGCGCGGCCGGCGCATCGGCATGGTCTTCCAGCGCTTCAACCTGCTCCCCGGCGAGAACATCATGGTCAACGCGGAGATGCCCCTGGTCTACGCGCGGGTGCCGGCCGCCGAGCGCCGCCGCCGCTCGCGCGCGGCGCTCACCGCCATGGGCCTGGGCGATCGTCTCGAGCATCTGCCCACCCAGCTCTCCGGCGGCCAGCTCCAGCGCGCGGCCATCGCCCGGGCGCTGGTGACCGACCCGGCGGTGATCCTCGCCGACGAGCCCACCGGCAACCTCGACAGCGAGTCGGGCAGGCTGGTCATGGGCATCTTCCGGGCGCTCCACCGCATGGGCCGGACGGTCATCCAGGTGACCCACGACCGCGAGAAGGGCGTCTACGCCGACCGCATCCTGCACATCAAGGACGGGCTGCTTGACCGCGAGGAGCTCGTCGAGAACCCCGTCCAGGGCACGGCCGACGGGCTGGACCTGTCGTACCTGGCGCAGTAGACGGAGCAGGGAGACCGGCTTGAAGCTGGCACTGGTCGCGGCGCTCCCGCCGGGGGGTGCGCCCGAGTCCGGCCATGCCCTGCGCCTGGCCGAGGCGCTGGGCGCGCTGGGCCACGAGGTCCACGCCCTGGCCGGCGTCGAGAGCCGCGAGCTCTCCGTGCCGGGCCTGACCGTACACGCCTCGATGCGCGACTGGACCTGGCGCGATTTGCCCCGCCTGGCAGGGTTCCTGCGGCGCACCCGGCCGGACGCGCTCATCCTGCACTACGTCGGCTGGGCCTACGGCGCCCACCCCATGGTGACCCTGGCGCCGGGGTTGGCCAGGGCGCTCGGCCGCGGCACGCGCACTGCAACCTGCCTGACCAGCTGGGGCGGCGCCAGCCTCCGGGCGTGGCTCCGGCCGGCGGGCCGCCCCGGACGCGGCGTTCCGCGCGGACTGGAGACAGGATCCGGAGCGGCCGGCGCGGCGCCGGCCCCCGCCCCCGTACCCGCCCCGGGCACCGGGCAGCGTCCGCCGCGGCTCCTGCGCGCGCTGAGCTTCGGGCGGCTCGACGCGCGCTTCGGGACCATCTTCAGCGCGAGCGACCGGATCGTCGTCCTCTCCGAGGCCCACCGGGCCGTCTTCGCGGCCTACGAGCCGCGCGCGGCCGGGAAGCTCGCGGTGGTTCCGCCGGGACCGGCCATCCGGTTGGCCCCCGCCCCGGACCCTGACGCGCGCCGCAGGTCCCGAGAGGGCCTGGGCGCCGCGCCGGAGGACTTCCTGCTCGTCTACCTGGGATTCGTCTATCCCGGCAAGGGCCTGGAGACGCTGCTGCGAGCGATGAAGGAGCTCGCCGTCTCCGAGTCCCGCTCACGGCTGGTCCTGGCCGGCGGCGTGCACCCCACGGCGGGGGCCGCCCATCTCGCGTCCCTGCGCGCGCTCGCGGACGAGCTGGGCGTGGCCGGACGCGTCACCTGGACCGGCGGCTTCGACTGGGACAGCCCGGCTCCGTCGGAGTGGCTGCGAGCCGCCGACGCGTGCGTCCTGCCCTTCGACGCCGGGCTGCAGCTCAACAACAGCTCCTTCGCAGCGGCAGCGGCGCACGAACTGCCGGTGATCTCCACGCGGGGCGCCGGCACCGAGCCGGCCTTCGCCGACGGGGAAAACGTCCGGCTCTGTCCGCCGCGCGACCCGGGCGCGCTGGCCGCGGCAGTGCGCGAGCTGGCCAACGATGCCGAGCTCCGCGGACGCCTGGGCCGCGGCGCGCTGGATCTGGCTGCGAAGAGGCTTTCCTGGCGGGCGATCGCCGGTCAGTTCATGGAGCTGCTGGGCCGTCCGGCCCGGCCATGAGCTCGCGGTACCACTCCAGATAGGTCCGGGCCTGGCCGCGGAGGTCGTGGCGCTCGCGGGCGCGCGCCAGGCCGTTCCGCGCGAGCTCGGCGGCCAGCGCCCGATCCCCCAGGACGCAGCGCAGCGCCCCGGCCAGAGCCTCCGGGTCGCCCGGTGGCACGAGCAGGCCGGTCCGGCCATCCTCCACGTGCTCGGGCACGCCGCCGACGCGCGAGGCCACCACCGGCAGGCCCGAGGCCATGGCCTCGATCACCGCCAGCGGGGCGTTGTCGGCGAGCGTCGCGTGGGCCAGGACGTCCGCCGCGCGGTAGTAGAGCGCCGTCCTGCGCTGGTCGGGCTCGAAGGGCCGCAAGAGCACCGCTCCGGCCGGGACCTCGAGCCCGGCGGGGACCTCCGAGCCGCCCAGGGCCACGAGCTGCACGCCGGGGACCTCGCGAGCCACCCGCCCCATCGCGGCCAGGAGCGTCGGGCCGTCCTTGAAGGGATTGACCAGCGCATCCCGGGCGGCGAAAAGCACGAGCGGCCGGCTGACCGACAGACCAAGCTCGGCACGGGCCGCATTCCGGTCCCCGGGCGTGAATACCGCAAGGTCCACGCCGTTGCGAACAAGCCGCATTGACTTGCCGGCCAGCAAAGACCCGGCAGCCCGATCCAGCATCCATTGCGAAGGAGCGCTCAGCCACAACCTGGAGTCTAACAGCAGCCGGCGCTTTCGCTGCCAGTTGAAACGAGTGCCGTCGCTTTGTATGCCCGGGTAGATGGCCAGGTCCGGGCAGCGCCCGCAACCGGTGCGCCAGCGGACACAGTCCATCGGACAGGCACAGTGCCCGGTCATCAGCCAGCTGTCGTGCAGCGTGAGGACGGCGGGAGCCAGCCGGCCGAGCGCCGGCAGCGCGGCCAGGTCGAAGTATCCGCCGTGGAGGTTGTGGACGTGGAGCACGTCCCAGCCGCCGCCGAGTTGCTCCGGCAGCCGGCGGCTGCCCGGGTGCGACAGGTACTGCCAGCCGAGCAGCCGGCCGGCCGCGGCCCGGAGCAGGCCCAGGCCCCGGAGGCGCCCGGAGTTGTCGATGGCGACCACGTCAGGATCGTCGGAGACCTTCCGGCCGACCGCCAGGATGCTGCGGTGGCCGAGCTCCCGGTAGATGCGGTGCAGAGAGAAGGCCACGCCCTCGGCGCCACCGCAGACGTCGGCGCTGCCGAGCTGCACGATGGTGAGCGCCCTGGCGCGCTCCTCAGGAGCCACCGACGGCACCCTCCCCTTCGCCGGATACCGCCGCGTACAGCGCCGCCGCCGCCTCGGCGAAGCGGCAGCCGCCGGCCGCATAGCGCTCCAGGACCGGCCGGAAGGCCGCGGCCAGCTTCGAGCGTCCGAAGGAGGCGGCCAGCTCCAGCCGCCCGGCCGAGACGGTCCGCAAGAGCCGCCCGACCGCCCGGACCGCGAGCGGCGATTCCTCGTACCTGCTCCGGGAGACCTCCATCGCCAGTCGACCGGCCTCGTCCTCCGGTACGGACAGGCCGTTCTTGATCCGCACCAGCGCCGCGGCCGCCTGGATGCGGCAACCGCGCAGGGAGCGCGCGGTGAGCGACCCGGAGTGCCGGCGGTAGTGGTAGTGGGGCTCGGGCAGCCGCTCGAGCGAGAAGCGCTTCGCAGCGCGGATCCAGTAGTCGTAGTCCTCGGCCAGCAGGGCCTCCGGGTCGTACTCGCCGACCGCCTCACGCACCGTGCGGGAGTAGAGGAAGCACGGGCCCACCGAATTGGCCGCGGCCAGGTCGGCCTCGTCGGGAAGCCGCTCGAGCCGCGGCCGGCCGTCGCCCTTGCCGCCGCCGCTGCCATCTGCGGCGCCGGCCTCATCCTCGACCACGAAGTAGTCGCAGCGGACGAAGTCGCCGCCCCGCCCGGTCAGGAAGCGGAGCATGGCCCCGATGGCCTCCGGCTCGTACCAGTTGTCGTCCGAGGTCCAGGTCAGCCAACCGCCGCGGGCGCGGGCGAAACCGGCGTTGAGCGAGGCCGGCAGCCCCAGGTTGCGCTCGTTGCGGACGACCGTCACCCGGGCGTCGGCCAGGCCGGCGAGCACCCCGGCGGTCCCGTCCGTCGAGGCGTCGTCGACGACGATGAGCTCGAGGTTCCGGTGGGTCTGCGCCAGGCAGCTCTCGACCGACTGGCGCAGGAATCGGACGCCGTTGTGGGTGGGCAGCACGATGCTGACGAGCCCGCCCCCGGACGCGGCGCCGCTCATGGCTCCCACGGCTCCATCCGGCCGAGCAGCGCCCCGACGATGCGACCGGCCGCGTGCCCGTCGCCGTAGGGGAAGTGCGGCACGGCCATGGCGGCGAGTTCGCCCGGGTCGAGCAGCAGCCGCCGGGCGGCCTCGCGGATGCCCGAACGGGTGCGCCCGGCCAGCCGCACGGCGCCGGCCTCCACGCCCTCGGGGCGCTCGGTCACGTCGCGCAGCACCAGCACGGGCACGCCCAGCGCCGGGGCCTCCTCCTGGATGCCCCCGGAGTCGGTGAGCACCAGCGCCGAGCGCTTGAGCAACCGGACGGCGTCGGCGTAGCCCAGCGGCTCGAGCAGGCTCACGCCCGGGATCCCGGAGAGCAGTTCCCCGACCGGGCCGCGGGCCGCGGGGTTCAGGTGCATGGGAACGACGAAGTGGAAGCCTCGCGCGACGAACTCGCCCGCCAGGTCGGCCACCGCCAGGCAGATCTCGCGCAGGGGCTCGCCGAAGCTCTCCCGGCGATGGGCGGTGACCGTCACGATCCGCCGGTCGGCCGGCAGTCCGGCGAGCGGCCCGGGTCCGGCTCCGGGCTTCGAGGGATCGCCGGCCGGCAGCTCCGCTACCCACAGGAGCGCGTCGATCCCGGTGTTGCCGGTCACCAGGACGCGCTCCGGGGCCACCCCCTCGGCCAGCAGGTTCGCCCGGGCGCGCCGGGTGGGCGCGAAGCACAAGTCGGCCAGGCCGTCGGCCACGCGCCGGTTCATCTCCTCCGGATAGGGGTTCGACAGGTCGCCGGTGCGCAGCCCGGCCTCCACGTGGGCGAATCTGACCCGGGCGTGGCGCGCAGCCAGGGCCGCGGCCAGGACCGTGGTGGTGTCGCCCTGGGCCACCACCCAGTCCGGGCCGGTCGAGCGGATCAGCGGGTCGAGGCCCGCCAGGATCCGGGCGGCGAGCTCCGCCAGCGACTGGCCCGGGGCCATCGCGTTGAGATCGTGGTCCGGCCGGATGTCGAAGAGGGCCAGCGCCTGGTCGAGGAGCTCGCGGTGCTGGGCGGTCACGCAGACCACCGACCGGATTTCCCCGGAGCAGCGGGCGAGTTCGCGGAGCACCGGGGCCATTTTGATGGCCTCCGGGCGCGTGCCCAGGACGCTGAGCACCGTGATCATCGCCGCGCCACCCAGCCGAGGAAGAGGCCGTCGGAGCCGTCAGATCCGTCGTGGCCCACGCCCCGGCGAACCTCGACGGCAAAGCCCTGGGCGCGGAGCAGCCCCTCCACCTCCCGGGCTTCGAACCATTGCTCCCAGGGCTCGAGCGCGAGCGCCCCGCGCCGGGCGGCATCCTTGTCGACGATGACGAGCGTGCCGGGGCTGCGCACCACCCGGGCGAGCTCGCGGATCGCCCCGGGCAGGTTGACGGCGTGCTCCAGCGACTCGACGCAGAAGGCCAGGTCCACCGAGGCGTCGGCCAGCCCGGTGCGGAGCAGCGAGCCGCGCCGGGGCTCGACGCCCGGCGGCAGGTGCCGGAGCATGGCCTCGGAGAGGTCCAGGCCCATCGCCCGCAACCCTGGGTGGCGTTCCTTGAGCAGCGCGACGAAGCGGCCCCGGCCGCAACCAGCGTCGAGGAGGACGCCAGGCCGCGCGGCGAGGATCTGCTCCTCGATGAGCCGGAAGCGGCCGTCTTCGGCCACGATCGTCGCTGGGAAGCCCGCCACTCCGGCCTCGAAGCTCGAGCGGATCCGCCAGTGCAGGGCATCGAGGAAGTACTTCACCGCCCAGCCGATCTCCTCGCGCGGGAAGTAGTCCGCGCCGCGGCCGCGGCTCCCTCGGAAGCCGCCGGAGCCGCGCTGCAGCCGGAGCAGCCTCGCGAAGGCCCGGTCGCCCGGCGCTCGCCGTCCCAGGCGGTACCAGAGCGCAGCGTACTGGGCGAGCCCGGTGGAGCACACCCAGCGCGCGCCGGGCCGGGCCGGCACCGCGCCGTCGGGCCGCTGGAGGCGCTCGATCTCGGCCAGCCCCTCGGCAACGCGGTCGAAATGGCCGAGGTCCAGGAGCGCCTCCAGGATGTAGGCGTGGAAGTGCGAGAGCGTCGCGAAGGCTGTGAGGTCGGGCCTCGCCAGGTAATGGGCCTCGGCACGAGCGGCGGCTCCGGCCCAGGCGTCGCGGCCGAACTCGGCAGCCGCACGTTTCAGCGGATCGAAGACGTGCAGATGGATGGCCTCGGGGACGGAACTGCCATCGGGCAGCACCCAGTGGCTGCCCTCCGGCGCGGCGATCCGGCCGGAACCGTCGACCTGCGCCGCGAGCCACTCGCAACCGCGGCGGAGCGGTTCGCGGAGCTCCGGGTCCCCCGGCAGCGCGGCGACAAGCCCGCGGAGCACCTGGCCGGTGTCGAAGGCGTAGCCGGCCCGGCCGTCCGGATCGGGCCACGATCCGTCGGGCCGCTGGATGGAAGCCAGCCACCGGGCACAATCGAGCGCCCTTTCGCGCTCGCCCCACTCGAGCAGCGTGGGTATCAGGTAGCCGGTGACCTCCGGATAGGGCCGGCGTTGCACGTCCGAGACCTGCACGCCGGCGCCGGGCGCGGAGTGGCGCTCGAGCCACGCGAGGGCGCGGCCGAAGGCGGCGACGTCCGGACCGGCCCCGGGAGACGGCCGCAAGGCCCGGGAAGCCCGGCGGGCCAGCGAACCGATCAGTCCAAGCATTGCCTCACGAACTCAACCTGCCGCGCCTTGAGCTCCCCGAGACGCGCGAGGTCCAGGGAGACGAGGCGCCCGGCCACGTCCGTGGCGCCGACCCGCTCGAAAAGCCGGGCGCGTTCGGTGGTCCCGAGGAACCTGGCGCGGCGGCCATAGGCCAGCGCGGCCACGCAGGCGTGCACCCGGTCGGAGTGCAGCTGTGCGCAGTTGGCGTAGAGGTTCAGGTAGTCGCCGGGCAGGTCGGAGACGAGGACGTCCGGCTCCCGCCCGGGGCGGCGCCCCTTGCGCTCCCAGGCGTCGTGGTGGGCGCGCACCACGGGCATGCCCGGGTCCAGGTCCGGCTCGGGGCCGGAGTCGAAGGCCAGCACCGCGAAGTCGCCGCGGTTCACTCGCGCCGGCTTGAAGGCCTCCGGCAGGAAGAAGCCGCAGTCGATCCCGTCGAGAGACTTCGGAGCGCACCCCGGAAGGCGCGCGAAGGTCTCGCTGTCGCGCGAGATGAAGGCCGCCGGGCGGAGTTCCCGCAGGAAGTCCGCGAAGAGCCGGGACTCCCCGGCGCTGTACGAGTCCTGCCCGCACCCCAGGAAGACCACGGCCGCGCCGCGGGCCGCGGCCCGGAGCAGCACCGGCCCCTCGGTGCGCACGAAGTCGGCGCAGCAGGTCATGCCGGCCACGGCCAGGACCTCGCAGTCGATCCAGTCGGCGAGCGACACCGCCCGCTCCCCTGCCTTCGACTGGCCGAAGAACCACTTCGGAAACTCGCTGGCCATGTGGACTTCCGCGTTCGGGAAGGCCGCGCGCAGGAGGTGCGTAGCCCCGAGATCGATGAAGGCGTTGCCGATGTTGGTCGGCCAGCAGCCGCCGTAGTAGAGAATGCGCATGGGCAACGACCTCCTTCTAGCTCCGGGAGCGGGCCCGGATCACGGTCGCCCGGGCATACTCGGCCCCGGCATCGAAGACGGGCAGGTCCGGGCGGGCCAGCTCCGTCTCGAGCCCGGCGAGTTCCGTGCAGGCCAGAAGCACGCAGTCGATGTCATCACGGTGGGCGGCGATAAGTTCGCGCAGTCCGGCGACGGCCGGGGAGTCCGCCTGACCGTGGAGCTTGACCGTTTCGATGGCCGTGCCGATGGCCGGCTCCTCATCCTCGCGAGGATAGACGGCCCCGGGCAGCCTCTCCGAATAGAGGCGGTTGCGCAGGACGACCGGACCTCCCAGCACCAGAGGCGCACTGCGGCCCACGCGTGCAAGGGCGTCGGCGTTGACCTGCAGAATGTTCAGCCAGGGAATGGGCGTCGCGCGGCTGACCTCGTCATACCAGAAATGGGCCGAGTTGCAGGGGACCACCGCGAATCCAGCCCCGGCCACGGCCAGCGCCCGAATGCTGGCGATCATCCCCGGGGCGGGGCTGGGCTCGCCGAAGAGGCAGGCCCGAGTGCGGCTGGGAATCTTCACGTTGCTGTCGATAAGCACGTGCAGGTGTTCCCAGTCTCTGGTGGCCGGGGTGGCCGCCAGCAACTGGCGGTAGAACATGATGGTGGCGTACGGACCCATGCCTCCGAGGATGCCTACCACCTGTTCCATCCCAGCTAGCCCTCCCGCCGGAAGCAGTTGAAGATGAACTGCCGATTGCCGAACTTGCTCTCGAGTTCGTCGGGATAGATCCGTTCGACTTCGGACACGGTGTAGTGCCGGCTGAGCAGGGACACGGTGTGATCGAGGGTCCGATAGTTGGCGGCGTACCGGCCGCGCACCGCCTCGGAGTAGACGTCGATGACCTCGTCCTCCGGCTTCAAAGTACAGGGCGTGCGCACGATCAGCTGCCGGCACGAACAGCTGCGCAGCAGGTTGTCCACCTGCTCGTCGCGTATGAGGTAAAGCATCACGCCCAGGAACAAGCCCAGGTCGGACGGAGGCAACGAACCGCGGATGCCGGCCAGGTCGCGCCGCAACGGCTCGATGCGCGTCCGCCGCCGCGAAGCCGGCCCCCAGAGTCCCTCGGCCTCCTTCAGGCAGACGTCGCTTATGTCCACCAGCAATACGCGCCGCACCTCCACCAGCTGGGTGACGAGCAGCGACATCCGGCCACTGCCGCAGCCCAGATCGCTGAGAGTATCGAGACGCTCCGGAAGGCGGGGCAGGATCCATTCGGCAACGTGCCGGAGCCTGCCCGGCACGTCCTGGAACGTATCGATGCGACTCGACCAGTAGGCCCGCGCCGTGCGGCTGGCCCTCAGGGGATCGGTGCCACCGGCACCGCGACTGCCCCCCCCGCGCGCGGTCATGGGCGCCCGCCCCCCCGGACGAATCGCCTGGCGCGGGCCAAGTCCTCGGGTACGTCGACCTCGACCACCTCCGGGCTCAGCAACCATTCCGGCCGAAGCCGGCGGTCGCGATAGTAGCGATTGACCGCTTCGAAGTAGTACCTGCCTGTGGCGGTCAGGCCGGCCGCGACCCGGGCCACGGCCTGGAACTCGCCGGCGGCGTAGAGTTCGGCGCAGGCCCATTCGAAGTCGCCGGTGTAGGCCTCGAGCAGTTCGATGCGCCCGACGGCGTGTCCCGACGGCCGCACCACGGCGGTCCGGTGATGCTTGTCGCAAGGAGTCACCAGGAAAGTGGTGCGACGGCAGGCCAGGAGTCGCTCAACAGTCGATGGAGAGAGGATGAGGTCACCGTCCAGACGCAACACCCGCCTGGCGGCGACCTCCCGACCAGCCAACCACGCCGAGCCGTTGATGCCCGCGCACTCGAAGAAGGGGTTGCGGATGATTCGGAGCTCCGCATTGGCCCGGATCCTCCGGACCTGCGCAAGGACGGCCTCGTATCGAAAACCGGCCACCACGTGGATGCGGCAGCCGGGGGCGGCGTCGGCGATGGCTGCGGCCTGGTGTTCAAGAATGGTCCTTCCGCCAACCTTGACCAGGCACTTGGGCCGCCCCCGCTTGAGACGACTGCCCAGCCCGGCGGCGAAGATGACCGCCTCGACCCGGCTCATCGCACGCTCACAAAACAGGGATACCCGCAATTGCGTCTGGGCGTGCGCCAATCCGGCCCGAAGGCGTGTGTCAGATAGCCTTCCAGGTCAGAGGGCACCCGCCAGCCGCGCCCCAGGAAGTCCGCCATCCTGGTGTCCTCCACCATCCGCGCCGGGAACTCGTAGACGCCTTTGCACTCCCACTGGATGAAGAACCGGGAGTCACCCCGGACCCCGACGCCGCTGCCGGCAAAGTATATGCACAGGTCCACCGCCGCGCCCAGGCGCCGCATGCCGTAGGATATCGGCCCGGGCGGGGCGACTCCGCCCATGAACCGCGCGGCGATCTCCGCAGAACACGCGTGCGGATAGAGCTCGAAGCCGGCCGCGCGCAACTGCTCCGCGCATTCGGGCTTCCAGGTTTCGGCGAGCAGGCCGAGATCGATGTCGGAATCGTGCCGGATCAGGTCCTGCTCACGCGCCAGCCCCAGGGCCGTGCCAAAGTCCAGCCAGAAGACCACTCCATGCCGGTCGAGAATCCCACCGGCCAGGTGCATGGCCTCGATGGCCTTGCGGCGGTAGTCCGGGTCCGCGAAGGTCGGCGCCGGGCGCTGCCTGACGAACACGCCGTGCGCGCGGCGCAACATGCGCCGGAGCAGTCCCGCCTCGTGCGGCTCACTCACCGGCCGGACGCTCCGAACGCCACTCGTGCTCGACCAGCACCCAGCCGCCCCAGCCGGCCTCGGGCAGACCGCCGGTGCCGAAAAAGTCTCCCTCGGCCACTTCTATGCACGCCGCCTCGGGAAGGTAGAACACCGGCTGGCCGGCCGAGACCAGCTTGACCATCAACCGGTAGCGGCCCGGCCTCAGGGGCACTTTGTTCATGCGGCAGATCAGCTCCGCAGCCGGCGGCGCGGCGGTCAGCTGCTGCCCGCTGAGGTTGGAGGCCAGCGCGCAAACCCTGGCGTTCTCGGCCCAGGTGCTGACCCCCAGGACCGCCTTCAGGCTCTCCAGCGGCCGCCGGCACTCGAGCCGCAGGCAGATACTGCCGGCCTTGCCCGAGCGCAGCACGGAAACCGACCGCCCCCCGTCATCGCGCACGTCGATCCCCCGCAGGACGACGCCCCACTCCTCGCTGACGGCGAGCGCCTCTCCCGACGGAGCCGGCCGCCCCCCGGCCGAGTCGAGGTAGCGGGCCTGGACCTGCGCGGTCGGGCCCTGCGCGGCGACGCGGCCGTCCGCCAGGAGCAGGGCCGAGGGGCACAGACTCTCCACTGCCGCCATGTTGTGGCTGACGAACAGCACCGTCCGCCCGCCCCGGGCCACCTCGCCCATCTTGCCCAGGCACTTCTTCTGGAAGTCGGCGTCGCCGACGGCCAGGACCTCGTCCACCAGCAGGATCTCGGGGTCGAGGTGCGCGGCCACGGCGAACCCGAGCCGGACGTTCATGCCGCTCGAGTAGCGCTTGATGGGCGTGTCCAGGAACTTCTCCACGCCGGCGAAGGCCACGATGGCGTCGAACTGGCGGTCGATCTCGGCCTTCCTCATGCCCAGCACGGCGCCGGACAGGTAGATGTTCTCCCGGCCGGTGAGCTCCGGGTGGAAGCCGGTCCCGACCTCGAGCAGCGAGCCCACCCGGCCGCGCAGCACCGCCCGGCCCTCGGTGGGCTCGGTGATCCGCGAGAGGACCTTGAGCAGCGTCGACTTGCCGGCGCCGTTGCGGCCGATGATCCCGACCACCTCGCCGCGGCGGACCTCGAAGGAGACGCCCCGGAGCGCCCAGAAGTCCTCGGCGCCGCGGCCGCCGGAGCCGTCGGCAAAGAGCCGCCCCGCGGCGCGCCGGGCCGCGCCGGCCAGGCTGTCGCGGAGCGTAAGATAGGCGTCGCGCCGGCCGCCGATCCGGTAGCGCTTGCCCAGTCCGGACACGCTGATGACCGCTTCGTTCACGTCGGTTCCGCCCCCTGACCGATTCTATATCCGCCGGAAGGGGCGGTCAAGGCTGTGGATGCATGCACCAGGGCCATTGCAGGAAGCCATCGACCAGGAAGGAGGTGCGAGCCACAGATGGACACAGATGAACACAGATGAACACAGATGCGAAGGCTGGAGGTGGGGATGTGCTCTGGTCCTTCAGCTCTGACTACGTCTGTCCCAAGTACAGCGCGCTACCCCGCCGTTATCATCATCTGTGTCCATCCGTGTTCATCTGTGGCTAAGAGCTCTTCAGCGCCTTCTTGAAATGGCCATGATGCATGCAGGCGGGAGCAGTCCGGGCGCCGGTTTGACATCCGTGGCTCGCCTGATATATTGCGCACTGGACATGACCGCCGGTGCGCCGGCAGGCGGTGGGGTGGAATGGACATCCTCTACTGTTCGCGCTGCAACCGGTCCATCCCGCCCGGCGGGCCCGACGAGGGCCGGTATTTCAGGCAGGGCGAAGACATCATCTGCCCCAAGTGCTACCATAAGGCCAGGCCCCACGAGCACTCCGGCGACACCGTGCCGGTGGAGCCCCTGAAGGACGAGAGCCTGCTCGGCGGCAGCCGGATCACGCCGGCGGTCGCGAACCGCACCCCCCGCCCGACGACCCGCGTGGGGCCCGCCGCCAAGCAGCGGAAGACCAGCACCCGGGTGATGCCCGCGGCCAGGCCGGCCAGCTCCCACGTGATGCCGGCGGCCCGCAGGCCGTCGTCGAAGGGCTCGGCCCGTCTCAAGAGCGGAAGGACCTCCAATGCGGGGCTGCGCACGGCCCTCGTGCTCCTGTTGATGGCCGTGCTGGGCGGGCTTCTGGCCTGGGGCCTCAGCTATTCGCGGCGGCGCGGCACCGAGCGCGTCGGCGAAGGCGGCTCGCGGCAGGGCTCCGGCGGGCAGACGCACGGCGGCGCCGCGCGGCATCCGGGACAGACCGATGGGGGCGCTCCCGGCGCCGGACCGGGGTCCGGCACCGGGCTGCGCGGCGAGTACTTCAACGGCCGGGACTTCCGCGAGCTCAAGCTGACTCGCATCGATCCGGTCATAGATTTCAGCTGGAACTCCTCTCCCTGCAAGGGCGTGGCGAAAGACGCCTTCAGCGTCCGCTGGACCGGCCGGGTCGAGGCCGAACGCAGCGAACTCTACACCTTCCAAACGCTTGCCGACGACGGGGCCAGGCTTTGGATCGATGGCAGACTGCTAGTCAACGACTGGCGGTCCCATCCCCCGGAAGAGCACGGCGGGAGCATTCGTCTGGAGGCCGGCCGCCGGTACGACATCACGCTAGAGCTATTCGACAATGTGGGCGGATCCACGATCCGGCTGTTCTGGAGCAGCCCGTCCACCCCGAAAAGATTGGTTCCCACCGGCCGATTGTACCCGCCGGCGAAGGACGGGACACCGCAGGCGCAGACCGGGCCCGGTTCGGCCCCCATTCCCGAACCCGGCCCCAATACCGAAGCCGTGGACCTGAAGGCCGGACTCGTCGGCCACTGGAAGCTCGACGAGGACGCGGGCGACGACGCGGCCGATTCATCGGGCGGCGGCCACAACGGCAGGCTCCAGGACGGCCCGGTCTGGGAGAAGCAGGGCCGATCCGGGGGCGCGCTGCGCTTCGCCGGCAAGGGCGGGCACGTGCTGCTCCCCGAGGACCTGGCCGTCAAAGGCGACGCGCTCACCCTGGCGGCCTGGGTGCGGCACGACAAGACCGCGGGCGGCGGCCAGTGCTATCTGCTGCTCGAGCCCGGCAAGGCGGGGCTCCGGCTGAACACCTGGAGCGTGCCCCGCCTGGAGTTCCACATCAAGACCGGCGGGAGGACGCGGGTGGCCGTTTCCGAGAACACCCCGGCCGAGGACAAATGGATCCACGTGGCCGGCACCTGGGACGGCACCACCCAGTGCCTGTACAGGAACGGCAAGCTGCTCGTCAAGACCGCCCCCGGCGACCATCTGGATGCGGGCGGAGGCGGAGGACACATCGGCGCCCCGGCGCCGGCCGCAATGTGCGGCCTGATCGACGACGTGCGCGTCTACGACCGGGCGCTTTCCCCCGCCGAGGTCGCGGCCATGGCAGCTGACGTCCCGGCGGAGGAGGTGCCCGCCGGCCGATAGCGGCCTCAGCGCCGCTCCACACAACTTGAGGGCTGAATTGGAGGGCGAGGCTCCTGCCGAGCCGTCTTCGTCGCCGCGCCTTGCGCCCGGCCCGGCGGCGTCCCCAACGCACCCCACCCAGGTTTACGGACGCACTCTTAGTCCGCAGGACCTCTCCGGAACAGGCCGACCACGAGCGCGACCAGAAACAGGGCGATGAATATCCAGAAGAGCACCTTGGCCACGCCAATCGCCGCGGTCTGCACTCCGGTGAAGCCAAATACTCCCGCCACGATCGCGATGATGAAGAAGATCAGCGCCCACCACAGCATGCGAGCTTCCTCCCGGCAATAGCAACGACCGCCGCACGCGCTCGATTCCGCCTACGCCCCGTCCGGGAACCGACGAGGCGGAGGCCCCGGTCTGCCGGAAAAGGCGGGCCCCCGCCTCTCCGGCGGGGGCCCGATCGTCGCCAGCTGCCAGCAGCCCGTTGAGAAAGTGCCGGGGATCGCGTTGCGACCGGGCTGCTGGGCGGCTACTTGCCGTCGGTCGCGGCGAAGACCTCCAGCACCGCGGCGATCTCGCCCATGGAGTCCTTGACCGGCACGAAGTGCTCGACGAAGGTGGGCTGCTTCACTCCGGCGATCCTGACGCCCATCCCGCGCTCGGACATGCTTCCGGCCCGCCAGTCGCGCGTCATTTTCCAGGCCGGCAGCCCCCGCAGAAAGGCCCGGGCCAGCTCCGGGAACATCGGTTTGGGCTGGTAGCCGCGGGCGGCCGGCTTGTCCCCGCCGTGCGGCGAGGCGTAGCTGCCATAGATCAGCGCCTCGCCGCGGTCGGGCATGTCCGGCCGGCGGCGCCAGAGCGTCGTCGAGCACTTCACGCGCGAGAGCCGCTCCAGGCGCAGCATGGTCATCTTCAGCGGCAGGAAGGCCGCCGGGTTGAAGTCCATGTCGTCGCCGCACATGAAGGTCCGGGCGTGCGGAAAGTAGGCTTCGTGGACCAGGTCGCCGTCCACGAAGGCCTGCCCCACCCGGCCGATCCCGGCCAGTTCGCGCCTGATTTCGGCGAGCGAGAGCGTCGCGGGCTTCTTCGTTCTCTTAGCCACGAGTCACCTTCCTCCCGCCAGAGTGCGGGCCGCTTTCCCGAGCTCGCGCCACTTCGCCGAGGGCATCTTCTGCCAGCCGACGGCCGGCGGCTCCTCGGTGGCGAAGTCCGC
The DNA here is from genome assembly GCA_937935355.1 of uncultured bacterium. Taxonomy (GTDB): domain Bacteria; phylum Planctomycetota; class SZUA-567; order JAKLDR01; family JAKLDR01; genus JAKLDR01. Next base: position 13,251 of record CALGYR010000126.1, on the reverse strand, counting down.
GCCGACCCAATCCTTGGGCAGCTTCTTATCGACGTAGGCCGGACGCTTCATGTACCAGTCGGACGCCTTGAAGCCCATGAGCCGGCTGACCTTGCCGCGCACCGCGGCGGCGCCGCCGCGGGAGCGCTTCGCCGCGGCGTCGAGCAGGTCCACGGTCTGGAGCGCGTTCCTCATGACCTTCAGGCGCAGCGAGGGGAAGGCCTCCTCCGAACCCAGCTCCGCGCCCGGGTACAGATACGTCGTGGAACCCTTGCCCGGCACCTGGTGCCAGACGTCGCCTCCCCAGCCGGCCATCGAGCACCACGCGGGCATGAAGCCGTCGAGGCCCCGCATCCACATGACCAGCGGGGTGAAGGCCGCCGCGCGCGTCGGGGTCACTATCGACCCGGAGTTGGTGCAGGACCAGACCTGCCGGCCGTTGCGGTGCAGGCGCTCGAGCTCCCGGGGATACCACGCCGGGCCGGAGGTGCCGGCGATGAACAGGTCGATGAACTCGGCCAGGTCCGACTTGATGTCGATGTGGTAGGTCCAGGTGCTGCCCAGGGTGTAGCTGAAGCGCACCGGCCCCGCGGCCTTCGGTCCGAAGGTGTCCTCCCAGATCGGCCGGAAGTAGCGATGCACGTCCTGGTCCGGCAGGAAGCGGGCCTCCTCCAGGTCCCAAGGGACGAAGCGGAAGCGCTGCTTCTGGTTGGGGAACATGTCGAAGCTGGTGCGGGTCCAGCCCTTCTTCCGGAAGTGCTCGACCATCCCCCGCCCGACGGCGCGCCATTCGGCGGCGTAGCCGGGCTTGCCGAACTTCAGGAAGTCGGCCGGCCAGTTGATGTTGAGCGGCGTCCAGACCCGGCGCACCGGCACCGCTCCGCGGCGGGTGCCCTTGAACGCCGAGCCGTCGAAGTACGGACCGAAGTGGCGATCCCAGTTCGACCAGTCGGCCACGTGCTTGCCGGGCCCCTCGCCGGCCAGCGGCGGGGCGAAGTCGCCATGGACGTAGCCGGCATGGGTGTAGGGCAGGTAGTGCAGGAAGGCGCGGTGGTCGTGCACGCAGCGGAAAACGCCGCGCTCGATCCGGCGATACTTCTCCGTCCAGAAGCGACGGGGGTTGGACCTCACCTCGGCGTACGGCGCCGAGACGGAGTCCACGTAGTTGTTGAAGGAGACGTCGAGCGCCGGCTCGTCGGGCACCCGGACGGCCGAGACCTCCAGGCTCACGGGCACCTGGACGACCTCCTGGCCCGAGCGCACCGCGATCGCGCCCGAGTAGCTGCCCGGCCGGACGCCGGCCGGCACGTGCAGGTCGACCCAGAAGCCCGCGAAGCTGGCCGCACCGGGCAGGCCCATCTGCCGGCGCAGCGCCGGAGTCGAGCCGCCGGAGAGGTCCTGGGGCACGAGCGCGTCGGGCCACCATTTGCCGTCGATCGAGTGATACCACTCGACGAAGACGTCGAACTGCGAGGCCGGGATCCGCGCCCCCGCCGGACCGGAAAGCCCGCCCGGTCCGACCAGGGCCTCGCGGCCGCCCTTGACCGGGCCGACCAGCAGCTGGAAGCTAACGGCCGAATTGCGCGCCGCGGCCAGCCGCACCGGCGGGGCCTCCGGCGCCTGGTTCTCGCCGTCGAGCGCCGCGCCCTCGAACGGGTCGAGGCGCACGAACTCGTCGCACCACAGAACGGTAAGGCTCATGCAGGACTCCTTTCGAGGAGATAATTGTGGGACGGGCGCCGCGGAAATCAAGGTAGAAAGGAGACGGCCGGGGCTTGGGGGTGCCCCAACGCTCCTGCGGGCCGGGCTTTCGGGCAGGCCCGCCGACGGGATCGGAAAAGCCCGGGTAAGCGGTGGCGCCGGATGGTGCACGAATCTTCAGAGGATGTCTGGCCGGCGAACGCTCGCCAGTCAACCCTTGGAGGTCCAAGGCTGCCACCCGACGTATTTTCGGGCATTTTCCATCAGCCGAACGACGGCCATCGGCGAATATATAGGGGGGCCGGACATCTCGGAGCTTCGGACAGGCATCGATGAACAAACTGGTCAACGTTTCGGACAAATCCAAAGGGACCTCCTGGCCTCTCGAAGACGGACAGGAAACCTCCATCGGCCGGGTCAAGGACTGCGACATCTGCCTGGCCGACGGCGGAACGAGCCGCAGGCACTGCGTCATTCTGTCGGGGCCCGGCGGATTCACGGTCAGGGATCTGAACAGCGCCAACGGCACCTTCGTGAACGGCCGCCGCGTGCTCAAGGCCGAACTGAAGCCCGGAGACCGCCTGCGGATCGGCTCCGTCGAGATGGAGCTTCGCGCGGAGACCCCGGCCGACGACGCTGCCACCAGGCTGTTCGTCGAGCCCGTCGCGATGGCTGCCCCGTCCAACCCGCCTGCCACATCTGCCACATCTGCCACGTCTGCCGCACCCGGCGCGTATCCGCCCCCGGAGGCGCCCGCGCCGCCGGCGGCGATTCCGACCCCGGCCCCCGCCCCAATCCCCGTCCCGGTGATGCAGCGCCGGACCCCGGTCGCGCCCCCTTTGGCGCCGGCCGCCGCCGGACGGCCCGCGGAGCTCGGGCTCGAGTTCTGCTCGCGCTGCTCGGGCAGCATCGCCCGGACCGCGCTCGGCGTCGGCCGCGCCCGGATCGTCGACGGCGAGATGCTCTGCGCCGACTGCCTGGGCCGGAACAGCACCCGGATGGGCATGGCGGCCGTGGTGGAAGGCCCCCTCGCCCCGCCCGCCCCGCCGCGCCGGACGGTCCCGGTCTCGAAGCCCCCGTCCGCGCCCGCCGCGGCCCCGGCCGCCCGGCCCTCCGGGGCACCCGGCAGAACGAGGCCGGCCAGGACTTCGCGGGCCGCGGCCCGCGCCGCTTCGCCTGGAGGTCAGCTCCTGGCCTGGGGCGGCCTGGCTTTCTCGCTGCTGGTCCTGGCCCTGTGCCTGGTGCAGATGCCCGACGCCCTGCTCAACTTCCAGCGGCTGCTCAGCCCCGCGCGCGTCGCCATGCAACCCGTCCCGATGGAGGAGGTCAGGCGCACGCCGCTGGGCATGGCCATGACCTGCACGCTCCGCCCCGAGGGCGGCGCCGAGACCAGGGCGGCGCTGACCGGCGGGCTCCTGGCCCGGCTCCAGTACGGCGACTTCGCCGAGCGGACCATGGCGGCCGGCGAGATCCCGGTGTTCGAGGTCGTCTACGACGTCGCCAATCCGGCCAGGAGCGCGCTGCGCGACCAGCTCTTCGGCCTGCCCACGCTGGTGCTGGCGCTGGCCATGCTCTGCTGGGCCGGGTGGGAGGCCTGGTGGCTCTCTCGGCTCTACCTCACGATGGCGACGTCCAGGGCCGCGGCCGCCCGCGGCTGATCCGCCCGGAACTTCCGGTCCGAATCAGAACTGATACTGCAGCCCGAGCACCCACTGGGTGTCGGTGCGGCGCCGGTCGTCCGGCGGCTCGCTGTTGAAGTCGATGACGTTCGAAAGTTTGAGCGACCACCCCGCGCCCAGCGGCGAGCCGATCGAGGCCTCGTTGCGCATGAGGTAGTTGTTGGTGCCGACGTCGGGCAGATAGCTGTACTCGTCGGCCAGGGTCACCCGCCCGAGGATCGTCCAGCGCAGCCGCAGGCTTCCCCGGGCGGTGAAGTATTCCTTGTCCTCGGCGTCGATGTAGTTCTCGTTGACGTAGGCCCCGCCGCCCTCGACCTCCAGGAACACGTCCGGCCGGTCCAGGAAGTCGTAGCCGAGGCCGGCGCCGGAGACCGTGCGCAGCGACAGGTCGCGGAAGCGGTCGGAGAGCGTCTCGTTGGCCGTGTAGGCATAAAGGCGCCAGACCAGGAAGTAATCGTACTTGGCCTGGGTGTAGGTGTTGCGCGCGGTCATGATCCCTTCGGTCTCGGCGTAGTTGTAGAGCACCTTGGCGCGGAAGCGGTTCTTCTCGCTGCGGAGCGTGGCGTCAAGCGCGGCCGAGACGCTGGCGTCGTCGACGTTTCCGGAGTGGCGCACGCCGCCGAGCACCGCGCTGCCGTGCCAGGCGACCGGCGGGGGGTTGACGGCCTTGACCTGCCCCCAGTCCACCACCACCGGTCCGAAGAGCGCCGCGTTCTCGATCTCGAGCAGCCCGTCCCCGGAGAGGTGCGCGCGGCCCTTGAGCACGGTCTCGTCCTTGAGGTGCACCGAGACCGGCTCGGTGGTCTCGAGCGTGTGCACCGTCTTCAAATCGATCTGCATCTCCCTGGCGTAATCGGGCTTGAAGAAGAGCTTGCCGCCTTCGATGCGCACGACCTTGCCGGTCAGGCGGTCGCCGTTCGTGAGCGTCAGTTCGTCGGCGCAGGCGACGGACGCTGCGGCGGCGCAGGCCAAAAGGAGCAATGCTATCGCACGGGCGGGACGGGCAGGCCTCACGGGGATCCTCCGACTTCTAGCGGGTGGACCGCCCGATTGTGCGGGCAAGCGGCCGGAGAATCAAGCGACTCAGCGGCTGCAGACCGCCCGGACCTCCTCCATGGTGGTGTGGCCGGCCAAAAACTTCTCGATGCCGTCCTGCCGCAGGGTGCGCATGCCCTGGCTGACCGCCAGTTCGCGTATGGCGGCGACCCCGGACCGCTTGGAGACCAGCGCCCGGATCTCGTCGGAGGCGACCAGGAGCTCGTGCACGGCCACGCGTCCCCGGTAGCCGAGGCTGTTGCAGTCGTTGCATCCGCCCTGCCGGGCGGAGTTGACGCGGTACCCGGGAACGACCTTGAGGGCGTCGAACAGGGCGGCAGAGCCGTACTCGGTGCGCAGCAGTTCCACCTCTTCGGCGTCGAGCTGCCGGGGCACGCGGCATTTGGAGCAGAGCGTGCGCACCAGTCGCTGGGCGAGCACCCCCAGCAGCGCGTCGGCGAACGAGTATGGGTCGATGCCCATGTCCAGCAGCCGCACCACGGTCTCGGGCGCGCTGTTGGTGTGCAGCGTGGAGAAGACCAGGTGGCCGGTGAGGCTGGCCTCGACGGCGATGCCGGCGGTCTCGCGGTCGCGCATCTCGCCGACCATGATCACGTCGGGGTCGGCGCGCAGGAAGGAGCGCAGCGCCGTCGCGAAGGTCAGCCCAGCCTTGGGGCTGATCTGCACCTGGCGCAGCCCCGGCTGGGCGATCTCCACCGGGTCCTCGACGGTGAGGATGCGCATGTCCTCGCGATTGATGCGGGCCAGGGCGCTGTGCAGCGTGGTGGTCTTGCCTGAGCCGGTGGGGCCCACGCAGAGGATGATCCCGTGGGGCTGCTCGATGAGCAGCGCCATTTCGGCCAGATTTCGCTCGGAGAGCCCCAGAGATTGGAACGGCTTGGCCGTGGCCGCCGCGAGGAGGCGCAGCGAGGCGTCCTCGGAGCCGGCCGCCGTGGGATAGGTCTCGAGGCGGACCTCGATGTCCACGCCGCCCCAGCGCGCCATGCGAATCTTCCCGGACTGCGGCAGGCGGCGCTCGGTGATGTCCAGGTCGGCCATGATCTTGAGGCGCGAGAGCAACGCACCGCGCTGGCGCCGCGGCAGGGTCATCATTCTCCGGACCGCACCGTCGATCCGGAAGCGGATGGCCACCTCACCCTGCGCCGAAGGCTCGACGTGGACGTCGGAGGCTCCGCGGGAGTGGGCTTCCTCGATCAGCCGGTTGATGAACCTGGCCGTTTCGCTGTCGTCCTCGATGACCGCCGCATCGACGTCGTCCTCCGGCTCCTCCGAAACGCCGGAGGGCTCCCCGACGGGCAGGTCGAGCGTCTTGAAGGCCGCCTCGATCTCTTCGAGCAGGCCCACGCGGTACTCCACCCGCCGGCCGTCGAAGAGCGCGCGGACCTCGTCGCGGGCGACCACGTCCTTGGGGTCGGCCATGGCCACGACGACCTTGTTGCCGTTGAGGCCCACCGGGATGGCCCGGGCGGCGCGGAGCCGGGCCTGGCAGGCCAGCGCCGCGGAGCGCAGATCGTCAGACAGAACGAAGCTGTAGCCCAGCCTGGCCGGCGCGCAGCCGTGGAAGTCGGCCAGGCTGGCCAGGACCTCGTCGCGGCCCACGTCGAAGGCCGTGTTCAGCACGGACTCGACACTGACGCCCTTGGCGTCGGCGGCGCGCATGGCCTCCTCGAGCTGCTCGTCGCTGATGGCGCCGCGGTCGACCAGGCCGCTGTACCGGCCGCGCTCCCGGATCAGCTCGGCGATCTTCCGGGCGTGGTCGTCGGTGGACTCGCGCAGCCGGTCGAGGGTGTCGGCGGCCTGGTCGGATGCCGAGCTGAACTGATCGAAGAAGCGGGCCTCGTTCATGGCCGTCTCGATCTCCTGGGCCATGGCCAGGGACCGGACCGCCGAAACCCCGTTCTGGAGCACGTCCTGCGCCCGGAGCCTGGCGGACTCGAGCGCCCGGCGAACGGTCGCGGTCTTGGCCTCGCAGTCCTCCACGCCCAGGACACCGCCGGCGGCGATGGTCCGCAGCCTGCCCAGCATCCCGGCGTGCCCCCGCTCTTCTCCGGCGAGACGCCGCCAGAAGGCCGCCCGGCCGGGCACCTTGTCGGCGAAGAGGACGTAGAGTTCTCCGATGGCCTCCTCGTAGGCGGCCATCAGGCCGAGGAGCTCGTCGAGAGACTGGACGTTCCTTCCGGACATGCGGGAAACCCTCCGGGCTCGATCGGAAAGGAGCCGGTTCAGCGCGCGGTCTTCTGCGGCCGGAAGCGGTGGGTGCCGTGGACCATGCACACCCGCGCCCAATCCATTTCGCCGCCCGGCGCGAAGCCGTCGATCCGGCAGGAGATCAGGTGCTCGCCCCCGGTCTTGCCGGCCTCGATCTTCTGCGGGACGCAGAAGAGGTTCAGCGGGGCGCTGAGGCTCGGGCAGTCGACCAACAGGTCCAGCAACAGCCCATCTCCCACGATACGCTCCGGGGTCACGCCACTCGGAAGCCGGCTGGCCAGGAGAAGTCCGGAGGCCGATATCTCCTGGGTCAGTCCGAAGCCGGCCTCGCAGCCCTCCAGCATGCGACGCGCGGCGTCCATCAGGCGATACTCCACGCGGAGCTGTGCGTGGAAGCGCAGTGCCCCGGACGGAGAGGCGTCCTCGTTGAAGACCCGCTTGCGCCACTTGGCCAGCTCCGACTCCGGAGCGATGCGCACCCGGACCCGGCGGCCCAATCCCTCGCGCAGGGCCTCGAGCTCCTTGAGGTCCGGGGGCGCGGACATGGCCAGCACCACCGCCCCGCCCTCCTCTCCCAGGGGCACGCACCGGTGCTTCACGAAGACGTGCCGCGGCAGCCTGGAGGCCAGCGCCACGTCCGGCGCCGTCGCGGCGGGGTCCGCGTAGGGCAGCCGGGCCTGCTCGGCCAGCGCCCTGGCGATGGCCGCGTCGGTGGTCAGGCCGCGTTCGAGCAGTTCCTGCCCCAGCGGACGGTTGCCCTTGAATTCGGCGGAGAGGAAGCGGCCGAAGCGGTCCGCGTCGAGCGCTCCCTGCCTGACCAGGATCTCGCCGAGGAAGAGCTTGCGGCGCGGCCCGGAAGCGGCGGCTGGCGCCTTCGGAGCAGCCCCGGCCGCACCGGGGCTCAGCCTCTCGCTGAACCTTTTGCGGCGGCTGCCGGCCTCGGGCGCCGGGGACGGATCCACGCCCACGCTCACCGGTTGGCCGTCGGCTCTCCAGGTGCGCAGCCTGGTCATGGCCATCGAGACCAGGGTCTTCTGGAGCGCGGCGCGCGCCACCGGATCGAGGCCGGTGAACTCGACGCCCACGCCCACCTGGCCGCGCTCGTCCCGCGGATCGACGCGCCGGACGATGCTCCAGAGCTCGAAGCCCTGTTCGGCGCCCTCGACCTTCAGGTGAAAGCCCATCCCGTCGCCGACCTGAAGGGGGAAGTCCGTCTCCGCGGGCCAGTCGAAGAGCAGATGGACGCCGTCCTCGCTCACGTCGGCCACCAGGGCCTGCGGCGGCAGCGCGTCGCACTTGCCGCACTTGAAGGCCCCCGCACCGCTCTTCCTGGAGGTCAGACGCACGCCCTTGCGGCGTTCCTTCTTTTGTCCCGCCATGGTCGATCCTCCCGGCCGAAGATCCCCCGCCGAGCGGCGGCGCCCCGCGGGCGCCCCGCAGGCCCCATGTTATGGCCAGAACACCGGATATCCACCCGATATTCTCCGGGAAGGAGGCCATCCGGCGGAGGCTCATCCGTCGCGCTCCCCTTGAACTTTTCGAGCTCCTTAGGTATTCTTCGAGCCATGCCTCTGCGCCTGCTGGTCGTCGACGACGAGGAACCGGTCCGCCGGCTGGTGCTCAACCTCGCCTCCAAGTGGGGCCACTCCGCCGTGCAGGCCCCGGACCCGGAGGAGGCCCTCAAGCTCCTGTCCGCCGGGGATTTCGACGCGGTCATCAGCGACCTGCGCATGCCCGGCATGGACGGCATGGAGTTGCTCAGGAAGCTCAAGTCCGACCACCCCGATCTCGACGTGGTCATCCTCACCAGCCACGGCGACGTCAAGACCGCGGTGGAGGCCATGCGCGCCGGGGCCTACGACTTCCTGGAGAAGTTTCCGGAGCTGACGGCCATGCAGTCGCTGCTGGCGCGCCTGGCGCACCTGGCGGAACTGCGCGCCGAGAACCGGCGCCTGCGCGAGGAGCTGACCGCCGCGGCGGCCGGACAACTCCGCCCGCTACTGGGCCGGAGCCAGGCCATGCTGCGGGTCATCTCCACCGTGGAGCAGGTCGCCGGCAATCGCAGCAACGTGCTCATCGTCGGGGAGAGCGGCACGGGCAAGGAGGTCATCGCCCGGGCCATCCACGCGCGCGGCCCGTCGGCCAAGGCCCCGTTCCTGGGCCTCAACTGCGCGGCGGTCTCGCGCACGCTGCTCGAGAGCCAGCTCTTCGGGCACCTCAAAGGCTCTTTCACGGGCGCGGCTGAGGACCGCCCGGGCTTCTTCGTGGCCGCGGGGTCGGGCACGCTCTTCCTCGACGAGGTCACCGAGGTGGATCTGGAACTCCAGCCCCGGCTGCTGCGCGTCCTCCAGGAGCGCGAGGTCTCGCCGGTGGGCGGCACGACGCCGGTCAAGGTCCAGGCCCGGGTCATCGCCGCCACCGGACGCGACCCGGAGAAGGCCATCGCCGAGGGACGGCTCCGCGAGGACCTCTACTACCGGCTCAACGTCGTGCGCATCGACGTGCCGCCGCTGCGCGAGCGGCGAGAGGACATCCCGCTGCTCGTCGAGCACTTCAACCAGAAGTTCAGCAGGAACTACGGCGTGGTTCCCAAGAAGGTGCCGGTCGTAACGCTCGCGGCCCTGGCCGCCTGCCGCTGGCCCGGCAACATCCGCCAGCTCGAGAACGTCATCGAGCGGGCCTTCGCCCTGGGCGACAGGCCCGAGCTGGCCATCGACGACCTGCCTCCGGAAGTGCGCGAGCCATCGGCCGCGCAGCGGGCCGAGCCCTTGCCGGCAACGGCATCCGCGCTCCCGGCAGACCCTCCCGCCACGCTCGAAGCCGCCGAGCACGAGGCGATCAGCAGGGCGCTCACAGTGGCCAAGGGAAACAAGAGCGAAGCCGCCCGTATTTTGGATATCCCCAGGAATCGCCTCTATCGCCTGATGGTCCAACACAACCTGCAATAGGTCACTGCTTCGAAACGACACACACCATTATGCCTCATAATGGTGCATGTGCCACATTTTGAAGCTGAGGCACGACATCGTAACACATCCAGATAACGTGCGCAAAGCTTCGCTTTTACGCCACTTGCAGAATCTCCCGCAGGCCCATGTCTGTGGCCCGCACCTTGCTTTTTGCTCATTGGAAGGACAAAGACGCCAAGCGGGCAGCGGTCAGGTGGGGACGGGGAGAGGGCGGTTGAGGATGGGCAACCGCCCCTCCCCAGGACGGAAGGGGAAGCCGAAGAGCGGCTGGAAAGGGGTGCGCGATGTCCGGCAACGCCAAGGCGAGAGTGCTGGTGGTCGATGACGACCGTCTCTTCCGCGAGATCCTCAGCGAATCGCTCCGGGGCGAGGGCTACGAGGTGGAGTCCGCCGCCGATGGCGAGGCGGCGCTCAAGATGATTGGCAGCCAGCCATTCGACGCCATGGTTACCGATCTGGAGATGCCCAAAATGCGCGGCGAGGACCTGGCCGCGGCCGTCAAGGCCGACTGGCCTGGAACGGTGGTGATAGCCGTGGCCGTGGAGCCGGCCACCCCGCGGGTCCGCATGCTGGTGGAGGCCGGCTGCGAGGGCCTGCTCTCGAAGGCCAGCCTCGACGTCACCGAAGTGGTGAAGGCCATCGAGGCCGGGCGCAAGCGTCAGAAGCACGTCCGGACCTCGGCGAAGCAGAACCTCCTGGACGAGGCCCGCCGGGAGCTGGTCGAGGGGCTCGCCCCCACGGCGGAGTCGCTCGCCGAGCAACTGGAACAGCTTCTCTCCGATGTTCCCGAGTCGAAGTCCCGTGCGCACCTCACCACCAGGAGCCTGGTGATGGCCCGCCAGCTGCGCGACGCCCTGAGGCAGCTGAGGTCCGAGGCCTCCGGCGCGCCGAAACACGACGCTCGAAAGGCCGGGCGCGAGCCGGTCAGTGACGGCGTGACGGCCTCCGAGAACTGATCTTGTCGCCCTTCCGATTGGGCGGGGAAGGATGAGCGTCACCTCATGACGAACACCCCGTAGAGGACCTTCCCCACCCCTATTCCGCGGGACTCCCGAGCTCCGGCCGGGAGTCCCGCCATTTTGCGCAACAACCTGTGCGGCAACGACTTGGATGACGAGCATTGTGTGGCGCAGATTTCCCCGGATAATTCCTGCGAGCTCCGGAGAGCGGGCGGACATGAGAGGGCAGAGGCCCGAAAGGAAGCGGCTGTGGCGAACCCAAGAAGCGATGGCGCACTGCTCAAGGCCCACTTGACCGGAGACTCCGTGGCGTTCGAGGAACTGACCAGGCGCCACGCCGGCATGGTGATGGAGACCTGCCGGCGGCTGCTGGGCTGCGGCGCGGACGCCGAGGACGCCGCCCAGGCGACATTCATGGTTCTGCTGCGCAGGGCGGGCGCGCTGACCGACGAAGGCGATGTCGGCGGCTGGCTGCATCGGACAGCCGTGCTGGTATCCCGCAACGCGGCCCGCGCCAGGCGGCGACAGGCCCGACACGAAAAGGAGGCGGCCGTGATGCGCCCCGCGAGCGAAGCCGCACCGGCCGAAGACCGGCGCTGGAAGGAACTGGCCGGCGGGCTGGACCAGGCCCTCGACACGCTGCCGGCGGTGCAGCGTCGGGCGCTGGTGCTCTGCTACTTCGAGGGGCTCTCGCAGAGCCAGGCCGCGGCGCGGCTCGGCCAGCCCGAAAGCACTCTCGCTACGCGCTGCGCCCGGGGGCTCGAACGACTCAGGGAGCGCCTCGGGTCGCGCGAGCGCGCGCCGGGGGCGGCGGCGCTAGGGGCACTGCTGCTCGCCCACGCGGCGGCGGCCGCGCCCGAATCACTGATTGGCTCGGTGGCAGCCGCGGCGAAGGGCGCCGCGGTCGGAGCCCCGGTGCTGGCTTTGACGGAAGGAGCTCTGAAAGCGATGTTCTGGACCAAGATCAAGATGGTGGCCGCGGCCGTGACCGCCGCAGCGTTGCTGGGCGCGGTCACGCCTTGGGTGGTGCGCGCAGCCTCCGCGGAGGACGCCTCCGGCGCCCCGGGGACGGCCGCGCAGACCGGGCCGGCCGACCCCACGGACGGAGCGAAGCCAGGCGCCCCCAAGGCGGACGAGCCGGCCGCCGTCGACGGCCTCAAGGTCTCGCTCGCGGCCGACAAGTCCGAGGCCAGGGCCGGCGAAGAGATCAAGCTGACCCTGACGTTCGAGAACGCCTCCAGGGAGAAGCTTCGGGTCTTCTGGCCGGTCGAGCGCTACCTGGGCGATCAGATCAGCCTGGAGGCCTCGGGCGACGGCGTCCGGCGCGGCGCGCAAATGAGGGACATGATGGCCATGCTGCCCGGCCTGGCCAACTACCCCGAACTGGCCCCGGGCGAGAAGAAGGCGCTCGAGATCAGGATCGCGGGCAATCCCCCCGCCGTGACGAGACTGGCGGTCCATTTCACCAAGGAGGGCACGTACAAGATCCGCGTCAGGTACGCATACAAGGACGAGAACCCCCAGGCCTTCGACAACCTCCAGCCGGGGCCGGTGCCCGGCAAGGTCTGGAGGGGAACGGTCGAGAGCCAGGAGGTCGAAATCAAGCTCTCCGGCGAGTTCAAGGACATGCCCGGGCGCGGATTGCTCGGACCCGGCGGCCGACTGCCCGCCCCCCGGCCCATGGGCCAGGGGATGAAGGTCCCGGAAGAGCTCATGCCCGACCGCAACCCGCAGCCGGCCCCGGGCACCCTCGAGGACATGTAGGAGAACTGCAATGTCGAGAGCCATCATCCTGGAGGCGACCGCGATCGCCGCTTTGACCCTGGCCTCCGCGAGCGCCGGTGAAGACGCGAACAGGCCAGAGCAGAAGGCTCAAAGCCCGGCCGCCGACCCCTTCGGCTGGGGGGAGGCCGTCGACGGACTGCAGCTCGGCCTGGTGCCCACCGGTCGGGGCGACACGCCCGCAGTCAGGAACGTCTTCTTCGAGGGGGAGGGCCTCAAGTTCGCCCTCTACCTCCGAAATGCCGGCGAGACCGAGCTGACCCTGCTGCACGCGTCGCTCCTGCTGCCCGACTTCCGGATTCTGGTGACGCGCAAGGACGGAGGCAAGTCGCTGGTGGCCAGGTTCGACGCGTCCGGATTGCCCAAGGACATCGCTTCGCGCGTCCCCCCGGTGCGGCTGGTCCGGGGCAGCCACGGCAACTGCCTGATGGAGTTCGACTCCAACTGGTCTTTCGAAGAGAGCGCGGGCGGCGCCCAGGCCCGGAAGGCCCTGCCCGTCGGCAAATACACGCTGCAGGTGGTCTATCAGCCCCGGCTGGCCGAGGGCGAGGCCGGCTGGCAGGGCAAGGCGCTCACCGGATGCGTGGACATCGAGGTGCGGACCAAGCCGGCTCCCACCATGGGTTCTCCGGTCGGAGGCGGCGGAGGTGGAGGGGGCGGGGGCGGCCGGCTGCCTCCTGGGCGGGTCACTCCCCTGTAGCTCATACGCGTCGCACAGCATAAGAGCTTCCGGAAAGAACCTCGGTACGGTCCTGATCGACCCAGGTAGGGGCGACCCGGCGGGTCGCCCCTACGGCCAGACCAATTCCGGCTGCCGAATCGCCCTGGCAGGCAGGCCCGTCCCGAGGTTCTTGCCGGCAGCTCTTACAGATCGTCGCATAAATAGCGTCAACTGTGTCGGATGGTCAATCCCGCTTG
>CALGYR010000125.1 GCA_937935355.1 uncultured bacterium | reverse complement strand
CTTACAGATCGTCGCATAAATAGCGTCAACTGTGTCGGATGGTCAATCCCGCTTGTGCGAAGAAGGACGGGATCAAGTATGACTTGCGACGCAGGCGGGCTACGGCAAGGTGGAATTGCTCGTGCAAGTCCTCCAGGTCTCGGCAGGCGAGATTGCGCATTTCGACATGCTTGAGATAGTGCCAGCCTCCCTCGTCCCATGGGTTGAGGTCAGGAGCGTAGCCCGGAAGAAATTCAACCCATATGGCGCCGTGTGTTTGGGTGATGAACTGCCTGAGTTCGATGCGGCGATGAATGGGTGACCCGTCCCATATCACCAAGAGCTTCGGGCCGGCGACATGTAATAGGTGAATAAGAAACTCGATCGAATGCAGGCCGTTCAGGGGCTCCTGTCGTGCCAAGGTGTAGATTCTGCCTTGTGGGGTCATGCCGCCCATGACTGACAAGTGATCTCGCGTGAGCTTCTCCCTCAGGACCGGAGTCTGAGCTTCCGGGGCATAGGTTCTGACTACCCCTGCCAGCAGGTAGAAGCCCGATTCGTCTATGAATACCAAGTCGCGACGCTCTCGTTGAGCTCGTGCTGATAGCCTTGGCCACGTCTTGCATCGCCACCGCTGGATAGCCTCCTCATCGCGTTGGATTGCACGGCGGATTGGCATTTGAGGCGTCCAATGCAGCGCCTGTAGAAGTTTGGCGACGTGAGACTTGTGATAGACGACGCCGAACTCTTCGGCGATAACGCGTGTTACACGCGCCGCCGTCCACACTTGCCCACGAAAACCCCAGGCTTCAGGCCCATGCCACAAAAACTCTGGGATCAAACGCTTCTGGGCCTGAGAGAGCTTTGGCGGCCGTCCAGATCGGGGCTTGGCCCATAGTGCTTCAGGATCATTCTAGTGCGAAAGCCAACGACTTACGGTTTCGTGGCGCACTCCCAGTGCCTCACCTATCTCGCGCTGAGACCACCCTCGCGCCTTCAATTCCAGCGAACGCATCCTCCGCCATTCACGCCAGTCATGCCAGATAAAGGCCCTTTCCTCCTCCTCCCCTTAACCGGCGGAAGAGTTGACGCTATTTATGCGACGATCAGTAAGAGTGCGCCCGGAAACCTGGGTGGGGCGCGCCGGGGGCGGCTGGGCGCCGGCCGAGGCGCGAGGAGGAAGCTTGCCCGCCATCTGTGTGGCGGGCCGTGTCCAAAGCGACACGGCGACGACGAACAACGAAGGCCCGCGCCCAGCCGCCCCCGGCCCGAAGGGTTGGGGACGGCGCCGGGCCGTTCGCGGCGTTGCGGCTCCTCGACGGCTCTCTGCCGAGCCGACTTCGTCGCCGCGCCTTGCGCCCGGCCCGGGGCCCTGGCCGAAGCCTGCGGCATGGCCGGATTGGGCGGGTCGGCCGGGGCCGGGGACTCCGGGCGGATCGACGACTTCGACGCCGCCCTGCGGACCGCGGCGCAGAAGGGCGTCGATTGCTGCGTGAAGAGCCAGATCCCCTATTTGGGATGGGACTACAACCACGAGAGCTCCGCATCCCGTTCGGCGGGCATCCAGCGCTGGGGCGGCAGCCGGACGGCCAGCGACACCTCGGTGACCGTCTGGAACTGCCTGGCGCTCAAGAGCGCCAGGATCGCCGGCCTGCGGGTCGACGGCAACGCCTTCAACGGCATCGTCAACTGGCTCGACCGGGCTCAGAACCTCAGCGTCGGCAAGGGCTCGGGCTCGCAATGGGCGGGAGGGCGCTTCGCCTATCGCGACGGAGGCATGGGGGCCTACGGCTCCAACACCATGGTCGCGGCCGGACTGGTCATGCGGTTATACACCGGCACCCGGCCGGACGACCGGCACGCCTTCGGCCCCGCCAACCTGTTATTGGGGTGTCTGCCGCCCGAGGACTTCAAGGAGCCCACCGACGATGAGATCCGCAAGAAGGCCGACGAGATCCACGAAGGCTACGTCAAGGCCTACGGAGCCCGCTACGACTCGTTGTCGGACACGGAGAAGCTGCGCCTGCGCGACATGGCCGGGGTCGCGGCCCGTACGCAGCTGCGCGGCGCGAACCCGGACTTCTCGAACGTCTACTTCCTCTATCACTCCACCGTGCCCATGTTCCAGATGGGCGGCGATTACTGGAAGCGCTGGAACCCGGCGATGAAGCGCGAACTGCTGGCCACCCAGGCGGCCGGCGGCGAGGACGACGGTTCCTGGCCGCCGGGCGGGCACGCCTCGGGCCGGACCATGGCCACCGCCCTGGGGGCCATGACCCTGGAGGTCTACTACCGGTACCTGCGGCTCTACGACTGGTAGGCCAGCGTCCGCGGCGATAACGCCCGCATCTGCGATGCGTTTCTGCCCGCGCAGGGAGGTTTCGCGCCGTCCTTGGTGTCCTCTTTGTGGCTTGGTGTCTTGGTGGTTGGAACGGTAGTTCGAGGGGAGAAGACTCTTGACCTTTCCGCCTTCCGCGGCGTATAATTTCCCTGCAATGTCGAAGCTCGCCCCCGCTGCGCTCTGCCTGACGGCCGTCATGGCCGTGCTGCCCATCGGCTCCTCCCGCCTCCCCATCCAGGCCGGCGAGGCCGCGGCGACGGCGCCGGCCGACGACGTGGGCGAACGCGTCCGCCGGCTGGTGGCCCGGCTGGGCTCGAACGACTTCCGGGTTCGCGAGCGGGCCACGGCCGAGCTCATGGGCATGGGCGGCGACGCCCGCGAGGCGCTCCTGGCCGCGCAGGCCAAGGCCGACCCGGAGGTGCGCGAGCGCATCCGGCTCGTGCTGCGCCAGACCGCCTGGCAGCTGCCGCCGGCGCTCGCCGCAAGACTGGGCGGCTTCGGGCGCTCCTTCACCGGGCAGTACCTGGAGGCCGATGCCGAGCGCCGCGGCGAGCTGCTCGGCGAACTGGTCAGCCGCGCCCCGCGCGAGTCCGAACCCTACGTGCTGACCGCCCTGGCCGAGGACGCCGACCCGCAGGTGCTCGAGCTCGGCCTGAACGTGCTGCGCATCTACCGCAGCCGAGCGGCCCTGGAGGCGGCGCTCAAGTTCTCGCGCTCGGCCGAGCCGCAGCTGCGCGATGCCGCCATCGGCTCGCTGGCCTGCTTCCCCGACGAGGAGGCGCTCCGCCGCCTGGTCGAGCTGATCGGAGACCGCGACGCCGAGATGCGCGCCGGGGCGCTGCAGGCCCTGGCCTCCCGCGGGCGCAGCGCGCGCGCCGGGGCGGCCGCGGCGGTGGTCAAGGCCCTCGGAGACGACGACGCCACGGTTCGGGAGACCGCGATGTACGCCGCCGGAGCCACCGGCGCCCGCGAGGCCCTCGACCGCCTCTGGGCCATCGCCGAGGGCCGGGGGGACAAGGCCCTGCGGCCCCAGGCCATCGGGGCCATCGCCGCGATCGCCGAGCCGGAGGAGAAGGCCATCGCCGACCGGCTGGCCAAGCTCATCTCCGACGAGGAGTGCGGCGAGGCCGCCCTGGCCGCGCTGGTCTCGATGGTCGGCAGGAGCGCCGCGCCCAAGGTCGCGGAGCTGCTCTCCGGCCCCCGCGCCGCCGGGGCCGCCGACGCCCTGGCCGCCATCGGCGGGCCGGAGCAGGTCCCGGCGCTCCGGAAGTGCCGGAAGGAGCGCAGCAGCGAGGAGGCCGCGTTCCGCGCCGCCCGCGCACTCGTCTTCCTAAGGGTCCCGGCCGCCGACGAGAGCGTCGCCGAGATGCTCTACAGCCGGGACGAGTCCGTGGCCGGCCAGGCCGCGCGTCTGCTGCTCGACCTCGACGCCGCGCGCTGGCAGCGGAGCATCGACCGCGCCCTGCACGGACGGATACCCGGCGCTGACGACGAGGGGCGCGTGTGGCTCCGCACGGCCGCAGACCTCGCGGACTTCACGGAGCAGATCGGCCGCTATGCCGACGGCGGCGCCACCTGGCTGTACTTCCTGAAGCTCCACGGCCTGCACGCCGAGGCGGCCAGGGCCGCCGAGCGGCAGGCGGTCGAGGGCACCGGCATCGAAGTCCCTGGCAAGCTGGGCGAGCACCTGATCATGGCCGGCCGGGGAGGGGAGGGCGTCCGGCTCCTGCGCGAGGCCGCCGAGATGCAGCCCTTCAGCCCCCTGCCGCTGAATTCGCTTGCCTGGTTCCAGCTGGTGAGCCCGCGGGCCGAGTTCCGCAACCCGGCCGAGGCCCTCAAGGCCGCCGAGCGGGCCGTGGCCGTGAAGCGGGACATGCCGGCCATCGCCGACACCCTGGCCTGGGCGCTCTTCCTCAGCGGTCGCAAGGAGGAGGGCCTCAGGCGCCAGGAGCAGGCCCTGAGCTGGGCGGTCTCGACCGGCGCCGACGGGCAGACCTTCGCGGACCTCGAGCTCCGGCGCGCCCGGATGCTCGCCGGCCTGGGCCGGAAGGAGGAGGCCGCCGGGCTCATCCCCGCCATCCTCAAGCGGCAGCCCGACAACGCGACGGTCCTGGCCGAGGGCGCCCGGGCCTGGTGCGCGGCTGGCGAGCCCCAGAAGGCCCTCGAGACACTGAGTCGCATGATCGATCTGATGCGCCCGGACGTGGAGATGCTCCAGAACGATCCGGACCTCGCCGCCGCGCGCGCCGAGAAGGGGTTCGCCCGGCTGCTCGAACGGGCCACGGACCTGCACGCCAGGATGGTCGAGGCCGTCGACGCCGCCACCCGGCCCGGCGCGATCGAGGACGGCGACGGCGATCAGGACGGCCCGCGCGACGACGTGGACGTGGAGGGCGTTCCGGCGCAATTCGGGCCCTGGGTGCCCCCTGCCGAATAGCGCAGCCGCCAACACGCCAGATTCAGAAGAACAGAACAGTCCCCCGGAATCCGGAGGGGCCGCTATCCTGGGATAACCGTGTCCAGTCGCGCCTTGCGGGCCTGCCAGTCAGGCAAGCAACGCGAAAGCAACCTATAGAACCGGGGACCGTGGTTCGGCTCCACGAGATGACATAGCTCGTGCACCAGAACGTAATCGATGCAGTAGGCAGGGGCTTCGATCAGCTTCGGGTTGATCAGGATCAGCCCACGCTGCGTGCAGCTGGCCCACCGCGACGTCATCCTACGCAGCCTGTACTGGGGCTCCCTGCTCCCCAACGCCTCCAACTTCCTGGCACAACAGCTCATCTGCCTGCTAAAGAAGGCGGCTGCGTGTTGCCGGTACCAGCCTTCCAAAGCCCTCTTGACCGCCTTCGCGTCTTTGCGGTCCGGCACCCCCACGTGGAGGAACCTGCCGATGAGCTTGACGCCCGCACTGGCACTTCTGGCGACCTTCAGCCGGTACTGCCGGCCCAGGTAGAGGTGCGTCTCGCCAGACACGTAGTGCCTCGGCGTCGGCAGGGGCTGGTACTTCTCGAAGTGCCGGCGCTGCCTGACGATCCAAAGCCGGTGGCGCTTCATGTGGGCCAGCACCTCGGCCAGCGGACGGTCCTTGGGCGCCGAGGCCGTCACCGTCCGGTTGGGGTGGACCGTGATCGACAGGCGTAGGCGCTCCTTCCGCTCCAGGGCGACCGGAATGCGCTCTCCGGCGTATTCGACGACCACGGTCTCGATGGCGCCCTCAAGCATAGCGCACCCGGGCGATGTCGATGACCATCTCGAGGATGCGGTCGATGTCCGCGAAAGTCAGGTTGAGGCCCTGCCGGTCCTTCAGCTCGAAGAGGTAGTCCTCGATGGCGTGCAGCATGCGGTTCTGGATGTCCGGGTTGTGCGTCCAGTTGACGATCCGGTTGCCTTTGACGATCTCGTCGATGGCCAGACTCGCAGAGGTGCTCACCTCGCCGAGGTCGACGCCCTCGTCGACTGCGTCTACGAAAACCTCCCGCAGGACGCCGAAGAAGGCCTTGGCCACCTCGTGGTCCCGCAGCTTCTCGGGGATGTCGTCGCCGGTGCGGTTCCGCACCTTCTCGGCGATCTCGGTCACCTTCCTCAGGTACTCGGCGTCCGAGAGCCGCTGCTCCCGGAAGCTCCGGATCGCGTCTTCGAGCATCTCGGAGAACCGGCGGTAGAAGGCCGGGTCCTGTTTCATGCGTTCGCTGATCGTCTTGCGAGTGCGATAGGCGATGGTGTCGGCCTTGGAAGCTGGGCTGCCGAGCTTCTCGACCTCCTTGGCGAAGGCGTCGGCGTCGAAGATGTTCACCAGCTCCGTGATCTTCTCGACCTCGCCGGCGCCCACGTGCTGGTCGACCAGCTTCTGGATGCGGGCCTCGTACTCCTTGAAGTCCACGGTCTCGGCGTAGCGCCTGCGGACCGACGAGCGCAGCCCCATGAAGAAGCGGAGGTCTTCCTTGTAGGTCTTGATCTTCCCCGCCGGCGCGGACTCCAGGAACGCCGAGGAGGAGAGCGCGATGGCCAGCGTCCGGGCGAAGGCGCTCAGGCGTTCGTAGAACCGGTCGCGCTCGGCTTGGTCGGCGAGCAACTGCTCGTAAGCCTCCTCGTCCATGCGGTTACGGATGGTCTTGAAGAGGTCCCAGAGATCCGAGTGCCGCTGGGCGAGCTTGCGAACCTCGGCGTCCACGTCGGTGAGCGCCGTGGCCAGGTCGTCGAGACCCTCCCGGTCGAACTCGGAGAGCTTGCCGTAGATGTCCAGCGCCGCGTCCAGACTCTGGAGCACGCCGCGGTAGTCGATGATGTAGCCGAAGTCCTTGCCTTCGCAGAGGCGATTGACCCGGGCGATGGCCTGGAGGAGCGCGTGGCCCTCGAGCTTCCGGGTCAGGTAGAGCACCGTGTTGCGCGGCGCGTCGAAGCCGGTGAGCAGCTTGTCGACGACGATGATGATCTCGGGCGGGCCGTCGCTCTTGAAGGCACTGATCAGCTGGCGGTTGTACTCCTTCTCGCTGGTGTACTTGTCCATCATCTTCTTCCAGAAGACCTTGACCGCTTCCGTGGACTTCTGGTGGACGTCGTCCTCGCCCTCCCGGTCGTCGGGGCCCGAGATCAGCACCTCGGAGCTGACCATGCCGAAATCGTCCAGGAAGCGCTTGTAGAGCAGCGCGACGAGCTTGCTCTGGGTGACCAGCTGCGCCTTGTAGGGCGTGCCCTGCCAGGTCTCCCGGAAGTGGGCGCTCACGTCCCAGGCGATGCGCATCACCTTCTGCTCGGCGGCGTTGAGCTGGTCGGCGGAGGCGAACTTCCTCTTGAGGTCGGCCTTCTGCGCGGCGCTTAAGTGCTCCGTCACCCGGTCGAACCAGGCGTCGAGCGGCTCCCGGTCCACCTTCTGGTCGACGTGCCGGCCCTCGTAGAGGAGCGGCACCACGGCCTTGTCCTTGACGGCCCGGTCGATGGTGTAGGTGTCGATGATCCCGCCGAAGCGCGCGATGGTGTCCTTGTCCTTCTTCATGACCGGCGTGCCGGTGAAGCCGATGAAGCAGGCGTTGGGCAGCCCCTTCTTCATCATGGCGTGGAGCTCGCCGTACTGGCCGCGGTGGCCCTCGTCGACCAGGACGAAGATGTCCGGGTTCTCGTCGCGGACGGCGCCCTTGCCGGCCGCCAGGACGAACTTGTCGATGACCGTGGTGATGATCCGGGCCTTGTTCTCCTTGAGGAGCTCCGCCAGGTGCCGCCCGGTGGCGGCCTGCATCGGCAGGGTGCCGCAGTGGTGGAAGGTCTTGTAGATCTGGTCGTCGAGGTCCACACGGTCGGTGACGAGGACGATCTTGTGGCCCTCGATCCCGGTCTCTAGCGCCAGGGCTTGGGCGAGCATGACCATGGTCAGGCTCTTGCCGCTGCCCTGGGTGTGCCACACCAGGCCCCCGCGGCGCCGACCGTCCACGCCGAGCTCGCGCACCCGCCGGAGGATCTTATTGACGCAGAAGTACTGCTGGTAGCGGGCGATCTTCTTCTCGCCGGCGTCGAAGAGCACGAAGCGGTAAGCCAGCTCGAGCAACCGCTCCGGCCGGCAGAGGGCGTAGAGCGCCCGGTCCTGCTCGGTGACCTTGCGCTCGATGGTGGCATAGGCCTCCTGCTCTTCGCCGGCCCACTCCTTGCGGCTGGCGAAGATCCGGTCGAGCTCGGCCTCTGAGAGCGGCGTGCGCGCGAGCTCCCGGAGCGCGGCCTCGGTCTCCTCGGACGACTCCGGCTCCTTCCAGACCGACCAGAACTTGGGCGCTGTGCCCACGGTGGCGAACTTGGCCTCGTTCTTCGAGACGGCCAGGACGAGTTGGACGTAGTGGAAGAGGTGGGGGATCTCGTCGCGCTGCTGGTTGCGGATCTGCTGGCTGACCGCTTGGTCGAGGGCGTCCTTCATGTCCGGGCGCTTGCATTCGATTACGGCGAGGGGGATGCCGTTCACAAAGAGCACCAGGTCCGGCCGGCGGGCCTCCTGGCTGCCGGAGCGGGCGACCTCGAACTCCTCGACGACGTGGTAGACATTACGCTCGGGGTGCTTCCAGTCGATGTAGTCGAGCTGGAAGCTCTTGGTGTCGCCGTCGATGGACTGGGGCAGGCTCTTGCCGAGCGTCAGCAAGTCGTAGACCCTGGAGTTCGTGGGCACCAGGCCGTCGTCGGCCACGTCCTTCAAGGCCTGCACCCCGGCCAGGATGTTGCCCTCGCTGAAGGGGTAAGCCCGGCCCTTGAAGTTGATGACGTTCATCTTGCGGAGCTGCTCGACGAGGACGCTCTCCAGGAGCACCGTGCCCAGCCGGCCGCCGCGGGCGGCGACCGCCTCGGCGGGGGATAGGTACTTGTAGCCGAGCTTTTGGAGGAGAAGCAGGGCGGGGACCTGGGAGATGTGGTCTTCCTGGAAGGAGGGGGGGGGCATGGGTGCCTGCGCTTTCGCTAGTCCGGGCCGCCGGGAGGTACCACCATTTTCGTGATGTCAGGAAAATGGTTGGGGGACAAGCCGGGGAGCGACCTCGGCCTCTGGTTCTGGGGCTGTCCGGGGCGCCCCTGCGCTTCCCTCGCCGTCGTCCTCGGCCCCGCTGTCGGCGAGGGCCGAGGACGACGGCGAGGGGGCTCCGGGGCGAAGGCGGCCTCAGTTCTCACTCCGTGGAAGAACGGAAGACCGATGGAACGCGGAGCGACGAAGGGCAAGCGCCGTGCCAGACGGACGTCTGTCTGGCACGCCGCTTGCCGGGACCCACCAACGGCCCCGGGCCGAGTTCCCCGTCGGAGCCATCTCCGACGAGCGGCCGGCTCCGCCCCCGCAGCCCCGTCACCGTCGCCCTCAGCCTTCACCGAACGTGAGGCTGAGGGCGACGGGGGCGGGGCGGAGGGGCCTCTGCCAGCCCCAGAGCCGGAGCCCAAGGTCGGTCTTATTGTCAGTCGGTTTGCTGCAGGCTCCTTGTTCATCGCCCTACGCCTTCCGGCTCATGGCAGGGACCTGTCCGGCCAGCAGCTTCTGCATCAGGCCCTTCTTGAGGGCGCGGAGGGCTTCCAGCTTGCGGGTCAGAAGCTCGATTTCGCGGTCGGCGGCGCCGAGGATGGCGGCAATGCGTCTTTGCTCAGACGGCTCAGGAATCGGCAGCTCCAGATGGCTCAAGTCCTCTTGGCCCAGGCCGAATCGGGTCACGCCATTGGCGATGCGGCGAAGCGCCTGCCGCGTTTGTGCGAGCCGGAGAACCTGAGCCAGAAATGGCCCGTGTACACTGTGTGGCCGAAGAATTGCTAAGTGATAACCGCAGATTACTCCCGGCATGTCTGCCGAGACAACTGCCGGTTTTGCGATGTCATCGGGCTCCTCCGAGTCCTTGGTGATGACCACATCCCACTTCTTCAGCGAGAACTTTGCGATTTCCGCTTCATCGGCAGTTGCCGTCATGAAGTCCATCTCTGGCGTTATGAAGTCGTTGTAGTAGACGTCCGTGTAGTTACAGAGTCGGACCGGCGTCTCGTGGCCGTGGCTGTTCTTGTCGACCCCGCTGAAGAGCAGCGTCGTGATATGACCAAGCTGCTGGCTTGACCACGGCTTCTTGAACCCCGGCAACCGCCGCTCCCCGGTCAGCAACTGCTGGGCAAGCCCCCGCTTGAGCTCCCGCTTGGCGGCTATCAGATTCTCGATCTGAGAACCTGCGCGGTCGGCGGCGGAGAGGACGCGGACCATCTTTCGTTGAACATCGAGCGGGGGAAGGTAGAACCGGTGTGCGAGCCACGCGTCCAGGTCAAAGACCATCTTCTCGACATCCACGCCAACACTGGAGTGGAAGCATGTCTGCTGGAAGTGGACCGAGTGGCTGAAGTACCCCAGGTACTCGAGGAGCAGCCCATCCTTGGGCGTCAAGGCGCTGTATTCGTTCGAGACCAACGCCCCGTCGAGCTCCGCCGGCACTATGCCGCAGGCGCCGTGGATGATCTGGCGCCGCGAGATCAGGAAGTCTCCGGCCCGGACGTAGAACTGGGCCTTGGTCTTGATCTGCCTGCCCAGCCGGACCGCACGGGGCACGACGCCGCCCCGGCTGCGCTTGGCGTTGACCAACTGGTACTTCCTGTCTGGAAGGACATCGGCCGACCGCTCGGCAACCTGGAGCACATCTCCGAACGCCACCTCGCGCCAGCCGGGAGGCTTCTTCCCCAGCCGCGGGATGCCGGGCACCACGCTGGGCGGGTAGGGGCGGTTACGAGCCAAAGGATTCCTCCATCGATTCCAAGCGTTGGTCAACTTCAGGCAAGGGCAAACCCCATACCCTTCAGGAGCCAGCGCGTCGTGGACTTGTCGATCGGTTCTGCTCTTCCCTTGAATCCGCGCAGATCGCCAAAGGGTTCGAATCCTCCGATTGCCTGGACATCCGAATTAAGGGCTTCGGCATATTCGATGACATCGATGAGCGCTTGGCGAAGTTCATGATCAGCAACATGTTTTCCGTGAATCACGCGATCCCGGATCTTCTCCGCCTTCTTGATCTTCGTGGCCGTTGCGTCGGAAAGCTGCCGGCCGAAGACATTCCCGTAGAGTTCCAGAAACCCGTCACGAGTTAGATGATGAACGTTGACGGCCTGATCGGCGATCTCGGTGTGTGCTCGATGGAGCTTGACTACCCCGCAGTACAATGCCCGGTTATGAGCTTTCTCGGTGCGCAGGAATAGATATGCGAGCGTCACCTCGTATGGAAATGTGGGAAGAAGTGAGGGGACCTGATCGAAGTACCACTGCACTTGTTCCGTGGACGCCTTGTACCGCTTCAGAACTCCCTTGTAGGATGCGGCCGTCGTCATGTGTGACTCCTTGCCTTTGAGGTGTATGGTCATCCGCCCAAGACCATTCCGAGGATATCCTCGAAATGGTCGGCCGGGGCGCGGCCGGAGTTGCAGCAGACCTCCTTGGCTTTCTCGATTCCCGGCCCCGGCATGTCCCTCTCCTACAATTAGTTGCGACTTGCGGCAGCCACCATCTCGTGGACATCCACGAGATGGTCAGCCGTTCGGCTCAGTCCAGCCCAAGCTCCTTGAGATAGCCGGCCAGTTCCTTCTGGACGCCAGCCAGTTCCCTTTCCAGGTCGGCTATCTCCTTGCGCACCTTGGGGATGTCCACCTCCGGCTCCGGCTCGAAGGTGTCCACGTAGCGGGGGATGTTCAGGTTGAACTCGTTCTGCTGGATTTCCTCGAGCGTCGCGACGTGGGAATACGCCTTGGCCGCCTTGAAGGCCTGGAAGGTCTTCACGATCTTCCCGATGTCGGCCTCGCGCAGGCGGTTCTGGTTCTTGCCGGCCTCGAAGTCGCGGCTGGCGTCGATGAAGAGCACGCCCTTGTCGCGCTCGGAGCGCGCCTTGTCCCAGGGCTTGCGCGACTTGTCGAAGACCACGATGGCCGCGGGGATGCCCGTGCCGAAGAAGAGGTTGGCCGGCAGGCCGATGACCGCGTCGAGCAGGTTGTCCTCGACCAGCTTCTGGCGGATCTTGCCCTCGGCCCCGCCGCGGAAGAGGACGCCGTGGGGCACGACGACGCCGACCCGGCCCTCGCCCTCGAGCGCCGTCTCGATCATGTGGCTGATGAAGGCGTAGTCGCCCTTGCTCTTCGGGGGGATGCCCCGCCAGAAGCGCTTGTAGGTGTCGGCCTCGGCGTGGTCCTGGCCCCACTTATCCAGGCTGAAGGGGGGATTGGCCACCACCACGTTGAACTTCATCAGCTTGTCGCCGTCGACGAGGTGGGGGCTGGTGATGGTGTTGCACCACTCGATCCGGGCGTTGTCCATTTCGTGGAGGAACATGTTCATCCGGCAGAGCGCCCAGGTGCTGCCGTTGGACTCCTGGCCGAAGAGCGCGAAGTTCTCCGAGCCGATCTCCTTTGCCGTGCGGATCAGCAGCGACCCGGACCCGCAGGCTGGATCGCAGATGGTCTCGCCCTGCCTCGCCTTGACAAGCTTCGCCAGCAGCGTAGCCACCTCGGCCGGGGTGTAGAACTCGCCGCCCTTCTTGCCGGAATCGGCCGCAAAGTGGCCGATCAGGTACTCGTAGGCGTTGCCGATGACGTCCTGATTGCCGATCCGGCTGGGGCGGAGGTCCAGCTGCGGCTTGGCGAAGTCCTCCAGAAGGTGGTTGAGCCGGCGGTTGCGATCCTTGGTCTGGCCCAGGTTCGGCTCGGAGTTGAAGTCGATGTTCCGGAAGACGTTCTCGAGCTTGGCCTTGTTGGCGTCCTCGATGGCCTCCAGGGCGACGTTGATCAACTCGCCGATGTTCGACCGGGAGCGCCGCTCGTAGAGGCTGTCGAAGCAGGCCAGGTAGGACTCCACGACGTTGCCGTCCTGGTCCTTGAGCTCCGCCACCGGCATGATGAAGCGCTCGCGGGAGAGGGCGCGCTCGACCCGCTGCTCGTCGCCGCCGTACTTCTTCGCGTACTGGTCGCGCCGGTCCTTCCAGAGGTCGGACATGTACTTGATGAAGAGCATGACCAGGATGTAGTCCTTGTACTGCGCCGGGTCGAGCGTCCCGCGAAAGGTATCGCACGCCTGCCAGAGGATTTCGTTGACTTCGTCCTGGGAAACTTTGTCGGTCATGGGGCTCCCTGGTCTTCCTTCAAGAGGCTCAAGCAGGCTTCCCGGATCAGGCTATCTCTCCTGTCCTGGATGGAGCACTGAAGCTCGGCCTCCCGCCTTCTCAGCTGTACTACCCTCTCGATCAGCTGCTGGACAGCCATCGGCGGCACCGTCACCGGCAGGCTCTCCAGCGCCAGTCTGTCGATGAGCCGAATGCCGGTGCCCTGTGACTTTACTCCGAGCGCCGCCCTGGTCTTGGATAGGTCGAGCCACCAAGCCAGGTAGCCGGGGGTGACGATCTCGATCCGTGGACGCAGCACGTAGAATACGCTCGAAGCCAGGAGGTTGGGGATGTCTTCCCGGACAAGGTAGAACCAGTGGCGCTGCCCTCTGGCCGTTATGAGAATATCGCCCCTCGAGACGAGGTAAAGCTCCGGGTTACGCTCCGGCGTGAAGCGGACGAGCGCGTCCGTCCTGACGCCGGATTCCGAGGATACGTCCCTCGCCTGGAGCAGATAGTGGGTGCCGCCAGTCTCTGAGCGGACCCTGCCGCGGCAGAAGTAGCCGGGTTGGACCTGGGCAACGTCTCCCAGGAGCATTGTGTGCGAACTGCTCGGCGCTACCGGCAAAGTAATCATGCACCGATACAAATAGCCCAAGAAGGCCGTCTTGTCAATAGGTCAGTAGGCTAATTACTGCTAATTCAGGCGGCTTCTTTGGGTTTGTTGAGCCAGCAACCGCTCGTGGAGGCGGCGTGCGCTTCCGGCCGTCTAGCTCGTAACGCCTTTGTATACAGGCTGTTAGGGCAGACGGCCTGTCGGCCTGTCAACCGCCGCGGTGCCCTGCGGCCCACCATCTCAGCCCCAGAGCGCCAGCCCCGTGACCTCGTCCGGCCGGCGCACCAGCTCCGCGCCGCCGAGCTCGACCATCGTGAACTCCCCGGCGAAAACAATGGTGCCCTCGGCCAGGTGGCCGCCGAAGGCCCGGCCCTGGTCGTCGGCAAGCGTCACGTGCGCGTGGACGAAGGGCTCGCCCGGCGCTTCGGCCTTGACCGAGACGTTGCCGAGGAGCGCCAGGATCTCGAGGGGCTTCGCGAACTCGTGGAAGGAGTACTTCTTCGCGGCCTGGTCGTAGAAGCCGGTGCGCGCTGACTTTACCGCGCCGATGGCCTCGACCCGCGCCGCGCGGATGCCATGCTCCTTCGCGAAGCGGGCGAGCTCGCCGAGCAGATCGGCCCCGTGCGCCAGCCGCCCGATGAAGACCCGTCCCGGTTTGACCTCGGCGATCATGGGAGTCCTCCTCGCGTTCTCCGACCCTCTCGAAGCCGGCGCATTGTAAACGGCCGCCGACGGGACGCGAGTCCCGGCAGTGGCGCCGGCCAAGGCCCTTGCGGGGGACGATCTTCACCGCCGAGTCGCGGAGACGCAGAGAAAAGATGAGATGCCTTTCGCGGCCGGGCCCTCGTCCGTCAAAGACTGTCTGCCGCGCTCGCGAACCAAGCGACCACAAGTAAGTAGTGGTGAATGAGGATGGCTCACGGAACCGAAACACCCAGAACGGTCTTCGGCCGCAACCGATAGAGCTTTTGCTCACACAGAGCCACGGAGCCACAGAGAACGGCAGACTCGGCTCTTGTTGTCTCCGTGGCTCCGTGGCTCCGTGTGAGACATGGCCGTTGTTGCTGCTCGCTAATTACTTACCCGAGGTCGCTTGGCTCTGCGCCTCTGCGTCTCCGCGGTGAATGGCCCCCCGGCGCCGTTACCGGCCGGTTACGCCGGTCGTCCGTTTCGGCCGGTATATTTCCTGCGTGAGCGGAGCTCCGGAACGGGAGGAAGTCGAATGAGAAAGCTCGCGGTTCTTTCACTGGCCTGTCTGACCATCGCCGCGCTCGCGGCCGCCGTGCTGGCCGCCGACTCCCGCGCGGCGGAGCCCTCGGCCGCCGCCTGGGCCGCGCGGCCCTGGGCGGGGAACGTCGTCGTGCCCCAGGCCCGGGCCTTCGCGCTGCCCAACGTCCGCGCGGTGGAGATCACCGGGGTCGAGGCCCGGGTGGAGATCCTCGAGCAGGCGGCGACCACGACGCTCGACATCTCGCTGCGGAACCCCGGCGGCGCGCGCGCCGAGGCGGAGCTGGCCGTGCCCGTGCCCGAGGGCGCGGTGGTGCGCGGCTTCTCCTTCCAGGGCGCCGCCAAGGAGCCGACGGCCAGGCTCCTGCCCAGGGAGGAGGCCGACCGCACCTATCGTCAGATCGTCGCCTCCATGCGCGATCCGGCGCTCCTCGAGTTCATCGGCTGCAATCTGATCCGCTCGAGCGTCTTCCCGGTCGAGCCTGGCGGGGCCCAGAAGGTCCGCCTGGTCTACGAGCAGGTGCTGCGCGCCGACGGGGACCGCGTTGACTACCTCATCCCCCGCACCCAGTCACTCGAGTACTCGGTGCCCTGGGACGTGCTCCTGACGGTGAAGGCCAAGCGGGCCATCGCCACGGTCTACTCGCCGAGCCACCGGCTCGAGACCGTCAGGGCCGAGGCCCGCGCGGTGACCGTGCGGCTCTCCGCCGAGGCCCGGACCGAGCCGGGGCCCTTCCAGCTCTCCTACCTGCTGGAGCGCGCCGCGGGCGGCCCGTCGGCCTCGCTCCTGGCCTATCCCGATCCGAAGACCGGCGGCGGCTACTTCCTGCTGCTCGCCGGACTGCCCCCGCGCGCCGACGGCGCCGCGGGGCGCGAGGCGCCGGGCATCCGGCGCGAGGTGACCGTGGTCCTCGACCGCTCCGGGAGCATGGGCGGCGAGAAGATGGAGCAGGCCCGCAAGGCGGCGCTCCAGGTGCTCGAGGGCCTGGCCGAGGGCGAGGCCTTCAACGTCATCGCCTACAACGAGGGAGTGAGCCCCTTCGCCGACCGTCCGGTGGCCAAGAACGCCGAGAGCATCGCGGCCGTCCGGAAGTTCATCGCCCGGATCGCGCCGAGCGGCGGCACCAACATCCACGACGCCCTGGTCGAGGCCCTGCGGCCGAAGCCCGCCGAGGGCATGCTGCCCATCGTGCTCTTCCTCACCGACGGCCTGCCCACGGTGGGGACCACCTCGGAGTCGGCCATCCGCGAGCTTGCCGAAAAGGGCAACCCGCACAAGCGGCGGATATTCACCTTCGGCGTGGGCACGGACGTCAACGCCCCGCTGCTCGACCGGATCGCCGCGGACAGCCGCGCCTCGGCCACCTACGTGCTCCCCAGGGAGGACGTGGAGGTCAAGGTCGGCCAGGTCTTCCGCCGGCTCTACGGGCCGGTGCTGGCCGGGCCGGAGCTAGCGGTTCTGGGCCGCGACGACCGGCCCGCGCGCGACCGGCTGAGCGACGTCCTCCCGGCCAGGCTCCCCGACCTCTTCGACGGCGACCAGCTGGTGCTGCTCGGCAGATACAGCGGTACCGAGCCCGTGACCTTCGTGCTCAGCGGCCAGGGCGAGGGGCGCCGGCGCACCTTCAGGTTCGCCTTCGATTTCGAAGGCGCCACCACGCGCAACGCCTTCGTGCCGCGGCTCTGGGCCAGCCGCCGGATCGCCGTGCTGGTCGAGGCCATCCGCGCGGCCGGGGCCGACGGCGCGGCGGCGGCGACCGTGACGGCCGACCCGCGAATGAAGGAGCTGGTCGACGAGATCGTCCGGCTCTCCACCGAGTTCGGCATCCTCACCGAGTACACCGCCTTCCTGGCCCGCGAGGGCACCGACCTGGGCGACCGCGGGGCGCTCGTGGCCGAGGCGCGCGGCAACCTCGACGCCCGCGCCGTCCGGACGCGCTCGGGCCAGGCGGCTGTGAACCAGAGCCTGAACCTCGACCACCAGTCGAAGCAGTCCTGGGGCAACCGCCGCAACGCCTTCTACGACGCCAACCTGAACCGCGTGTCGGTGGCGAACGTCCAGCAGGTCGGCGACCTGGCCTTCTACCGGCAGGGCGACCGCTGGGTCGACGGCCGGGTGGCCTCCGGAGAGAAGCCCGCGCGCGCGGCCCGCACCGTCGAGTTCGGCAGCGCCGAGTTCGCGAAACTGGTCGAGGCCCTGGCCCGGGACAACCGCCAGGGGGCCGTGGCGCTCGGCGGCGAGCTGGTCGTCAAGGTCGGCGACGAGGTGGTCCTCGTCAAGGGGCCGGGCAAGGCCGGCAAGAGCGGCAAGGGCGAGTGAGGGGGCGCGATGCGCCCCCCGGTGAGTTGAAGGAAACGGAGGAAGAGTCATGGGCAGTCTGCGCAAGTATCTTGGGCTCGGAGCGCTTCTGGTCGCCGCCGCATGGAGCGGCGCGGCATCGGCCGGGGAGGCCGGCGAGGCAGCCGAGCCCCCGGCCCCGCGCATCCAGGTCGCCATCCTGCTCGACACCAGCGGAAGCATGGGCGGCCTGATCGAGCAGGCCAAGACGCAGCTCTGGAAGATCGTCAACGAGTTCATCTTCGCCGAGAAGGGCGGCCGCAAACCGCAGCTCGAGGTGGCGCTCTATTCCTACGGCATGGGTTCCGAGGGGGACGGCGGCTTCATGCAGCGCCTCCTGCCGCTGACCACCGACCTCGACAAGGTCTCGGAGAAGCTCTTCGCCCTGCGGACCAGCGGCAGCGCCGAGTACTGCGGCTGGGTCATCCAGCGGGCGACCCGGGAACTCGAGTGGAGCGTCTCGGCCGGCGACCTCAAGGTGATCTGCATCGCCGGCAACGAGGCGTTCACCCAGGGCAAGGTCGACTACCGCGAGGCCTGCAAGGAGGCGGCGTCGAAGGGCATCGTGGTCAACACCATCCACTGCGGTAACGAGGCCGAGGGCATCTCCGGCAAGTGGAAGGACGGCGCGCTGCTCGCCGACGGCACCTACTCCTTCATCGACCAGAACCGGGCGGTGGTCCACGTCAACGCCCCGCAGGACGCGAAGATCGCCGAGCTCGGAGAGGCGCTCAACAAGACCTACGTGCCCTTCGGCGCGGCCGGCGCCGACGCCGCCGCGCGCCAAGTCGCGCAGGATGCCAACGCCAGCAAGTCCTCGATGGGCAGCTCCGTGCAGCGGGCGGTGACCAAGTCCAGCGGCTACTACGTGAACGCGAACTGGGACCTGGTCGACGCGGTGCAGAACAAGCAGGTCAAGCTCGCCGAGGTCAAGGAGGCCGACCTGCCCGAGAACATGCGCAAGATGGACGCCAGGGAGCGCGAGGCCTACGTCGGCAGCCAGCTCAATGAGCGCCAGAGGCTCCAGAAGGAGATCAACACGCTCAACGTCGAGCGCCAGAAGTACGTCGACGCCGAGACGAAGAAACAGGCCGAGGCGAAGGGCGAGAAGACCCTGGACGCGGCCATGAGCGAGACGCTCCGCGCCCAGGCGGCGAAGAGGGAGTTCCAGTTCGGTTCCAAGTGACCGGCGCGCCGGAGAATCGATCCGCTGACCTATTGAGCGGCGGCACGAGCGGATGCGGGCGGGACGCGGGTCCCGCCCGCGCTATTTGCCGGGCTCCTTCGGGTCCTTCGCGTCTTTCGAGTCTATCACATCGCTCGACGCCGGCTCCATGGTCCCGGCCGCGGCCGGCCGCCCGGCGGTGGCCTTGGGCAGCCGGATCTTGACCTGCCGCTCGCGGGCCAGGCGCCGGACCGCGAGGCGCAGCTCCTCCTGGCCCTCGCAGGCCCCGGCGAACTCCGCCGCGCTGGCCACCGCGCGGCCGTTGACCTGGGTGATGATCTCGAAGGTGCGGATGTCGGCGACCGCCGCGCGGCTGCCCGGCTCCACCGCCGAGACGATCACCCCGGGGTCGCCGGCCTGCAGCCGGTAGTAGTGGCGGACCTCGTAGGTCGCGTCGCGCACGGTGAGCCCCAGCTCGGCCGACTTGTGCCGCGGGGCGGAGTCGAAGTGGGCCGGGCCGGCCTCCACCTTGAAGGGCTTGCGGACGGTCAGCGGGCCGATGCGCAGCTCGGCGGTGAAGGCCCGGCCGACGCCCAGGTCGGTGAGCGCCCGGGTCAGGGCGTCCTCGGCCGGGGCCCACGGGCGGGGCTCCCAGCCCTCCGCGTAGCCGTCGTCCTCGTAGCCGTCCTCGTATTCGTCGTAGTACTCGTCGTCGTAGTAGTAGCCCCCGTTGTCGGCCAGCCGCACGTCGATGGGCAGGGGCAGGTCGCGCACGTGCAGGCGCAGCAGGATGGCCCCGGGACGGATCCCGGCGCGGTCGGCCGGAGAGCCGGGATAGACGTGGGCGACCAGCGCGCCGAGCGAGCCGTCGGCCGTCTCCGCGGCGACTCCCTGGAGGCGGGCCAGCTCGCGGTTCATGGGCTGGAGGATCACCCCCAGCCAGGCCAGCCGCCCCTCCTCCTCCTCGGTGCGGGGAACGTTGGCGGGGCTCGCCCCGGCCGGCAGCGCGGCCAGCGCCTCGCGGATGCAGACCGCCGGGGTGAGCACCGGCCCGCGGGCCGGGGCGTTCGGGTCGGGCGGCGTCATGGTCACCGGCGCGCGGCAGGTCACCGGCAGCGCCACTAGGTTGCCGGCCGGGTCGAACAGGAAGCACCCGGCCATGCCGCCGGAGACGACCGGGTAGAGCCGCCGCTTCCAGCGCGGCACGAAGTCGTTGAGCCGGCAGTGCTCGTAGATGGCCAGACGGTGCTCGCCCAGGTGGCCGATCTCCGCGGCGGTGAGCAGCTCGCCGCGGTGCCTGTCGATCTCGTCCGGGGAGAGCTTCACCGCCCCGGGGAGCGGCCGGGAGAGTTCGGCGACCAGGCAGCCGTGGTCGGCCAGGGTGGCCGTGAACCTGGCGGACACGACGGCGCCCAGCGCGCCGTGGACGGTGATGCGCTCGAGCCGCGCGGTCTCCGCCGGGCGCAACTCCTCCAGGACGAGCAGGCGCTTGGACTCCACGAGCACGCCGAGGCTCTCGCGAACCGTCGACCCGCCGTCCCCGCCCATGGCGACCTGGCGGGCCTCGGCCGAGCCCCTGCGCGGGCTGCGGAAGTCGAGGGTCACGCGCAGGATGCCGCGGTCCGCGCGCCGCTCGGCGGCCGCCAGCCTCCGCTCCATGCGCGGGACGGAGATCTGCGGCCACCTGAGCGGCGAGCCCTTCCAGGAGTCGTCGGCCGGCAGCGTCGAGTCGAAGACCAGGCCCGCCGGCTCGCCGTTGCCGCCCAGGATCAGGCTGTTGGCGTTCACGGGCACGAACCGCCGGCCGTCCTCGGCCAGCGCCGGCTGCATGGACAGCGGCCCGGCCGCGGCCACCCAGCTGCCCAGCCACCACGTCCGGGTGACGCCCGCGTAGGGCGGCCCGGCTTCGGGGTCGAAGGCCAGGGGCCGGCCGCCCTTGAGCGGCGCGGCCAGCGCCAGGTAGACGGCGCCCTGATGCTCGGCGTAGCCGCAGATCCGGGCCTCGACCTTCTCGGCGCCGAGACGCACCTCGGTCTTGCGCACGAAGCGCGGATGGATCAGCGGATCGGGGACGATGACCCGGTCGGCGGAGAGCAGCCAACCGGCCAGCTCCAGCGGCCGCTCCTCCTCGAGCAGGGCCCGGCCCACCAGGGCGCCCCGGGCCTCGGGCATCTCCTCCTCGTTGGCCTTGAGCCAGTACTCCACGCGGACGAGCGCGCCGGCGACCGCCCCGATGGGATCCGGCTTCGCCGCCGGCTCGCCCGGCCCGGCCGGGGTCGGAGCCGCGGGCGGCGCGGCCTCCCCGGGCCCGCCTTCGGTCGTTCCAACCCGGTCCTCGGGCGCGACGGGTTCGGCCGGTTCGGCCGCCGGGGCAACCGTGGCGTCCGGGGCGTCCGGAACGCGCGGGGGCTCGGCTGCCCAGGCCGGGACGGCGGCCAACGCCCAGCAGGCCGCGCCCAACAGGCAGCGCACGGCGAGGTGCGCGAGGCCCCTTCGGACGTCGCGCACTAGGCCGCGGGTTGCAGATGGCAGGTTGGCGCGCATGGCCCTACTCCTTGTCGTAGTCCCGCGAGAAGTTGAGCACCGCCTGCCGCTCGACGCCGCCGCGCAGGAGCACCAGGGCGACCCGCGAGCGGGCCGGCAGGCCGGCCAGCGCCGCCTTGTGGGCGGCCTTGACGTCGGCGAGGGTCTTTATCTCCCGGCCGTCGATCCTGAGGATGATGTCCTGGCGGCGCAGTCCGGAGGTGCCGGCGTTGCCCGGGTACTTGATGCCGTAGACGAAGACCCCCTCGCGGCGCTGGAAGTAGAGCGCCGGGTTCTCGAACTCGTTGATGGCCTTGACGGTCAGGTCCCAGCGCGGGCAGTCCAGGAACTCGCCCTCCACCCGGCCCTTGTCGCGGGGGGCGAGCTCCACGGTCACGGCCTCCTCGCCGCGGAGGAGCTCGAACTTCACCGGCCGCTCGCGGGGCAGCGCCCCGATCATCCGGCGCAGCGCCGGCAGGTCCTCGGCGGTGGCCGCGGTGACCGCCCGCCCGTCGATGCGCACGATGCGGTCGCGGGGCAGGATGCCCGCGCGCCGCGCCGGGCTGTCCGGGTCGGTGCCGGAGACCACCACGCCCTCGGCGGCCTCGAAGCTGATGTTGCGCTCGAAGTCGCGCAGCGGCTGGAGCTCCAGGCCGATCCAGCTCCAGTCGGCCCGGCCGTGCTCGCGCAGCTGCGGCAGGATGAAGCCGATCGTCTCGGAGGGCACGGCGAAGCCCAGGTCCCCGCCGGTGAAGGAGCTCAGGGTGTTGACGCCCACCACCTCGCCGGCGGCGTTGACCAGCGGGCCGCCGGAGTTGCCCGGGGAGATGGACGCGTCGGTCTGCAGCCACAGGCTGTACTCGCTGTGGCCGGGCAGGTGGCGCCGCGGGCAGCTGACGATGCCGATGGACACCGAGCGGCTCATGCCCCAGGGCGCGCCCATGGCCAGGACGAACTCCCCCTCGGCCAGCAGCCGCGAGTCGCCGAGGGTCGCGCTGGGCACGGGCGCCGCGCCGGCCGGGAGCGCGAGCTTCAGCAGGGCCAGGTCGGTGTCCTTGTCGGCGCCGACCAGCCGGGCCTCGCAGGAGACCCCGCTGGTCAGCAGGCAGCGGATCTCGCCGGCCTTCTCGACCACGTGCCAGTTGGTGAGCACCTCGCCGTCGGGCGAGACGATCACCCCGCTGCCGGCGACCTCCTGGAAGACCCGCCGGCCGCCCTCGAAGCTCTCGCGCAGGCATTTGATGAAGACCACCGCGGGGAAGACCCGGTCCTTGGCGCTCTGCACCACCCGGCGGAAGTCGAGCCGCTCCATGGCGCCGTCGAACTCGGCGCGCGAGGGCCCGCAGCCGGGGCAGGCGGCCAGGAGAAGGAGCGCCGGCGCGAGGAGCCGGGTCGACAGGGGACTTTTCATGGTAACTTCCTTCGATTGCACGCCGCAGTTATGGCCGGGGAGCGGGAGATTCCGGCGGCGGAGCCGGCTTAGAGTCCTCGCCCTCCGGTTGAGCCTTTTCAGGCCCGGGTTTCTTCCGCACTCCGCCATCGCGGTAGCCAGAGACCGGCGTCATGCCCCGCTTGGGCGCGGCCGGGATCTCCTTGAGGTCCAGCCCCTCGCTCTTGAAGGAGACGACCAAGCCCTTCCTGTGCATGTCCGCAAGCTTCTCGTCGAACTTCAGGTCGTTGACGTCGTAGGACCACTTGAGCTCGCGGCCGCTGGTTGCGTGTGCGGTGGAGGCGGTCACATCGCCGGGGACTCTGACGGTGACGTAGAACCGCCGGAGCTCCCACATCTTGCGGATCATGTCCTTCATGGCGGGAAGCTCGGGCACGGCCCGCACGGCGTCATCGGGCGCGGAGATGGTGAGCCGATAAGTTCCTTCAGAACTCCTGGCCAGCGAGTAGTCGCGGACTCCCATGGCCTCCCGGGCGGCGGCCAGGTCCCGGCAGTGCATTTCTGTGGAAACCCGGTGCCAGCCGTCGACCTGCTCGGATTTCACCGCCTTGAGCTCGACGCCCGACTTCTCGCCCTCCCGTTGGTCCTGTCGGAACTCGTCGAGGATGACCTTCTCGTCGAACATCCGGTGGAGATAGTCGGCGTTGCCACGGTTGGCGCGAGCGCGGACCTCCGTCTCCTTGTAGAAGACCTCATGCATCGCCTTGCGTTCGACCAAGTCCACCGAGCCGTCGGCATTGAAGGTCAACTCCAGTTCCTCACGGAGGTACCGGTGGACCTCCCTTGATGCGGGCTTGAACCCGTCGGCCCTGAAGGTCACGGAGTCGTCCTTCCCGATCATGGCTCTGACCCTGGCGGGGAAGTCCTTGTCCGCGGCGTCGACGGCCCAGCGGGCCGTGCGGCCCTCGCGAGTGTGGGCGTTGGTTTCGACTATCTCGCCGGGGACGGTGATGGCCGAGACCGCCTTGAAGCCCTTGAGCTTCTTCAACTCCTCCGCCGACTCCTCCGTGCCGAGTTCCTGGGCGAGTGGCAGCGGGGACTCCCCGCCCTTGGAAGCCAGAGTGAACGAGCCGTCGGCGTTCCGCTTCAGCGAGAACTCCTCCTCCATGTCCAGGGCTCGCAGCGCGGCGTTGAGGGCGGCGAGGTCCCGGCAGCGGGCGTCGAGCGTCTCGCCCAGCCAGCCGTCGGGTGTCTTGGCGACCTTGAAGCTTCGAACCTCCACGCCCGCGGCCTTGGCAGCCTCGAGCTTGGCGCGGGTCTCCTTCTCTTTGACGAGCGGGTCCAGTTTGGGGCCCGGCTCGGCATCCCCCTGGGCGTCGTCGCCGTTGACCACCGCACCCAGAGTCTTGCCGAACTCCGCCCAGGCCTTCTCGTCGTAGGCGAAGCTCACCTTGAGATCGAAGGATCCGTCGGCGTTGAGGGTGACGTCCTGATCGAGCCGCATGCATCCTGCGGCGGGCCACGCCAGCGCGACGACGGCGAGAGCCCGGAGCACCATGGCCTGTAGCGATCTGCGCATGTTTGACTCCTTTTGCTCAGGTGTCCGTCGGGGTCTCGTCCCAGCGGTTGCCGGGGGCGTGGCCGCAGAGCCAGTTGAGCGCGTGGTGCCGCTCCATGATGATCGAGCGGGCCGCGCTGAACTCCTCCTCCGAGAGTTCCCGGAAGGCCTTGCCGGCGAAGACGAAGTCGTCGTCGATGATCCTGGGCAGGTTGCCTTTCTCGAGGCCCGCGCGGGCGCTGAAGCGGACGACGTCGTCGTAACTGTTGATTCCCGCCTTCCGGGTCTCCGGGGTCTGCGGAAAGACCTCCCCGCGGTCGATCAACTCCCGGGTGCGCACTCGCCAGTGCCAGAGCTCGGCCAGATTGCGCTTGGCGGCGATCTCCTCGTGGGGACGGAGCTGCGGAGACCCTTTGAGTTCGGCGGCGATCTGGCCCAGCTTCTTCAGATCGTCTTGGCTGTATTCCTGATCCATGGCCGGCCATTCCCGCGTCAGGCTCAGCGCCCAGAGGAGCATGGCCAGGGACTCCTTGCGCCAGACGGCGTCGGTGAGGGCCTGATCGCTGATTCCAGAACCGTAGGACTCGATGAAGGCACGCTCCTTCGGCGAGACCGCCTCCCAGGCGCCGGCCTTCCGGAGGTCGGCTACGGCTTCGTCCGAGAACCCCTTGAACTTCGCGTCGAAGTCCCGGCGCTCGGCCTCGGAGCCGCCCTGCAGAACC
The DNA here is from genome assembly GCA_937935355.1 of uncultured bacterium. Taxonomy (GTDB): domain Bacteria; phylum Planctomycetota; class SZUA-567; order JAKLDR01; family JAKLDR01; genus JAKLDR01. Next base: position 28,927 of record CALGYR010000125.1, on the reverse strand, counting down.
TTGTCCACGATCTCCCTTGGAGGGTTGGTCATTCCGTAGACCACCACGCGGTGCAGGACCTTGAGTCGGGCGAAGGCCTCTTCGGAGTTCGGCGGCCTCTTGGACCGGTCGCCCCGGACCTCCTTATCGCGGTGTTCCCTCATAGCATCCTGGAACCCGATGGTCACCGCCCGGGCGGTCCTCTCCGGGGTGCCCATGGCTGTCAGAGCCTTGACCAGATCCCCCAGGCCCTCGGCCTTCTTGAGGCTCTCGAGCATGAACATCATCATGCCCATGTAGGTGTCGACCTCGTCGGCCGGGACCAGGCCGGACTCGGCCAGCGCCCGGTGGGCCTCTTTGGGGTTCTTCCCTCCGAGCAGATTGGACATGACCAGCTTGGCGACCTGCACCTCACGATCGGCGCCGTCGCCGGCCGGGGCATCGGGTGCCTCGTCGCCCGCGCCATGTTCGTCCAGATACTCGATCAGCGCCGCCATGGCGCCGAGGATGACCTCCCGGGGCACGCCCTTGGCGGTCAACTCGGCGTCGATGTCCTCCGGCGACTTCTGCGCGATCATGGACTGGGTGATGAGCCGGGTGATGCCCATGAAGTACTTGGCGCGGCTCTCATCGTGGACGAGTCCGGAACGATAGAGCGCGCCCTTGATCCCCTCTTCCCCGCCGCCGGCCTTCCAGCTCTTCATGATCAGCGCCACGGCCTGGCGGGCATGCTCCTGGACGTCGGCGCCGGTCTTCTCGGGAGGCATGAAGGCCGATTCCCGCGATTCCCGGCGGGCATTCTGGCGCTTCATGACTATGGCAACGATGATTACGGCCAGACAGGCGCCCAACCACAGATAGATCATGGAGCTTCTCCGGCAAAAAGACCTGCGGCCCCGGCCGCTTCGGTGAATGAGCTACCCCAATTTGGCGTTGGCCGCCTCGACCTCCTCCTTCTCGACCTGGCGGAAGAGCGGCTCGGGTTTGTTCAGCTTCGTCCCGGCGGCCGGCGGCGCGCCGAGGACGCCCCACTGCCGCGGCAGCGACTTCGGGTCGCGGCCCAGGAAGCCCTCGATCTTCGCGGCCGAGGCGGGCATGAAGGGGTACATGAGCGCCGCCAGCCGGTCGACCAGCTCGATGCAGACCGAGATGGCCGTGCCGCACGCCGCCATGTCGGTCTTGCGGCTCTTCCAGGGCGCGGCCGAGTCGAAGTAGCGGTTGGCCGACTGGGCCAGCTTCATGAGGCGCTGCAGGCCGGCCTTGAAGCGGTAGCCCTCGAGCTCGGCGGCGACCTCCTTGACGGCCGCCTCGGCCTCGGCGAGGACGCCCTTCTCGAGGTCGCCGAGCGCGCCTCGCTCCGGCACGACGCTGCCCAGGTACTTCTCGGTGAAGGCCAGCGTCCGGTGGACGAAGTTGCCCAGCACCGCGGCCAGCTCCGAGTTGTTGCGGCTCTGGAAGTCCTCCCAGGAGAAGTCCGCGTCGCGGCCCTCCGGGGCGTTGGCGGTGAGGTAGTAGCGCAGCGGGTCGGCCGGGAACCGCTCGAGGTATTCCTCGATCCAGACCGCCCAGTTGCGGCTCTTCGAGCTCTTCTGGCCGCGGACGTTCATGAACTCGTTGGCGACCACGTTCGAGGGCAGGTTGAACCCGCCGTGGCCCATGAGCATGGCCGGCCAGATGATGGCGTGGAAGACGATGTTGTCCTTGCCGATGAAGTGGACGACCGCGCTCTCCGGGTCCGACCAGTAGCGCTCCCAGCCCCCGGCGTCGCCGCGCGCGGCGAAGAGCTCCTGGGTGAAGCTGATGTAGCCGATGGGCGCGTCGAACCAGACGTAGAGGACCTTGCCCTCGGCCTCCTCGAGCGGTACCGGGATGCCCCAGGAGATGTCCCGGGTGATGGATCGCGAGCCCAGCCCCTCCTTGAACCAGCCCTTGCAGAAGCGCCCGACGTTCTCGCGCCAGCCCTCCTTGGTGGCCAGCCACTCCTCGAGCTGCTTCTGGAAGTCGCCGAGCTTGAGGTACCAGTGTTTGGTCTCGCGCGGCTCCGGCCGGCTGCCGCAGAGTTCGCAAACCGGGTCGACGAGCTCGAGCGGGGCCAGCGTCCGCCCGCAGACTTCGCACTGGTCGCCCTTGGCGCCCGGCGCGTTGCACTGCGGATTGGGGCAGCGCCCGGAGACGTAACGGTCCGGCAGGAAGCGGTTGCACTTGCCGCAGAAGAGCTGCTTCTCCACGCGCGGCTCGATGTGGCCCTTCCCGAAGAGGTTGGTGAAGAACTCCTGGCTCACCCCGGCGTGGTGCTTCGAGGTCGTCCGGCCGTAGACGTCGAAGGCGATGTCCAGGCCCGCGAAGGCCCTGGCGTTGGCGTTGTGGAACCGGTCCACGACCTCCTGCGGCGAGATCTTCGCCTTCTCGGCGGTGATGGTGATGGGCACGCCGTTCTCGTCGGAGCCGCAGACGAAAACCGCGTCGCGCCCGGTGGAGCGCAGGAACCGGACGTAGATGTCCGCCGGCAGATAGGCCCCGGCGATGTGGCCGACGTGGATACGGCCGTTGGCGTAGGGCAGGGCGCTGGTCACGAGGTAACGCTTGGGCTGGGTCATCTTAGTTCTTCCTTCCTAACCGGAGGCGATTCTAGGGTGCGCCGGGAGGGTGTCAAGGCGGGCGGGGATGCCGTCCGGCGCCGTCGATGGCAACGATCTTCACCGCAGAGGCGCTGAGCCACAGAGGCGAAATGCCATCCGCGGCCGAAACCATTCCCTGTCAAGAGGCATCCGCCGCGTCCACGAGCCAACTCCGCGCCTCTGCGCCTCTGCGCCTCTGCGGTGGAACGATCTTGATTCAATGGCCCCGGGAGACTGCTTGGCGTCTTCGCGTCTTTGCGGTTGAAGCCGCCGCGCCGGCCACTATCATCCGGCTTGCGACCTCGGCCGGGGAGCCGGGCGCGATCCGGATAGTTTTCAGTAGCAGGAGGAAGCCGTGGCGAACATCAAGGGCAACGCGGTGGTCTTCACCCAGGGCGGACCAACCGCCGTGATCAACGCCTCGTGGGTCGGCGTCGTCGAGGGCCTGATGAACACCCCCGAGATCACCGGCGTCTGGGGCTCCATGCACGGGATCGACGGGATCCTCACCGAGAACTTCGTGGACCTCATGGCCCAGAGCGCCGCGACGCTGAAGGCCATCGCCCGCACGCCGGCCACGCAGCTCCTGTCCACCCGGCACAAGCCCACGGCCGACGACAACAAGAAGATGCTCGAGGTCTTCAAGAAGTACAACATCCGCTACGTCTTCGGCGCCGGCGGCAACGACACCTCCGAGAGCCTGGACATCATCAACGACGCGGCCAAGGCCATGGAGTACGAGTTGCGGCTCTTCCACGTGGCCAAGACCGTCGACAACGACCTGATGGAGAACGACCACACCCCCGGCTACGCCTCGGCCGCGCGCTACGTGGCCAACGCCTTTCGGGGCGTGGACCTCGACAACCAGTGCTTCGGCGGCTTCTACCTGGCCGTCTGCATGGGCCGCCACGCCGGGTTCCTCACCGCGGCGAGCGCGCTGGGCCGCACCACGCCGGAGTCCGGGCCGCACCTGGTCTACGTGCCCGAGCGGGCCTTCGACGTCGAGCGCTTCGTCAACGACGTCGAGGCCGTCTACCGCAAACACGGCCGCTGCGTGGTGGCGGTCAGCGAGGGCGTCGAGGACGCGAAGCACACCCCGATTCTCCAGACGTTGTCCACCGGCAAGCTCGAGGCCGACAGCCACGGCAACGTGCAGCTCTCGGGCACCGGGGCGCTGGCCGACGCGCTGGTCGAGAAGGTCAAGACCCATCTCCAGGCCAGGGGCGTGGTCAAGAAGCTGCGCGCCCGCGGCGACACCCTGGGCTACATCCAGCGCTCCTTCCCGGACCAGAGCCCGGTCGACCGCGAGGAGACCCTGGGCCTGGGCCGCTTCGCCGCCAAGTGCGCGCTCTCCGGCAACGTCGACGGCTCGGTGGCCATCAAGCGCGTCTCGGACGAGCCGTACAAGATGGAGTACAAGCTCGTGCCCCTGAAGTCCGTGGCCGGCAAGACCCGCCACCTGCCCGAGGAGCATATCAACAAGGAAGGCAACAACGTCACCGAGGCCTTCATCAAGTGGGGCAGGCCGCTCCTCGGCGAGCTCGAGCCTTTCGGGATCCTCGACACCTCGAAGAAGGTCGGGAAGGCCTAGGACGAGCTGCCAGTTACCGGTTGTCAGTTGCCTGTCACGAACTGAACGGACAGCAGCGGGGCGCGGCCGGGAGGTCGCGCCCCGTGTTCTTGGACAAGGCTCAGTCCGCTTGCCCGCTCCCCGTATCCGTGGACGGAGATACCGGCAACTGCTTGGTGAGCTCCTTCAATCGCTCGTCGGAGGCGGCGGCCAAGGTCGCGAACTCGTCCAGGGCGTCATCCTCGGGACTCTGGATCTCGCCGTTGACCAGATACCAACGGCCGTTCACGCGGCGGATGAGCTTCCTGAGCGTAACAGCCTCCCTGGTAAGGAGGTTCCGCGTCAGAATGGCCACGGCCCAGACGGCCAACACGCCGAGCGGGCCGATCCCCCCAACCGATACGCCAGGGATCTTGCGATTCACAAAGAGCCGGATGGAAACCACGGCAAGATCCCCTTGCTCTTTCACCAATCGCGGTCGGGAGAAACGTACGCTGCCTTTGCCAGAGGCAAGAAGTGGTTGCCAATAGGTCCGAAAGCCGGTGCAATCAGCGAAGGCGCTTCGGGCAGCGGGTACACCCGCGTCTTCAATTGCTCTACGCAAGCGCAGACGGCCATTACGGTCGCCCGGCAACAGACATGCGTATGCCTCTTCATAGCAGTCGTTTCTCATCGCCTCCAGGAAGAAGGCTACGGCGTCAACTGGGCGGAGGCGTCGCCGCACTCTTCTCAGGAAAAGAGCATTGGCTGCAGAGCAGATGAGCCCAGCAAAGCTCAATAGACTGAACACCATGGCCCACCCCGTAAACCGCGCAAGTTCGGGCAGACGGATTGCAAGCAACCATACCGCAAGGCATGCACCTGTCATAACAACAGGCATAAGCATCTGCCCGTGCATTGGTCCCGGGGACCCATCGTGAGAAGCGCCGACACCCTGTTCCTTGGTGGCTTTGCGAAGAGCAACCTCCTGGCCCAGCAGCCGTCTCCGAAAGTCAGCCGGCGAGCCTGTCCCGGCGATCCGCTTGCGGCACACAGGACAGTCCAGCGCAACCCCGGGAATCTCTCTGAGACAAAAGGGGCACTCCTTCGTCGGCGCTGGGGAACGCGCGGCGGTGGCGGGAGGTGAGGTCGCTGCGTCCGGCGGGCGGTATCTGCTGCGATGTAAGGCACTCATGCCTGCAAGTCCCCCGACATGTAGGACTCCGCGTCTCAGTTCCGCCTATATGAGGACCTATTGGCCCAGCCGTGCAGGCCCGCGCTACCCCTTCCGCGACACCGGCCGCGCCGGGACGCCCACCACCACCGCGCCACGGGATACGTCCCGGATCACCGCCGCGCCGGCGCCGGCCGAGGACCAGTCGCCGAGGGCCACGCCGGGAATCGCGGTGCTGGCGATGCCCATGAAGGCGCCTTCGCCCAGGCGCACCGCCCCGGCCAGGTGCGCCCCGGGGGCCACGTGGGCGAAGTCGCCGATCGCGCAGTCGTGATCCACGGTCGCGCCGGTGTTTACGATGGCGTGGGCGCCGAGCACGGTCTCCGCCTGGACGACCGCGCCGGCGAAGACCACCGCGCCGGGACCGACCTTGACGGTCGGGTCCACGTGGGATCCGGGATGGACGGCCGAGACCCAGGTCACGCGGCTGAAGCGCCCGGCCACCGCCTTCCGCGCGCGGTTGTCGCCGATGGCAACGATCGCCCTGGTCCCGGGCTCGTCGGGCACGTCCGAGATGGGACCGACGATCATCACGCCCAGCACCTGCCGGCCGGTCTTGGCAGGGTCGTCGTCGTAGAGCGCCGCGACCTCGAGGCCCGCGGCGCGCAAGGCGCTCACCACCACCTTGGCGTGGCCGCTGGCGCCCAGGACGACGATGCCGGTGGAGCTCATGGTTGACTCCTGACGACGAGGGGTCGGGGTCTGGGGGCTCGGGTCTGAGGGTTCGGAAGAACGCGAGAAGAAGGCCGACCCCGGACGCATTCGCGGCCGCCGCCCTTCATGCTCCGTCGCACCCCAGCCCCCAGGTCCCAGCCCCGAGCCCCCAGACCCTAGACCCTGTTCTTCAAGTACCACTCCACCGTCTCTCGCAGGCCCTGCTCGAGGCCGACCTTCGCCTCCCAGCCGAAGAGCTCCCGGGCCCGCGAGGTGTCCAGGCAGCGCCGCGGCTGGCCGTTGGGCCTGGCCGTGTCCCAGACGATGCGTCCGGAGTAGCCGACGATCTTCGCCACCAGCGGCGCCAGGTCGCGGATGGCGATCTCGTGGCCGGAGCCGAGGTTCACGGGCAACTCCCCGTCGTAGCGCTCGGCCGCCGCGAGGATCCCCGAGACGGAGTCGTCGACGTACATGAACTCGCGCGAGGCCGAGCCGTCGCCCCAGCAGACCACCTCGGGGCTCTTCGCATCCTTCGCCTCAACGAACTTGCGGATGAGCGCGGGGATGACGTGGCTGCTTTCCAGGTCGAAGTTGTCACCCGGGCCGTACATGTTCACCGGCAGCAGGAAGACGGCGTTGAAGCCGTACTGCAGCCGGTAGGCCTGGGCCTGGACCAGCATCATCTTCTTGGCCAGGCCATAGGGGGCGTTCGTCTCCTCCGGGTAGCCGTTCCAGAGGTCGTCCTCGCGGAAGGGCACCGGAGTGAACTTGGGATAGGCGCAGACCGTGCCGATGGCCACGAACTTCCCGACGCCGGCCTTCCAGGACTTGTGCATGAGGGGCACGCCCATCATGAGGTTGTCGTAGAAGTACTCGGCCGGGTGGGCGCGGTTGGCGCCGATGCCGCCGACCCGGGCGGCCAGGTGGATGACCAGCTCCGGCCGGTGCTCGGCCAGCGCCCGGTCGACCGCCGCGCCGTCGAGCAGGTCGCACTCGCGCTCGTCGGGCGCGAAGATCTGGCGGCAACCGAGCGCGGCGAGCTCGGCGACGAGCCGACGGCCGACGAAGCCGCGGCCGCCGGTGACGAAGATGCGTTTGGAGGCGAGATCGATCATGAATGCTCATCCTCGGAAGATGGCGGGGTGGCCTTCGCGCGGCCAAGCACCTCGGACCAGACCTCGGCCAGGCCCATACTCTGTACCCAGCGGCCGACATAGGCAAGATCCAGGGATGCACCGGAAATCTTGATGATCCCGGCTATGTCGCGGAGATGCTTGTCGGACCCACCCTCCCGGTAGAAGTCCAGCTTCTTGACGATCACGTCCTCAGGCGAGGAGAAGACAGCCTCCAGATCATCGACCGGTCGGACCTTCTGGGCGCGCTCGAACCGGGAGTCGTCGAAGTCGCTCCGCTTCGGGATGATGATATCGGCCTTGAGGCCGGACCTGGGGTGGATGATATTGAACTGCCCACGCCGCCGGATGGCCTGTCTGGCGGCATCGGCGCTCAGATAGAACTCCGGATGAGGAAAACGCTCCACCAAGGCAGGGATGTGCATCTCCGCCAAATCGACGACGACGTCGATGTCGTTGGTCAGCCGGGGCTCGCCATAGGCCATGGAGGCGACCGAGCCGGTTATGAAGTACCGGACCCCGAGGGATTCAAAGCAGCGGACCAGAAGGCTCAGGAGCTCATACTGCTCCATGCGAAAGCCTCCTGGCGACCTCCCTGTCGATCTGCTCCTCATTCCAGTCCGGGTGCACGGAGCGCAACATGGACGAAAGCATGCGCCTGGTCGAGCGCCACAAGCCGAAGGCGATTCCCAGCCGCTCCGCCGGAGTCTTCTGACGGAGGACCTCGGCCATGGCGTCGTCGACCACTTCTATTATCTTCACGACTGTTCCGCCACCTCCGCGCTGTGCCCCTCGCAGTTCTTCGCCGCCAGCTCCTTCCGCGCCAGGTTCATGTCCGCCTGGACCATGACCCGGACGAGGCCGGCGAGGTCGGTCCGCGGCCGCCAGCCGAGGATCTTCCGGGCGCGCGAGGCGTCGCCCTGGAGCATGGGGACCTCCGCCGGGCGCAGGTAGCGCTTGTCGAACTCGACGTGCTGCCGCCAGTCGAGGCCGAGGTGCTGGAAGACCAGCTCCAGGAACTCGCGGACCGTGTGGGTCTCGCCGGTGGCCACCACGTAGTCGTTGGGCTTCTCCTGCTGGAGCATCAGCCACATGGCCTCGACGTACTCCGGGGCGTAGCCCCAGTCGCGCGAGGCGTCGAGGTTGCCGAGAAAGAGCTTCTCCTGCAGGCCCAGCTTGATGCGCGTAGCCGCGCGGGTGATCTTGCGGGTGACGAAGGTCTCGCCGCGGCGCGGGCTCTCGTGGTTGAAGAGCACGCCGTTGCAGGCGAAGAAGCCGTAGGCCTTGCGGTAGAGCTGGGTGTACCAGTAGGCCGCGCACTTGGCCGCGGCGTAGGGGCTCGAGGGTTGGAAGCGGGTCTCTTCGTTCTGGGGCACCTCGGGGTTGTCGCCGTACATTTCGCTCGACGACGCCTGATAGAACCTGACCTGCTTCCCGGTGTCGCGGATGGCCTCCAAGAGCCGGAGCGTTCCCACCGAGACCACTTCGGCGGTGTACTCCGGCTGATCGAAGGAGACACGCACGTGGCTTTGGGCGCCGAGGTTGTAGACCTCCTGCGGGTCGGAGAGCGTCAGGATCCGGCGCAGCGACGAGCTGTCGGTCAGGTCGCCGTAGTGCAGGATCAGCCGCCGGTGGGACTCGTGCGGGTCCTGGTAGATGTCGTCGAGGCGGTCGGTGTTGAAGGAGCTCGAACGCCGGACCACGCCGTGGACCGTGTAGCCCTTCGAGAGCAGGAACTCGGCGAGGTACGAGCCGTCCTGTCCGCCGATGCCGGTGATAAGTGCGCGCCGCTCAGAGCTCATCCAGGCGATCCTCCGGGGTACCGGCCCAGTGTAGCCGCCGACGGGAGATCGTCAAACTACGCGAAGCATCAGCCACAGATGCACACAGATGAACACGGATGGAGCCTGTGAAGTTGGACGGGGCGCCATCCGCCTATCGTTGTGGTCACCGCCGGGGACCGGCGGTCAAGGCCTTCACCCGTATCGGTGTTCATCTGTGTGCATCTGTGGCTGACAGCCGCCCCCGGTTCAGCCGCGCTTCAGGAACGCCTGCACGTCGACCGGCGTACCGCCCCTGGCGATGGAGACGTTGGCGGCGTGGCCGATGAGCACCGCCTGGACGGCCTGCTCGAGCGGGGCCATGCGCGGGGTGGGCTTCGCATCCCACGGCCGGCCGAAGAAGTCGTGCTGGAGCTGCGGGTCGGCGCCGCCGTGGCTGCCGGCCACCCTGGGCACGGCCAGCCGCCGGAAGCCGCGCTTCGGGCTGTAGAGCACGAGCTCCTCGCCGGCGAGCTGCTCGAGCCCGTGGATGGCGACCTTGCCGGCCGCCCACTTCGTATCGTAGACGGCCTTGAGCTCGAGCCGCCCCTTGGTCCCCTCGACCAGGATGTGACAGCCCTCGTAGCTCGCGAAGGCGGTCAGGCTGTAGGTGACGTGCACGCCGCTCCGGTAGGTGTAGAGGACGCTGGCCTGGTCCTCGATGTCCGCCTCGGGCGAGAAGACGCAGCCGTCGCGGACGTAGCCGTCGGCCGGCTCGGCGTCGAGGTAGAGCTTGCGGTTCCTCTCGTGCTTCCACATGTCGGCGTGGAAGTCGCACTTCCGCGCGTGGCGGCAGTCCTTGCAGCGCCGGCCGCGGTGGGGTCCCTTGCGTCCGTAGAAGACGGTGTCGCCGCTGGCCGAGAGCTTTTCGGGCACAGAGCCCACCAACCAGTTGAGCGCGTCGAAGTGGTGCGAGGCCTTGTGGATCAATAGCCCGCCGGAGTTCCGCTTCTCGCGGTGCCAGCGCCGGAAGTAGTCGGCGCCGTGGCGGCGGTCGAGGCTCTCGTGGAAGTTGACCGCGCGGAGAGCGCCGATCGCCCCGGAGTCGATGGCCCGCTTCATCGCGCCGATGTCCGGGCCGTAGCGCATGTTGTGGGTCACCCAGCAGGCCGCGCCCCGGCGCCGGTGCTTCCGGGCGGCGGCGAGTATCGCCCGGGCCTGGCGGGCGTCGACGCACAGCGGCTTTTCGCTGATGACGCGCTTGCCGGCCGCGAGCGCCTTGATGATGTATTCGGCGTGGGTCGAGTCGCGGGTCGCGACGATCACCGCGTCGGGGTCGAGCTCCCGGAGCATCCGCCGGTAGTCGGTGTAGCCGGGCAGGTCCGTGCCCAGGAGGTCGTTGGCCCCGCCGATCCGGAGCGGGTTGTTGTCGAAAAAGCCGACCAGCTCGCAGTGGCGGGTGAACTTCTCCAGGAGCGGCCGGGCGAACATGCCGACCCCGCGGCCGCCGGTGCCGGCCAGGACGTAGCGCTTGCGCTGGGACATGGGGGCTCCTTTCGGCTGAAGAGTCGCCGGCATTCTAGCGCGGTCGCGCCGGCCCCGCCACGGCTGTCCTGCAACACCGACCATCTCTGCGCGAGCCAGCTTCTTTCAAACGCAGAGACGCAGAGGCCGCAGAGGAACGCAGAGAACTGCGGCAGGAGAACCGGCTGCAGCGCGCTCACGCTCCTGCAGAAGCAATGCCAGGCGCTGCCGTCCTCTGCGCCTTCTCTGCGGCCTCTGCGTCTCCGCGTTGAAAACACACGATCGCAGTCGCCTGGGCTTGCCGGCCAGGCACCGGCGGAGAGAATCGGGGCTGCTGCAGGTGCGCACACAGCCACGGTGAGCAGCCGGGAGGAAGAGATGAGCGAGCTGAAGTTCAAGGACCGGGCCCTGACCTGCATGGCCCGCGGGGTCGCCGCCGCGCGGCGCCGCTTCGACCCGGCCACCGGCCGGTTCCTCGAGAAGGACGGCGGCTGGGCGGTGACCAACCAGAACGTCATCTATCCGCTGGCGGTCCTGTGCGCCGCGGACAGTGCCGGCAAGGCCGGCGGGGCCTCGGCGCTGCGCATGGCTGCGCGCGGCGGCGACGCTCTGGCCGACTGGCAGAACCCGGACGGCAGCTGGGAGTTCATCAAGGTCGACGGCTCGCGCTGGGGCCCGTTCCACATGCCCTGGCCGCTCTACTACTGGCTCGAGGCCTGGGCACTGCTCGGCCCCAAGCTCGGCGCCGCGCGCCGCCGGCGCTGGGAGCTCACGCTGCGCCGCGGCTACGCCGGCGTGCTCGCGCTCTACCGGAAGGGTTTCCACGTCCACAACATCCCCGCCTGGCACGCCATGGGGCTGGTCCGCGCCGGACAGCTCTTCGGCGTGTCCAAGTGGGTCCGGGCCGGGACCGGTTTCATGCGCCAGGTCGTGCGCGAGATGCATCCCGACGGCTACTGGCCGGAGGGCGGCGGGCCGACCACGCTCTACAACGGCCTCTACGTCCACGCGCTGGGGCTCTACCACGCCTTCACCGGCGACCGGGGCGTCCTGCCCGCGCTCGCGCGCGCGACCGCCTTCCACCGGCTCTTCACCTATCCCGGCGGACAGCCGGTCGAGACGGTCGACGGCCGCGTGCAGTACCACGCGCACGGCGCCCTCTGGGGCCTGCCCGGCTTCTGCCTATTCCCGGAGGGGCGCGGCCTGGCCGGAATGCTCCTCGCCGGTGCGCTCGGCGGGGGAGGGCAGGGGCGCCTCGATCCTCTCCTGGCCTCCGCCTGGCAGTTCGCGCCCGAGGGCCCGGCCGGGGAGCCGCCACAGAAGCGCAAGGCGTTCGTCGAAGTCCACCCGGGCGGCAGCAGGGGAGGCCGCGCGCTCGTCAGGCGGCTCGGGCCATGGTACGTCTGCCTGAGCGGCTACCTCACGCCGAAGAAGGAGCGCGCCGGCGTGGCGTTCAACCGCTGGATCATGGACCGCCAGCAGCACGTCAGCGTCTGGCACGACCGGCTCGGACTGGTCGTGGGCGGCGGCAATTCGCGCGGGCAACCCGAACGCAGCACCTTCGCGGTCTGGGCCGGCGGCGCCTGCCGCCACGTGGCCGGCGCGGCGAGAGTCTCGCCCGGCGGCGGCCGCAGCGCCGACGCGATCGAGCTCGACTACGGCAAAGTCCGCTGCCGGCTCGCGGTCCGGGCGCTCGACGCGCGCCGGCTGGAGCTGCGCTTCTCGGCCAGGGGCGCGCGCGGCGCCGAGGTGATCGCCGGACTGCTCCTCCGGCCGCCGGCCGGTACCAAGCTCACAACCTCGCGAGTGAAGAAGCCCGAGGCGCTCGACCCGCGCCGTGAACTGGGGCGGTCCTGGCCGGCCGACGGCCGGGGCGGATGGCTCAAGGCCGGGGCGCTCGCTGTCCGCGTGCCGGCGGGCGCGATTCTCAGGTGGCCGCAGTACCCCTTCAACCCTTACGCCATCGACGGGGCGGCGCCGAAGGAGCAGGCCGCGGCGCACCTGCGGGTGAAGCTCACCCCAGGCGGGGCGGCGGTGAGGTTCGTGATAGAGGTGTAGCGAGGCCCTGCGAGACAGAAAGACGCCATTCTCTGGCTTGAGAGGACACGAACCGTCGGCGTGTATGGCCTTATATTAAAGCATCTTACACGTCTTGAGGGCATTTTTTCAGTCGATTGAAAAAATGTCATTGACAATTTTTCAATCTACTGCAAAATCGTCACCATGATTTCGCGAGCGCTCTATCACTCGGTATGGCAGGAGCTTGCCTCCACCAAGGCGATGGTCTTCATGGCGGGGCCACGTCAGGCCGGGAAAACGACCCTGGCACAGGCTATTGCCGGCGAGTTCGCCGACAGAGACTATCTGAACTGGGACATAGCGAGCGATCGGAACAGGTTGCTTTCCGATCCGTACTATTTCGCAGCCATGGAGCGACATGCCACCTCGGCGCCCATGGTGGTGTTTGACGAGATACACAAGTATCGCAACTGGAAGAACTACTTGAAAGGGGCCTATGATCGTTATCACGACGAGTACCGGTTTCTGGTCACCGGAAGCGGCCGGCTCGACACCTACCGCAAAGGCGGCGATTCGCTGGCCGGCCGGTATTCGCTGTTTCACCTCTGGCCGCTGACCCTGGCGGAACTGCTCGACCGCCGCGCGTCGCTCGAGGGCTTCCTCCGCGACCCGTTGGCGATCATCCCGGACGAAGGCGGGGCGGCCAAGAGCGCCTGGTTGCGCCTCTCGAGCTTCTCGGGCTTCCCCGAGCCCTATGCCCTGGCTGACGCAAGCAGCTACCGCCGCTGGTCGACGGCCTACCACAGCCAGCTGGTCCGCGAAGACATCCGGGACTTGACGGGGATAACCGCGCTGGGCGACGTCGAGACGCTCTTCCGCCTCCTGCCCGGACGAGTGGGGAGCTTGCTCTCGGCCACGAGTCTGTCCGAGGACCTCAAGGTCTCCTACAACACGGTCCGCGCCTGGCTGGGAGTCCTCGAGAGCTTCTATGTGTCCTTCTCCATCGCGCCCTGGACCCGCGGCCTGTCCCGGGCCACGCAGAAAGCCAGGAAGACCTACCTCTTCGACTATGCGCTGATCGAGGATCCTGCCGCGCGCTTCGAGAACATGGTGGCGCTCGAACTCTTTCGCGCCGTGAGCACGTGGAACGACCTCGGCCGCGGCTCGTTCGAACTGCACTTCGTCCGCAATCGCCAGGGGCAGGAGGTCGACTTCCTGATCGTCGAGAAGCGCCGGCCGCTGCTGCTGGTCGAGGCCAAGGCCGCCGACACCCAGCCGGCGCCGGCACTCAGGACCTTCCAGGAGAAACTCGGCGTCCCCGCCGTGCAGCTCACCGCCGAGGGTAACACCTACAAGCGGTTCCCCAACGGCAGCCAGGAACTCCTGATCGCCCCGGCGACCATGTGGGTGCCGAGGCTGGGGTGAACATGGTGCGCTGGGGGCCTTTGCTGTCGGTGGCCGAGCTCTTGGCCCATATCCGCGCGGTGCTGGGCACGCCGCTTCTCCGTAACGAGCGGCAGCAGACTGATCGGGCATGGTACGGTAACAACTCATTCTGGACCGTCCTTGCCGTTGGTTGGCCGTTCACCTGGGCGGCTACGCTGGTCCCTGTTTGGTTGGTTGGTCCATACTGGTGGTTGGTGGCCGCGCCGATAATGTTCTTCCCGATCATGTTGCTGGCCTGGAGTTCATCGACAGACGTGGTTGTCCTGCTGCAGCGGGAGCGGCGAGATCACACAGTTGAGGATCTCATTCTGACTACCGCAGATCGCCAGGATTTGCTGTGGACTAAGCTAGTTACTGGCCTTCGGACCAACTTGGTGCTTTCCCTTTCCTGTTTGCCGCTAGGGGGCGTGGCCGGAGCGTTGGTCTGGGCGCGGAATCCTGAGTGTGCCGATAAAAAGCTATGGGCTTACCTGTTGGGCGGTTTGATGCTCGGGACATTCAGCTGCCTAGCCAGCCTGAGCGGAGCGTTGACCTGTGGGGCCATCGGGGTGCGGGCTGCGATCTCACGACTGGGCCTTGTTAGGCAGTTCCTCTTGGCCGCGGCTATGACATCGCCCGTGATCATGCTTGACTTGTTATTCGTCGCGGCCCCTGTAGCAGCAGTGCTGGCCACATGGCGGACTGCCCTGTCCGGTTGTCCCCTGACCCCCGTTGAGGTACAGATCCTCAATAATGCACTGGCTTCGGTGGGGCTGTCACAAGACGCACTACAGTCGGTGGGGCTGTCGACCTGGTTGGCCTGCAGTGCGGTTCTCTTTGCCTTCCGGCTACTAGTGCTGAACCTCTGGTTGCCGCTCCGAGTGATGCGCTACTGTGCCGAGCACTTCGACGAGCGCCTTCTGCCGGACGACTGATCTGCCTCTGCTGTCATCCTGAGCGGAGCGAAGGATCTTCTCGGAAGCACGGGGAAGATGCTTCGCTGCGCTCAGCATGACAACAGGCCCGAACTCACGTCATCCCCATCGGCGTTAATCTGCGTTCATCTGCGGCAAAAACGTCGTTGTCGTTACTGCGCCCCCCGGCTGATGCTCTCGTAATACCTCTTCACCAGCTCCTCGTATCCCGCCGGCACGCCGCCCTCCATGGCGTCGTAGAGCTCGTCGCGCAGCCGCTTGGGGATCATCGCCGAGTTGTCCTGGCGGACCTGGCTCTCGGCCGCGGCGAAGTCGCGGGTGGTCTTCAAGCCCTCGAGCATCACGTTGCGCTTCCGGGCGATGTTCTGGTAGCGGCCGTCCTTCATGTCTGTCTGGGTCTCGCGCATGAGGTTGATGACCCGGTCGAGGTCGTTGGTCGGCTGATTGCGGACCTTGAGCTCGAGGGCCAGGCGTTCGGCGCGGGCGAGCAACTGCGCCTGCCGGCCGGCCAGCCGGCCCACGTCCTTCTCGACCTCGGGGGGCGGCGGGCCCTCGAGGCCCTCGCCGCCGCCGCCGCCGACCTTGCCGCCGCCGGTGGCGCCGCCGGCCGGGTCCTTCGACGTGTCGTTGATGTCGCCCTTCTGGAAGGCGTCGGGCGTGAGCCTCGTCGGCGTGTTCCGCCCGCCCTTGCCGGTGGCCGAGTCCTCCACGAACTCGCCGGCGGCCTTGCCGGTGCGGCCCTCGCCGGAGCGGCCGTTGATCTCCGAGGAATTCGGGAGGCGGTTGCCCGTCACGCCCTGGGCGGACATATTGCTGATGGGCCCGTCCATGGCGTCCCAGCCGGCGCCCTTGTCGAGCGAGTCGGCCCAGGCCGAGGTGGCGTCCTCCATGTCCTCGAAGACGTCCTCCTGCTCCTCCATGAGGTCGCCGATCAGGTCCTCGAGCTCGTGGGGAAGCTCGGCCATCGGCGTCTGCCCCTCTCCGAGGGGCTCCTCCATCTTCCACTGGTCGCGGTCGGGCGTGTCGGGCAGCCACTTCTCGATGTGGGTGGTGAGCGCCTCGGCGAGCTCGAGCCCGGCCTGCTCGAGCGGCACGGCGATCTCGGCCGACTTCTTGGTGAGCGCGTCCCTGGCCATCTCCACTTCGCTGTAGGTCTCGACCAGTTCCTTAAGGAGCTGCGGGTCGGTGAAGTCCTGCTTCTGGAGCTTGGACAGGTCCGAGGCCGCGTCCTTCATGAACTTGGTCCACTTGTCCTCGGTGGCCGCAAGCGCCTCCTGTTTCTTCTTCTGCTCGTCGGTGAGGTCCTCGACCGGGGTCTTGGCCAGGTCGTGGGTCGCCTCGATGACCTTCTTCTGCTCGTCGATGAAGTTCTTGAGGAGCTCGGCGAGCTTCTCGAGCGCCTTCTTGGCGTCGTCGGGCAGGTCGGTGCCGCTCTTGGTGTCCTCCCTGGTGGCCTCGGCCTCGAGCCGTTCGGCGAGCGCGAGCAACTCCTTGAGCGTCTTGATGACCAAGTCCTGCGCGCCGGTGAGTTTCCCCTGGCCGGCGCCGTCGCGCGCGGCCCTGGCGGAGGCGAGCAAAGCCGCGGCGGCCTTCTCGGCCTCGAGCTCCGGACCGGCGGCCAGGAGCAGCACCGCGCTGCGGAGCTTGCGCGCGATCGGATCCTCGAGCGGCGCGGCCTCGGCCGCGGCGATGGTGTCGGCCCGGACGGCCTCCTGCGCCCTGGCGAGCGCCGCGCAGCCGCCAAGCTGGACCTTGTCGTCGGCCGGCGGCTTGGCGAAGAGCGCACCGGCCTCGGCGCGGGCGGAGAGCTGCTTCTCGAGGACCTTCCGGAGCCGCGCGGCGAGCTCGGTCAGGTCCTTGAGGCGCTCGGCGGCGGCCTTCTTCGGGTCGACGAGCTTCACCTGGAAGACCGGGCTCTGGCCGCTCTGCACCCGGTCGGCGGCCTCGGCGTAGTAGAAGACCACGTCGCCCGGGTCGAAGTCCCGGACCGAGAGCGTCCAGGAGTGCACGAGCTGCGCGGCCCTGGGGTCCGGGAAGCTCTTCCATTCGGCGAGGGTCTGGAGCTCGCCGCCGCGGTTCCGGCGGTAGCGCAGCGTTGCCGACTTCAGGCCGTAGTCGTCGGTGGCCACGATCGCGATTACCACCGTCGCGCCGACGGGCAGTTCCAGGTCCCGGCCGGGGGCGCTCACCCGCACGGCCGGCGGGGCGTCCGGCACGGCGACGATCGGATAGCTCGGCGGGTTCAGGTTCCGGTGGCCGTCAGCATCGGCCAGGGCGATCGAGTAGCTGCCGGACTTTTCCACAGTGAAGGTGCCGGCCAGGCTCTCGCCGGCCTCGAGCAGCTCGAGCGGCTTGCCGCCGGAAAAGTCCACCCGCGCGTGGGCCACCGGCCGGTTGGTCCGCACCGCGATGCGCACCGAGGTGCCGACCGGCGCGCGGATCTCGCGGTTCTTCACGTTCTGGAGGGCCTCGTCCGAACGGCCGGTGTAGGCCGGGTACCGGCAGGCCAGATCGATCTCGCGCACCTCGGGGCGCTCGACGACTCCGAGCGTGTGGCGCTCGCTCTGGCTGTCGCCGATCTCGACGCGGTAGCGGGTCTCGCGCTCCAGGCGGTTGAAGGTGTAGGTGTAGGTCCGGCCGTCGGCGGACTCCATCCGCCGGACGTACTCCGGCCCGCTCTTCTCGCGGTGGAGGATGCGGCCCTCGGGGGCCCTTTCGGCGCCGGTCGGGGCGATCCGGACCGTCACGGTCACGTCCGAGCCGGCCACGACGGTGACGTCGCCCGGCTCCACCGCGAGGATCTTCACCGAGCCTACCTGCGGGATGAAGCGCCCCGGGGCGAGCAGGCGCTCGAGCGCCGAGCCCATCCGGGCCGGGGCGAGCGCGAAGGCCGCGACGAGGGCGAGGAAGCTCGCCCCCGCGAACTGCGCCAGCCGCGCTCGGCGCCGGCGGTCGACGACGACCGCGGGGTCGAGCGCGGCAGCCGAAGCGACAGCGCGTTCTATGGTCGCAGCAATCAGGTCTTGTCCGACCGGTCTGACGGGTCCGACAGGTCCGACCTGTCGGACATCGTCTCCCCCCAGCTGCAGCCCGGCGATGAGCAGATTGCCGAGCTCCGGCTCCCTGGTTTCGGCCAGGCGCGCCACGCGCTCGAGGGGAATGCGCTCGACCATCGGCCGGGCGACGAGCAGGGCGAGACCGGCAGCGACGGCCAGAAGCGCGAGCGCCAGGAGCGCCCAGCGCACCCCGTCCGGGAAGTGGAAGAGTGCCTCGGCGCCGGCCAGCAACAGGACCAGCACCGAGAGCCCGGTCGCCAGCTGCAGGGCGCCGGCCAGGACGCGGCTGGTCCGCCAGCGGTCGCGCACAACCGAGAGCCGGTCGGCGAGAACTCGTGCTGCGCGCTGGGCTTCGGGGGACATGCAGACTCCGTAAGCAGCAACCCCTGACGTCTCAATATCATAACGGTCCCGGCGCGGTTTTCTTTGCAGGTTAGCTCCCCGATGGGTGGAGGGTGGAAGCTGGAGGGTGGAAGGTGGAAGGTGGAAGGTGGAGGTAGAGAGACGCCAGAGGCGGCGCTTCGTCGTTTCTACCTTCCACCCTCCACCATCCACCTTCCACCTGCTTACTTGCTCCGCCCCCACCGCGGCCTATAATCCGCGCTCAACCGGGCAGGCAGTGGGCAGCGAGCCGTGGGCCGTGAGTTGTCTGGCTTCGCTGCTGACCGCCCACTGCCGACTGCCAACTGGAGGAAACCCATGCCCCACACAGTGAAGGCCGGCAAGGTGGTCCTGGGCGGCTCGCGGCTATTCGTCATCGGCGGGCCCTGCGTCCTGGAGAGCAAGGACCTCGCCTTCCGGGTCTGCGAGGGATTGCAGTCGGTCTGCGCGGAGCTGGACATCGCCTACGTCTTCAAGGCCAGCTACGACAAGGCCAACCGCACCTCGGCCCGGAGCTTCCGCGGCCCGGGCCCCGAGGAGGGCCTGGAGCTCCTCGCCCGCGTGCGCGAGAAGTTCGGCGTCCCGGTGCTCACCGACGTTCACCTTCCGGCCGAGGCCGAGCAGGCCGCCCGGGCCGTGGACGTCCTCCAGGTGCCGGCCTTCCTCTGCCGCCAGACCGACCTGCTCCTGGCCTGCGGCGAGACCGGGCTGCCGGTCAACGTCAAGAAGGGCCAGTTCATGGCCCCCTGGGACATGCGCCAGGTGGTCGACAAGATCCGCTCGGCCGACAACAGCGGCATCATGCTCTGCGAGCGCGGCACCTGCTTCGGCTACAACAACCTCGTGGTGGACATGCGGGGGCTCGCGGTGATGAAGAGCCTGGGCTACCCGGTGGTCTTCGACGGCTCGCACTCCGTGCAGCTGCCCGGCGCCGGCGCCTCGGGAAAGAGCTCCGGCGGCGAGCGGGTCTTCGCTCCGGTCTTGATCCGCGCGGCGCTGGCCGCCGGGGCCGACGGGCTCTTCCTCGAGACCCACCCCCATCCCGACAAAGCGCTCTGCGACGGCCCCAACATGCTGCCGCTGGCGAAGATGAAGGGACTGCTGGCGAGCGCCAAGCGGGTCTTCGAGGCTGTCCGGGAACAGTGAGACTCAACGCAGAGGACGCAGAGGTTCGCAAAGGGCGCAGAGGACAACTTTCAGGGCGTTGATTCGCGGATGAACACGACCATGATAATCAGTTGTTGTCCTCCGCGACCTCGGCGTTCCTCTGCGGCCTCTGCGTTGAAAGTTACGGTGGCCTGTGAACTACGCTGAAGCGCTGGGGTACCTCGACGGGTTCGTGAACTACGAGCGCCAGGTGCCCGACAAGGCCGGGCGCTCGACCTTCTCTCTCGAGCGGATCCTCGAGCTATCCGCGCGGCTGGGCGACCCGCACCGTCGCTTCCGGTCCGTGCACATCGCCGGCACCAAGGGCAAGGGCTCGACCGCCATCTTCGCCGAGAGCATCGCCCGGGCGGCCGGGCTCTCAGTCGGGACCTACACCTCGCCGCACCTGGTGGACCTGCGCGAGCGCATCCGCCTCGACGGGGCCATGGTCGGCGAGGAGCTCTTCGCCCGGACGCTCGCCGACTGCCGCGCGCATTACGACGCGGTGCGCGCGGCGGCCAGCGACCGGCGGCTCACCTACTTCGAGGCGCTCACCCATCTGGCCTTCCAGATCTTCGCCGAGCGCAAGGTCGACCTCGCCGTGGTCGAGGTCGGCATGGGCGGGCGGTTGGACGCCACCAACATAATCACGCCGCTGGTCTCGGCGATAACGCCCATAAGCCTGGACCACGTCCGGCAGCTGGGCAACACGCTCGGCGAGATCGCCGGCGAGAAGGCCGGCATCGCCAAGCCCGGCGTGCCGCTGGTGGTCGGCGAGCAGCCCGCCGAGGCGCTGGCCTCGATACGCGCCAGGGCCGCGGCCGTCGGCGCCGGGCCGGTCCGGGTCCTGGGCGCGGACTTCCGGTACGAGCCCGGCGAGCGCCGCGCGGGCGAGTGGCGGAGGATCACGCTCGCCACCCCGGAGCGGACCTACCGCGACCTCGCCGTGCGGATGCTCGGCGCCCACCAACTGGCCAACGCCGCGGTGGCCGTCGCGGCCATGGAGCTCGCCGCCGGGCGCGGCGGCTTCGCGCTCTCCGAGGAGTCCGTCCGGACGGGGATCGAGGCCGCGCGCTGGGCCGGAAGGCTGGAGGTCGCCCGGCGCGAACCGGCCGTCACCGTCCTCGACGGCGCCCACAACGAAGACTCGGTGCGACGGCTGGCCGCCGCGCTCGACGAGGAGTTCCCGGACCGCAAGCCGCTGGCTCTGGTGTTCGCAGCCGCCGCCGACAAGGACGTCGACGCCATGCTCCGGCTGCTCGCGCCCCGCGCGGCGCTGGTAGTGGCCACCGACAGCGGCAACCCCCGGCGGCTCGACCCGCGGATCGTCGCGGAGCTGGCCCGCTCGGATGGCGCCCGGCGCGTCGTGATCAAGCGCGACATGGCCGAGGCCTTCGCGGCCGCCTGGGAGGCGGCCGGCGCGGGGGGCCTGGTCGTCGCGACGGGCTCGCTCTACCTGGTCGGCCGGGCCAAGGGCTTCCTGGCGTCCCTCGGCGCGGCGCCTACCACTTGACCTCCTGCTTCGTCTTCCCCAGCACCAGCGTCGCCGACTTGGCGTCGGCCGGGACGACGAAGGCCAGCTCGAAGGGCAGCCCGGCCCGCGGCTTGAACTGGGTCATCCACACCTCGGTGGAGAACCAGGGCTCCTGCGCCGCATTCTTGTCCTTGCTCTCCGGGTTGGCGCCGTTGGTGGTAACCCCGTGGGCGCGCACAGGCTTCTCGCCGGCCTTGAGCTCGAGCCCCACCTCCTGCTCGCTGTAGACGATCTGCTCGTCCTTGCCGGCGGTCTCCTCGAAGCGCAGGACCAGGAAGACCTTGCCCTCGGGCGCAGGGAGCTCCTCGCGGGCGCCGCCGTCGCGCATGGCCTTCTGGTGCTTGAGCTTGGTCTGGGTCCTGGGCGTGGCCTTGCCCAGCTGCCCGGCGATGTCCGGCTTGGCCGGCGCCGCCTCGACCGCCATCGCCGTTGCCAGCAGCGCAGCCAGCCCCACGGTCAGAAACATCGCGCCCTTCGCCATCTCGATCCCTCCCCTCCTAAAGAGTCTCCGCCCGTCTACTGCAGCGGCGCCAGAGCCCTCTCCAGCACCGGCCCAAGGACATCCGCGATCCGCAGGAAGCCGAGGTCCGTGGCGTGGGTCCCGTCCACGGTGGCCTCGCCGTCGGCGCCGAACAAGTTCCCGCCGAGGACGTAGTGCACCCCCGCCACTCCGGAGGCGGTCATCCGCTCGTAGGCCGCGCGCAGGGCGCGGTTGCTGGTCTCCTGGCGCAGCCGCTTCGCGCCCACCAGGAAGCCGCCCTGGTAGGTGACGTTCTCCACCAGGACGATCGGCGTTCCGGGGTGCGCGGCCCGGAGCGCCGCGACCAGCGGCTCGGTCCGCTCGGTCACCTGCGGCTCCTGGACGTTCGGCAGGCAGTCGATCACGAAGGCGGCCGCGTCGATCTCGGCGACGAAGCGAACCACCTCCGGCTCCATCCGACCGTTGCCAGAGAAGCCGAGGTTGACGGTCGGCACGTCGAGCCGACGGCCGAGGATGGCCGGGTAGGCCATGCCCGGGCGCGAGGCGCAGCCGCCCTGGACGATAGAAGTGCCGTAGAAGACCACGGGCTTCACGCGAGCGGCGGGGCGGGGCGGCAGCCGCTCGAGCCGCGCCTCCGGCGGCAGGCCGAGGAGCACCTCGCTCACCCCGTTGTAGAGCGGCAGGTAGAGCAGATACTCGCGGCGCGCCGGCTCCATGCCGCCCACCAACTCGCGCTGGTTGGTGGGCAACTTGTCGGGCCGACCAACGCCCAGCCAGCGCCACTCGCCCCCGTGGCGGACGTAGAGGTCCAGGCCGCTCACGCCGGTGGCCGGCATGTGGTCCATGGCCAGGCTCTTCTTCTTGAGCGTCCAGCGGCAGGAGATGCTCGGGGCGTCGGTGGCGAAGCGCGCACAGATGCCGGCCGAGTGTCTGGCCAGCTCCCACACCGCCTCGGGCACGGCGCCGGCCGCGCGGGCCGGGAGCCGCTCGTAGGGCCCGGCCGTCTCGCGCCAGCCCATGCCCTCGAGCTCGAGGCCGGCGAGGTCGTACCAGCATAGCGAGCCGTCCGGCTCCCGCAGAGCCATGTCGGGGTCGAGCCGCAACGCGGGGTTGTCGTGGTCGCTCACAGTCGCCTCCGCTCCGCACCGTCGGTGCGACGCGCGAAGGTAACCGGGCCGGGGGCGAAGTCAAGAAGGCGCCGGCTACCCCGGCCAGCGGTCCGGCGTCGCGCCAAAGGGGATGACCGAGATCTCGCCGCGGCCGGCGAGCTGACCGCGAACCAGCTTCTCCGGCGCGATCACCGCCAGACGCCAGCGCCCGTCGCCGATCAGCCGGCGGGCCGCGGCGTTGACCGCCTCGAGGGACATTGAGGGGATCGAGCGCCAGTCGGCCTCGAGTTGCCCGGGGTCGAGCCCGGAGCGCAGGCCATTGGCGGCGAAGTCGAGGATGGTCCGGGGGCCGACCAGTCGCAGCGGCAGCCGGCCGTAGTTGTTGCTGCGGGCCAGGTCCAGCTCCGCGGCGGTGAAGCCTCCGTCGCGGACCTCGGCGAGCACCCGGTCGATGAGCTCGAGCATGGCCCCCAGATTGCCGGCCTGGGTGAAGGAACCCACCGTGAAGGCCGAGGCCTGCCGGCGCTCGGGCAGCGTCGAGCTGATGCCGTAGGTGTGGCCCATGGCCTCGCGGATCCGGTCCATCAGCCGCGAGGAGAAGCCGCCCCCGCCGATCATGAAGTTGGCCAGGCGCAGCGCCACGCGCTCGGGGTCGCCGGCGCGCACGCCGGGGCGGGAGAGCGCGAAGAAGGCCTGGTCGACCCGGGGATGGTCCATGAGCCACACCGGCGCGGCCGAGGGCCGGGCGGGTGGCTCGGGCGGGAGCGGGACCTCGCGCTCGGGCAGCGCCGCGAGCATCCGCCGGGCCAGCGCCAGGCCATCCTCAACCGAGACGTCGCCTCCGACCAGCGCGTAGACCCCGCCGCCGCTCCCCAGTGCGCCGGCAGCGAGCGCCGCGGCCCGCTCGTAGCCGGCGCGGGCGTAGGCCCTCTCGAAGGCCGGTCGGGCCGCGGGATGCCCGTAGCCCAGCGCCTGCACCGGTGAGAGCTTGCGGAGCACCGAGGCCGGCTGGGCCCAGTCCTCGCGCGCTCCGGCGCGGCGGGCCTTGGCGATCCGCTTCCATTCCGAGCGGTGCAGCCCGGGCCGCGCGACGGCCGAGGCGAAGAGCTCCGAGACCCCGGCCAGGTCCTCGGAGAGGCACTCGAAGCCGGCGGCCCAGTGGTCGACCCGCATGGAGAAGCCCAGCTCCGCGGCCAGGCCCTCGAGCCGCCGGCGCCACTCGTGGGGGTCGACGCCGGCCGGGCCCTCGTCGAGGAGCGCGACGGCGAGCTCGGCGAGCCCGGGCAGCCCGGCCGGCTCGGCCATCCGCCCGCCGGGGCACTGCAGCTCGCAGAAGACCACCGGCACGTCGCGACGCGAGTGGACCAGTATGGTCCGGCCGCCCGGCTCGCGGGCGACCTCCACCCGGGGCAGCCCGGAGCCGCTCACCGCCCCACCAGCTTCATGGCCAGCCCGGCCAGGGGCATATACCAGTGCGCGCGCTCCGGCACGACCTCGAGCTCGAGGGTGTTCTCCGGGGCGAAGACCCGTCGGGCCGCGGCCTGCACGCGTTCGGGGGTCACCGCGGCGAAGTCCTCGAGCGCCGCCTCGTACTTCCGGTAACCGCCTTCGACCAGCTCGGAGTTGCCGAGCCCCATCATCCGCTCCATCACCGAGTAGTTGGCCCGGGAGAGCTTCATTCGAAAGCGCTTGATGCGCCGGGCAAACTCCTCGCGCGGCGGGCCCTCGGTCGCGACCCGGTCGCAGATTTCGCGCAGCGCCGCCAGCCGCGCCCCGTGCCGGCCGGGCGGCAGGAAGGCCCCGAAGAATACGAGGACGCCGCCGTGGATCAGCTTCAGACACTCGCCGCCCGCGTGGACGCAGAGGTGGGTGCGCTTGACCAGCCGCTCCTGGACCGGCGAGCTCTCTCCGTCGGCGAGGAGCGCAACGAGCAGGTCGAGCGCCGGATGGTCCTCCTCGGCGGAAGGGCGGAGGCGGTGGACGCGCGCGACCACCGGCACCTCCAGCGAGAGCTTCAGCCGCTTGCGCCCGGGCTGGACCTCGAAACGGGGGACGTCCGGGGCCTCCGGCGCCGGGTCGGGATCCCGCCACCCGCCGAAGTGCCTCCCGGCCAACGCCTCGACCTCGTCGCGGCGCACGTCGCCCGAGACCACCGCGAAGACGTTGCCCGGCCGGTAGAGCCGCCGATGGAAGGCGGCGAGGTCGTCGACGGTCGTGGCCTCCAGGTCCTCCTGACGGCCGAGCGGGTCGAGCCCGTAGGGGTGGCCCCTGCCGATCTCGCGCATGAGCTGGCGGAAAGCCCGGGCCATGGGCTGGTTCTCGTACATGCGCAGCTCTTCGAGAACCACCCGGCGTTCGACGTCGACGTGCTCCGCGGCGAGCTTCAGGCGCATGAACCGGTCGGTCTCGAGCGCGAACACCTCGTCGAGCGCGTGAGACGGGAAGGTCTCGTAATAGATGGTCGGATCTATGCTCGTGCCCGCGTTGCAGTCGCCGCCCAGGCGGGTGATCCGCGCGGTATGTTCCTTCGGCCCGAAACGCTCGGAGCCGCGGAACATCATGTGTTCCAGGAAATGGGCGATGCCCCGGCGATCCCCCGGCTCGTCGCAGACTCCGGCGCGCACGAACATGCCGAAGGCCGCCGCCGGGGCGGCGTGGTTCTCGGCCACGATGAAGTGCAGGCCGTTATCGAGGGTGAAGTCGGAGGCCGGTTCCATGCTTGTGCGATCCTATCCGGCCGCACGGCCGCTGTCAACGTGCTGCGCAGCTCGAACTCTATCCGGCTATGCACAACGTGCATCGTCGCGTTTTCTTCCGCAATTCGGCGCCTATGGCCTGCGAGCCCCACCATGCGGGCGAGCCAGAGGGGAATTTCAGAATTTGACTGAACCCCTGAACTTGCCCCCCGTTTCTCCTTAGTGTACAATCGCCGCCCGCGCGGCGTGCTTCGACCGGACAAGCAGGGCCCGCGCCCGTCGCCGTCCGACCTTGGAGGTACATCCATGGCAACCGGGGGCTACGTCACCGATTCCAGCGCCGTCGAGCCCATCGAACAGGTCCATGATCAATCCGGCGGCGCGGAGCCAGAGGAACTGCTGGTGGAGGGGGAGGCCGGCGGCTCGCTCCTCGACGCCCTGCAGATGCAGTTCGGTTCGACGCCCTGGTGGGTCATATCGTCGATAGTCCACGTCGTGGCTTTCCTGCTGGTGTTCGTGCTGGCCGTGGCCATCGCCCCGCCAGCCACGGATGACGAAGTGGTCTTCTCGGCTCCGCCGCAGCAGAAGAAGGACCCATACAACGAGACCCTCAAGCGCGACCTCTTCAAGAAGCAGGACGCGCCCATGGAAAAGGTCATTGACAAGCCGATGGTCGTGCAGGACCCCGTTCCCGACGACCACTTCGAAACCGACAACGACAATGACAAGCGGACCGCCAGGGGCCAGGAAGACGCCATCTCCGACGTGCCCCTGGGCGGGACCGGCGCGGTCGGCGTCATGGGCGTGGGCGGCGGCGGCGCGGCCGGCGTCTTCGGCTACCGCGACGGCGGCGGCCGCAAGAAGGCCACCGCGCGCTGGGGCGGCTCCCCCGGCTCGGAGAGCGCGGTGGAGGCGGCCCTGCGCTGGCTCAAGCGCCACCAGGCCCCGGACGGCAGCTGGGACGCGGCCAAGTGGGAAGCCTCGATGAAGACCGACGCCGGCGTAACCGGCCTGGCGCTGCTCGCCTTCCTGGGCGCCGGCTACACCGAGAACGAGGGCCAGTACAAGGACACCGTCCGCAAGGCCACCCAGTGGATCATCAGCAAGCAGGCCGCCAACGGCTGCATCGGCGACGGCTACGAGGGCACCGAGCCGACCGGCGTCGGCTACCACCACGCCATCTGCGCCCTGGCCCTGGCCGAGGCCTATGGCATGACCAAGAACGCCAGTCTGGCCGGGCCGGCCCAGAAGGCCGTGGACTACTCGGTGAACGTGCACCAGATCCCCGGCTCGGGCTGGCGCTACACGCCCAAGGCGGCCGGCGACGACACCGGCGCGGGCCCCGGCGTCGGCGACCTCTCGGTGACGGGCTGGTTCGTGATGCAGATGAAGTCCGCCAAGATCGCCGGCCTGCAGGTTCCGCAGACGGCCATGCAGGGCGCGCTGTCCTTCCTCGACCAGGTCAGCGACCAGTACGGCAAGTGCAGCTATCAGCCCGCCCCGCCCGAGGGCGTGGCCACCCGCACCCCGACCATGACCAGCGTGGGCATGCTCTGCCGGCTCTTCACCGGCTCGCTGCCCAACGACCCGCGGGTCACGGGCGGCGCCGACTTCCTGATGAAGTCGCTGCCCGACTGGGGCGAGAACGGCTGTCACGTCAACATGTACTACTGGTACTACGGGACCCTGACGGTCTTCCAGGTCGGAGGCGAGCCCTGGAAGAAATGGAACGAGTCCCTGCGCGACATGCTTTGCGAGAACCAGCGCAAGGCCGACAAGGACCACCCCATGGACGGCACCGAGAAGGACGTGGACGGGTCCTGGGACCCGGTCTGCAGCGCAGGCGGCGTCAGGGGCGGCCGGGTGTATTCCACGGCGGTGGGGGCGCTGTGCCTGGAAGTCTACTACCGCTACCTGCCCATGTACATGAAGTAGGGGCGACCCGGCGGCCGGCGGGTCGCCCCTACGGGATGCGTCATCTCCTGGAGCTGTTCGTAAGGAGACACTGATGGCCACCTCAACCGACCTTCGTTCCGCGATCGAGGAAGTCCAGGGACAGCTGCCCGAGGAAGGGCTGCCGGTAGAGGGCGAGCAGCCCCTCGGCGAGGCCGACTGGGCGACCAAGATTGAGCGCCGCGTCGGCGCGCTGCCCTGGTGGGTCATTTCGGCGGCCACCCACGCGGTGGTCTTCCTGCTCATCGCCTTGCTCGCCACCGCCGTGGCGCCATCGGTGACAGACGAGGTCATCATCGCCACCGATGTGGTCAAGCAGAAGCCACCGGAGTACGACCCCAACAAGAAGCGCGACGTCTTCAAGAACCCCAAGGACGTCGTCGCCGACACCATGGTCGAGAACCCGGTCGTCACCCACGAGAAGATGGAGGAGACCGACCACTTCGAGACCGACAACAACATGGACAAGAGCACCGCCCGCGGCAACGAGGACGCCATCAGCGACATCCCGCTCGGCGGCACCGGCACGGTCGGGTCCATCGGCGTCGGCGGCGGCGGAGCCGCCGGCGTCTTCGGCTACCGCGACGGCGGCGGCCGCAAGAAGGCGGTGGGGCGCTTCGGCGGTTCGGCCGCCACAGAGAGCGCCGTCGAGGCGGCGCTCAGATGGCTCGCCAGGCACCAGAGTCCGGATGGCTCCTGGGACGCCGCCAAGTACGAGGGCCAGAACAACACGCGCGTGCGGGTCGGCTGCACTGGCTTGGCACTGCTCGCCTTCCTTGGCGCTGGCTACACCGAGAAATCGGGACAGTTTGCCGACAATGTCAGGCGCGCCGAACAGTATCTCATGAAGCAGCAGAAAGCCAATGGCGGAATATTCGAGAAGGAGAGCGGCGGCTCGGGCGTCTCGGCCGGATACAACCACGCCATCGCCGGCCTGGCCCTGGCCGAGGCCTACGGCATGGGCAAGGACCCGGAGATCGGCAGGGTCGCCCAGAAGGCCATCGAGTACTCGATCAAGGTGCACCAGGCCCCCTACTCCGGCTGGCGCTACGATCCCAGGGAAAGTGCCGACACCTCGGTGACGGGCTGGTTCGTGATGCAGCTGAAGTCCGCCAAGATCGCCGGCCTCACCGTGGACGGCGCCGGCTTTCAGGGAGCCACGGCCTGGCTGGACAAAGTCACCACCAAGGATGGGCGCGCCGGCTACACTTCGGCGCAAAACAATCATCCAGCCATGACCGCCGTGGGCATGGTCTGTCGGCAGTTCATGGGCACCCCCAACACCGATGCCATGTTGGTCGGCGGAAGCAAGCAATTGGTGACCGCGCTACCCACGTGGAAAGACAAGAACGAGCATAACGATTTCTATTACCTCTACTACGGCACTCTGTCCATGTTCCAGATGGGTGGAGACGGCTGGAACAAGTGGAACGAAACGCTTAAGCCCGTGCTCATCAACAACCAGTGCAAGGGCGGTCCCATGGACGGCTCCGTCAACGACAAGGACGGCTCCTGGGATCCGTGGGGGATGAGCGGCACCAGGGCCGGCCGCGTCTTCATGACGGCGGTCGGCGCGCTGACCCTCGAGGTCTACTACCGCTACCTGCCGATGTACGCAAAGTAGGGGCGACCCGGCGGGTCGCCCCTATGGGATGCGTCATCTCCTGGGGCTGCTCGTAAGGAGACACTGATGGCCACCTCAACCGACCTTCGTTCCGCGATCGAGGAAGTCCAGGGACAG
>CALGYR010000124.1 GCA_937935355.1 uncultured bacterium | reverse complement strand
CAGGCTCGAAAGAGCCCTGCTCGCATCATGACGAACTTCCCGGCAACTTGTGTTCATAATCAAGCCGGTGAAGAGGAACTAGTGCGGCGTGGTATCGATGGGGCCGCACAGGGCATCAGCGCTTCGCTTCGATGGAGTGTTAGAATTCTGCGGATGCTAACTGGGGGGGGCGAATAATCATGCGTGCATGGCCAATTGCCGCCGGACTTGCAGTCGCCGCGCTTGCCGCGGTTATCTGCTGGGCCCCATGGCGATCCGCTCCACCATCCGATAATGGCAAAGGTGTGCGGACTGACACTGCTCGCAGGGAGGGCGATGGCGAGCCGGCAGGGCGGAAGAGCGGCAATCCCGAACCGAGGGATGGCTCTGCCGCCGAGCCAAGGGTCATAGCCAACCCTGATTACGATCCGAAGAACGTCAGACTGCTCGATGCGGCCACACCGATAGAGGCCCCTGCCAACGGTGTGTCTGTGGAACTTCACCCTGGCATCAGGACGGACGTGCCTATGGTCGAACTCCGCTTCTTCAAGAGAGATGCTGAGGGGATACTCGTACCCCTGAAAGTCTCGCAGCTGCAGATAAGCGGCTGGGAAGACAGCAAGCCTGTGCGGCCGCAAGAGCATGAAATTCGGTCCTGCCGGCTGATTAAGGCCTATGCTCATCGTGCAGGAGCCGCTCCGCCCAATTCCCCCGGGCACATGTTGTGGTGGTTCGGGAAGACTTATCATGTTCAGTTCTGGGAGCTTAATGATGCCAGGCCCGCGGACGAGAGCAGTTTCGAGAGCCTGGTCACCATCCCGGAGTCGATACCCAAAGGCCACATCTGGCAGGTGCCCATAGTGGCGGACAAGCCGTTCCCGACCTTAACGAAGCATCTCTATGAGCTGCCCCAGATCCAAGGCAGGATAACGACCGCATTGCCGGCCGGAGCCGACAAGATCGAGGTTGACTACTACGATCCGAAGCGCGGCGAGGAGACCCGGCAATCTGTCCGATCCGACGGGACCTTCTCGTTCGGCGCCAGGGAGTTGGGTGGAGACATGCGCGTAACCGAGTGCAACCGATCCGGAGAGGGCTGGATGCACATCGGCGCAGTAGACAAGCGGCAGCTTGAGTTGCCGCGGGATGCCGACTTGGTGGTCAGGAAAGAAGACCTTGTGGCCTTCGAAGTGCGCGTTCCGGCAAATGCGATCACCGACAGCCTGGCCGGGCTTTTCATCAACGTCCACCCGAGCGACCGCTTCCCCATGTCCTGGCAGGTGGTTCGCAGGGGCGAGGCCAAGCGCATGCTGGACGAGTCCGGCAAGGTGGCAATGCGTTTCGTTCCGGGCACCTATCATCTTGTCGGAGTGTACTTCGACCAGGTGGATGGCAAGGAGACGCGCCGCCTCGTGCCCCTCGGTAGGCTCGTCATAACCAAGGACTCTGCCGGCAAGACGCTGGAGGTCGTGTCTGCGCCGTAGCCAGACCACCCGGTCCTGAGCCTGCCATGGCGTCTTGTCTTTAGGCCCTGGAATCTCCCCCGGGGCCGGTTAGAATGACGTTCGCAATACGGACATGTCCGGTGCGACCGTCCGAAGAGAGAAGCCAGAGGAAGCAAAGCAAGGGGAGATACCATGGCTCAGGTTCCCGCCACCGAACTCCGCAAGGGCTCGGCTGTCCAGATGGAAGGCAAGATCTTCATCGTCACCGAGTTCCAGCACGTCACTCCCGGAAACTGGCGCGGCCACGTGTCGCTGCGCATCCGCGACGTGGTCGAAGGCAAGAGCTACGAGCGCAAACTGCGCTCCACCGACCGCGTGGAGATGACCTACATCGACCGCAAGGAGCTGCAGTACTCCTACGCCGACCAGCAGACCCAGGTGTTCATGGACAGCCAGACCTACGAGGAGCACCACTTCTCGACCGAGGCCATGGGCGAAGACGTCCACTACCTGGTGCCCAACATCAACGTGGTCGGCGAGTTCTACGACGGCAAGCTCGTCAACATCGTGCTGCCCTCGAGCGTCGACATGCTCATCACCGAGACCGAGCCGGCCCTGAAGGGTGCCACGGTCACGAACGTGCTCAAGCCCGCCGTCACCGAGACCGGCCTGCGCGTGCGCGTGCCCGGCTTCATCGTCACCGGCGAGAAGATCCGGGTGGACACCTCCACCGGCGAGTACCTGGAGCGCTCCAAGGGCTGAGCCGGCGGTGACGCCGGACGAACAACGGCTGCAACATGCAACAGCCAACATCCAACAGCCAACAACCAACTGCGGGCGGAAGTAGCCGGTCTTCGATGACGACAGCCCAACTGCCAACGGGCTGTGATCCTTCGAGATGAACCTCCTTGTTGTTGGCTGTTGGATGTTGGTTGTTGGATGTTGGCTGTTGGATGTTGGCTGTTGCATGTTTGATGTTGTGCCTCACCTCCTGACATGAGCTCTTCGTCCCCGGAAGCAAATCCAAGCTCGCACGCCGCAGCGGACTCGGCGCGGCTGCCACTGCGCCCGAAGTTCGTCGACTTCCTGCCGATAATCGCCGCCACGATCATCTGGGCCTGGCCCATGATCTTCGTGCGCTACGTGAAGATCGAGACCGGCGGCGCCTTTCGCGAGGACGCGCTCAACTTCTACCGCTACGCCTCGGCCGCGGCGGTGATCGTGGTCTTCGTGGCCATCACCCGCCCCGGCGACATCGGCAGGGCGCTGCGCCGCTGGCCGGTGCCGCTGCTCTTCGCCTGCGTGCTGGCCGTCTTCCAGTTCCTGTGGGTGCGCGGCACCTACCTGGTCCCGGCCAGCTACGGGATGCTGGTCAACCGCACGACCATCGTCTTCGCGCTGCTCTTCGGCTACGTCTTCTTCGCCGACGAGCGCCGGGTGATCCGCTCGCGGAGCTTCCTGGTCTCCGCGGCGGCGGCCACCCTGGCGGTCACCGGGGTGGTCCTCTTCGACCGCAACTTCGCCCTGCGGGGCGAGCTCTTCCTGGGCACGGTGCTCTTCCTGGCCAGCTCGGTCATCTGGGCCGGCTACTCGGTGACGGTCCGGCGGCTGATGCGCGGGCTGCCGGCCATGGCCACCTTCGCGGTGACGGTGAGCATGGCCGCGCTGCTGATGCTCGGCCTGGCGCTCTTCAAGGGCGGCATGGGGGTCATGTGGCGGAGCCCCTGGAACGTCCAGCTGGTGGTCTTCTTCTCCGGGGCGGCCTGCGTGGGCACCACCCAGATGCTCTACTTCGTCAGCCTCAAGCGCATCGGCGTGGCCTACACCTCGCTGGTCGGGCTGGCCTCGCCCTTTCTCAACGGCGTCTTCGCCTACCTGGTGCTGGGCCCCTCGGAGATCCTGACCCCCTGGCAGTGGGGCTGCGGCGCAGCCCTGATCGCCTGCCTGGGCTACATGATCTGGAGCTCCTCGGCCAGCCGGCTGCGCGCGGCGCCGAGCCCCCAGGCCGGCGCCATCGCCGACGAGGACGAGCCGGAGGCCCGGGGCGGCTGACTCCGGCGGAGGGGCCTTGGAGGAGGCGCAGATGCCCGGCCGCAGATTGCACTGAGGACACTTGCGGCGCGGCGGGGCGCGCGGAGAATACCGCGGCGCGGCGATGCGGCCGCGAACGGCAGGCTCGGGAGGAGCGGGAGCGATGAAGGCCAGGAAGACGGCGCGCACCGGCGAGGCGGCTTTCCCCAGGGGCTTCCTGTGGGGCGCGGCCACCGCGTCCTACCAGATCGAAGGCGCCGCCCGGGAGGACGGCCGGGGCCAGAGCATCTGGGACGTCTTCTGCCGCACGCCCGAGAAGGTGAAGAACGGCGACACCGGCGACGTGGCCTGCGACCACTACCACCGCTACAGGGCGGACGTGGCCATGATGAAGTCGCTGGGCCTGCAGGCCTACCGCTTCTCGGTGGCCTGGCCGCGGGTCGTCCCCGCCGGCGCCGGCAAGGTCAATTCGAAGGGCCTGGCCTTCTACGACCGGCTGGTCGACGAGCTGCTCGCGGCCGGCATCGAGCCCTTCGCCACGCTCTTCCATTGGGACCTGCCCTACGAGCTGCACTGCCGCGGGGGCTGGCTCAACCGCGAGACCGCCGACCGTTACGCCGACTACGTGACCGCCGTGGTCCGCAAACTCGGCGACCGGGTGGCCCACTGGATGACCATCAACGAGCCGCAGGTGATCGTCGGCTGCGGCTGCGAGATCGGCATGCACGCGCCCGGCTACAAGCTCGGCGAGCCCGACCTCATCCGCATGACCCACCACCTCCAGCTGGCCCACGGCCGGGGGGTGCTGGCCGCGCGCGCCGCGGCCCGGCGGCGCATCAAGGTCGGCATCGCCCCGTGCATGGGTCCGCGCGTGCCGGCCACGGGGAGCGCCCGGGACGTCGCCGCCGCCCGGCGCCAGTTCGAGGTCCCCAAGTTCGACGTCTGGAGCTACTCCTGGTGGCTCGATCCCCTCATCCTCGGGCGCTGGCCGGCCGACGGGATGAGGGCCTTCGGCGAGCACCTGCCGGAGGACCACGCCCGCGACCTCCGGACCATGCACCAGAAGCTCGACTTCCTGGGGCTCAACATCTACGCCGGCAAGCCCGGCCGCGCCGGCAGGAACGGGGAGTGGGAGGCGCTGCCCGCGCCGGTCGGCGAGCCCCTGACCCGCTTCAACTGGCGGATCATCCCCGAGGCGCTCTACTGGGGCCCGCGCTTCATGCACGAGCGCTACCGGCTGCCCATCTACATCACCGAGAACGGCATGTCCGGGGCGGACTGGGTCTCGCTCGACGGCGATGTCCACGACCCGCAGCGCGTCGACTTCACCCGGCGCTACCTGCGCGAGCTCCGCCGGGCGGCGGCCGAGGGCGTCGACGTGCGCGGCTACTTCCACTGGTCGCTGATGGACAACTTCGAGTGGGCCGAGGGCTATCGCGAGCGCTTCGGGATGGTCCACGTGGACTTCAACACCCTCAAGCGCACGCCCAAGGACTCGGCCTACTGGTACCGGGGAGTGATCGCGACGAACGGCGCGGAGCTGTAACGCCGCCGGACCGGTCCTGCCGGCGGGCGGATGCATCGCTTGTCCGCCACGGCGGGCAAGCTCCGATTGCGATACCGATACGAATGGCGCTTCCTTAGCTCGACTTCTGCCCTTTTTGGGCCGCTACGCGGCCGGGGCCAGAGAGG
>CALGYR010000123.1 GCA_937935355.1 uncultured bacterium | reverse complement strand
TCTCTGGCCCCGGCCGCGTAGCGGCCCAAAAAGGGCAGAAGTCGAGCTCAGGAGATGCTCATGAACCAGTATTACGTCTACATCCTGGCCAACTACTCACGGACCCTGTACATCGGCGTCACCAACGACGTCCACCGCCGCGTCTACGAGCACAAACAGAAACTGGTGCCAGGTTTCACCAGCAAGTACAACATAAGCAAGCTGGTTTACTTTGAGGCCACTCCGGACGCGAGGGCCGCCATTGCCCGCGAGAAGCAGATGAAGGGCTGGTTGCGCGCGAAGAAGATCGCCCTCATCGAGTCCGCCAATCCCCGTTGGGACGATCTGGCAGCCGGTTGGTTCGACGGGGAAGACCCTTCGCTGCGCTCAGGGTGACGGCGTGAGCCGGGGCACCTTCGCAGCAGCAAGCGCCTCTTCTGTCATCCTGAGCGGAGCGAAGGATCTTCCCGCTTCGGCGCCGGACGGTGCGACGGGAAAGACCCTTCGCCCGCCACGGCGGGTGAACTGCGCTCAGGGTGACAACGCGAGCCGGCATGCGGAGCGGCACCCCGAAGCCATTCCCATTGTCGCCCTGAGCGCAGCCAAGCCGCTCCCGCGCACTCCGAATCGCCCACGGCAGCCGGAATTCGCGGGAATTCCTGACGCCGTGGAATAAACTCTCCGAAGGGCCGGGTTACGCCGTTCGAGTGCCGCACAACAGGGGGCCGGGAGGACAGCGCCGATGGACATCGCCGAATTCTACGCCAAGGTCGAAGCTCACCCCGACATCCAGGGACTGGACCTCGAGGACGCCCCGGAGGGCGGCACCGAGGGGCCGGCCGCGCTGGTGCTCCACCAGCCCAGCGGCAACAAGTTCCGGATCCTGCTCGCGACCGTCGAGAAGGAGTCCTGGGACACGCTCGAGGCCATCGTGACCGGCCGGCGCGATGCCCACGTCCTCGAGCACATGACCAGGGTGGTCGGCTACTACAGCCGGATCCAGAACTGGAACCGCTCGAAGCTCGGCGAGCTCCGCGACCGCCACGCCGGGAAGTACCAGGTGGGTCAGAGCCACAAGTAGCACCAGCCAGCCACAGATGAACACGGATTAACACAGATCTGGGTACCGACAGCCGGGCTGCTGCTATCGGTGTGCATCTGTGTTCATCTGTGGCTATCGCGCACTTTGCCTTGGCGGGAATGACGCAAGAGGAACCTCCGTTTTCCCGACGGAAACCGGAGGGCCGCCCCATGCGCGCCATGGTCCTGGACAAGCCCGGAAAGCCGCTGCGCGCCGTCGAATTCCCCGCACCCCAGCCCGGTCGTGGCGAGGTGCTAGTCAAGGTGCGGGTCTGCGGCATCTGCCGCACCGACCTGCACGTGGTCGACGGCGAGCTGCCCAGGCCGAAGCTGCCGCTGGTGCCCGGGCACCAGATCGTCGGGACGGTGGCCGGGCTGGGCCCCGGGACCGCGCGATTTTCTCCGGGCGTGCGGGTGGGCGTGCCCTGGCTGGGCAGGAGCTGCGGCCAGTGCCGCTTCTGCCGCTCGGGCCGGGAGAACCTCTGCGACGCAGCCCGCTACACCGGCTATCAGACCGACGGCGGACTCGCCGAGTTCTGCGTCGCCGACGAGCGTTTCTGCTTCCCCATACCCGAGGACTACTCCGACCTGGCCGCCGCTCCGCTGCTCTGCGCGGGGCTGATCGGCTACCGCGCCTTCCGGATGACCGGCAACGCCCGGCGCATCGGCTTCTACGGCTTCGGAGCGTCGGCCCACATACTGGCACAGGTGGCGCGCTACCGGGGCCGCGAAGTCTACGCCTTCGTTCGCCCCGGCGACGAGGCCGGCCGGAAGTTCGCCGGCTCCCTGGGTGCGGTCTGGACCGGCTTCTCCGACGAACAGCCCCCGGTGCCGCTCGACGCCGCCATCATCTTCGCGCCCGACGGCCGGCTCGTTCCCGCGGCGCTCGCCGCCGTGGACAAGGGCGGGACGGTGGTCTCGGCTGGCATCCACATGAGCGAAGTGCCGGCCTTCCCGTACTCGCTGCTCTGGGGCGAGCGCACCGTCCGCTCGGTGGCCAACCTCACTCGCACCGACGCCGAGGAGATGCTCTCGCTCGCCCCCCGGGTGCCGATCCGGACCGAGGTCCACCCCTATCCGCTCGAGGAGGCGAACCGGGCGCTAGACGACCTGCGCCACGGGCGTTTCAGCGGCGCGGCGGTGATAGTGGTCGACCCGGCGGCGAAGTAGCACAACGGCGGGCGTTCGGCGTTCGGCTTTCGACATTCGGAACGGCAAGACGGCCGGCAATGTCATCCTGAGCGCAGCGAAGGATCTTCCCGGCCCTTGACTCTCGAGGCGGGGAGATTCTTCGCTGCGCTCAGAATGACAGCCGGGGAGGGCTCCAGCTCAAGCTCCGAAAGCCGAAAGCCGAAGGCCGGCAGTCCTAGGCCCCCCGCGCCCAGCCGAGCGCCTGCGCCGCGGCTGTCTCCATGAGCACGGCGTCAAGGCCCAGGGCCAGCAACCGGTAGCCCTCGGCGAGGCTCCCCCTGACCGCCTCGGCCGTCGGCCGCACCAGGTGCATGCCCATGGCCATGCCGCGCGCGGCGCAGACCGCTCGAAAGCGCTCAAGGGCTGCGAGCACCGCCGGATGGTCGAACTGACCGGGCACGCCCAACGAGCCGGAGAGGTCGTAGGGCCCGATGAAGAGCGCGTCGACGTCCTCGACCGCGGCGATGGCTTCCAGGTTCTCGACCGCCCGTATGTGTTCGATCTGGAGTACGACGGCGACGTCGTCGTTGGCCGTCCGGGCATATTCCGCGAAATCGGCCCCGTGGGCGTTGGCCCGGCAGAAGCCGAAGCCGCGCTCGCCCCGCGGTGGGTACTTGGCGGCGCGCACCGCCCGCTCGGCCTCCCCTGCGGAGTTGACCATCGGGACGACGACCGCCCGCGCCCCGGCGTCGAGGCTCCGGCGGATCCAGACCGGGTCGTTGGCCGGCACCCGGACTGCAGGGACGCAATCGAAGCCGGAGAGCGACCGGAAGACGCCGGCCATGCTTTCAAGATCGATGGCCCCGTGCTCCAGGTCGACGCAGACCCAGTCGAAGCCGGCCCGCGCGTGGACCTCCGCGGACGCCGGGTGGCCGATCTGGAGCCAGCCGCCGAGGGCCGGGCGCGCGAGCAGGCTTGCCCTGCGCAGGGGGCTGGCTCGGTTCATGCTCCGACTGCCTTTCCGGACTTCATCCTTCTGCCTTGCGTAGCCCCGGACTCCCGCGCCGCCCGGACCATGGCCACGAAGTTCTCCGGCCGGCAGGAGGAGTGGATGCTGTTCGAACTGCTCAGGATGAAGCCGCCGCCCGGCGCGGCATCGGCGATGGCCTGGCGGACGGCCTCGCGCACCTCCCCGACCGTGCCGTGCGGCAGGAGGTGGGCACAGTCGATGTTCCCGGAAAGGCAGACCCGGTCGCCGACCAGCCGCTTGGTCTCGCGCAGGGTCATGCCAGCCATCAGCTCGATGGGGTTCAGCCCGTCGGGCCCGGCGGCGACGATGGACTCGAGCAGCGGGTAGAGGTTCCCGTCGGAGTGCTTGATGCAGAGCGCACCTTCCTCGTGGATGGCCGCGACCATCCGGGCCAGGCGCGGCTGGATGAACTCGTCGAAGACCGCCGGGCTCATCATCGGCCCGCCGTTGTGGGCGTAGTCGTCGCCCAGGACGATCACCTCCGCGCCGGCGCGGATCGCCCGGCGGACCACGGCGATATTGGCCTCGAGGACCTTGTCCATGACGAGCGTAACCAGCTCCGGCTCGACCAGGAACCCGGCCAGGATCTCCTCCAGGCCCATGAGATAGGCCGACCACATGAAGGCCGCGCGGTGGTGGAAGCAGATCGCCCGCCGGCCCCGGTAGCGGCGGACCAGCTCCGGCAGCTTCCCGAGCCGGCCCGGCGCCTCGGGGTCCGGGGCGCGCCAGGCGCGGGCATCCGCCATCGTCCGGATCGATCCGGCGACGGGGTGGGCCACCGCCTCAGGCCCGCGCCGGTAGGTCACGCCCCACTCGTCGACGTAGCTTCCGTCGGGGTTCTCACGGACCGGCGGGAAGCTGGCCCCGCAGGACACCGCGTCCATGTCCAACCGGTCCATGCAGTCGGCGGTGTCGCGGCAGCCCGGGACCGCGGCCCGGGCGACCTGCTCGTCGACCACGAACTCCATGACCGGCACGCG
Source organism: uncultured bacterium (assembly GCA_937935355.1). Taxonomy (GTDB): domain Bacteria; phylum Planctomycetota; class SZUA-567; order JAKLDR01; family JAKLDR01; genus JAKLDR01. The sequence continues at coordinate 28,388 of CALGYR010000123.1, read as the reverse complement.
GTCGACGGGCTCCCGGCGGAGCGCCGCCCGGACGCGCTCGACGGAGTTCATGGCTGCTTCTTATCCGGCGCGCGCTTGTAGCGCCAAACCCAGGTGTTGCCGGTCTGGTTGTCGCCCCTGGCGCTGTGAATGAAGTAGGCGTTGAGCTCCGGGCAGAAGAAGCTGTGGGCAAAGCCGGTCGGCAACTCCTTGTCGGTCACCGGGATGGGCTTTTCGAACTCGTTACTCTCGGGATCGTAGGCGTGGATGTTCCGATCTTCCTGCGGCGTGCCTTGGTGGATGATGTACATGACCATCACCCGGTCGTGGACGCTGTCGTACTCCATCATCCACCGTCCCCAGCCGAAGTTGGAGAGCGCCGGCGAGTTCCTGGCCTTGGGCTTGACCCAGCTCGCGGCCTTGACGTCGTAGTAGAAGAAGTGGTCCTCGGGTACCCACTCCTCCTTTTTCACCCCGTAGCCGGCCGCGCCGAACACGTATACCCGGTCGCGCTTCGAGTCGTAGCACGAGCCGTAGGCCGAGCCGCTCGGCGGGCGGTCGCCGCCGGCCTTGACCTTCTTGGCCGTCCCGGCCTTGAGGTCCACCCACCACTCCTGGCCCTTGAGGTCACAGTCCATGACCGTGCCGGTGCTGGGCACGTACTGCAGGAAGTTGAAGTTGGTGGTCTTGTACGGCAGCCCGGCGTAGCGCTGGTGCTCGAACTTGCCCGTGGCCAGGTCATAGAGCCATATCCCGGTCGGGGCCTTCGGCTTGCCCTGGGCCTTCACCGCGGCCTCGTAGGGCGGTCTGAGTCCTCCGGTCAGCCAGCCGCAGGTCGAGCCGGCCCAGAGGAACTTGCGGTTGGCCCGGTCGTAGTCGAGCAGGAAACCGGCGTGCCCGGACATGGTTCCGGCCGGCACGGGCATGCCGGTCTTGTCGTGGAGGATGCCCCCGTCGTCGATGGTCAGCTCGCCGCTCTTGAGCTTGCCCTCGAAGCTGGGGATGTGCGTACCCGGGTAGATGGCGATCCAGCGGTTGGCGTAGAGGTCGTAGAACCAGACGTCGTCTCCGTAATAGCCGGTCTTGTTGTCCGTGCCGCAGTGGGCGGCCTCGCCGGTGATGAAGGCCCCGCCGAGCTCCGCCACGTAGGCGGCCTTGGGCGACCAGGAGCGGCCGTAGGACCTGCCGCGCCAGGAGGGACAGTCGGGGTCGGCGGCCGTCTCCGGGAGCTTGAGCCAGGCGTTGTCGCCGAGGGCCTCGATCTGCTCGATGTGCGGCCCGGGCTTCGACGGCAGCCCGGCCAGCGGCGGGGCGGTCTTGGCCTCGGGCTTGGCCGGTTCGGCGGCCGGCGAGCGGCCCGCCGTCGCTCCGAGCACCAGGGCAGCCAAAGCGAGAGTCGCAGTTCTCATGGTTTCATCCCTTTCGGTTCGGCGCCCGCGGCTACTTCTTCTCCGGCGCGCGCTTGTAGCGCCAGACCCAGGTGTTGCCCGCACGGTTGTCGGCTGGCGAGGAATGGATGAAGTAGGCGTTGAGCTCCGGGCAGAAGAAGCTGTGGCCGAAGCCCATGGGTAGTTCCTTGTCGGTCACCGGGATGGGCTTCTCGAACTCGTTGGTCTCGGCGTTGTAGACGTGGATGTTCCGGTCCTCCTGGGCCACGCCTTGGTGGATGATGTACATGATCATCACCCGGTCGTTGACGCTGTCGTACTCCATCATCCAACGACCATTGGTCAAACCGGGGATGTTCGGACTGTTCTTGGCCTTGGGATTGACCCAGGCGCCGGTCTTGACATCGTAGTAGTAGAAGTGCTCTTCGGGGACGAAGGGTTTGTCGGGCGACGGGTTGTACGAGCTGATTACATACGCATACACCCTGTCCCTCTTGGGGTCGTAGCAGGTGCTCCCGAACCCCAGCGGAATGTCGCCTTTCCTGGGGGCCGAGTCCACCTTCATGGCGCCCATGTCGTACCACCACTCCAGCGAGGTGCGCGGAGGCGCGATGCCCCAGCGCTTGTCGGTGGACATGAAGAGCTTCTTCTGACTGTCGACGTACTGGATCCAACCGAGGCTGTCCCCCTTGCTGGGAGCGTTCAGGTGTTCCTTGTCCTTCCTGAACCATTCCGTCTTGCCGGAGGCCACATCGTACATCCAGAGCCCGTTGTAGAGGAGCTTCTTGCCCTGCTCCTTCATGGCCGCAGCGTACGGCTCCCGGAGGCCCTTCACCGCCAGCCAGCCCACGGTGGTGCCGGCCCAGACGAACTTGCGGTTGGCCTTGTCGTAGTCCATCAGACATCCGCCGTGCCCGGTCATGGTGCACACCGGGATGGCCTGGCCGTCCTTGTCGCGGATGATGCCGATGTCATCGATCTTATAGGTCCCGTCCTTGAGCTTCTGCGCGAAGGTCGGCACGTGCGTGCCGGGGTAGATGGCGATCCAGCGGTTGGCGTAGAGGTCGTAGAACCAGACGTCGTCGCCGTAGTAGCCGGTCTTGCCGTCCATGGCGCTGTGGCCACCCTCGCCGGTGATGAAGGCCCCGCCCAGGTCGGGGGCGTAGGAGGCCTTGGGCGTCCACGAGCGGCCGTAGGACCTGCCGCCCCACGAGGGGCAGTTGGGGTCGGCCGCGGTCTCGGGCAGCTTGAGCCAGGCGTTGTCGCCGAGGGCCTTGATCCCCTCGATGTGCGGCCCGGGCTTCGAGGGCAGCCCGGCCAGTGGCGGGGCGGTCTTGACCTCGGCCTTGACCGGCTCCTCCGCCGAGAGAGAGAGAGCCCCGGCGGAACCAGAGCGAAAACGGCGGCGACCAGAATCGAGCTCTTCATGTTCCCATCTCCTTGTTGACCCGGGCCGCGCCGGCGACCGGCCGCGCCGCGGCTTCCGCCTTCCAGTTCCCGAAGGCCTCGCTGACCCGCAGCGCCCGGCCGTAGAGGCGCAGGCCGGAAACCGAGCCGTCCATCTCCGGGGCGACGCGCAGTATCTTCGCGCCGCTTGCCCCGCGCAAGACCGGGCTGAACCGGCCCCAGCCGAACATCCGCCGGCCGGCGCCGTCATCGAGCCGGCCATCGACCAGGAAGGCGATGACCCGGGGGCCGGCGTCGACGATGACCGTCACGTGGTGCGTCCGGCCGGCTTGGAGTTCGCCCGGGTCGCAGTCCCAGCGGCTCTCGGAGCGGCCGTCGTTCATCACGAGCTCGAGCGTCCCGCGGGCGGTGGTGACGAGCGCGAGCCCCGTCCCCGCCTCGGTGCGGCTGTCGAGCACCACCTGCCCGGCGTGGAGCGAGCCGAGCCGCAGCCGGAGGTCGAGCGAGAATCCGCCGCCGAGGTCCTGCCGGCCGGGGCCCTGGCCCCAGTAGTCGCGCGCCGAGAACTCGGGCAGCTTGGGCATCTCGGCCCGGTTTGGCATCGGCCCGTCGCCGGGCAGCTCGAGCAGGAGCCCGCGGCGGGTCGCGGCCCCGGCCCCGAACTGTCCCCAGAGTCCCTCGAGGAGCTCCGCGTCCAGCTCGTGGACCCGGGCGACGGTCTTCTGGGTCTCGGTCAGGAAGTAGCGGCCGTCCTCCTCGATCAGGTCCGGATAGCTCGGGCCCGAGAAGAAGTCCGGGTCGTAGAGGACGATCTCCGGCTGCGACCAGAGGATCCGGCCCTCGCGCTCGACGCCGCCGGAGAGCCAGGCCACGTTCCGGCTGCCCGCGCCGGCGCCGTTGTTGTAGCCGGTCCAGCCGTTGTTGTGGAACCAGTAGAGGAACTTGCCGTCCGCGCACTTCCACGCGAAGTTGGCCGCCCGCGGCTGGCGGATCGGCCGTCCGTCGGCGTAGCGCGCGTACTCCGGCGGGCTCCAGGTGCGCCCGCAGTCGCGGCTGTAGCTCTCGGCCGGGCGGCCGTCGACCGTCCGGTAAATAGCGTAGATACTCCCGTCGGAGAGCGCCACGTAGCTCTGCTCCTCGGCTATGGGTCCTCCCCCTGCCGGCGCGCGCAGCCCGACTTCGCCATCCGGGAGAGTCTCCCAGCGGATCTTCTCCGGGTCCCTCTCCGTGAGGATGTTGTCGCTGGCCAGCAGCGAGCCCTCGGAGCTCGCGAAGAATCCCTCGCCGAAGCCGCCGACCTTGTGGAAGGAGACGTAGGCGGCGCCGCGGAGCACGAACGGCCGGCCCACGTTCCAGCCGAAGCGGATCTTCCCGCCGTAGGGGTTCTTCCCGTCGATATCGAACCGGCGCATGGGGATCTCGTAGCGCTCGGCCGACCAGGTCCGGCCGCCGTCGTCCGAGTATTTGAACACGAAGTGTCCCTGGGAGTCGACGCGCCGGACCAGGCCGTCCCGGAAGACCTTCGGGTCGCCCCGGAGCTCGCGAAGGTTGTCGGTGTTGTGGTTGTAGAAACAGTAGATCCGGCCGCCGGGCACCTTGAGCAGCACCGAGTAGCTGGCCTCCGGCCCGTCGGCCGGCTCCACGTCGACCGGCTCGGACCAGGTCCGCCCCCGGTCGGTGCTGCGCGTCGCCACGACGTGCTGCCCGGACTCGCCCTCCCTCCCGCGGCCGGTGGTCATGGCGCAAAGCCAGGCGCCGTCGTCGGTCACCACGACGTAGGGCTGGTCGCAGTAGCCCTCCGAGGGGATCTCGATCCCATTCGCCAGGTTCCGGGGGTCCAGTCCAGAATTCATCGCGGTTTGCCCTCCACCGGGATCATACCCCTTGCGGGCTTGACCGGCAGACGTACAATGGGGACAAGAATAGGAGAATCCGGCCATGACCGGCAGCTCGCGCCTCGGCTTCCTGGGCCCAACCCGCGCCCTGGCCAGTCCCTTCGACCAGGCCGGGGTCGTGGAGAACTCCCGGCTGGCCGGGGCGGTGGCGGCCATGGGGCCGGTCTTCTTCGGCGATATGAAGATCCGGCCGGCAATCCTGCACCTGACCTGCCCGCCCCGGGGAGCCCAGGCGCGCTACCACCTGCACCCGTTCCTGGAGGTCACCTTCGTCCTGGCCGGCGCCATGGACTACGAGATCAAGGGGCGGAAGATCGCCGCCCGGCGGGGCGAGGTCTTCTGCATGCCCCCGGAGACGGTCCACGGCTGGCGCTGCAACGTCCGCGGCACCGCGCTCTTGGGCTTCCTCTTGGAGGTGTCCCCGGCCGCGGAGGCCCCCGGCGGCCTGGCCTTCCGGCTGGCCGATGCCGCCGGGCAGTTGGGCTATCGCTTCCGGCCGCCGGCCGAGCTCGCTCGGGCCTTCGGAGACTTGCTCGCCGAGGCCCGCGGCGAGCGGCCCTACCGCGAGCCGGTCGCGGTCGCTTATATCCAACTGATCCTGCCGCTCGTCTTCCGGCAGTTGGCGGACGCGCTCGGCCTGCGTCCGGCCCAGGACGCCGGAGCCGCTGCCAGGGCCGGCTCCCGAGCCGGGCCGCTGGTCCTGCAGGCCAAGGCCTTCGTCGAGGCGAACCTCGGTCTGAGCGTTTCGCTGGCCGACGTCGCCAGACATCTGGGGGTGAGTCCGCGGCACCTCAACCGGCTCTTCCGGGAGCGCGAGGGCCGGGCCGTGGGGCAGTTCATCGCCGCGGCGCGGCTGGAGAAGGCCAGGGGACTGCTGCGCGCGCGGCGGGACCTCTCCGTCAAGAGCGTGGCCGCTCTCTGCGGCGTGCCGGACGCCGCCTACTTCTGCCGGCTCTTCAAGGCGGCCACTGGCGAGACCCCGGCGGCGTTCGCGGCGGGCCGGGGCGCCGTCACCTCTCGGACGCGGAGACGCGGAGACGCGGGGACACGGAGACACGAAGACGCGAAAGAGATCCAGCCCTCAGGCCGGGGGTCTGCGCAATAACTCCAGTTCCGGGAGTCGAAGCCTGCTTCAGTCGCTCTCCGCGTCCCCGCGTCCCCGCGTCTCCGTGTCTCCGTGTCTCCGCGTCGCCGTGGCTCAGTGTTGGCCGACCGGCAGGTCCGCGTAGACGACCTCGTCGCCGCACTCTGCCTTGGCCGCGGCCAGGATCTTCCCGGATTTGTCGATCACCCGCGAGAAGCCGTAGCCGCGGTCCTCGGGCCGGTCGTCGGTCGGGAAGGTCCAGTTCGCGGCGACGATGTTGACGCCGAGGTCCTTGGCCTTGGCGGGCAGGCGCTCGCCGAACCAGCGCTCGGGCTTGAAGTCCACCCAGGCGATGGAGTAAAGCAGCGTGTCGACCTTCTCGGCGGCGAGCTTCTGGGCCACCGAGTGGATGTCGTAGCAGACGAGCAACCCCAGCCGCCCGTACTCGGTGTCGACGAAGGCCAGCCCTTTGTCGCCGTCGGCTGCCCAGGTGGCCTCGGCCCGCGGCCAGGGATTGATCTTGCGGTAGTGGGCGAGCCGCCCGCCGTCCGGGCCGAAGAGCAGCAGCGAGTTGAAGTACTTCACGGCTCCCGACTTCTCCTCGCGCTCGATGAACGGCACCAGCAGGTGGACCTTGAGCTCGCCGGCGAGCTTCCCGAAACGCCGGGCCGATTCGCCGTCCGCCGGCTCGGCAAAGCCCTCCAGCGACTTGCCCTCGCCGGGCCGGCGCTTCGGGTCGGTCCAGATGTCGAACTGCGAAGAGACATAGCCCTGGACCGCGGCCTCGGGAAAGACCACGATCTTCGCGCCTCCCCTGGCAGCCTCGCGGGCCAGCTTCTCCATTTTGTCGCGATTGGCGGCCGGATCGGCGAAGCGGCTCGACATCTGCACGGCGGCGACGCGGACGGCGCCCGCCGCGGGAACAGCGGGAACAGCGGGAGCAGCGGGAGACCCGGCTTGGCCCTCCTCGATCGATTCGCCCGGGGCGGCGCCGCCCCCGGCTTCGCCGGTACCGGCACCCGCCCCGGCTCCGCGCGATCCCCGCGGCGAGCACTGGATCCAGGAGACCACGGTGAAGACCAGCGCCGCGGCCAGGACCACGGCCTCGAGGGGACGTATCCGGCGGGCGTTCCTGATGGTCATCGCCGGATCACTCCGCGCCGGCCGCGAGCGGCGCGAGCTCCCCCACCTTCTGCTCCACCGCCCGGCGCAGGAACTTCACCTTGCCGTACTGCTCCATGAACATGCGGTAGTAGGCCCCGCGCCGAGCGAGCAGTTCGTCGTGCGTGCCGGTCTCGGCGATGCGCCCGTCCTCGAGCACCAGGATCCGGTCGGCGTTGGTGATGGTCGACAGGCGGTGGGCGATGACCAGAGTGGTCCGCCCCTTCATGAGCCGCTCGAGCGCCTCCTGGATGAGGCTCTCGGCGCGGCTGTCGAGCGAGCTGGTGGCCTCGTCGAGGATCAGGATGCGCGGGTCGGCGAGGATCGCCCGGGCGATGGCCACGCGCTGCTTCTGGCCGCCGGAGAGCTTCGCCCCGCGCTCGCCCACGTGCTCGTCGAAACCCTTGGCGAGCTTCTCGATGAACTCCAGGGCGTTGGCCTGCTCGGCCGCGCGGCGGATGTCCTCCCTGGACGCCCCGGGGCGGGCGTAGGAGATGTTCTCGCCGATCGTGCCGTTGAAGAGCCAGTTGTCCTGCAGGACGACCGCCAGGTTCCGGCGGTAGGGGGCGAGCTCCAGGTCGCGCACGTCGTGGCCGTCGACCAGCACCCGGCCGCTCTCCACGTCGTAGAGCCGCGCCAGGAGATTGGTGAGCGTGGTCTTGCCCGCCCCGGAGGCGCCGACCACCGCCAGGCACTCGCCGGGCTCGATCCGGAAGGAGATGTGCTCCAGGGTCGGCCGGGGGGACCCGGGGTTGTAGCGGAAACCGACGTCCTCGAAGACCACCTCGCCCTCGAGCCGCCCGACCCGCAGCGCGCCCGGCCGCTCGTCGACCTCCGGGTTGCGGTCGAGCACGTCGTAGATGCGCTCCACCGAGGCCATGGCCTGCTGGAGTTGGTTGTTGACCTGGACGGCCTCGACCATGGGCTCGAAGAACATCCAGAGCATGCCCAGGAAGACCATGAAGGACCCCAGGGAGATGTCTCCCTCCACGTAGCGCCAGGCGCCCAGGGCCATGACGATCACCCGGCTGACCTGGGCGACGCCGTCGGCGCTGGAGTGCATGCCCAGGTGCAGGCGGTGCACGCGCATGTTCTTGCGCATCAGGTCGTTGACCCAGCGGAAGAAGATGCCGTTCTCGCGGCGCTCCTGGACGAAGGCCTTGACCACCTTGGCCCCGCCGAAGACCTCGGCCACCCGGGCGGTCAGGCGCGAGACCTCCTCGCGGATGTGCCGCCAGGCCGGGCGCAGGCGCTTGCGGAAGTGCAGGAAGACCACGGCGTAGCCGGGGATCAGCACGATGGTGGCCAGGGCCATCCACCAGTCCAGGTAGAAGAGCACGGCCAGCCAGCCGAACATGCGCACGACGTTGACCGCGAAGTTGAGCAGGCCTCCGAAGATCAGGCTGCGCACCGCCTCGACGTCGCTCATCACCCGGCTGATGATCCCGCCCACCTGGGTGTCCTCGATGTAGCGGATGGACAGGAACTGGATGTGGTCATGGAGCTTGTGGCGCATCCGGCTCACCAGCCGCTCACCGGCGGTCATCATCAGATAGCGCATCAGGAAGGCCAGGGACATGGCCGAGACCACCAGCACGGCCAGGACCGCTCCGAAGACCAGAATGACGCTGCGGTCCCCGGGCGCGAAGAAGCGGGCCAGCATGGCCGGCAGCTCGCTCTCCTTGCCGGCCAGGGCCTGGGTCTGGCCGCAGGCCAGGGGCAGCACTCCGTCGAAGAGCACCTTGGTGGCCATGGGCATCAGCGCGGCGGCCGCGGCCGTGATGGGCATCAACAGGACGGCCATGAGCACGTGCATGCGCATCGGGCGCAGCTCGCCCAGGAAGCGCTTGAGGTACGGCCAGGTGACCGGCCGGCGCTCGATCTCGGAGCTGGCGTCCTTCAGGTAGCGCTTGCGGCCCAATCCTTTGGCGGACCGCCACAGGTTCTGCTTCTCCGGGTCGATGGTGGGAGCGAATCTGATCTGAGGCATCGTCTGGACCTCGGGTTGAAGGTGGATGGTGGAGGGTTGAGGGTTGAAAGCGGAAAGTCGAACTCAGGTCCCCGGCGGCGCCTCGCCCGCCGGCGCGGCCGCGCTCCCTGCGGCCGCCGGCCGGCAGTGGGCGTGGCCCTTGCCGGCCCCCCGGAGGAAGAGGTCGAGCAGCGCCCCGGAAATCTCGTCCGAAGAGCGGCCTTTGAACTCGGGCATGCGCATGGCCGTGCGCATCATGCCGAAGAGCAGCCGCCCGGCCACCGCCGCGTCCACCTTGTTGCGGAAGCATCCCGCGGCCTGGCCGTCGCGGAGGATCTGGGCGATCTTCTCGCGCTGCTGGTTGAGCCGGGCGTGGAACTCGCAGTGCCGCGGCTGGTCGTGGAGGGTCTTCTCGTGGTGGAGCAGATGGAAGAGGCACTCGTTGTTCTGGTAGAAGTGCACCAGGTGCCGGCAGGCGGTCTCCAGGCGCTCCCGCGGGCCGTAGATGCCGGCCAGCGCCCGGTCCATCTCGGCGCTGGCCACCTCTACGCTGTAGACCATGGTGGCGACGAAGAGCTCCTCCTTGCTCGCAAAGTAGCGGAAGAGCGTGCCCTTGCCGACCCCGGCCGCCGCGGCGATGTCGTCGGTGCGGACCTTGTGGAAGTCCTGGCCCGCGAAGGCGCGGGCCGCGGCTTCGAGAATCATCTGCTGCTTGCGGGCCTTGCACAGCGGGCTCTCGCCCGTCGACGATTCCGGAGCGTTCGGCTCGGAGGCGATAGTCTGTTTGTCGAGGCTTTCCTGAGTGCTCACTTCCATCCCCCCAACCCGGCGGACTGACCGGTCAGTCCGCAATTGTAGTTTGAACTTGCCATCTGTCAAAGAGATTCTGCCGGAATCTGTAAGTGTCTGCATTATCGTGTATTATGAATCGACAAGTATGCGACTACTCGCTGGAACGGACCGGCTGGTCCGCGTAAAGGCTATGACAGGAGCGACTTGATCAGGAACTCCGATATCTGCTTGGCGGCCTCTACAGCCTCGGAGCGATCGGGGGAGCGCAGCCGCATAACCACCCGGCCCAGCTCGACGTCGCTCGGATAGAGCCGCCTGAGGACCAGCGCGATGACTCCGCGCGTGGCCTCGTCCTGGGCTTCGAGGTCGACCAGCGCCTGGGCGAGGCCGCCCGGATTCGCATCGCAGCGCACGATGAAATCCACGGCGGCCTTGGGCACGCGCTTGCCCGTCGAACCGAACAGCTTGACGAGGGCCAGGACCTCCTTCTGGAGATTGAAGGCCCCCAGCGTCTCGGAGACGGCCTTGAGCACGCCGAAGCGGTCGTCGGTCATGGCCTCGAAGAGCCGGGCCTTGACCTTATCGGTGGGGAACCCGGCCAGGGCCCGGGCCGCGGCCGTGCGCACGGCCGGATGCTCGTCGTCGAGCAGCGCCATGAGGCCGGGCGCCACCAGCCGGGAGGCGGCCTGGCCGAGCAGCCCGGCGGCATATTCCTTGATCCGCGTCGACCCGGAGGCGCAGGCGCACTCCAGGACGCGGATCGTCTCGGTGGGATTGGGGCCCTTGAGCGAGCGCTGCAGGAAGAGCGGCGGCGGGATCTCGTTGCGCGCGTAGTAGGCCACGAGCGGAACCGAGACCGCCCCGCCCAGCAGGGACTCAAGCCCCCGGGCCGCCTCGCGCCGGACCTTCCAGGATTCGTCGCTCAGGAAGCGCTCCAGGAATGCGGCCGCTCCTGACGCGCGCACCCGGGCCAGCTCTCGGAGCGCCGCGATCCTGACCCGGTAATCCGGATCGGCCGCGAAGCGGGTGAGCAGCTCGCCGGCGCGCTCCGGCTTGAAGCGCCTGCTGACCAGGTCGGATGCCATGATCCGGACCCGATGATCGCCCTCCTTGAAGGCGAAGATGGCCAGGCTCAGGGCGTCGTCCTCCCCGAACCGGGCGAACATGGCGTGGACGATGCGCACGACCTCGTTGGGGCTGCCGGCGTTGATCCGCCTGGCCAGCACCGCGGCGTCGGCCGGCGGTTGGCCCTCGAGCAGCCTGGTCGCCAGGCCGGCCAGCGACAGCCGGGCCAATTCCACGGCCTCCTCGCGCTCGGCCCTGGCCACGAAGGCCGCCGTCGCCGCGCTGGAGGAGACGTGCGCCTGCCCCCGCCGCTTGGCGATGACCTCCATCACCCGGGAGCGCAACTCGCGGAGCTTTACCGGCTTGACCAGCACCGCCGCCGGCCCGTAGCGCGAAAGCCGGTCGAGCGTAACGCGGCTGTTGTCGCCGGTGATCACCACCACCGAGGTGGGCGGCTTGGCGTGGCGCAGCCGGTCGAGCACCGGGAAGGCCCCGCCGTCCCTCAGGGCCACGTCCAGCACCAGCACGTCGGGGCGGCCCTCGCCGAGAATGTCCAGGCACTGCTTGCCGCTGGCAGCCGCGGCCAGCGCGAAGTCGTTCTGGAGCGCCGTCCGGTACATCCTGCGGTTGTACTCCGAGGAGTCGCAGATCACCACCGATCCGGTGCGGGCCCGCTCCTGGACGGTGCGGGTCTTGACCACGGACGGCGCCGGCGGACGGGGAGCGGCCTGCGGCTCGGGGGATCCGGCCGGAGGCTGGGCGGTGAGCCGGCCCGAGGGCGTGCGTCGGGGCGGGGTCGGCGCCGCCGGGGCCACGGCCACGAAGCGCCCCGAAGCGGTGCGCCGCGGCGGCGCCGCCCGGCCGCCCTGTCCGGCCAGTTCCAGCTTCAGCTTGCGCAGCTCGGCGAGCAACTGCTCCGGCGAGGCGAAGCGGTCCTTGGGATCCTTGGCGATCATGCGCAGGATCACCCGGTCCGCCGACGGCGGGACCTTGGGATTGAACTGGCTGGGCTTCCGGGGCTCCTCGTATACGTGCATGTATATGACCGCGCTGGGGTTGTCGCCCTTGAAGGGCGTGCGCCCGGCGACCAGCTCGTAGAAGACCACGCCCAGCGAGTAGATGTCGGTGCGGAAGTCGAGCTCCTTGCCGGTGCCCTGCTCGGGGCTCATGTAGTTGGCGGTGCCGACGATGGTCCCGGCCTCGGTGACGTCCAGGTCGTCGTGCTGGACCATCTTGGCCAGGCCGAAGTCCATGACCTTCACCTGTCCCCTGGCGGTGAGCATGATATTGGCCGGCTTGATGTCCCGGTGCACGATGCCCGCCTCGGCCGCCGCGGAGAGCGCCTCGGCCACCTGGATGACGATGGTCAGGGCCTGGTCGACGGAGAAGCGCACCCCGGACTTGATGAGCTGGGAGATGTCCTTGCCGCGGACGAACTCCATGGCGTAGTAGTGGACGCCGTGCTCCTCGTCCTGGCCCATGCTGTAGATCTGGACCACGTTGGGGTGGACGAGTCCCGCCGCCGAACGCGCCTCGCGATAGAAGCGCTGGACGAAGCGGGCGTTCTGGGTCAGGCGCTCGGGCAGGAGCTTGACGGCCACGTCGCGGGCCAGGGACTCCTGGTGCGCGCGATAGACCGCGCCCATGCCGCCCTCGCCGAGCAGCTCCAGCATCTTGAACTCGCCGAGCTTCTCGAGCAAGGACCGCTCCCTCCGCGCCGAAGGGATTCTAGTGCCCTGACAGGCTTTATCAAGGGGCCGGCCGGCCGGCTGGCTCAGCCCATCCGCGCCTGCACCCGGCGGACGCCCGTGCACTTCCGCGTTGCCGGATCGATCGCGAACACCGCCCCGGAGAGCCGCACGTCGCCGGAGGCCACGTCCCAGCGCGAGGGCATGCCGGTCACCAGGGTGGAAAGCACCGGCCCGACCTGGCGGCCGATTATGGAATCGTGGGGCCCGGTCATGCCCAGGTCGGTGATGTAGCCGGTGCCGCCGGGAAGGACCGTCTCGTCGGCGGTGGGCACGTGCGTATGCGTGCCCCACACGGCCGCGACCCGCCCGTCGAGCTGGCGCCCGAGCGCCACCTTCTCGGCGGTGGCCTCGGCGTGGAAGTCGACGAGGACGATCGCGCCGGGCGCGGCCGCCTCGACCTCGGTCATGAGCTCCTCGATGCGCTCGAAGGGGTTGTCGGCGTGGGCGCCCATGAAGGAGCGGCCGAGGAGGTTGATCACGACGACCTTGGGGGAGGCGGTGGGCGGTGGGCAGGGAGCAGCGGGCGGAACTTCGCCGGCAGGCTGTCCACCGCCATCTGCTGCTTTCAGTCCACTGCCTGCTGCAATTTCATACACTCCCCAACCCCGCCCAGCCGAGCGCTTCGGGAAGTTCGCCGGGCGCAGCAGCCGCGGCTCGCTGTCGATCACTCCGAGGACTTCGCGGTTCTTGAAGACGTGATCGCCCGAGGTGAGCACGCTGCAGCCGGCCCCGAGCAACTCCGCGACGATCGGCCCGGTGAGCCCCGAGCCGCCCGCGGCGTTCTCGGCGTTGGCCACCACGAAGTCCAGCTTCTCCTCGGCGACGAGCCTGGGCACGAGCGCCGTGACTGCCTTGCGCCCGGGCGAGCCGACGATGTCACCGACGGCCAGGACCCTGAGCTCGGCCACCGGCTACTCCTTGATCCAGGGCGGGCGGACGTTCCTGAGCAGGTCTTCGGCGGCCAGACTGCGTTCCGCGTCACGATCCTTGGCGGCCGCGCGCAGGGCCGACAGGGCGGCCGGGCCCCACTGCCGCAGCCCGGCGGCCGCCTTCTCGCGAACGCGCCAGTCGTCGGAGGCCAGGTCGCGGACCAGTCCGGAGATGGCCGCCGCGTCCTTCTCGGATGGCCCGGGCTCCGGCCCCGCCCCGGCGATCCTGGAGAGCACCGCCGATTCGGTCCCGCTCTCGTCCTGCCATCCGAAGACGACCAGAACGGAACCGTCGGCCTCCACGGAGGCGCACGGCGAGAAGACCCGCCCGGTTAGGCCGGCAGCGAAATCGAGCTTCTGCCAGGACTCGCCGTCGTTGCGCGAGACCAGGCACTCGCCGCCGGGCTTGCCCTGGTTGTCGGTCCAGGCGAGGCTGCAGGCCAGCACCCCGTCGCCGATCGAGAGCCGGCACTGGCCGGCTAGAGGGGTCCGTCCGCGGCGGTCGGCCACCCGGCGCGGGGCCTTCCAGCTGGCGCCCCCGTCGGGGCTGTGGACCAGCCAGATTTTGCCGCCGGAGCCATAGGCGCCCGGCTGGTCTCCGGCCAGGACGAAGACCTCCTGGCCGCGGGCGAGGGCCAGCACGGGGTAGAGCGCGCCCGGAGCCCCGTCTCCGGCCTTCTCGGGCAGGAGCTGGCCGCCGTCCTTCCATTCGGTCCCGTCGACACTGACCGCGTGCCTGGCCGGCGGCGGCTTATCCCCTTGCCTGGCCGGAGGCGGGGAATAGAGCAGGTGGAAACCGTCGGCCGACGCCCATGCGGCGAGCACCCCGTCGGCGCGCGCGTCGCGGACGGAGGCCAGCGGAGGCAGTTCCTTCCAGGAAGTCCCGCCGTCCTCCGAAGTGCGCAGGCAGAGCTCCGAGACCGGGCCGGCGAGGTCGTTGCGCTGGAGCCAGAAGGCGCAGAGCATCTCCTTGTCCTTCGCGGCCAGAGTCGCGCCCAGCAGCTGGACCTGGTCGCCGTTCATGCCCAACTTGCTTTCCCTGGGCTTGGTCACCGGCACGTCCGACGTGCGCACCTTGCCGCCGGCCTCCAGCGGGACGATCGACAGCTGAATGCCCCCCTCCTCGCCGCCCACGCCGAAGCGCCGGGCCGAGTTGACCGTGCTGGTCAGGAGGGCGCAGTCCCGGCCGACGGGGATCGGCGTTGCGGCCAACGATCCCGAGGGCAGGCTTTCGACCTCCTGCCAGAGGCCCTGGCCGGGGCGCAAGTATCCCTGGAGCACGCCGCCCCCGCCCCCCCAGCGATCCGCGGACTGGCCGACGAAGGCCAGAGCGCCGGCCTCGGTGCGGACCAGATCCGTCGGACCGGAAAAAGCCTGGTAGCCGCGACGCCCGGCTGACTGCTGAACGGCCAGCTGCCTGGGGAAGGTCCAGTGCACGGCCGGCGTCGCTTCTTTCTGAGGAGCGGCCTCTCCGGCGCGGAGCGCGACGGCCGGGACTGCGGCCAGCGCGACCGCCAGCCCCAGGAGCGCGGCCGGAGACGGTCTCAACGCGCGTACTCCACGAAGCGGTTCTCGCGGATCATGGTCACCTTGACCTCGCCGGGGTAGTTGAGCTCCTCCTCGATCTCCTTGGCGATCTCGCGGCAGACCCGGGAGCACTCCGACTCGCTCATCTTCTCGGCCTTGGCCAGCACGCGCAGCTCGCGGCCGGCCTGGATGGCGAAGGCCTTCTCCACGCCGTTATGGGTGTTGGCGATCTCCTCGAGGCGCTCCATGCGCTTGATGTAGCGCTCCAGGCTCTCGCGGCGCGCACCGGGACGGGCCGCGCTGATGGCGTCGGCGATCTGCGCCAGGATCGCGTAGAGGCTGCCCGGAGGGACGTCCTCGTGGTGCGAGGCAATGGCGTTGACCACGACCTCGTGCTCGCCGGACTTGGCGGCCAGGTCCGCGCCGAGCGCCGGGTGGGTGCCCTCCGAGTCCTGGTCCAGGGCCTTGCCGACGTCGTGGAGCAGGCCCACGCGCTTGGCCAGGCGCACGTCGAGCTTGAGCTCGGCGGCGAGCAACCCGCACAGCGCGGCCACTTCGATGGAGTGCTGCAGCACGTTCTGACCGTAGCTGGTGCGGTAGCGCAACCGCCCGAGGGTGGTCACGAGCTTCGGCGGGATGTCCGCCAGGCCCTGGTCGAGCGCGGCCTGCCGGCCGGACTCGTCGATGAGCCGGGCCATCTCCTTCTCGGTCTCGGCGACCACCTCCTCGATGCGCGCGGGGTGGATGCGGCCGTCCTGGACGAGCTTGGCCAGGGCCAGCCGCGCGGTCTCGCGGCGGATGGAGTCGAAGCCGGAGACCACCACCACGCCGGGGGTGTCGTCGACGATCACGTCCACGCCGGTGGCCTTCTCGAAGGCGCGGATGTTGCGGCCCTCGCGACCGATGATCCGGCCCTTCATCTCGTCATTGGCCAGGTCCACGGTGGCCACCAGGCTGTTGGCGGCGACCTCGGCGGCGCAGCGCTGCATGGACTCGACCAGCAGCTTGCGGCCGGCCGCGTCGGACTCCTCCTTGGCGCGGCGCAGGCGCAACTCGGCGAGCTCGCCGATCTCCTGGTCGAGCTCCTTGGTGACGCGCTCCAGAACGGCGGTGCGGGCCTCCTCGGGAGAGAGGCCGGAGACGCGGCGCAGCTCCTTGCTCTGGGCCTCGAAGAGCTTCTCGGCCTCCTCCAGCTTCCTGCCGGCCTCCTCGACCTTCTGGGCGGCCTTCTGCTCCTGGGTCTCGAGGAAGCGCTCCTTCTTGTCGATCATGGAGAGCTTGCGGTCGAGGTTGTCCTCGCGCTTCTCCAGGCGGGCCTCCTGGGTCTTCAGGGCCTCGCGCTGTCCCTCCATCTCCTTCTCGAGAGAGGCCTTGCGCTTGAAGAGCTCGTCCTTGATGCGCAGTTCGCCCTCGCGCGAGAGCTGCTCGGCCTTGGACTCGGCCGTCTTGATCCGGGAGTCGGCCTCCGCCTGTATCTTCGAGGCGTTGGCGCGGACCGTGATGTAGGTGACGATCGCGGCGACGACTGCGCCGCCCAGGGCTGCAAGTGCGTATTCCATGGTTCAGGGCCTTCCTTTTCCGGCGCGGCGCCGATGGCCGGCGCAGCGCTTGACACAGAAAGAGCGTCTTCGGAAAAGGGCCTGTCGAGGCCGGCTTCTAGACCAGGCTGCCCGTCGGGCGGACGATTACCGGCGAATCTCCCACGGCGGTCGGCTCGGGCCATCGGCCCGCTCCAGCCTCGAAGGAGGGGAGTTCAGTCTGCGCACCGGCACGGGGCGCGGGCAGGCCTTGGCCGGCCGGGCCGCAGTGCCGAAAAGCACAGCGAGAACAGTCAGTGCCAGTATGGCGAACAGCAGAATCATCGTCGACCCAGGTTTCCTAGCAGCGGAAGAGCCTCAAACCGGTCCTTTTCCGCGACTGACCCGGCAGCACCGCCGCCGGCAGCCGCATGCAACCGTAATCTAGCATCACATGGGACACGTGTCAAGACCAGCTTGAGGCCAAAACCCGCGAGCCGACCGCGGCGGCGCAGATCGCGGCCCACGCGGCGACTGCTCTCATAACCTTGTCTCTCAAGCGGTTGGCCCATCAATCATCCGGACCCGTCCACGCGTCGGCAGCCGACTGGAATCGGCCGGACCTCCGGTTTTCGCGTGGCGAAAAGACGTAAAAGATGAGGACAAGCAATGTTGCGTCATGGAGCGATTTTGGGTATCTATATATGTAGGCAGGAGGTCCGCCATGCCTGACTTTGGATCCGCGATTCCCATTTCCGGCGGCGCGGCCGGGGCCGCGGGCCGCAACGCCCCCTCCGGAGCGCCCCGGCCGGCGGCGTCCGACCCGGAGGGCTTCCGGGCCCGACTGGCCGCCAAGCTCGCCGCCCGACGCGCCCACCACGCGGTCCCGCAGGACCACCTGGCCGATCTGATCCGCCTCTGCAACGAACGGGGCGAGGCCTTCGAGTCCGCCCGGCTCGTCACCAAGTACCCCGTGACCGAGAAGGACGACGCCCTCTACGAGGTCCGCACCGACCGCGCCAGCCACCGGGTGATCCGCGGCCGGGACGGGTCCTACACTCTGTTCTGACCTCCGCTGCTTAGCGGCGACGAAGGCACCAACCACAGAGGACACAGAGGACACGGAGGACGGCGGACGCTACGCCTGCGCGGCGATGTCCGTCCTCATGCCGGGAGCCACCTCCGCGAACACTATCTGTCCTCTGTGTACTCTGTGTCCTCTGTGGTTGGCAACCTACGGCCCCGCTTTGCGTCTGGACTCCGCCGCGGCCGGCCGTTAGAATCCTCCGTCATGGAGACGCTAATCTTCATCGCCGGCCTGCAGCAGGGCGAGCGCTACGTGATCCAGAATGAGCTGGTGCGACTGGGCCGCGAGCGCTTCAACGACCTGACCGTGGACGACGAGGGCGCCAGCCGCGCCCATGCCGAGATCCGCCGCAAGACCGGCACGCTGACCATCCGCGACCTGGGCTCGACCAACGGGACCTACGTCAACAACCGCCGGATCACCGAGTGCCGGCTGGCCGACGGCGACCGCATCAGCATCGGCACGGCCACCATGCTGGTCGAGGTCCGCAAGGACCCCACCGCGGAGATCGACCGGAACCCGGTGCTCTTCCACGACGGCGAGCCCGCCGAGGTGACCACCCAGTTCCGCCTGGACCCGCAGCAGAGCGGCTTCCTGAGCCCCTCGCGGATGCGCGTCGACGTGCGCGCCCAGGAGAACTTCCAGCGGCTCTACCGCTTCATGCTCCGGATCGGCTCGAACCTGACCGTCTCGACGCTGCTCGAGACCGTCATGGAGGAGATCTTCCAGGCCACCGAGGCCGACCGGGGCTTCGTGCTCCTGGTGGAGGAGGGCGGGGCGCTGCGGCCCACCGCGGTGCGGACCCGCAAGGACCGCGCCATCGTCACCGCCTCCGGGGAAATCGCCGTCAGCAAGAAGATCAGCCGTCACGTCCTGGAGAAGGGCGAGAGCCTGATGGTCACCGAGGCCGGGGCGGACAAGCGCTTCGCGGACACCACCGCCTTCGGCGCCGGCGCGGTCCAGTCGGTCATCGCCGCGCCGCTCAAGTCCCAGGACAAGATCTCCGGATTCGTGTACCTGGACACCCTCTCCGGCGGACGGCTCTTCAGCCAGACCGACCTGGAGCTGGTCACGGCCATGACCGTTGGCGCGGCCGCCGCGCTCGACAACGTGCGGCTCTACGAGAAGCTGATGAACGCCACCGAGTACTCGGCGGCGGTGCTCCGCAGCCTGCGCTCGGGACTGCTCGTGACCGACACCAACCTGGTCATCGGCAAGGTCAACCGCGCAGCGCTGGAGCTGCTGGGCCTCGAAGAGATCGAGCTGACCGGCCACAAGCTCACCGAGCTGCCCGCCCTGGCCGAGCTCTCCGCGGCGGTGCGCTCGGCCCTGGACGAGGGCCGGCCGGCGGAGAACGCCGAGGCCTCGCTCCGGCTCGCGGACCGCGAGGTGCCCGTCGAGCTCTCCGCCGGGTTCATGACCGACCACGCCGGGCGCATCGCCGGGGCGGTGGTCAGCTTCCGGGACCTCAGCCAGGTCCGCAAGCTCGCCGAGCAGGTCAAGCGCCAGCAGCACCTGGCCTCGCTGGGCGAGATGGCCGCCGGCGTGGCCCACGAGATCCGCAACCCGCTGTCCTCCATCCGCGGGTTCGCCCAGCTCATGTCCGAGCGCCTGGCCCGCCAGGCGGCCTCGGGCGGAGAGGCCCCGGCCGCCGGGGCACCGGCCGGGGCCGGCCCCAGCGCGTCCGAGTGCATGCAGATCATCATCGAGGAAGTCGACCGCATGAACGGCATCGTCCAGGACCTGCTGGACTTCGCCCGCCAGCGGCAGCTGACCATGGCCAGGATCCCCCTGTCCGAGGTGGTCCACTCGGTGCTGACCCAACTGGCAGGCGAGGC
This sequence comes from uncultured bacterium, assembly GCA_937935355.1. Taxonomy (GTDB): domain Bacteria; phylum Planctomycetota; class SZUA-567; order JAKLDR01; family JAKLDR01; genus JAKLDR01. The sequence continues at coordinate 8,999 of CALGYR010000123.1, read as the reverse complement.
CGGCAGCCTGGGCATCGAGGTCGCCGAGGAGGCAGGCGAGGGTCTGCCCCAGGCCTACGGCAACGAGGCCAAGCTCCGCCAGGTCTTCCTTAACATCGCCAAGAACGCCCTGGAGGCCATGGCCGGCGCTGGCGCTGGCGGAAGCGGTGGCGGCGAGGGCCGGGCCAGGAGGCTGGTCGTGCAGACCGGACTGGCGCCGACGGCCGAGGCCGGCCGGCAGGAGCTCTTCGTCGCCTTCCGGGACAGCGGCCCGGGCATGAGCAAGGACGTCCTGGACCGGATCTTCAACCCGTTCTTCACCACCAAGGACGTGGGCACGGGGCTCGGCCTGGCCATCTGCGCCAAGATCATCGACGCCCACGGCGGGCGCATCGAGGTCCAGAGCGAGCCCGGCATGGGCGCGACCTTCACCATCTTCCTGCCCGCGCCGCGCAAGGGCGACACCGACCGGTTCCCGGCGGTGAAGTAAGGCCGTCCGCCCCACGAACGGCCGCCCAACCACGAAGACACGAAGTCACAAAGAGGACACGAAGAACAACGGGCTGATCATTATCCGCGGCGAGGACGCCTGCGCTTGTCAGCGATCATCGCCGCGTACGGAGGTCCAAGCCGTTCTTTGTGACATCTTTGTGGCTTCGTGTCTTCGTGGTTAGGATGGCCTCCCGCCGACATTGAATCCCGCGACCGGGTGGCGTAGAATCCCTCCGTTCGATTCGATTCGATTTGACGGAGGGAGTTCGCCTTGTCACCGGCCAAGCCTGCCGTTCCCGAGACCTTTCAGGAGCTGATCTTGCGCCTGCAGTCCTTCTGGGCCGCGCGCGGGTGCCTGATCGTCCAGCCCCACGACGTCGAGAAGGGCGCGGGGACCTTCAACCCCGCGACCTTCCTGCGCGCGCTCGGACCCGAGCCGTGGTGCGCGGCATACGTCGAGCCCTCGCGCCGCCCGACCGACGGCCGCTACGGCGAGAACCCCAACCGCCTGGGCCGCTACTACCAGTACCAGGTGATCCTGAAGCCCTCGCCGGCCGACGCCCAGGCCCTCTACCTCGAGAGCATCCGGAGCCTGGGCCTCGACCTCCTCGAGCACGACGTGCGCTTCGTCGAGGACGACTGGGAGAGCCCGACGCTCGGCGCCTCGGGACTCGGTTGGGAGGTCTGGCTCGACGGCATGGAGGTCACCCAGTTCACCTACTTCCAGCAGGTCGGGTCGCAGGAGCTAGACCCCATCACCTGCGAGCTGACCTACGGCCTCGAGCGCATCGCCATGTATCTCCAGGGCAAGGAGAACGTCTTCGACATCACCTGGGCGGTGCTGCCCTCGGGACAGAAGGTCTCCTACGGCGACGTCCACCACCGCGACGAGGTGGAGCTCTCCACCTACAGCTTCGAGATCGCCGACACGGCCATGCTCTTCGACCTCTTCGGGAAGTACGAGGCCGAGTTCGAGCGGACCATCGCCTTCGACAAGGAGAAACCCCTGGTGCTGCCGGCTTACGATTACGTCATGAAGGCCTCGCACGCCTTCAACCTGCTCGACGCCCGCGGGGCCATCTCCGTCTCGCAGCGCGCCGGTTACATCGCCAGGGTCCGCGGCATGGCCCGGAAGACCGCCGCGGCGTACCTGGCGCTACGGAAGGCGCTGGGCTACCCGCTGCTCCAGGGCGCCGCGCGCGAGGCCGCCCTGGCGAAGGAAGAGAAGGAGGCGGCCCGTGCCTGACCTCCTGCTCGAGATCGGCGCCGAGGAGATCCCGGCCGGCTACATCCAGCCGGCGCTCGATGCGCTCAAGGCCGGACTTCTGAAGGGCCTCGCCGAACAGGGCTTCGAGCTGCCCACCGAGGCGGTCCGGGTCACCGGCACGCCGCGGAGGCTGGTTCTCTGGGCCCACGAACTGCCGGCCCAGAGCCCGACCCGGCGCGAGCGCCTGCAGGGGCCGCCCGCCGACCGAGCCTTCGGCCCCGACGGCAAGCCCACCAAGGCCGCCGAGGGGTTCGCGAAGAAGTGCGGCGTGCCCGTCGATGCCCTGAAGACCGAGGGCAAGTACGTGGTCGCCGAGGTCGAGCGCGGCGGAGCCTCCGCGGCGGCGGCGCTCAAGGAGCTCCTGCCCGGCCTCGTCGCCGGCCTGCCCTTCCCCAAGTCGATGCGCTGGCTTCCCGGCTCGCGCACGGCCTTCGCCCGGCCGGTGCGCAGCCTGATGTGCCTCTTGGACGACCAGGTCGTGCCCTTCGAGTTCGCGGGGATCGCCGCCGGGCGCGAGTCGCACGGCCACCCCTTCCACGCGCCGGAGGCCTTCGCGCTGCGCACCGCGCGGTACTTCGAGTTCATGGAGGTGCTCCGCGGCCGCAAGGTCATGGTCGACCTCGAGGAGCGCCGCGAGCGGGTGCGGGCCTGCGCCGAGAAGGTCGCCGAGAAGTCCTCCGGCCGGCTCTACAACCGGAACGGGATCGCCGACGCGCTGGTCGACGAGGTCGCCAACCTCGTGGAGTGGCCCGGGGCGGTGATCGGCAACTTCGACGAGCAGGTCTGCCGGGAGCTGCCGCCCGAGATCACCGTGGCGGCGCAGACCCTCCACCAGCGCTACTTCCCGATCGAGAGCCCCGAGGGCCGGCTGCTGCCGGTCTTCTGCTCCATCGCCAACCGCGACCCGCTGGGCGGCGGCAAGGCCTCGGTGATCCGCGCCGGCAACGAGCGCGTGCTCCGGGCGAGGCTCGCCGACGCGCTCTTTTTCTGGCGCGAGGACAAGAAGACCCGCCTGGCCGACCGGCTGCCCGCCCTGGAGGGCGTGGTCTTCCACGAGAAGCTCGGCTCCATGCGCCAGAAGGTCGAGCGCACCAGTTCGCTCTCGCGCTGGATGGCCCTGGAGAGCGGCCAGGAGGACGGCGTGGCCGACGCCGCGGCGCGCGCTGCGCTCCTGTCCAAGTGCGACCTGGTGACCAAGGTGGTCTTCGAATTCCCCGAGCTGCAGGGCACCATGGGCCGTTACTACGCCAAGGAGGACGGCGAGCCCTCCTCGGTGCGCCAGGCCATCGAGGAGCACTACTGGCCGCGCACCGCGGCGATGGAGATGCCCCGGAGCCAGGTCGGTCGCATCGTGGCCCTGGCCGACAAGTTCGACAGCATCGTCGGCGGCTTCGCCGCGGGGCTGGCCCCCACCGGCAGCAAGGACCCTTATGCGCTCCGCCGCGCGGCGCTCGGAGCGCTGGCCATCATCCGCACCGGCAAGCTCTTCCGGAACGGCCCGGGGCTCCGCAAGATACTGGAGCGCGCCCGGGAGCTCTACCGCCAGCAGGACATGCTCCTCGGGGCCGGCGACGAACTGCTCGCGAAGATCACCGACTTCCTGCGCGACCGGCTGGAGGCGTCTCTCGTCGCCGACGCCGGCGGCCGGGTGGAGGTGCTCCGCGCCGTGCTGGGTTCGGGCTTCGACAACCTGACCGAGTTCGAAGCGCGGCTCGGCGCGGTCGCCGAGATGTCGCGGCGCCCGGGCTTCGCCGAGCTCTGCACGGTCATCGAGCGCGCCCGGAACATCTACCGCAAGAGCCCGGAGGCCACCGGCGCCGGCGCCGAGCCGCTGGAGGCACTCCTCTCCGCCCCCGAGGAGCGCGAGCTCTTCAGGGCCTACGCCTCGGTCGGGCCCCAGTTCCGCGGCAAGTGGGCCATGGGCGACTACCTGGAGGCCAGCGAGCTCTACGTCAGGGGCTTCGCCGCGCCGCTTCACGCCTTCTTCGAGAAGGTCTTCGTCAACGTCGACGACGCCGCCGTGCGCAAGAACCGCCTGACCCTGGTCGGGGCCATCTACCGGCTCTACGCCGAGGCGATAGCCGACCTGGCCGAGTGCGCGGGGCAGGCGAAGGGGTAACGGGAGGCGAGTCGACGACGTTGGAGAGGGCCATACGTGAGGATCTGAAGGGGCTGGGATATGGGGAAAATGCTGGGAGAAAGACCGGAGGAAGCGCCAGGGAGGCCTTGCTCGCACTGATGAAGCAGAGCCCGCACGCAACCACACTTGAGCTGGCTCACAAGGCCGGGATATCGCAAAAAGGAGTGGACTGGCACATCAAGCGCCTCAAGGCGCAGGGCAAACTCAAGCGCGTCGGAGGGCGCAAATCCGGGCGCTGGGAGGTGCTGTCGTGAAGCCGATGGGATGGGCCGAAACAGGGAGCCCTTCCATCAAGGCAAGCTGAAGGCGAAGGAAAGATGCCGGAGCCCGTCGCCTCTCAGGGAAAGCCCCGCACCTTGCGGCCTATCGCCCTCTGGACCGCCGGCATCCTACTGGCCCTGGGCCTGGCCTGGTTCGTCGGGGCGGTGGTGGTGCCGCTGGCCCAATTGCGTGCCGAGATCGCCGAACTGAAAGTCGAAAGCGGACTGCCACTGGGACTCGACTATCCGGCCAACTACGGCAGGATGGAGCCGGACGCTCGAGCCGTGTGGCTGATCGAACGGATGGGGGGCGCCGGGCCCGCATCCCGGCGCATACGGCAGTACCTGGGAACGCCGCGCGCTGCCGCGCCAGAGCGCGCCACGGCGGTCTACCTTCTCGGGTTCTGCGGGGTGCACGCCGTGGACGACCTCATCGGCCGCTTGGACGACGAGGACCCGAAGATCCGGACCTGCGCCATCGAGGCATTGGCCATGATCGGCCCGGACGCGAAGCAGGCGGCCTCCAAGCTGCGAGCCTTTGGGCAAGACCCGGACAAGCGGATCCGGGAAGCGGCTCTGGAGGCGTTTTCCAGGGTCAACTACACCTCGACTCCTTGGGACGAGAACTGGTGGTTCTCGTGCCATGGCGTCGATCGAACTGCTGTCGCACCGGTCGAAAGGGACCTGTCTAGGAAATGCGCCGCGGGAGACCATGGATATCTGATTGGGGAACTGAAGGTGCGCCAATCGCATTCCGGTTCGAGCAACTTCTACATCCACCAACCCGGCGATCCGGACGATGAGGGACTCCCGGCGCTTCTGGTCAATGAGGACCTTCGAAAGGCGAAGAAGGGCGTGGCTCAGAAGTTCTATGGGGTGGTCATCGGAGACGGTCATAAGAACTACATCGCCACGCTTCTCGTCTACGCAGTGAAGGACCGCTAGCCAGCAGCCGGGCAAAGCGCTCGACTGCACGCCCGGCGGTCAATACGATAGCAGGAGGAAAGGCTGCGGCGGCATCAACGCCGATCTCGGCCCGGACGTTAAAGAAGCGAGACGAGGAGGCCAGACCATGGACCAGGGTTTGCGCCGCGCCGAGGGACGGGGAGAGGGGGATGATCCACCCAACTCTTGCGCCTTCCCGCTCGGCGGGGTAAGCTGACGGCGGAGGAACGATGCCCGAGCCCGTCGCCTCTCTTAAGGCGCCCAGCACTTGGCAGTGGCTGACCGCTCCGGCAGGCTACGCCGCCTTTGTTCTCGTCCTGGGCATGGTTATCTGTGGCCTGCCCTCTGGCTGCATCCCGGGAAGCGCGGCCCAGCCGGCAGCGGTGCGGGCAGCGACGCCAGCGTTCGACGAACGTTTGGAACAGGTCAGGCAGAGGAAGATCGGCTTCGAGCAGGCAAGGGCCATAGTCTGGGAGGCGGGGGAATCGCACGATGTCAGATACGCGCGCACGCTAAGAGAAATTGCGGCTGCCTGGTCTTGCGACACGGCATACTACAAGGTAGCTTTTGACGCCCTCCACAGCCTATGGCTCATGGGCGAACCGAGGGAGTACTTCCTGAGGAACCTTCGCGATCACAGCAACAACCAATGGCTTGCATACTATTCCGCACATGTGCTTGGCTACAGCCCGGATAACGACCTGGCACGTGTGCTCGAGGAGATCAGGACCGGAGTCACGGATGAATATGTGCGGGGACAGATCAACCAGGTCAGGTTCGTTGTGGAACTGCGGCGTCAGCTCACCGAACAGAGCACTCCTCAGGCAAAGGCCAAGTTCCTGGTCAGGTACTGCGGCATGGGCTTCACCGAGTTGAGCGGAGGCATCATCGAAGGGCATGAGCCGAGCAGCAGTCTCAGGCCGGAGGCTGTATGGGCGCGCCTTGAGATGGCCAGGATATCGCGGGAACAGCCCGACGTTGTTCGGGACGCCATAGAACAACACAGTTGCTTGAACCCCCGGCTCGACGGCAGATATAGGGATTACATCCGGCAGACAATATCTGATGCCGCCGAGACATTGAAGGTGCGCGGCCAGCCTCTGGTTCGGCCCGGACCGGAGTGATCGATGCCTGAGCCCGCCGAGCCGGCCAGCAAGCCGCCCCGCACCTGGCGCCCGATGGTCCTCTGGACCGCCGGCATCCTTCTGGCTCTCGCCCTGGCCTGGTTCGTCGGGGCGGTGGCGGTGCCACTCCTCAAGACCAGGAACTGTCTTGAGGAGCACTCTGGAATCAAGATGGGTCCGCAACGGGCCATTGACATGCTTGGCGGCCCGCAGGAAGCGGTCAGAGGGCTCGCCATCTACTACCGGGCGCCGAAGTTCTTGGCCCCTCACCGGACAGAGGCGATCCGCCTCCTTGGCTACTGCTGCGAGGAAGGCAGACAGGTCGCAGCCTTGGCCGTTCTTCGCTCCGCCTTGCAGAGTGAGGATGACGACGTCAGAAACTGTGCGGCAGAATCCCTTGTCATGCGCGACGAACCGGAAATCAGGCAGGAGGTCATCCGGGTCCTCCAGCTGATGTGCCAGAACTCCGACTACCGGACCTGCCGTTCGGCCGCCTTTGCATTTGGCAGGATTCGACCCGTGGACCAGAGGGCGGTCGCGCTGCTGGCAGACATTGTGCGCATCGCCGCCCCGGACGATGTCACGGGGTGCACGACGGGCGACTACAGCTTCGACCAATGGCTTGCTCTGCGGGCTCTGGGAGAAATGGGCAGAGCCGGAGTTGCGGCAACTCAGGCCGTTGAGGAAGCGCTAAAGAGCTCCCACCCGGTCATCCGCACCGCCGCCGCCGAGGCCCTGAAGACGATCGCGGGCGAGCCGACGTCGGCCCCTGGCGGCGACCACCCGGAAGAGCGAGCCGCGTCCGCACGGCCGGAGAGCCCGCCTTCGGATCCGACCGCCCCTGGCGCCCCGGCCGACCAGGGAGAATCGCGGTCTTCGCCGCGCGATCGGGCCAGGACCGCCTATCTGCAGGTAGCCGACGGCTCCGCGGAGGACGCCCGCGCCGCCGTCGCCGCCCTGCACGCGATGTGCAAGAAGGGCGAGCCGGACTACAGCCCGCGCGCCGCCCGGGACGACAAAGACGCGGCCCTGTACACTGCGGTGGCCCATTTCGGCTTCGCTCCGGTATGGCGCGGACTGATGGGCGAGCAAAGCTACGTCTGCCAGTCCCGCTCCGGCTGCGCGATCCTCGAGCGGGCCGTGCCGCGGATGATCGCGCTCATGAAGGATGGCCAACAGGCGGAGATCGACTACCTTCTGCGCAATCTGCAAGGATGCTCGCCCCAGGGCACGGACTGGGCGTCCTGGAACGCCTGGCAGCAGGGCGCCGGCAAGGGACTCTTCAAGGTCCCGTGCCGCGAGTATCCGGTGAAGGTGGTCGACTGAGCGGGGGCGCCCACCTTCGCCGCCCCCGCCTCTTTCAGCCCGTTACGGCAGGAAGGCCAAGTCGTCAGCTCCGGCGCACAAGACGCATGCCGGCCTTCTCCGGCCGGTTGCGGCGCGCTTTTTCCGAAAGGACAGCCCGCTCCGGCCGCATATCTGCCTGGGGAGGAGGGGACGGAGCGCCGGAAAGATGAGTCACTCCCGCCCGGCATCGAACGCCGGTTCTTTTTCTCGAAATGGACCTATGAACCCCAAGGCCCCGTCCGCCGTTAGCAGTGCGTCCAGCGGCTTGGTCCCGGAGGAGAAGCCATGCTCGGTAGCGCGCTGACCGTCGCGATCTTCCCGATATTCCTGGCGGCGCCGGCCGCCCCGCCCCCGGCCCCTCCGGTTCCTCCGGTCGCCTCGGCGATCGCCGCGGTCGAACCGGCCGCCCCCTGGAACCCGGAGGACGGCGACTGCGGCCGGGCCGCGCGGCTCATCGACGAGCTCATGGCCCCCCTGGCCGGACGCCAACCCGAGGCCGGAGCCGAGAGCGCCCTGCGCCGGCTGATCGAGCAGCTGGGCGACGAGGACTGGCCCCGGCGCGAGGCCGCCAGCCGGGAACTCCTCGGCTGCGGGGTGCAGGCCGTGCCGCTGCTCCGCGGGGCGCTCGACCATCGCGACCCGGAGATCGTCTTCCGCGCCCGGCTGATTCTCGACGAGATCCCCGCGACCGCCCTCGAGCGCGTCCTCGCGGGGCTCGACGCCTGTTCGGGCTCCGCCGCAACGGGCCGCCCCAGGAAGATCATGGCGGAGCTGGCCATAATCCACGAGGCGGCGTCGGCCGCGCTGGCCCGATTCGAGAGGGGCGAGACGGCCGTGGCCGGGGCGGTCGCCGGCTACCTGCAGGAGGCCGAGGCGTCCGGCGACGGCCGCGCCGCCGATGGCCACCGCCTGACCGCCCGCATCGTCGAGGCCCGCTGCGCGGCGCTCAAGTTCATCGCCACCGGGCTCAAGGACGAGGTCGCCGAACTCGCCGCGCGCCGCGAGGACTATCTGCGCCGCGAAGTGGAGAAGGCCGGGGAGGTCCTGGCGGTGGCCCGCCCGGAGGAATAGGCGGCCCGGAGAACCGGCAGCGAACCGTAGGTAGAATCGCAGAACACCGAATGGCGAATGTCGAAGCAGATTGCTGCGCACCTGCCGTGCCCCCGGTCCTTCGACATTCCGACTTCGACATTCTGCGGTTCTGCGGTTCTGCGGTTCACCGTTCGTAAAGCCTTAAGAGCCTCACAAATAATGAGCCCGGGGTCGCGTTGCGTCCGGACCACCCGGATGCAAGGCGCGAGGAGGAAGCCGTATCCGCAGCGATACGGCGACGACGAGCAACGCCGCAGACGGGCGGTCCGGACGCAACCCGAAGGGACGCTTGATCTTGTGCCCTCATGCCGCGTCACTCCTCGTCGGCGTGTCTTTCAGACACGCTCTCCTCG
>CALGYR010000122.1 GCA_937935355.1 uncultured bacterium | reverse complement strand
CAGGCTCGAAAGAGCCCTGCTCGCATCATGACGAACTTCCCGGCAACTTGTGTTACGTATGGGTCGGACGGGCGGAATGCATATGGAAGGCGCACCATGAACTGGAGAATCGTGCGGAACGCGGCCATCTTCGGGCCGTTGGCGGCTGGCCTGGTGGCGGTGGGCGTGCTCAACAGCGGCGGCAGGGGGCCCGGCGGGGACGGCAGATCCGCGGACGGGAATGGCGCCGATCCCGGTGCTCAGGCGGCCGCGCCGGATCGCGGTAGCGTCCCCGGATGGCGGGAGTTTAGCCGGCCGTTCGTCGAGGCCACCGAGCTCGCCGCGCCATCGGTGGTGCACATCGAGGTCGAACAGGACATCGCCCTGGGCGGCCGGGGGCGAAACAATGCGCTGGACCTCTTCGATGGAGACTTCCTGCGGCGATTCTTCTCCTCGGGGAGCGGGGCGGGCCGAACGCCGCCCGAGGAGCTCATCAAGCGCGGCCTGGGCTCCGGCGTGATCGTCGACTCCACCGGCCACGTCCTGACCAACTACCACGTGGTCGGCGAGGCCGACAGGATCCGGGTGGTGCTCGCCGACGGGCGGGCCTTCCCCGGCAAGGTGGTCGGAGCCGACGAGCACTCGGACCTGGCGGTGGTCAGGATCGCGGGGAGTTCCCTGCCGGTCGCCCGGCTCGGCGACAGCGACAAGCTGCGGGCCGGCGAGTGGGTCCTGGCCATCGGCGACCCGTTCGGCCTGGACCACACCGTTACGGTCGGCGTGGTCAGCGCCCGGCACCGCACCCACGTGGAGAACATTCCCAACGAGGACTTCATCCAGACGGACGCGGCCATCAATCCCGGCAACTCCGGCGGGCCGCTCGTCAATCTGGACGGCGAAGTGGTGGGCATAAACAGCGCCATCTTCACCCGGTCGGGCGGCTACATGGGCATCGGCTTCGCCATCTCCATGAACATGGCCCGGACGATCATGACCGAGCTCATCGAGCATGGCAAGGTGCGGCGCGCCTGGCTGGGCGTCGGCGCCGAGGACGTCACCGCGGCGGCGGCCCGGAAGCTGGATCTGTCCAGGGTCTCGGGCGCGCTGGTCGCCTCGGTCGTGAAGGGCAGCCCGGCGGCCGAGGCCGGGGTCCGCGAGAACGACGTCATCGTGGGGCTCGACGGCCGGCCCATCGAGACTGCCGGGGAGCTGGCCAACGTGGTGGCCTTCGCTCCCGTGGGGCGGGAGCTGGCGCTGAAGGTGATCCGGGACGGCCGGCGCCGGACTCTCCGGGTCACGCTCCGGAAGCTCTCCGCGGGCATCGAGTCCGAGCAGGCCGGCTTCTTGCTGGCCGATAAGATCGGGTTGCGGGTCGAGGACCTGACCCCGGCGCTCCGCGGGCGGCTGGACCTGTCGCCGTCCGCCGCCGGCGTGGTCGTGAGCGAAGTGCTCCAGGGCAGCCCGGCGGGTCGGGCCGGTCTGGAACCGGGCATGCTCATCGAGGAGGTCGACGGCAAGCCGGTCGCCGATGTCCCGGAGTTCCGTAAGGCCCTGGGCTTTAGTCAGGACTCGGCCCGCCTCAAGCTGCGCTACCGCGGGGAGACCACCCGCGTCTCCATCCAGCTCGGAGGAGCGTGACCGTGGCGGACGGGCGCCCGGGAGCCGACCCGGAGGCGAACCGGCGCCTGGGCTGGGGCCTGTTCTGGATGTTCTGGGTCGGCTGGGTGGCCGGGCTGATCACCCTCGCCGTGGTCGGGTACGTGGTCTTCGTCTCGGGCGCCATCGACATGGCCGCGTCGCAGCAGCCCGGCCCGCTCGACCGCATGGGGGACTCGGCTTACATGAGCTGGCTGGAGGACAGCGCGCCCCGGCGGAAGAATCCCTATGCCGACGACCCTGAAGCGGTGGCCGGGGCGGCTTCCCATTTCGGCGCGAACTGCGTCGCCTGCCACGGCGGTCCGGGCGTCAATCGCGGCGCCTTCGCTCCGCACATGCTCCCCGAGCCGCCCGACCTGGGGAAACCGGGCACGCAGAAGATGCCGGCCGGCCAGCTCTTCTGGGTCATCGGCCACGGCGTGCGCATGACCGGCATGCCCGCCTTCGGACAAGTCCTTGGCGAGGCGGACCTGTGGAAGCTGGCGGCCTTCATCCACAACATCCACAATCTTCCCCCTCAGGCCCGCGAGAATCTGAAAAGTCACGCCCCCGAGCTCGGCGGGAGCGGCGGCGGTGGCGGCGAAGGCGGAGGGGGTGGGGCAGGCGGGGACGGGGACGGGGACGGGGACGGGAAGGCCTCGCACCTGGACGATCGGGACGACGGCGGGCGGCGCGCCCTGGGCTGGATGGTCCTCGACGCCGGGCGGCCGGACGGCCCGGGCCCGGCCGAAGGCGGGGGGACGGCCGGGCGTCCCGATCCTCCAGGCGGCGGGATGGATCCGGTGAGCCCGGTGGCCGACCCGACGGTGGGCTTCTTCTACGAGCGGCTGGTGCCTTACGGCAACTGGGTCTGGTCGGCGCGCTGCGGCTGGGTCTGGTATCCCTACGACGTGCCCATCGACTGGCGGCCGTACACCTACGGCCGCTGGGCCTACACCGACCGGGGCTGGACGTGGGCCTCGGACTGGCCCTGGGGCTGGGCCTGCTTCCACTACGGCCGCTGGGACTATGACGCCGGGTACGGCTGGGTCTGGTGTCCCGGCTCGGTCTGGGCCCCGGCCTGGGTGGCCTGGCGTTACGGAGACGGCTACATAGGCTGGGCGCCGCTGCCTCCCGGGAGCACCTGGATCCCGGGCGCGGGCTTCGCCCCGGGGCTCGACTTCTCCGTGTTGATTCCTTCGGAGCGCTACGTCTTCGTGCGGCGCGATGACTTCCATCGGCATCGCATCGGCAGATATCTGGCCAGCAGGGGGCGCGACGCCTTCCTGTACGAGCGGAGCCGCACCCGGGTGACTCTGCGGCGCACGGACGGCCGGATCCTGAACCCGCTGCCGGACGGGGAACGCCACGAGATGGAATCCAGGCTGGGCCGTCCGCTCAGGCCCACGCCGCTGGGCGAGGCCGGCCGCCCGGGCAACGCGGAGCTCAGGGACGGTGAACTCCGCGTCTTCAGGCCGAACCCGCGCAGGGGCGGGCCGCCGCATGGGACGGAGGAGCGGCCGCCCCATGCCGGGATGCCTCCGGGACTCCAGCGGCGCCAGGAGGCCGAGCGCCGCGCGCTGGAGCGGCGCAACTCCGAGGAGCGGCGCCGGCTCGAGGAGGAGCACCGCGCGGAGCTCGGCGGGATGCGCGAACCGCAGGCGGTGGAGCGCCGCCGCGGCGAACAGCGGGACGAGCTTCGCGCCCAGGAGGGGCACGCCCGTAGGCAGGAGCAGCTTCTTCACAACTGGCACGAGCAGGAGCGGCACATCTACTCGCGGCCCGAGCCCGGCGAACAGCCTCCGCGCCACTTCACGATCCCGGAATCGCGCCCGGAGGCCGGCCGCCCCGGTCCGGCGGAGCCGCCGCGGGCCGGTCGTCCCGGAGGCGGGCAGCCGCGCGCCGAGCCGCGCGAAGGCGGCGGCAGGCAGCGCTGAACCGGAAAGGGGCGCGGACCGCGACAGCCGGGGGCCTGCCGTCCCGGTTTCCCAAGAGCTGCCGGAAAGAACCTCGGGGCTGGCCTGATCGGCCCAGGTAGGGGCGACCCGGCGGGTCGCCCCTACGGCAGGATCGATTAGCGCTCGAGCGGCCTCGGCCGGCGTGGCGTGACGGCCGCCGGCTGGAATCCCGGCGTGAACTCCTCCAGCCGGTGGATGCCCAGCACCCGCTCGACGTCGGCGACGCGCTCGACGATCCGCTCGTAGCCGCCGGGCCCGAAGAGCTCGCGGCGCCGGCGGCCGATGGTGACGCCCATGTCGTAGAAGTCCTCGGGGGTCACCACCTCGCGGAGCTCCGGGAATATGACCGTGTCCTCCCGGGCGGTGTGCGGCCGGTACATGCGCACGTAGCTGCGCAGGTCGGCGGCGAGCCTGGCCCGGTCGGCGGGATCCTCCAGGTCGGCGCGGCTGGCCAGGAGCAGGATCTGGGCGTTGAGCAGCGCCGCAACGCGGTGCTGGCGGCGGAGCGTGCCGATCAGCCGCAGCTCGCGTCCGGCCGCCTCGAAGCGAACGAAGACCAGGTCCTCCTCCAGCTTCTCGTGGTAGCCCTCGACGAAAGTCTGGACCAGCCCGGCCGCGTTCCAGGCCGTTTCGGATCGCACCGGCCGGCCGCCCTCGAGCTGCCGGGCGAGCTCCGCGTAGACGTCGAGGATGCGGTCGACCACCCCGTGCTGGGCAAGCATGTCCTCCGGGGCGGTCGCCGGCTGGGGCAGACGGGCCTCCGGCGGGGGCGGGGGCGGCCCCGGACAGCCCCAGACCATGCAGCCGGCCAGGCCGAGCCATAAGGCCGGCGGGGCGAAGAGCGTCAGGATCAGCAGTGTCCGCAAGGTTTCCGATCCCGGGCGGATGGCCTGGTGCGGGTCCGAAGCGCGGTCTCCCACGGTATTCTCCAATCATGGCCTGCCGTCACATGCCGCCTGCTTGACCCTGCAGGAGACGACGGCGCCGGCTTCAGCGATCCTGCGGCCGGGGACCGAACAGCGAACGCACCTGGCGTTCCAGCCGGCAACGCGAGTCGGGACGCATGGCCAGTTCGGCGCCCAGGCGGCTGGCCCTGTCGAGCAGTCCGGTGATCTCGAGCTCGGTCTGCTCGGGTGCGCGGGAAAGCTCGATGAGCGCCTCCAGGCGCTTCCGGTCTTCCGGTCCGGCATGATCCCGGGCATAGAGCGCTTCGAGCCATTCCCGGTCTCCGGGGGAGGCGTCGCGGCAGGCCAGCCACACCGGCAGCATCATCCGGGTCTCGCTGAGCGCGGTGCTCGCCGCCTCCTGTCCGGAGTCCAGGTAGGAACCCAGGTCGAGCAGATCGTCGTGCATCTGGAAAGCCAGGCCGAGGAGCCTGCCGTATTCGCCCAGGCGGCCGAGCTCCTCTCCGTCGGCCCCGGCCAGTATGGCCCCGACCCGCAGCGGACAGGCGAAGCTGTACAGCGCGGTCTTGCGCTCGTAGACCTCCAGGATGCATTCCTGCCCGGTCTGCCCGAAGGGCCGCTGACGGAGGGCCGCTTCGGCGAATGCCCCCGAGCCGGTCAGGACGGCGGTGGCCATGAACTCGTCCAGCGCCCGCTCCTTCCTGCCCGGTTCGCAGTTGCAGGACATGAACGTCCGGACCGCCAGCGCGAAGAGCACGTCGCCGGCGAGCATGGCCAGCGCCCGGCCGTCGGCCCGGCCGCGCCGGCTGCCCTCGATCCAGGCCAGGGCCGCGTGCAGCGACGGGCCTTCGCGGCGGCGCGGGCTCTCGTCCACGATGTCGTCATGGATCAGCGCGAAACCGTGGAAGAGCTCCAGGGCCACGGCGGCCCGCACGATGTCCGCGGCCGGGTCTCCATGGTAGCCCTCATAGGCCGTCAGCATCAGCTTGGGCCTCAGCCTCTTGCCGCCCCCCCGGAGAAACGCGCAGAGCGGCCCGAGCAGATGGGGTTCCTCCGGCCGCGGCCGGCCGGTCCGGGCGGCGCTCTCCAGCCCGTCGACGAACTCCGCGAAGGCGGCATCGAAGGCGCCGTTGGCCTCCAGGCAGGGCGGGGCGGCCATCACTGGTGCCACTTCCCGCGCAGCCCGGGCAGGGCGCGGCCTGCGGCCAGGCGTCCCCCTCCGGCCAGCAACAGACAGAGGAAGACGATCGCCAGGGACAGCGGGTGGGAGATCTGCGCCCATCCGTGATGCTGACCGGCGTGGAACGCCGTCGCCACCAGCATGTTGACGAGCATCAGCGCCGCGAATGGCCGCACCAGGACGCCCAGGACCAGGGCCAGGCCTCCGGCGGCCTCGGCGAACGCGGACAGGAAGCCCCAGAAGACGGGTGCGAAGTGTATGCCGAAGGCGCCCATGGCGCCGCCGAGCATCTCCCAGGTCTCGCGCGCTCCGTGCTCCGGCGTCCCCAGGAACTTGGGCACGCCGTGGCGCAGGAAGACGATGCCGATGCCGGTCCGCAGGAGGAAGAGCCCCGCCTCCTGCGGCGACCATGGATCGCGCGCATTCCCTGTGCGAGGCGTGCCGGCGGAGGCGGTGGGAGAAAGCATGCAGCCCTCGCAGTTTCGAGGAAGCCCCGGCGGGTTATTAATGCCCCGCCCGGGGCGTCTATTCCTCCGCCGGACTCGAATAGGCCGCGGAGCGCAGGAGTTCATTGAAGCGAAAAGGAGAAGGCAGCTGGCGCGCCGGAGGGGCACGATGATCAGGACCAAGCGCGTCTACGAGCCTCCCAAGCGGGAGGATGGCTACCGGGTGCTCGTCGACCGGCTCTGGCCGCACGGGCTGTCCAGGGATGCCGCGCAGGTGGACCTCTGGCTCAGAGAAGTCGCGCCCAGCGACGCGCTGCGCAGATGGTTCGGGCACGATCCGGCGAAGTGGACCGCCTTCCGGGAGAAGTACCGGGCCGAGCTCCGCTCCGTGGGCGAGGAGCCGCTGGCCGAGCTCCGGCGGCTGGCGGCGGAGCAGCCGGTGCTCACGCTGCTCTACGCCGCGAAGGACGACAGGCACAATAACGCAGTCGTCCTGCGCGAAATGCTCGAGGCATGAACGCCCCGTCCTTGCGGCGCCTCCTGCCGCTCGGGCTGCTGGCCGCGGCGCTCCCGGCGGCCGCGGGCTGCCGCCGGGACCCGCCTCCGTCCGCCTCCCTCGATCCCCGTAATCCGGAGTGGGCCAGACGGGTCGCGCTGCGCGGCGTGCCCAACCTCTACGAGGTGACCCCCGACCTCTACCGGGGCGCGCAGCCCACGCCCGAGGGTTTCCGGCAGCTGGCCGGGCTGGGGATCAGGACCATCGTGGACCTGCGCTACTTCCATTCCGACATCGACGAGTTGCGCGCCGCCGACGAGGCCTCGGCCTTCAACTACGTGCGCATCCGCAGCACCGCCTGGTGGCCGGAGACCGAGGACGTCGTGGGCTTTCTGAGAGTGGCCACCGACCCGGAGATGGTCCCGGTCTTCGTCCACTGCGAATACGGATCGGACCGCACCGGCATGATGGTGGCGGCCTACCGGGTGGTCGTCCAGGGCTGGAGCAAACGCCGGGCCATCGCGGAGATGACCCGCGGCGGCTACGGCTACCATTGGTTCTGGGTGGACCTGGTGGACTTCATCCAGGACATGGACGTGCCCGCCATCCGCCGCGAGGTCGGCGTCAGCGGGCCGGTGCGGCCGGCGCGGCCGGTGGCGCTCTGACGCTCCGTCAGGAATAGCGCAGCGGGCAGACGGGGTCCTCGGCCAGGGCGCTGCCCGAGGCGGCGAAGGCCCGGCCGCGGCAGCCGCCGCAGATCCTGCGGCTGGGGCAGCTCCCGCAGGCTCCCTGGAGGCGGTCGCGGCGGCGCAGCTCCTCGAAGATCGCGCCCGAGCGCCAGATCCTCCTGAGCGGCTGTTCGCGGACGTTGCCCCCGCTCACCGGCACGAAGGGGCAGCTCCAGACCTCGCCGTCGGGCTTGATGTAGACCAGCCCCCATCCCGCGGCGCAGCCGTGGAAGAAGGTGGGGCGGACCGGGCGCGCCGGCCGGTCTCCGGCCACGCCGCCCCGGCCGAGCAGGCCGGCCCAGTACTGCGGGGCGGCGACCGGCTCGATGATCGTCCGCAGGTCGCGCTGCAGTTCGCGGACGGTCGCCAGCAGCCGGCGGTTCTCCTCGACGCCGAGCGTCTCTCCGGCCAGCTCGGCTCCCCGGCCCGCGGGCACCAGCTGGTAGCAGAGCATGATGGCCGCCCCGGCGGCGTCGGCCAGCCGGGCCACGCCGGGCAGGGAGTCGAGGTTGCTGCGCCTGGCGGTGAAGTTCACCTGGGTGGCCATGCCCTCGGCGCGGCAGGCCTCCAGCGCGGCGGCGGCCAGCTCGAAGGCCCGCGGGTGGCCGCGCAGGCGGTTGTGGAGCGCCGGGTCGCAGGAGTCCAGGCTCACCGCCGCACAGGCCACGCCCAGCCGGCGGAGCTCCCGCGCCCGGGCGCGGTCGAGCAGGAGCCCGTTGGTGGCCACGACCGGGACCAGCCCGGCGCGCCGGGCGGCGTCGAGCAGCGCGTCGAGGTCCGGCCGGACCAGCGGCTCTCCGCCGCTGAAGACCAGCATCCGGAAGCGGCGTATCGAGGCCACCCCGGCGATCAGCCGGCGCGCCTCGTTGGTGTCGAGCTCGTCGGCCCGGGGGCGGCTGGAGCGCGCGTGGCAGTGCGCGCAGCGGAGGTTGCAGTCGCCGGTGACCTCCCAGACTGCGTGGTAGCCGTAGCCGATGCAGCCCATGCCGACCGCCCCGGCCGCGGCCGGGATGCTCCGCCAGGCCGCGCCGGTGAGCCACTGGCCGAAACGGCGCCAGCCGGCGGTCCGCCGCAGGAGCAGCGCCGCGCCCATCTGCCGGCCGAGGTTGACCGGCGAGAGGTAGGGGCCGAGAGCCATGCCGGGGCGCTCCGGGTCAGGCGGTCACCAGCGCCGCCAGGCCGAGCGTCACCAGATGGTTGAGCACGATCCCGCGCCGGCAGTGGGGCTCGACGCTCGCGGCGCTGCGCCAGACCCCGCGAAGGGCCACCTCCCAGCCCAGGGCTCCGGCCAGCATCGCGGCCGGGAGCGCGGCGGGCAGCCAGAGGAAAGCGGCCCGGCGAAAGACCGCCCAGACCGCGAACATGGCCGCGGCCAGCAGCAGCGCGGCCAGCCCGTAGAGCCGCGCGGCCCGGTCCGGGCCCAGGCGCACCACCAGGTTGCGCTTGCCGGCGATCCTGTCGGGCTCCCGGTCGGGGAACTCGTTGAGCAGGATGACCATGAAGATGGCGAGGGCCTGGGGTATCGCGAAGAACCAGCTGAGCTTCGGCAGCGCCCCCGAGGCGACGAAGTAGCCGGTGGTCAGCGTCAGCCAGCCGTAGCAGAAGGCGATGAGCAACTCCCCCGCGCCGCGCCGGACCAGCCGCACGGGCGGCAGCGAGTAGAGGGCGGCGGAGGCGATGCCCAGGGTCCCGAGCGCCGCCAGCCGCCAGTCGGCCCGGGCCAGGGACAGGCCCAGGCCCAGCCCCAGCGCGGCCAGGAAGAGGAGCGCCCCGGCGGCGCGCGCGGCGCCCGGGGCGATCGCCCCGTCGGCGACCACCAGCGTCCCGCCGGAGAAGGCCGTGCGGCCGTGGATGCGGGTCAGGCGGTCCTCCACCTGGTCGTAGCACTCGCCCAGAAGGTGGCACCCCGAGGTGATGAGCATCACGGCCAGGGCCCCGGCGCCGGCGAGCAGCGGCTCGATCTCCCGGCCGGAGCGCCAGGCTATGAAGCTGCCGGCCAGGAACGGCGCCACGGCCACCGAGGAGAAGGGCAGCCGCGCGGCGGTCATCCAGTTGCGCACCGATGAGGGCGGCCTGGTCGCCTTAGGAGAGTCCGGATTCGCCGCCGCCGCCGCATCCTGCCGCATGCCTACCGCCTGACGCAAAACCGCGCGCAGCATGCAAACGGTAGTGTGGCCGCCTCTATTCCTTGAGGGCGCCGTCGCCGGAGCAGGATCCCGTTTCGCCGGCCGGGAAGCCGCCGAAACGGCTCCAAGCCGGGCTGGCCCTCGGCGCCCGGCCCCGGCGCCGGCAGGGCGTCCCGGCGGGATTTTGCAGGTTATCGGCGCCTCTCCGATGCCAATAAGAGATCGGGGGCGGCGGGGCGAAAGGGGGCCGGGGTGAAGCCGTTTTCAGGGAAGACTGCGGCGTTGGCAGCCTGTCTCTCCGTGGCTGCGATGGCGGGTTCGGCCGGCGAGGCCGCCCGGCCCTACGTCATCGTCGGCACCGGCCAGGGGAAATGCTACGACGACTCCCGCGAGATCCCCGCTCCCAAGTCCGGCGCGCCCTTCCGCGGCCAGGACGCCCAGCACCCCGGGCCGGCGCCCGCCTACCGGGACAACGGCGACGGCACGGTCAGCGACCTGAACACCGGCCTGATGTGGGTCCGGGCCCGGGGCGCCAAGGTCTCGTGGGAGGACGCCGTGGCCGGCGCCGCCCGGTGCCGGACCGGCGACCACGGCGACTGGCGGATGCCGACCGTCAAGGAGCTCTACTCGCTCATCGATTTCAACGGCGGGTTCGACCGGAGGGCGGCCGATTCCCGGCCCTACCTGGACGCCAGGGTCTTCGAGTTCAAGTACGGCGACGAGGCTGCCGGCGAGCGGGGCATCGACTGCCAGGACTGGTCGGCCACCGGGTACCTGGGCACGACCATGGGCGGCAACGCCACGGTCTTCGGCGTCAACTTCGCCGACGGCCGGATCAAGGGCTATCCCAAGGTCCGGCCCGGGCCCGGCGGCGGCGGCGCCCACAAGCTCTACGTCCGCTACGTCCGGGGCAATCCGGCCTATGGGAAGAACGACTTCCGCGACAACGGCGACGGGACGGTCACGGACCGCGCCACGGGCCTGATGTGGTCGAAGGCCGACAGCGGCCGGGGCATGAACTGGGAGCGGGCCCTGGCCTGGGTGCAGGAAATGAACGGGAAGAAGCACCTGGGCCGCGACGACTGGCGGATGCCCAACGCCAAGGAACTCCAGAGCATCGTGGACTACTCGCGGGCGCCGGAGGCTTCGAAAGAGTCGCAGCGCGGCGCGGCCATCGATCCGGTCTTCGACATCTCGAAGCTCGCCGACGGCGAGCATCCCTTCTTCTGGACGGGCACGACCCACCTGGAGGGGCCGGCCGACGTCCGCGGCCGGGCGGCCGTCTACGTGGCCTTCGGCCGGGCGCTGGGCTGGATGCCCGCGCGCGGACCGATGGGCGGGGGGCCGGACGGCCGGGGCGCCCGCGCGCCGGCCGGCGGTCCGGCGGGCGGCGGGGCGGGGGAGTACCGGCTCCTCGACGTCCACGGCGCCGGCGCCCAGCGCAGCGACCCCAAGGCCGGGGACGCCGCGGACTATCCCCACGGCCGCGGGCCGCAGGGCGACGTGATCCGCATCGACAACTACGTCCGGCTGGTGCGGCAGGACGCCAAACCGGACTGACGCTTCGCCCGATCCCCGGAGGGATCCGCTTCGGGCTTCCAGGGCCATCTCAAGAGGGTGTTGAAGAGCTATTAGCCACAGATGAACACAGATGGACACAGATGACAACAAAAGCGGGGCAGCGCGCTGTTCCTGGGGCGGAGACCGAGCGCAAACGCTCGGTCTCCGCCCCAGGCGCATCGCCAGGAAGCTGCGCTTCCCGAGTCCGCCTCTGGCGGACTCCCGCTCCAAGGGAGGAGGCGGCGAATGCCGCCTGGGCAGCGAATGCTGCCCGGAGGGTGTGCTCTGGCTCCTTCAGAGCCGACGTAGTCGGAACTGAAGGACCTGAGCACATCCGATTCCGAGCCCCCGCATCTGTGTTCATCTGTGTCCATCTGTGGCTCGCATCCCTTCCTGGTCGGGGGGGGCTGCAATGGCCCCGTTCAAGCTTCTTCTTTGCTTGACAGTCCCCCGGGGCAAACTACTATTGCCTCGCAACGGCAGGGCTCCGGAAGCGGGCGGCCCTGCAAGGGAGAGGACGGCATGCAGGATCCAGCCACATCCGGCAGAACGCTCCGGCTCGAAGCCCGGGACGAGGGCGGTTGCCGGGTCCTCAAGGCCGTCGGTCAACTCACCGAGACCGAGACCGCCGAGTTCCTCGATACCCTGAAGCGGGAGATGAAGTCGGGCAAGCCCCGGCTGATCCTCGACATGGACGGCCTGCAGTACATGTCGAGCGCGGGCCTCGGCGCCCTGGTCTCGGTGCATCCGGCCTTCCTGGGCTCCGGCGTGCGGCTGATCCTGGCCGGGACCAACTCCAAGGTGCGCAAGCTGCTGGCCCTGACCAGCCTGGACAAGCTCCTCGAGAGCGCCGACAGCGTCCCGGAAGCCATCGCGCGGCCGTGAGCACGGACGGCTGCGGGCGCTCCCACCCGCCCGCCTGCCCCGGTCCGGGGAACCCCGCCATGATCGATCTGGACTACGCCCGTCAGGTCTTCGCCCGCGAGGCCGAGGCCATCCGCGGAGTCGCCGAGCGCGTGGGGCCGGAGTTCGCCCGCGCGGCCGGGGCCATCCTGGAGTGCCGCGGCCGGGTGGTGGTCACCGGCATGGGCAAGGCCGGGATCATCGCCCAGAAGATCGCCGCGACCTTCTCCTCGACGGGCACGCCTGCGCTCTACCTGCATCCGGCGGAGGCGGTCCACGGAGACCTGGGCGCGGTCCAGGCCGAGGACCTGCTCCTGGCCCTGTCCAACAGCGGCGAGACCGAGGAGGTCCTGCGCCTGCTGCCCGCGGTGCGGCGGATCGGGGCCCGGGTCGTGGCCATCACCGCCTCGGCGGGCAACTCGCTCGGGGAGCTCAGCGACGTGGTCGTCGAGCTCGGCGAGGTTCGCGAGGCCTGCCCGCTGGGGCTGGCCCCCTCGGCCTCGACCGCGGCGATGCTCGCCGCCGGCGACGCCCTGGCCCTCTCCGTCCAGAAGGCCCGCGGCTTCACCGCCGAGCAGTACGCGCTCTACCATCCGGCCGGCGAGCTGGGCCGGAAGCTGCTCACCGTCCGGGAGCTGATGCGCACCGGGGCGGCCAGCCCCGTCTGCCCGCCGGAGACCCCGGTGCTCGAGGTGCTCAGCGCCATTTCGGCGGCGCGCGCCGGAGCCATGTGCGTGGTCGACCCGGGCGGGCTGTTGCTCGGCATCTTCACCGACGGCGACTTCCGCCGGCGCTACGCCCGGGACAAGTTCGACCCGGCCGCGGCCCCGGTGCGCGAGCACATGACCGCCCGGCCGGTGAGCATCGGGGCGGAGCGCCTGGCCCACGAGGCCCTGGCGCTGATGCGCGAGCGCAAGATCGACGAGCTCCCGGTCGTCGACGCCGGAGGCCGGCTGGTCGGCACGCTAGACGTGCAGGACCTGCTGGCCGCCGGGCTGGTCTGACGGAAGACAACGCAATTACCGGCTCTTTCCGCTGATTCATTGCGTGTTGTATGTTGCGTGTTGCATGTTGAACGTTGCTCTTCGCGTCTTCTCGTTCCCCCCTGGCAGGTCAACTGTTTCATTCGTTCTGTAGACCTGCCCGGGCCCCGCTCCCGACCAGGTTGGCCTCCGGCGCCGCGATGGCCGCAACGGCCGCGAGGGGTTTCACCGCGCTGACGCCCGCCCAGGGATCGAACTCCCGGAAGGCCTCCAGCATGATCTGCTTCTTCTCGATGGGCACGCCGATGGCCTCGCCATCGCCGTAGTCCGAGAGGATGAAGCCGCCGGCCGGCGCCGCCCAGTGCTCCAGGAGCAACCGGGCCTCCTCGCGGATCTCCGCGGCGCCCTTGAACGGCAGCGTGGCCTGGATGTCGCAGAGCGACGAGAAGGCGATCCGCCCGCGGTAGCGGCGGCCGATCTCCTCGATGCCCAGCGCCCGCGGCTGCTGGAGGTTGATGGCGTCCAGGCCCACCTCGATGAGCGGCTCGATCAGGTCGTTGACCTTGCCGCAGGAATGCATGTGCACGTCCCAGCCCAGGCGGTGGCACTCGTCGAAGATCCGGCGGTAGCGCGGGGCGAAGAACTCGCGCCAGAAGTCGGGGCTGACGAAGCAGTTCTGCTGCGTGCCCCAGTCGTCGGTGAAGGACAGGCCGTGGATGCGTCCGGCGCCGGCCGCCGAGGCCACGTTGCGGATGACCCGGACGTCGAAGTCCACCAGCCGGTCGGCCAGCTCCGCGGAGAGGTCCGGCTCGAGGTAGAGGTCCTCGAGGGTGGCCGCGAAGCCGCGCAGCGCGTGCATGCGCTCGAAGAGCAGCATGAAGATGCCGGCCTCGAGGTATTTGCCGTCGGCCGCGCCCCTGGCCACCCTCTCCGGGATGGCGGCGTACCACTCGTCGCAGTCCGGGTCGGGCCAGGGATGGCCGGCGAGCGCGCGCCAGTCCGCGAGCGGGTGCCGCTTGACCTGGCCCATGTTCTTCGCCTCGGTCTTCACCCAGACGCAGCCGAAGTGGTCGATGCCGGTGCCGTCGCCGAGCGTGCGCTGGCTTTTGAAGTCGGGGCCGATCCCGCGGCGGTCATTGAGGCCCAGCGAGTCGAAACACAGCGGCAGCCGTTCGGGGTTGTCGAAGTGCACGGCCTTGCGGACTATCTCCCAGCTCTGCATCGCTTCTCCTCCGCGCCGCTTCCGGCGGCGTTCCGCCCATATTCTGCCGGAGCGAGGGGGCGGCCGCTTCCGGAGGAGTGTGGTGAACAGGAACGAACATGGGGCGGACGG
Organism: uncultured bacterium; assembly: GCA_937935355.1. Taxonomy (GTDB): domain Bacteria; phylum Planctomycetota; class SZUA-567; order JAKLDR01; family JAKLDR01; genus JAKLDR01. The sequence goes on along the minus strand of CALGYR010000122.1, from coordinate 5,578 downwards.
TGACACGGCGACAAGGGGACGCGGAGACGCGGAGATGCGGGGACATGGGGACATGGGGACATGGGGACGCGGGGACGCGGGGATTCCCTGGAACTACTTGCCGGCGCTCAGCGCCTCGAGCGCCTTGGCGGCCTCGGTCGCGGTGGCGGAGTCGCCGGCGGCCTTGGCCTCGCGCACGGCGCGCTCCAGCGCGGCGCGGGCCTCCGCGGCCTTCCCGCGCCAGGCCAGGACCGAGCCCAGGGTGTGGGCCGCGTGGGCAGCGGCGGCGGTCTCGGGCGCGGACTTCTCGAGAGCCCTGCGGGCCAGGTCCTCGGCCTCCTCGGGCCCGGTGCGGGACTCGAGCAGCGTCCAGGCGAGGTTATTGAGCACGTCCGGTTCGTCGGGGCGTATGGCGAGCGCCCGGCGGTAGCAGGATGCGGCCTCGGTCCCCCGCCCCCCGGCCAGGGCCAGGTTGCCGAGGTTGAAGTGCGCCTCCCAGAGGCCCGGGTCCTTGCCGGCCGCGCGGCGGTAGGCTTCCGTGGCGGGAGAGGTCCGGCCGGCGGCCTCGAGAAGCACCCCGGCGCGCAGGTCCTCGGCGGCGCTCGCCCAGGCGGGGGCGCGCTCCGCCGGCCAGCAGTAGAGCGCCCAGCTGCCCGCCGAGCGCCAGTCCCGGGGGAAGGGGCCCGGTCGGAGCACCACGTCCGGGCGCACGCCGTAGTCGGCCAGCAGATAGCCTTCGGCGGCGTCGACGCCCTTGACCGTCACGTAGTGTTTCCTGCCCAGGATGTGGGGGCTCAGCGCGATGAGCACGACCGCCGGATAGCCGTCGGAGACCGCCTCCCGGAGCTCGCGCATGTCGCTGGGCCCGGAGCGCACCACCATGGCGCGGCGCGCGGCCGCCGCGGCGAGGTCGGTGTTCAAGGCCCCCTTGAGCTCCGGCTTGTAGGTCTCGGCGGCGAGTTGCTCCTCGGTGCAGTCTCGCGCCCCCCAGAAGGCGAGCACCTCGGAGAGCGCGGCGCTGCCGCAGCGCTCGGGGGGCTGCTTGACGAATCCGAGGGGGATGCAGCGTCCCGGACGGGTGCCGTCCTCGAGCTCGCGCCGGAGCGTCTGGCCGCTCGGGGCGCAGCCTGCGACGAACGCGGTCGCGACCAGGACCGCCGCGGCGAGAGGACGCAGCGGCCGCCGGCCGGAGGCGCGCAGGTTGGAAATGGCGGGGCGGGGCGTGGTCAGGTTCGCTCGGCCAGGTAGATTACCAGCAGCACCAGGGCGGCGATGATCAGGACGGCGATGACGAAGCCCAGGGCGCTGCCGCCCGAATCGATGGAGTCGAGCCGCTGGGAGAGCTGCTGGAGCTGCTCGTCGCTGAGCTTGTCGAGCTTCTTCTCGAGGTCCTGCCGGTCGACGCCCATCTGCGCCAGGCGCTCCTGGGCGACCGGGTGGGCCAGCAGCTTCTGGATGCGCCGGATGGTCTGCTCGCGGGAGTTCTCCTCGCGCTCGCGCGAGGGGGCCGGGTTGGCGGAGGCCACGGGCACGGCCAGCATCAGGCCCAGGCCGGCGACGGACAGCACGATGGCGAGTCTGCGGATCATCAGCGTATCTCCTCCAGGTTCTTCGAAAGACCGGCGCGGATCAGCGCTTCGGGCCCCGGCCGCCCCCGCGCCCCGGAGGCGGACCGCCCGAGCCGGGACCGCGTCCCGGGGGCGCCTCGTGTCCGGGGCCCTTGGCCTCGACTTTGTGGAACTTGGCGTGCCCCGGCGGGATCCTGCCGAAGGCGGGCGGCGGCGCGCCGATCACCACCCAGGCGCCGCCGTGGGAGCGGCAGTGGTACCAGGCGCCGCCGTAGTAGCGGTACCAGATGCCGTCCAGGAAATAGATGTCCTCGCCGCAGTCGGCGACGTAGCTGATGCCCGTGCCTTCGATTATCACCAGGCGCGGTTGCCCGTGGCCCCAGACGTAAGCGTGGGCCGGGGCGGGTCCGTGGTTCGAGACCGTCGTGGTGCAGCCCGACAGAGCCAGGAGCAGACCGGCGGCCGCAACGACGGAAGCGATGGTCAGCTTCCTCATCTGCGCTCCTCCTTCTCATCGAGGTGGCTCCGCGCACTATACCGGCGTTTCTTCCGGGCTGCAAGTGCTAGAAACGGTAACTCCACCCGGGGGAGGCCAATTCCCGGGCTACCTCGGCGGCGCGGCGCGCCTCCTCTGGAGACAGGGGGGCGGGCGCAGCCCCGCGGCCGGAGAGCTCGGCCCGCAGGGCGGCCCCGAGGCTCTCCGCCGGGGCGGAGAGCCCCTGTTCCTCGAGGGAGGTCATGAAGGCGCCGTGGTCGCGCCCGGCGCGGTAGGCCGGGGAGTCGGCGGCCGAGGGCTCCCGCAGATAGCGCGCGCACTCCGCGGCGAGCGGGCGGGCGAGCACCGAGGCGGTCACCAGCGCCGAGCGCCGCCGGCGTCGCTGGGCGAGCCCGGCGATCTTCAGGCGGCCGACGGCCAGGTCAGCCGGCGGCTCGAAGTGGGCGGCGAGGCCCAGGCGAGCCAGCGCCGCGACGAGCACCTCGCAGAAGGCGGCATAGGACTCCCGGATGGAGCCGGCCGCGGGCCGGGGCAGCCGCTCGACCCGGGTGACCGCCGGGCTCTCGGGCCCGAGGAGCACGGTCCCGCCGCCCGAGCGCCGGCGCCAGAAGGGGACGCCGTCGGCGGCGAGCCGGTCGAGGAAGAGATCGCCGGCGGCGGGCCGGGCGGTGCCGAGGACCGCGCAGCGCACGGGCGAGGTCCAGAGGAGCCAGGCCGGTTCGGCGCGCCCCGAGTCGACCGCCTCGAGGACGGCCTCCTCGGCGGCCAGGGCCGCGATGGCGTCGGGGGAGGGGAGCTCGATCAGGCGCATATCAGCCGGAGCACTTTTTCTCCGGGAAATGGCCCCGCACTTCCGCTGGCACCGACGTCAACCATTTGCGCCAGGCCCGGGACGAGTCGCCGAGCCGTTCTCCGGATATGTTCTCCAATGCCCGCAAAGCACTGGAGCCGATTGTCGGACTCGGGTCTTCCATTGCATCCACCAGGACGCCTGCACCCCACGCCCACCCCCAGTAGCCCAGGGAACCTATGGCCAGTTGCCGCTCAGTGACGTCCAGCCCGGTGTTGCAGATGGCCGGAATGACGTGGTTGTCCACCATGCTCCTGACCGCATCCGGTGCGCTGACCAACGGCGGTGGGCTCGCGGCCAGGACCTCATCAACCCAAAGCTTCATCGCCGTATCCGCGGTCACGCCAAAGCAATCGGCGAAGGCCCCAGGTGCATCTGGAAGCGCGCACGGTCCGGCAAGATATACGCGCAGTTTGTCCAAATGGTGCGAGCAGAGGAACCCCGCGAAGCCGCAGGCTTGCCATGCCCTGTCGTCCTGTCTGGCTACGTCTTCTTCCTGCCCCTGCGTCGAGATCCTCCACAATTCCTCAAAACGCGGCGATATCAGGTCGTCAGCGAGGAAGAGCCCGCCGCGTTTGATTAGTGCACGGGCAATCCTGAGCCCTGAGTCCGGCGACCGCAGGTCCTGGCAGACGCGGTAGACTACGTGGTTGATCAACCCTTCTTTCAACCAGAATGGAGCCTTCTCCTGAATGGACAGGAGCATCTCCAACGTACAGATGCCGGAAAGCCCCTCCTGCATAGCCAGTGGGCGATACGGCGGGAGGTCTCGGCAGAGCACGATGCGTGCGGAGGGCAGATGCTGGTACACCCATGGAGGGCGGCAGTCCGTGAATCGGGTGAATGCCTCCGCGCGCTCAAAACAGAATACGCGCATCGGAGGCAAGTTTCGAGGACCTCCTGCGATCCGATCGAACTCCACGACCGTGCGGTTGACCGTATCTTCGAGCTGACCTCGAACGATGTCCGGGCCGTCGATCCAGTAGCGCACCAGCCCATTCTGCCATGCATATCCGGGGCTGCGCGAGGCCATTTTGACCAGGCGCAGGTCCTGCTCGTATCCGCGCTTCGGCAAGGTGAACGCATTGCAGCTGGCGTAACCTCGGTCCGTTCGACGCCTGCTGTCGGGCAGCAGCAGCTTCATCACCAAAATCGAGTACAGCACGAGCACCAGGACAGCAGAGAAGAGCGCGAAGACGATGACGTTCGGAAGACTCATGCCCCATGCATGCAAAGCGACCGCCAGCGCGCAGCCCAGGCCGGCTGGGATTACGACAATCGAAGTCGGGACGATATAGCCCAGGGCAGTCCAGCCTCGCCATCGCCACTTCTGGGTCGGGCTCATCTGAGGAGTGGGCCTGAAGAGGTCGCGTGTGCTGGACGGAGCCGGCGCTTCCTGATGGCCTGGCAGGCCTTCAGCGGGCATTGTGCTCTCCTTGGCCGTCCATGTCGAGGTTGTAGCAGTCCACCGGCCGTTCGACCTGCTTGCCGCCCTCGGTTTGGACTATTCGATGCTGTCGAATAGTTGCCTCGATGGAGAGCTCGCGTCCTTCGTAAATGGCTGTGATGTGGGGCTGGGGGGCTTGGTCGGGGGTCATGCTAGGCTCCAATTAAAGCCGGGGCTTTGGGTCACGGGTTGCTCACACAAAGCCGCAAAGCCGCAGAGACTTGCCCGCCGGAGCTTGGCGAGCGAAGGAGGGACGGCAGGCTCCTGTTGTTGTTCTCCGTGGCTCAGTGGCTCCGTGTGAGAAACGGCCATTGTCCCCAAACATCTTAACCGCCCCAGCCCCCCGGCGCCCGGAAGACGTTGAACCGGGCCAGGCGCGCGGAGAGCTTCTCCAGCTCCGGGTTGTCGGCCAGGAAGCGGTCGAGGATGGAACGGTCTACGGCTGGAGCCTTGTCAGTCATGTGCGGGAACCTTTACCGCCGGCCCCAAATGCTGCGGACACACCACACTTGGAGCAATCCGGGCCGTTGACATCTGCTCCGCAGTGCTCGCAGAACTTACGGTTTGCCGGCCCCAGTGGTTGGCAAGGTTCCCGCAGGCACCACGTCTCGCCCTGCCAGATGGCAGTGGCCTTGCCGCAGTCGCGGCAGAACTTGGAGCCGTCGTTTACGCGTGTGGCCATTAGCCCGTCTCCTCCCCCTCTTCTTCTCCCATTGCCGCGCGAAGTTTCTCTCTAGCTTGTGCAAGGAATTGACTGGGGCCCCCAGGAAGTTTCCCGGCAGCGGTCCACATACTGTGCGCCACTGCTTCGACCTTCTCCTCGAAGACTCTTTTCTTGAGTTCTTTCTGCTTCAACAGCTTGCCGAGTCTCGGGTTGCCGTCAGATACCGACGGCAAAATGGCGGGAGACAGGCGATGAGATCGGCAGTAATGGTCATAGAATTCTGCAATGAACTGGCCAGCGTTAATGATGTGCGCTGCGCAAGCGCTGAGTTCCACCAAGAAGAGCCACGCCAAGACCGGCCTCTTTCTACCAACGTGGGCAAGGCACTCATCAAACTGCCGCTGCCGGCTGGGATTCGGTTGATGCGCGAACTGCGTGTAGATGAAGACGTCCAAAAGCCTCTTCCGTGAGAAGGGAACGGCTCCGCGAGTGGCTGTGGGCACCATGTCAGGGCTCCCATCTAAGCTCGACTTCTGCCCTTTTTGGGCAGGGTGGTGAGGACTTTGGCTAAAGA
>CALGYR010000121.1 GCA_937935355.1 uncultured bacterium | reverse complement strand
ATGATGTGCTGCCAGAAGGCATAGTCGGCGCGGCCCTGGGGCGGGGTGCCGTAGAGGTTCCGACCCCACGGATCGGCGGACCATGCATCGCGGTCCCACTGCTTGATGGAGTACGGCGGATTGGCCAGGACCACATCGAACTGCATGAGCCGGTCGCCTTCGACAAAGGCTGGATTGGCCAGGGTATCGCCCCGGACAATGCGGAAGTCCTCGATGCCGTGCAGGAACAGATTCATCCGGCCGATGGCGGAGGTGAGCAGGTTGCGCTCCTGGCCGAACAGCCGCAGGTTCCGCCACTCCTTGTTCTGCCGCTTGAGATGGGCGACGGCGGAGAGCAGCATGCCCGCCGAACCGCAGGTGGGGTCATAGATCGACTCGCCCGGCCTGGGTTCGAGCATCTCGGTCATCAGGTGGACCACGGTGCGGTTGGTATAGAACTCCGCAGCGGTATGGCCGGAATCGTCGGCGAACTTCTTGATCAGAAACTCATAACCCACGCCCAGCTCATCCTCCGGGCAGTTGGCGAGCGAAAGCGTCTGCGAGCTGAAGTGCTCGATCAGTTCGCGCAGCATGCGGTCCGGCAGGCGGTCCGTGTTTGTCCACTGGGCATCGCCGAAGACCCCGTACAGGGTGTCGGGATTGGCCGTCTCAATCGCCCGCAGGGCGTCCTGGATAGCCTTGCCCACGTTCTTGACCTTGGTGCGGGTGGCCTTCCAGTGGGCGTCCGCCGGGATCTGGAAGCGGTGCTGCTCAGGCAACGCAGCATACTCTTGGTCACCACCGGATTCCTCCAGAGCATCGGCCAGCTCCTCGTCGTACACGTCGCACAGGCGCTTGTAGAACAGCAGCGGGAAGATGAACTGCTTGTAGTCCCCGGCGTCGATGTAGCCGCGCAGCAAGGTGGCCGCGCCCCAGAGGTAGGATTCGAGTTCCGATTGGGAAATGTGTTTGTTCTTCTTCATCGCGCTACCACTTCCCATTCAGAAATGTCCGTTGGAATATCGACGCCATCCAGGGAGTCCCAGTCGTAATCGCCGGTCGCCTGCATGTAGACGTCATCGGCGGCCGCCATGGCCGAGTGATAGGAGCCGAGCAGGTCATCCTTGAACCAAAGCCCCCAGCGACCGTTGGCTTGCGGTTTGATGAGGAAGCGACCGATGGGTGATTTGTACTGGTAGACTTTCACAGCAGCCCCTCCCGGAGCAGCAGCCCCTTCAACCGATCCTCGGCCGTGTACGCCGCCTGCAGCGATTCCTTGAGATTGGCGATGGCCTGATCGATGGTCATGGATTCTTCCTCGATCACCGGCTCCACGTAGCGGGGGATGTTCAGGTTGAAATCGTTCTCGCGGATCTCGTCGAGCGTGACCACCCGGCAGATCCCTTCCACATCCTGATAGCCCTCGTACCAGCGATGGATGTTGTCCACGTGTTCCGGCAGCAGCTCGTTCTGGGCGCGGCCGGTCTTGAACTCCTTGGAGGCGTCGATGAACAGCACCTTCTGGCGGTGGGCCTTGGGCTTGCTGTCGCGGAAGACCAGCACACAGGGCGCGAGACCGGTGCCGTAGAAAATGTTCTGACCGAGGCCGATTACCGCTTCGAGGATGTCCATCTCCAGCAGCTTGCGCCGGATTTCCCCCTCCTTGGACATGCGGAACAGCACGCCATGGGGAAGCACCACGGCCATGCGGCCGGTCTTGCGGGCCATGGACTTGATCATGTGCTGAACCCAGGCGAAGTCGCCGGACTTGGCTGGCGGCAGCCCGGCAAAGTTGCGGCCGTAGGGGTCGTTGATCCAGACGTCGTCCCCCCACTTTTCCAGGGAGAAGGGAGGATTGGCGATAACGCAGTCAAAGGTGGCGAGGCTGTCGCCTGAATAAAAGGCGGGCAAGCGCAGGGTGTCGCCGCGTTCGATATGGAAATCTTCCGCGCCGTGGAGAAAGAGGTTCATCCGGGCGATGGAGGATGTGGTCAGGTTCTTTTCCTGGCCGTAGAGCTTGCCCAGCATGAGGTTCTCGTCGCCGCCATGCTCTTTGACATGGTGCAGCGCCTCGAGGAGCATGCCGCCGGTCCCGCAGGCCGGGTCATAGATGGTTTCCCCGGCCTTGGGCGCAAGGATGCGAACCATCAGCGCGACCACGGAGCGCGGGGTATAGAATTCTCCGGCCTTCTTGTTAGTCAGGTCGGCAAATTTCTTGATCAGGTATTCATAGGCCTGGCCGAGAATGTCCGCCTTGCAGTGCTCATTGCCCAGGTTGAGCGACGAGAAGTGTTCGATCAGGTCCTTGAGCAGCGCGTCCGAAAGGCGGTCCTTATTGGTCCACTGGGCATCGCCGAAGATGCCGTGCAGGGTGTCCGGGTTGGCCTGCTCGATGCAGCGCATGGCCTTCTGGAGCGCATGGCCGATATTGGCGCTCTTGGCCCGGACATCTTTCCAGTGGCAGCCCTCCGGAACCTGGAACCGGTGGTTCTCAGGGAACTGGGCAAATTCCACGTCGCCGTCGGACTCATCCAGGGCCACGGCATACTCCTCGTCATAGACGTCGGAGAGCCGCTTGAAGAACAACAGCGGGAAGATGTAGGTCTTGAAATCGGCCGCGTCGACAGGCCCACGCAGGATATTGGCCGCCTCCCAGAGATGCCCGGAGAGGGTCCCGATATCCAGATCGACTGAATTATTATTTCCGTTCTTCCTGCTCATTCAGCTTGATCCTGTCTGGTCTTGTCCGCCGCGCCGCCAGCCTCGACCCAAGCATCGACCTGTTCTTTTTTGAACTTCCAAAGACGGCCCATGCGATGGGCGGGCATCGCATGCTTGTCGATCC
>CALGYR010000120.1 GCA_937935355.1 uncultured bacterium | reverse complement strand
GGCGCCCCGCGCCGCCCCGTGCCAGCCGTTGTTGTCATCTGCGCCTATCTGCGTTCATCTGCGTTCATCTGCGGCTGATACGCTGTTGTTGTGGCCGTTGTTGTCATCCGTGTTCATCTGTGTCCATCTGTGGCTGATACGCTGCCGTTGCAGCGCGCCCTCCGGAGTGATAGACTCGCCCCGCCGCGGATGACCCTGACAGGAGGCCTCACATGGCCGAGATCTGGCTCTTCAACGCGATCGCCAAGCGCCGCCGGAGCGCGGGCGACACCTTCCTGGAGAACGGCGTGGCGGCGCTGCGCGGACACCTGGAGGGCGAGGGCCACAAGGTCCGGGTGATCGACTGGGCCACCGAGGCGGACTACTCCGCGATCACCCCCGGCTGGCTCGCCCGGCTCAACCGGGCCATCGCCGCGCGGCTCATCGCCCGCAAGGAATCCGGGCGGACCGGCGTCCTCTTCAAGGCGCTCTTCGCGCTGTCGCTGGCCACCCAGGGCTGGCAGGACCGGATCCTCGACCGGCGCATGGACCGGCGGCTCCGGAGGCTCGCCGGCGAGGTGGCCGCGGCCGGCCTGAAGATCTTCGGCGTCAAGGTCTGGTACGGCGAGGCCTTCGAGTTCGCCGAGCGGCTCTGCCGGCACGTGCGCGCGGCCAGCCCCGGCACGGTGGTCATCGCCGGCGGGCACCAGCCGACGCTCTACGAGGCCGAGTTCCTCAAGCGCACCTCCTTCGACCTGGCGGTGATGAGCCAGGGCGAGCTGCCCATGACCAAGCTGCTGGCGCTGGCCGACCGGCTGGACGCCGGGGGGGCCTTCAGCCGCGAGGCCTTCGTGCGCGAGGCCACGGCCATGGCCGGGCGCGGCGAGCTCAGAAGTCTGCTCTACCGCGCCCCGGACGGCGCCGTGAAGAAGACCGAGCGCTACCCGCGCATGAACGGCGGCGTGCACCTGCCGTCCTACGAGCCGACCGAGGACAAGGTCGCCATCCACGTGATCATCGAGAGCCTGGGCTGCACCTGGGGCAAGTGCCACTTCTGCGTGCACCGCAAGCTCTACGACGGTTACGAGCCGCGCCGGGTGGAGAGCATCCTCCGCGAGATGGAGCACATGCGCTCCAGGGGCGTGGGCATCTTCCGGTTCGCGGGCTCGGACACGCCGCCCGACCTGGGACGGGCCATCGGCCAGGCCATCATCGACCGCGGGATCAAGACCGAGTTCGGCATGGGCAGCCGGGCCTTGAAGGGCATCGACGACCCGGCGGTCTACCGCACGGCGGTCGAGTCCTACGAGGTGCTGATCCGCGCGGGGCTCCGCTCCATCTTCATGGGCGGCGAGACCGGCGAGGCCTGGGTCAACGACGAGGTCATGAACAAGGGCCTGCACCCCGACGAGATCGTCGGCACGGTCCGGGCGCTGCGCGAGGCCGAGAAGTCGACCGGCGTGCACGTCGACGTGGGCCTGGCGCTCATCTACCCGACGCCGACCCTCGGCAAGGTGACCCACGAGCAGGTCTTCCAGGCCGACCTCGACCTGGTGGGCAAGGTCCGGCCCGACTCGGTGATGATCACCCCGCCCGGGCCCTTCCTCAACACCACCTGGAACGCCGAGGCCGAGCGCTTCGGCTTCAAGCTTTCCCCCGACTTCGTCGACCGGATGATCCGCTACGAGTACGTGCTCTACAAGCCGCCCTTCCTCTGGAAGGAGATGCCGGCCACCTTCGAGGGCCGGGACTTCCTCGACAGCCTCGAGAAGTGCGGCCGGCTGCGCGTGGCCGTGAGCCGGATGGGCATCCCCACGGACATCTCCGACGAGCACTTCCTGATGATGCGCGCCGCCGGCTTCGAGGGCGTCGAGGGCGCCAACCGCTTCAAGGAGCTCACCTCGCTCGACATCGTCTCGGGCGACTACCGGAACATCCGGGCCATCGCCGCGAAGGTCAACGCCCGCAGCCGGGAACTGGCTGCGGCGAGGTGACGGCGTGGCGTCATCGGCGATCGAACGGAGGCCTCGCTCTGCGCCATCGCCATCGCCATCGGTATCGGTATCGGTATCGGTATCGAACGGCGAACCGCAGAATATCGAAGCCTACTCCGCCGTAGCAGCCGCCACGGCTGCGAAGGCTGGATGTCGAAGTCAGAATTTCGAAGGACGTGGAGTGGCCGAGAGCTGCCACTTCGACATTCATCATTCGGCGTTCTGCGGTTCTGCGGTTCGCTGTTGGTTCTCCAAGCCGCTGGCATGGCTTAGAGTGCGTCCGGAAACCTGGGTGGGGCGCCCCATCCAGGTTTACGGACGCACTCTTAAGGAAGCGCCATTCGTATCGGTATCGGCATCGATTCCCGGAGCTTCGCGCAGCGAAGCGAGCTCTCCCCCGCCCGGGGACGCCACCGGCCAAAGCCAGAACCCACCCCTAACCCCACCCCTCACCCCAACCCTCTCCCTCGGGGGGAGAGGGAGACTGAGCGGAAGAACGGCATGTCGCTTCGTCGGCTGCTGACCGGCCTGTTCCTGCGCACCCTCGGCTCGCCGCGCGACGCGGCCCGCTGGGCCTTCCGGAAGCACGCCGGCCGGCTCGCGCTCCTGACCGGGGACGGCCGGGGCGTCACCTTCGCGGAGCTCGGCTCCCGGGTCTTCGCGCTCTCCGCCGGGCTCCTCCGGCAGGGGCTCGCGCCCGGCGACCGGGTCGCCTTCCTGCTGCCCAACTGCCCGGAGTTCGTCGAGGTCCGCCTGGCCTGCCACGAGGCGGGGCTGGTGGCCGTGCCGCTGGTCTGGGACCTCTCCGCCGAAGCGCGCGTCCGGGCGCTCGAGCTCACCGGGGCGAGGCTCTACCTCTACGACCCGGCGCTCGACGGCGGCGCGGCGGAGCTCGCCGCCGCGGCGCTGCCCGGGCTCCGCCGCGTCGCGCTCCCCGAGGGCGACCGCTCCGGGCTCGAGGCGCTCGCCGCCGCCGGGGCCGGCGCCGGGAGCCCGCCCGCAAAGGCGAAGATCGACCCCGCCGCGCCCGCGACCGTCAACTTCACCTCGGGCACGACCGGCGAGCCCAAGGGCGTGGTCTCGACGCACCGGGGCTGGATGGCCAGCGTCCGGATGATGGCCGCCTCCGGGCGGCTGGCGCCCGTGGCCGACGAGCGCTTCCTGCACGCCATCCCCTTCGCCACGGCCGGCTGGGGGCCGGTGCTGCCGTGCCTGCTGGGCGGGGTGACCGGGCTGCTCCTGCGCCGCTACGAGCCGGCCGCGGCGCTCGACCTCGCCGAGCGCGAGCGCGCCACCCGGGCCTTCCTGACGCCCAGCCAGATCGTCGACTGGCTCGACGAGCCGGTGCTCGGCTCGCGCGACCTCTCGCGCCTCCGGGCGATCGTCTACGGGACGGCCCCGCTCCACGGACCGAAGGCCGCCGAGGCCCTCCGGCGCTTCGGCCCGCTCCTGCAGCAGGGCTACGGCCTGGCCGAGGTGCTGCCGCCGCTGGCGCTCCTCTGGCCCGAGGAGCACGACCCGGCCGCGCACCCCTTCCGCGCCGGGCGGGTGGCCCGGGGCGTGGAGGTCCGCGTGGCCGGAGCGGACGGCGGCGAGGTCCCGGCCGGCTCGCGCGGCGAGGTGCTGGTCAGGGCCCCGACGCAGACGCCCGGCTACTGGCGGCGGCCGGACCTGACCGCGGCGGCGCTCTCCGGCGGCTTCTTCCGGACCGGCGACGTCGGCTTCCGCGACGAACTCGGATACCTCAACGTGGTCGGCCGCGCGGCCGAGGCGGTCCCGGGCCTGGCGCTCCACCCCCGCGAGATCGAGGAGGCCGCCCACGCGCACGGGGCGCTCAAGGAGTGCGCGCTGGTCGCCCCGCCGGAGGACGGCGGTGGCGGAAGAGGCGGCGGCGCGGTGCTGGCCTACTCGGTGCGCTTCGAGCGCGAGCTCGACCCCGCGGAGCTCGCCCGGCACCTGGCCGCTCGGCTGCCGGCGGAGGCCGCCGCGGCCGTCCGGCCCCTGCGCTGGCCGGGCGACCTGCCCCGGAGCGCGGCGGGGAAGATCGTCCGGGGGCGGATCCGCGTATCAGCCACGGGTGAACACAGATAGACACGGATGACAACGGCGACAACGACGGCTCTGTAGTTGAAAGTCCATTTTGCGGCACTTTGACCTATTGACCCGTTAGTTTATGTAAGATATATTGATAGCGCCATGGATGGCTGGAGGCTGGGTTCATGGACGGAACGGGGGGGCCTATGCATCGCGCCGGTTCGCGGGCATCCGGAAGTCGAGCGTCGCGTCTGATCCGCCTGGGGGCAGGCGGTTTCTTTTTGGCGATGCTGCTGGCGCCGCTGACCGCCGCGGCCCAGACCTACACCTGGAACGCGGCCAGCGGCAACTGGACCGACACCACCAAGTGGCTGCCGGACACCGGCTTTCCGGGGGCCGGCGACACGGCCGTCATCAATAACGGCGGCACCTGCAGCCAGCCCAGCTACACGCCCATCACCGTCGGGGCCCTGACCGTCACCAACGGCACCATGGCCCAGGGCAACCGCAACATCACCGTGAGCGGCGCGCTGACCATCGACGGCGGGGCCTTCACGTGCAGCGCCTACGACGTCGCGGCCGGGTCGATGACCCTGAGCGGCGGTAGCTTCACGTCGATCGGCGGCGACCTGACCGTGAGCGGCGCCTTCGTGATGAGCGGCGGGACGTTCACGGCCTCCGACGCCCTGGTCTATCTCAACGGCGACACCCGCTTCGACGGCGGGACCATCGACTACGGCACGAGCACGTTCACCTTCGGCGGGACGACGACGTCGGCGTGGTCCGCGGACCCGACCCTCTACCGCGTGGCCGTCACCGGCACGCTGGACATCGGCGCGCGGACGCTGACGGTCAAGAACACCAGCTCCGGCGCCGGAACGCTCAAGATCGGCTCGGGCACCTACCGGGCCCAGGGCACCTACAACGTGACCGGCTCGCTGACCTTCACGGACGCCGGGCGGCTGGAACTCGAGAGCACGGTCAGCTCCCTCGGGACGCTCACCGCCGGAAGCGGCACGGTGGCCTACAAGGGGTCGGCCAACCAGACGGTGGCCAACAAGAACTACTACAACCTCGAGGTGGACACGGCCGGCGGCGCCAAGGCGGTCATCGGCTTCGCGCTCACCGCCACCAACATCGGCAACGCCCTGACCATCAAGGGCGCGGGCATCGCCGACGTCAACGCCGACGTGAACATCCCCGGCCGGAGCCTGACCTTCGCGGCCGGCTCGACCGGGCGGCTGGACCTGGGCAGCACGGTCACGAGCCTGGGCAACTTCACGCACAACAGCGCCGGCACGGTCCGCTACGACGGCACCGCCAACCAGACCGTGCTCGAGGCCGACTACTGGGACCTGGAGGTGGCCACCTCCACGAACATCAAGGCGGCCATCGGCTTCGCGCTGACCCCGACCAACATCGGCCACTCGCTGATCGTCACCGGCGGGGGCATCGCCGACGTCAACGCCGACATCGACCTGGCCGGCCGGAGCCTGGTCTTCACCCCGGGGGCCACCGGGCGCGTCGACCTGGGCTCGACCGTGACCGACCTCGGGACCATCACCCACAACGACAGCGGCACGATCCGCTACGACGGCGCGGCCGACCAGGACATCCTGGAGGCCTCGTACTACAAGCTGGACATCGCCACCTCGGGCGGCGCCAGGGCGGTCTTCGGCTTCGACATCACCCCGGACCTGGTGGCCGGCACCCTGTCGGTCTCCTCGGCGGGCATCGCCGACGTGGACGGCGACATCGACCTGACCGGCCGGAGCCTGACCTTCTCCGCGGGGGCCACCGGCCGGCTGGACATCGGCGGCACGGTCACCAGCCTGGGAACCTTCACCCACAACAGCGCGGGGAAGGTCCGCTACGACGGCGACGCCGACCAGACCGTCGCGGAGGTGAACTACTACCGGCTGGAGATCGCCACGACCGGCGGGGCCAAGGCGGCCGTCGGCTTCGACCTGACCAACACGAGCATCGGCAGCTCGCTGACCATCTCGGACGCGGGCATCTGCGACGTGGCCGGGGCGGTGAACATCTCCAGCCGCGACCTGATCTTCTCGGCCGGCTCGACCGGGCGGCTGGAGCTCGGCGGGGCGGTGACCAGCCTGGGGACGGTGACCACCAACGGCTGCGGCACGGTGGTCTATGACGGCGCGGCCGCCCAGGACGTGCCGGCCGCCAGCTACTACGACCTGACCATCGACAAGCCCGCCGGCCAGACGGCCACGGCCATCGGCAACCTGACCGTCGCCGGGGCGCTGACCGTCTCGGGCGGCGCGCTCGACGTGGCCGGGCGCATCGTGACCGTCACCGGGACGCTCTCGGGCGCCGGCACGGTCACGATCGGCGCGGGCACGCTGACCGCCAACGGGGCGCTGGACCTGACCGGCGGGGCCACGACCTTCACCGGCGCCGGCATCCTGAACATCGCCGGGACGCTCGCCTCCCTGGGGACCTTCACCGCCGGGACGGGCACGGTGGTCTTCAAGAACACCGCCCAGAACGTGACCGTTCCGCAGCTGGCCTACTACAACCTGACCGTGGCCAACTCGACGCGGACGGCGACGGCCGCCGGCGACCTGACCGTCGCCGGGGCGCTGACCGTCTCGAGCGGCACCCTGGACATCGCCGGGAACGCCCTGACCGCGACCGGGACGACCTCCGGCAACGGGACGGTGAAGATCGGCACCGGGACGTTCACGGCCAACGGCGAGTACAACGTCGGCGGCAACACCACCTTCACCGGGGCGGGCACGCTCCGCCTGGCCGGGACGGCCACCAGCCTGGGCACGCTCACGGCCGCCGGCGGCACGGTGATCTACTCGAGCGCCGGCGCGCAGAACGTCATCTCCGCGACCTACTACAACCTCCGGATCGACAAGGCCGGGGCGGTGGCGACCGCCGCCGGCAACTTCACCGTCGGCGGGGCGCTGACCCTGACGGCCGGGACCTTCGCGGTGAGCACGCGCACGATCACGGCCAACGGCAACGTTTCGGGCGCGGGCACGCTGGACCTCGGCTCGGGCACGCTCAACGCCAACGCCGACTACAACCTGGCCGCCGGCGCCACCACGTTCAGCGGCTCCGGCAACCTGAACCTGGCCGGCACGGTGACGGGCCTGGGCGTCTTCACCGCCGGCACCGGCACGGTGACCTACAAGAGCACGGCCGGCGATCAGACGGTGCTGGCGCTGGCCTACTGCAACCTGACCGTCGCGAAGTCGACGCGGACGGCGACGGCCGGCGGGGGCTTCTCGGCGTCCGGGAACATCACGGTCTCGAGCGGCACCCTGGACATCGGCGGATACGCGGTGAGCTGCGCCGGAACGGTCTCCGGCAACGGCACGGTCAGCATCGGCGCCGGGACGCTCTCCTCGCCGGGCACCTACAACATGGGCGGGACCACCGCCTTCACCGGCGAGGGCCGCCTGGTGCTCGGCGGCACGGTCACGAGCCTGGGGACGCTCGCCAGCAACAACATGGGCCGGGTGGTCTACTCCGGCGCGGGCGCGCAGAACGTGGTCTCGGCCTCCTACCACGACCTGGAGGTCGACAAGGCCGGGGCGACGGCCACGGCCGGCAGCAACTACACCATCGGCGGCGACCTGATCGTCACCGCCGGCACCTTCGCGGTGAGCACGCGCACGATCACCGTCACCGGCAGCGTCTCCGGCGCCGGGACGGTGACCCTGAGCACCGGCACGCTGACCTCCAACGGCAACTTCGACATGAGCGCCGGGACGCTGACCTTCACGAGCTCCGGCAACCTCAATCTCGCCGGCACGGTGACGGGCCTGGGCGCCTTCACCGCCGGCACCGGCACGGTGACCTACAAGAACACCGGCTCGGACCAGACCGTGCTGCAGCTGGCCTACTATGGCCTCGCGGTCAACAACTCGACGCGGACGGCGACGGCCGCCGGCGACCTGACCGTGGCCGGGCCGCTCACGGTCACGAGCGGAACCCTGAACATCGCCGGGCACACCGCGGCCGTGGCCGGGGCGCTCTCCGGGGCCGGCACCATCCGGATCGGCGCGGGCACGCTCGACGCCGACGGCGCCTGCGACATGACCGGCGGCAGCCTGGTCTTCGACGGCGAGGGCCGGCTGGAGCTCGCCGGCGCGGTGACCAGCCTGGGGACGCTCACCACCAACGACAGGGGCCGGGTGGTCTTCGACGGGTCCGGCGCGCAGAACGTGCCGGGCGCCTCCTATAACGACCTGGAGATCGACAAGGCCGGGGCGACGGCCACGGCCAGCGGCAACTTCACGGTGGGCGGCGAGCTGGTCGTCACCGCCGGCACCTTCGCGGTCGGCGCGCGGCTGATCACCGCCAACGGCGACGTCTCCGGCGCCGGCACGGTGACGCTGAGCACCGGCACGCTCACCGCCAACGGCGACTTCGACATGACCGCCGGGGCGCTGACCTTCACCGGCGGCGGCAACCTGAACCTGGCCGGCACGGTGACGGGCCTGGGGACCTTCACCGCCGGCTCCGGCACGGTGACCTACAAGAACGTCAACGCCGACCAGACGGTGCTGGCCCTGGCCTACTACAACCTGGCGGTCAACGACTCGCCGCGCACGGCCACGGCCGGCGGCGACATCACCGTGGCCGGGGGGCTGTCGCTCGCCGGCGGGACCTTCGACGTCGCCGGCCGCGAGGTGACGGTGACCGGCCTGACCTCCGGCGGCGGCACGGTCAGGATCGGGACCGGCACGCTCGACGCCGACGGCGAGTACAACGTGACCGGCGCCACGACCTTCACCGGCGCCGGGCGGCTGGAGCTCGGCTCGACGGTGACGAGCCTGGGCACCTTCACGGCCTCGACCGGCACGGTGGTCTACGACGGCGCGGCGGGCCAGACCGTCGCGGTCGCGGCCTACAACCACCTGATCGTCGACAAGCCCGCCGGCCAGATCGCCTCGGCCGGCAACAACTTCGCGGTCGGCGGCGACTTCACGGTCTCGGGCGGCACCTTCGCGCTGGCGGCCCGCACCGTCACGGTGACCGGCGCGACGAGCGGCGCCGGGACGATCACGCTGAGCTCCGGCACTTTCAACGCCAACGGCAGCTTCGACCTGACCGGCGGAACGCTGACCTTCACGAGCTCCGGCAACCTGAACCTGGCCGGCGCGGCCGTGAGCCTGGGCACCTTCACCGCCGACACCGGCACGGTGACCTACAAGAACACGGCCGGCGACCAGACCGTCCTGGTCGCGGCCTACTACAACCTGGCGGTGGACAACGGCGCGCGCACGGCCACGGCCGGCGGCGACCTCTCCGTCGGCGGCGCTCTGCTGCTCACCGGCGGGACCTTCGACATCGCCGCGCGCACCGTGACGGTGACCGGCGACGTCTCCGGCGCCGGCACCGTCCGGATCGGCACCGGCACGCTCGACGCCAACGGCGGCTTCGGGGTCTCGGGCACCGTGGCCTTCGACGGCGAGGGCCGGCTCGAGCTCGGCGGGGCGGTGACCTCGATCGGGACGCTGACCTCCAACGGCATGGGGCGGACGGTCTACGACGCCGGCGTGGCGCAGAACGTGGCCGCCGCGTCCTACCACGACCTGGAGATCGACAAGGCGGCCGGCGCGGCCACGGCCGCGGGCGACCTGACCGCCGGCGGCGACCTGATCCTGACCGCCGGGAACTTCTCGGCCGGCACCCGCACGGTGACGGTCACCGGCTCCATCTCGGGCGCGGGCACGCTGACCATCGCCACCGGCACGGTCAACGCCAATGGCAGCTTCGACCTGACCGACGGGGCGCTGACCTTCACCGGCGCGGGCACGCTGAACCTGGGCGGAGCGGCGGTCTCGCTCGGCACCTTCACGGCCTCGACCGGGACCGTGAACTACGTGGACACCGGCTCCGACCGCACCGTGCTGGTCGCGGCCTACCACAACCTGGGAGTGAATAACGCCCCGCGGACGGCCACGGCCGGCGGCAACCTGACCCTCGGCGGGGCGCTGACCGTTTCTGGCGGCACCTTCGACATCGCCGGACGCACGGTGACGGCGGCGGGCGCCACGAGCGGCGCCGGGACGATCGAGATCGGCGCGGGCACCCTCGACGCCAACGGGGCCTTCGACCTGACCGGCGGGACGCTGACCTTCACGGGAGCCGGCGTCCTGCGGCTGGGCAACACGGTCACGAGCCTGGGGACCTTCACGGCCGGCTCGGGCACGGTGGTCTACGACAGCGGCGCCGCCCAGAACGTCATGGCCGTGACCTACAACCACCTGACCGTCGCCAAGGCGGCCGGACAGGTGGGCACGGCCGCCGGCGACTTCACGGTGGGCGGCGACCTGACCCTGACCTCCGGCGTCTTCGCGGTCTCGACGCACGCCGTGGCGGTGACGGGCACGACGAGCGGCGCCGGGACGCTGACCGTATCGACCGGCTCGCTCACCGCCAACGGCAGCTACGACCTGGCCGGCGGTGCCACGACCTTCACCGGCGCCGGGGCGCTGAACCTGGCCGGCGCGGCCGTGAGCCTGGGCACGCTCACCGCCGGGACGGGCACGGTCAACTACGTGAACACCGCCGGCGACCAGACCGTGCTGGTCGCGACCTACTACAACCTGGGCGTCGATAACGCCCCGCGCACGGCCACGGCCGGCGGGGACCTCACGGTCGGCGGCGCGCTCTCGGTGGCCGGCGGCACCTTCGACGTGGCCGGACACGAGGTCGCGGTGACCGGCGCGGCCGGCGGGGCCGGGACGATCCTGATCGGCGCCGGGACGCTCGACGTGGGCGGCGCCTTCGACGTGACCGGCGCGACGACCTTCACCGGCGCGGGCCGCCTGGAGTTGGCCGGCGCGGCCGCCGGCTTCGGGACCTTCACGGCCGGCTCGGGCACGGTGGTCTACGACGGCGCGGCCGCCCAGAGCGTCCTGGCCGTGACCTACAACCACCTGACCGTGGCCAAGCCAGCCGGGCAGACCGGCACGGCCGCCGGCGACTTCGCGGTCGGCGGCGACCTGACGCTCACCTCCGGCACGTTCGCGGCGGGCGCGCGCGCCGTGACCGTCGCCGGGGACACGGGCGGCGCCGGGACGCTGACCATCTCCACCGGGTCGCTCTCGGCCGACGGCGAGTTCGACCTGACCGGCGGCGCGGTGACCTTCTCGGGCGCCGGCGCGCTCAACCTCGGCGGGGCGGTCGTCTCGTTCGGCACCTTCACGCCCTCGACCGGCACGGTCAACTACGTGGGCACGGGGCTCGACCAGACCGTGCTGGCCGTGACCTACAACAACCTGGGCGTCGACAACGCCCCGCGCACGGCCACGGCCGGCGGGAACTTCGCGGTCGGCGGCGCGCTCTCGGTGGCCGGCGGCACGTTCGACGCGGCGACGCGCACCGTGACGGTGACCGGCGCGACGAGCGGCGCCGGGACGCTCAAGATCGGCACGGGCAAGCTCGACGCCAATGGCGCCTACGACCTCTCCGCCGGCGCAACGGCGTTCACCGGCGCGGGCCGGCTGGAGCTCGGCGGCGCGGTGACGGGGCTGGGCACGTTCACGGCCTCGACGGGGACGGTCTCCTACGACGGCTCGGCCGGCCAGACCGTGGCCGACGCCGCCTACTACGACCTGGAGATCGCCACCTCGGGCGGCTCGAAGGCCGCCTTCGGCTTCGCGGTGACCCCGGCGAAGGTGACGCACGCCCTGACGGTGAAGAGCGCGGGCATCGCCGACGCCAACGGCGCCTTCGACCTGACCGGCCGGAGCCTGACCTTCCTGGCGGGCTCGACCGGGCGGCTGGAGCTCGGCGGGGCGGTGACCTCGCTCGGGACCTTCACCTCGAACGGTTGCGGCACGGTGCTCTACGACGGCTCGGCCGACCAGAGCGTGGCCGCGGTGGGCTACAACGACCTGGAGGTCGATAACGGCGCCAACACCGCGACGGCCGCCGGCGACTTCACCGTCGGCGGCGACCTGACCGTGACCGCCGGGGCCTTCAGCGCGGGGACGCGCGCGGTGACCGTGACCGGCTCGACCTCGGGCGCGGGCGCCGTCAAGATCGGCACGGGGACGCTCACCGCCGCGGGCAGCTACGACCTCGCCGCCGGGGCCACGACCTTCACGGGCGCAGGCCGGCTGGTGCTCGAGGACGCGGTCGCCGGGCTCGGGACCTTCACGGCCTCGACCGGCCGGGTGGTCTACGCCGACACCGGGAGCGACCGCGACGTCCTCGAGGCGGACTACTACGGTCTGGAGATCGCCAACGGCGGCCGGACCGCGACCATCGGCTTCGCGATCACCCCCACGAACGTGGGCGGGGCGCTCTACGTGACGGGCGCGAGCGTGGTCTCGGCCGCCGGCGACGTGAACCTGGCCGGCCGCGCGCTCACCTTCGACGGCGCCGGCGAGCTGCACATCGCCGGGAGCGCCGCGGACCTCGGGACGCTCACGGCCGCGACCGGCACGGTCTACTTCGAGGGCGGCGGCGCGCGGAGCCTGGGCGGCACGGCCCCGACCTTCCACGACCTCGAGATCTCCGGCGACACGGAGCTCGCAGTCGGCACCGACGCGACCGTGGGCAACGCGCTCGCGCTCCCGGCGGGCTCGGCGCTCGTCGTCGGGGCGGGCCGGACGGTCACGCTCGACGGCGGGCTCTCCACCGGCGGGACCGTCGAGCTCGGGGCGGGCT
Source organism: uncultured bacterium (assembly GCA_937935355.1). Lineage (GTDB taxonomy): Bacteria > Planctomycetota > SZUA-567 > JAKLDR01 > JAKLDR01 > JAKLDR01. Next base: position 4,713 of record CALGYR010000120.1, on the reverse strand, counting down.
CGACGCTCCGGACCGGCGGGAACATCACGGTGGCGGCCGGCGGGACCTTCCGCGCGGCCGGCGCCGAGGGCGACGTGGCGACGGTCCGCAATAACGGCGCGGGCGCCTACGCCCTGACGGTGGCCGGCGAGGCCGACGTCAGCTACGCGGACTTCCATAACCTGGCGGCCGCGGGCCTGACGCTCTCGGGCCCCACGGCCACGGCCTTCGACCACGTCAACTTCCAGAGCGGCGCGGCGGGGCTGTGCTACCTGCACGTCAAGCACCACGCCTGGAACGCCCACATCTTCGAGGCGGTCAGCTTCCGCGACGCCGGCGGCGGGGCGCACACCGTCGAGATCGACGCCGAGGCCGACGACCGCATCCGCATGCGCGACTACGTCACCGACGCGGGCTGGATCTACGGCGACTCCACCGACGTCGAGACCTCCGGCACGGTGGTGTGGATGAACGAGCCGCCGGTGGCGGAGGACGACGACGCCGTGGTCCAGAAGGACTCCGACGCCAACACCATCGACGTGCTGGCCAACGACTCGGACCTCGACGGCGACACCCTGACGATCGTCTCGGTCACCCAGGGCGCGCACGGCGAGGTGGCCATCACCGAGGCCGGCACGCGCTTGACCTACACGCCGGCGCCCGGATACAGCGGTCCGGACAGCTTCACCTACACCATCGACGACGGCCACGACGGCCAGGACTCGGCCACGGTGACGGTGGCGGTGAACACCTCGCCCGACGCGGTCGACGATTCGGTCACGGTCCAGCTCGACAGCGCCGCCAACGAGATCGACGTGCTGGCCAACGACTCCGACCCGGAGGACGATGCGCTGGAGGTCACCGGGGTGACCCAGGGCGGCCACGGCGAGGTCCTGGTCATCAACGACGGGGCGGCGGTGAGCTACGAGCCCGATCCGGGCTACTTCGGCGAGGACAGCTTCACCTACACCATCTCCGACGGCCACGGCGGCGAGGACACCGCCACGGTCTACGTGCAGGTCAACCGGCCGCCGGTGGCGGTCGACGACAGCGCCACGGTCCAGGAGGACTCCTCGGCGGTGGCCATCGAGGTGCTGGCCAACGACAGCGACCCGGACGGCGACGACCTGGTCGTGAGCGAGGTCACCCAGGGCGCGCACGGCGAAGTGGACATCGCGGGCGAGGGCAGCGAGGTGACCTACACGCCGGAGCCCGGCTACTGGGGTCCGGACAGCTTCACCTACACGATCTCCGACGGCCGCGGGGGCACGGACACGGCCACGGTGACCATCAACGTGAACGGCCGGCCGGACGCGGTCGAGGACACGGTCACGGTCCAGAAGGACTCGGGGGCCAACGCCCTCGACGTGCTGGCCAACGATTCCGACCCGGAGGACCAGGCCTTCGCGGTGACGGCGGTCACCCAGGGCACGCACGGCGCCGTGGCCATCATCCTGGCCGGCGCCAAGGTGAGCTACACTCCGGCCGGCGGCTACGCGGGCCCGGACAGCTTCACCTACACGATCACCGACGCCGACGGCGGCGAGGACTCGGCCACGGTGACGGTCAAGGTCAACGGCCCGCCGGTCGTGACCGAGTCGACGCCGGCGAGCCCGGCGACGGTCTACGTGGGCGGCAGCCAGGCTTTCACGGTGACGGCCAGCGACCCCAACGACGACGTCCTGAGCTACGCCTGGACCATCGACGGCGAGAGCGTGCCGGTGGCCACCAACACGCTGAACTACAGCCCGGGCGCGGCGGACCTGGGCGACCACACCATCGCGGTGCAGATCTCCGATGGCAGCGGCGGGACGGCGAACTGCAGTTGGGATGTGACGGTGGTGCTCTCTGCCCCGGTCCTGATCGGACCGAAGGGGCAGATCGACACTTCGCGGCCGACGTTCACCTGGAACGCGGTGCAGGGGGCTACCAGCTACCAGTTGGTCATGGGAGACTGGCATACGCTGAAGAACATCACGACAACCGAGACAAGCTGGGAAATCGACATGGTACTCAATCCTGGCGGAACCTATTGGTGGGAAGTTCGAGCCATCAACGGCAGCAACGTGGGCGAGTTTACAGCGAATGGCTTCATCGCCGGCTCTTCGCTGGGCACGCCAGTGCCGATCGGGCCCTCAGGCAACGTCGTGGGCCTCAAACCCACCTTCAGTTGGAATGCCGCTGCCGGCGCGACATCCTACGCATTGTGGATACTGGACTCCAACGGCACCAGAGTCCAGGCGATCACGACCACGCAGACCAGCATTCAGGCCACCTCGCCGCTCAACCCGGGAGAGCAATACAACTGGCAGGTACGCTCTCTGTCGAGCGAGGAGAAGGGCTTCCTGAGCAACCCCATGGCGTTCACGGTAAGCTCGCCTTACCCCGCCCCGGTGCAGATCGGCCCGTCAGGAGCCGTCAACACCCTCCAGCCGACGTTCAGCTGGAATGCCGTGGGAGGGGCCACTGGGTACGACTTGTGGATCTACACTGAAGCTGAGACGATCCTTTATAAGTTCAGTTCAACCACAACCAGCCTGAGGAGCAGCAAGCTTTTGGATGCCGGGACGACGTACAAATGGCAGATCCGCGCCAAGGCGGGAGACGAATTCGGGCCATGGAGCGCATTCATGAGCTTCACGCCCAGCGCAGCCTTGGGGACGCCCGTTCAAATAGGTCCCAGTGGGACTACCAACGAAGTTACGCCCACGTTCAGTTGGAATGCCGTAGCAAGTGCGACGGGGTACGAGGTCAAGGTCTATACCGCGGCCGGGGTCTTGGTAACATCAATCAGCACTACGGCTACAAGCGCCAAGAAGAGCAGCTTGGTTCTTACAAGCGGACAAGGGTACAAGTGGCAAGTTCGCGCCAAGTCAGCGACCGAGTACGGCTCATGGAGCAACTTCATGAGTTTTTCGGTACAGCAGTAGCGCAAAGAATAGAACCAGATCAGGTGTCTAGTCCGGGCAGGCAGCCCCATCTGCCTGCCCGCCTGCTTCCGCAGCCCCACCTCACCCCCCAAGATTCCCCCAATCCGACAATCCCGGTTTTCTAACCACATTCACAATGACCTATGATATATTGTCCAGTGGCGGGAGAAGCCAGATAACGAGCCCATAGGCGAAGGGGGGGAAGCCATGGTGCTACGCAACAGCAGCATCTGCGTGATTTCAGTAATATTTCTGGCCGTTGCATCCTGCAGCCAATACGACCAGCTAGCCATCAAAGCCACCCCCGCCACTGGCTATGCACCATGTGGCGTACACTTGGAGGCCGTGCTCCAGGGCCACAACGGCAACGGCACGAGCTTCGTCTGGGACTTCGGCGACGGCAGCGCCCCGGCGGAGGGCCGCGAGGCCGATCACGTCTACACGCGGGCGGGAGTCTACACCGCGACGCTGACCGTGACCCAGGGCCAGGGCAAGGGTGAGAAGCAGCAGGCCAGCGCCACGCAGGTCATCACGGTGACGAGCCGCGCGCCCGAGGCGGCGCTCGACGCCTATGCCTGCGACGAGGACTCGACGCTCGAGATCCCGGCGGCGAGCGGGGTGCTCGCGAACGACCGGGCCCCGGACGGCGGCGCGATGGCCGCGGAGCTGGCCTCGGCCCCGGCGCACGGCACGGTGACGCTCGCCGCCGACGGCAGCTTCGTCTACCGCCCGGCGGCCAATTTCTTCGGCGACGACAGCTTCACTTACCGGGCCAGGATCGGCGAGGCCCAGTCGGACCCGGTGCTTGTGCTCATCACGGTGAACCCGGTCAACGTGCCCCCGATGATCTCGACCTGGAGCCCAGAGGGCGAGACCGTCTTCCTGCCGGTCGGCAGCAGCCAGGAGTTCGCGGTCGAAGCCTGGGACGCCGATGGGGAGGCCCTCGCCTACGAGTGGAAGAAAGACGGCCATCCCATGGAGATGGATGGCGAGGCCGGGCCGGCCTTCACCTACGCCCCGACCAACGCCGACGGCGGCACGAGGACCATCGAGGTCGCGGTCACCGACCCCCGAGGCGGGACGGCCAGCCACAGCTGGCAGGTGACTGGCCTCCTCGACTACGTAGTGCCTATCAGCCCGATAGGCAGTGTCGATACACTCACGCCAACATTCTCTTGGCATGCTGTGCCTGGAGCAACATCGTATGAACTTTGGATCATAGACGCCAAAGGTGTTCGCGTGCAGGCAATGACATCCACGGCACCCAGCATCCGTACGCTTACGCCCCTGAACCCTGGAGAGCCGTACATCTGGAAAGCACGTTCTATATCAGCTACCGGGAAGGGCGAATTCAGCGTGGCCATGACCTTTTCTGTCTGTTCGCGTTATGCTGCTCCGAAGTTGCTTGCGCCTTTAGGGGCAGTCAACAGCCTTCAGCCCACTTTCAGCTGGACCCCTGTCGGGGGGGCCACCGATTATGACATATGGATATCCGACAACTCTGGGGCGAACGTGTACAGATTCAGTGCCACAGGGACCACGGTCAGAGTCCCTAAAGTTCTGCCGGCAGACAATCCATGCACATGGCAGGTCCGTGCTAAGTCTGGCGATGAATATGGGGTCTGGAGTGAGTTGATGAGCTTTGTGCCAAGCGCTGCCTTGGACACCCCTGTTCCGATAGGCCCAATCGGCACCACTGCGGAACTCACGCCCGCGTTCAATTGGAGCACAGTAGCTGGAGCGTCGGGATAGGGCGTGGCCACTTTGGATGAGGTTCCAAGTTAGCGTAATGACGTGGGTTGAG
>CALGYR010000119.1 GCA_937935355.1 uncultured bacterium | reverse complement strand
CCTCACAAAGAATGATCCCGGGGCCGCGACGCCCGGGATTTTGGCTTCAGACGAGGAGAGAGGAGGAAGCTGTGTCCAGAAGGACACAGCGACGACGAACGACGAAGTATGAAGGCAAAAGACCGGCGTCCCTCCGGGTTGGGGCTCTGCTGCCCGGCTGCGGCGTTGCTCGTCGTCGCCGTGTCTCTTGACACTGCTCTCCTCCTCGCGCCTTGCATCCGGCCAGCAGAGCCCCAACGCGACCCCGGGCTCATTCTTTGTGAGGCTCTAACTGAGGTCGGATCGCGGCCCGGGTCAATACCAGGGGCCCAGGCCTGCGCTCCTCTCCGATCCCGTCACTCATCGGCTGGCGCCATCGAGCGATCGGCCCGCCATCCTGCCGGGCCTGTTACCCTGTCAGGGACGGTCTTGAACCATGCAGCTCTAACCCTTTTCCCGTCTGCGCCTAACGGTATCTTCACATTCGCCGGCTTAAATATGGGCGAAAGGGGACGATCATGAGCCTCCTGCTGTTCGCCGCCTGGGCGGCCGCCTCGGCGCTCTTCGCCTGGTGGCGCTCGCGCGTGCTCGAAGCCCGGCGCGGGACGCCGGACGTCTCCGAGGACGGGCCCACCAGCCTGTTCGTCAGGGGCGGCGCCCTGATCGTGCTGCTGCTGATCCTGATGCTCTAGCAGGCGTAGTGACGCGGCCGGCGGCCTCCGGCCGGCCCCGGGGGAAGACGATGGGCAGACAGAAGATCCTGGCGGTCGACGACGAGGAGGACATCCTCCGGCTCGTGGAGTACAACCTCGGGCGGGAGGGCTACCAGGTGGTCTCCGCCGCCAGCGGCGAGGAGGCGGTCAAGGCCGCGCGCGCCAAGCTGCCCGATCTCATTCTGCTCGACCTGATGTTGCCCGGCCTCGACGGCTTCGCGGTCATCCGGGCGCTCAAGGCCGACCCGGCCACGGCGCAGATCCCCGTCGCGATCCTCTCGGCCCGCGGCGAGGAGTCGGACATAGTCGTGGGCCTGGAGCTCGGCGCCGAGGACTACATCACCAAGCCCTTCAGCCCCAAGGTGCTGGTCGCCAGGGTCCGCGCCGTGCTGCGCCGCCGCGCCGAGGCCTCCCCGGGCGAGGAGGCGGCCATCAAGGTCCACGACCTGGTCATCACCCCGGGGCGGCACGAGGTCCTGCTCAAGGGCAAGCCGCTCGAACTCACCGGGACCGAGTTCCGGTTGCTCCACTTCCTGGCCCGTCGGCCCGGCTGGGTCTTCACCCGCAACCAGATCATTGACGCCGTGCGCGGCACCGACGCGATGATCACCGACCGGGCCGTCGACGTCCAGGTGGTGGGACTGCGGCGCAAGCTCGGCCCGGCCGGCAGGCACATCGAGACCATCCGCGGGGTGGGCTACCGGCTGGCGGAGTGAGGGAGCGAGACCTCTCTTTGTCGCCATCGCTGCTATGAGGCCGTAGCTCAAGGGAAGAACGAGGGGAGGGATTGAGGATCGAGGATCCACCTGCTATTCGTGCTCGAGGCACCCATTAACGTATGCGACCAGAAGTTGGGAGCCGCCATCTATTATTGGCGTGGCTCGAAGCCACCGGCGATAGCGCGGGGTCTTCCCAGCCGCCTGATCCTCGTACTCAAACCCTTTGTCCCGTCTTCCTTTCCCGACGGCTACTGCTGCGGAAACAGCTTGTGCGCTCGCCCGGGGCCACGCAAGCGGCCGTGCCAGCAAGCCGTTGGCTGGCGCGCCGCTTGCCGGCCTCCGGCCAGTGGCGCGGCAGCGCCCCAAAAGACCAGGCTCGGCCCCCTCATGACCGACTTCAGGAGGGGGCCGAGACGATCGTCCTTACCCGGCACGGCGCGGCTTCTTTCCGGAAGCTCTAAGCGCCACCAACGAAGAACCGCAGAATAGAAGTCAGAACCACGAAGCACGTGGAGTGGCCGGGAGCCGCATTTCGACATTCAGCATTCGGTGTTCTGCGGTTCTGCGGTTCGCTGTCGGCTCTTTCAACCGCCGGCACGGCTTGAGGCAGCGCCATTCGATACCGATACCGATGACGGCGCAAAACGGCGATTAACCGGCAACTGACCCCGTCCTCACCGATACGTAATGTCCCGCCGGTATCTTATGGGTGAAGAAAGGAGAAAGGGCATGACGACGAAGATGCTGTCCAGACCCGAGGCCCCCGCAGCCGGGCGTGCCGGCCGGAGGACCCGCTGGATCCGCCTCGGAGACCACTGGACCCTGAACAGCTTCCGCTTCCTGGTGGAGGTGCGCGCGCGCGACGGGCGATTCCTCGCTCCGCTGGCGGAGGAAGACGTTCGCGTGCGCGGCCCGATCTGCCGGGAGTGCGGCGAGCCCACCGCCCGGGTGGAGACCGCCCCGAACTACGAGCGCTACGCCTGCCGCCACGGCGGGCGGCACTGCGAGTACTGGGTCGGCCGGGTCAACCACCAGGGCTTCTCGGAGTTCGTGGCCGAGCACGTCCGGCCGGAGGCCTTCCGGGCGATCCTCGCTGGCCGGCTGGCGCTGGAGCCTTGCCGAAAGGAGGTGGTCCGCGGGATGGCAGCGGACGGCGCCGCCATGGCGCCCGCCTGACGAAAGACGACGAGGGGAAACTTCGAAGAACGAACGACAAGGAGAGACGAGTGCGCAAGACTGCAATTCCCGTAGTGAGCGGACTGCTGACCGTGGTGCTGGCCTCCTCGGGAGCCCTGGCCGGCGAGACCTCCGATCTCCAGAGACAGATCGACGAGCTCAAGGCCAAGGTGGAGAACCTCCAGGCCAAGAAGGACTCCTCTTCTGCGCCTGCCGCCGAGAAGAAGAGCTCCTGGACCGACAAGGTGACCCTGTTCGGCGACTTCCGCTATCGCCACGAGGCCATCTCGGAGCCCCATCGCGAGACCGCCAGGCCCGACCGCGAGCGCGAGCGCATCCGCGCCCGCCTGGGCCTGAAGGCCAGGGTCAACGACGAGGTGGACCTGACCTTCCGCATCGCCACCGGCAACACCACCGACCCGGTCTCGACCAACCAGACGCTGGGCGGCAACTTCACGAAGAAGGCCGTCGTGCTGGACCAGGCCTTCTTCGACTACCACCCGGATGCGCTCAGGGAAGCGGGCGTGCCCACCCACCTGCTCGGCGGCAAGATGCCCACGCCCTTCATCGCGCCGGGCGGCAGCGACCTGCTCTGGGACGGCGACCTGACCCCCGAGGGCGGCGCGCTGAAGCTCGCCCCCAGGCTGGGGGACGCGGCGGAGCTGCTGGTCAACCTCGGCGGGTTCGTGGTCAACGAGGTGCACGACCCGGCGAGCACCGAGAACAACGAGGATCCCGGCCTCTTCGGGGCGCAGGCGGCCCTCAAGCTCAAGTTCGACGAGAAGGGCACAACCTACGCCATGGTCGGCGCCGGCTACTTCAACTACACCCACGCCGAGGGCAAGACCACCTTCGGCGGCGCCTTCGGCAACACCCTCGACGGCACGCTCTACGAGTACGGCTACCGCGAGCAGGAGGGGTTCGTCGAGGTGGGCTTCCCGGTGCTGGACGTGCCCGTGACGCTCTACGGCGACTACGTCAGGAACCTGGACGCCGGCGACGAGGACACCGGCTACCTGGTCGGCGTCAACGTGGGCAGGGCCAGGGAGCAGTGGGACTGGTCGGTCGGCTACAACTACCGCGCGCTCGAGAAGGACGCAGTCCTCGGCGCCTTCACCGATTCCGACTCGGGCGGCGGCGGCACCGACCACAAGGGCCACAAGTTCGGGGCCCAGCTGATGGTGCTCAAGAACGTGACCGTCGGCGCCACCTGCTTCATCGACAAGGTCAACATCTCCGACGACGACGCGACCGACAGGAACGCCGACTACCACCGGCTGCAACTGGACGTGATGTTCAAGTTCTGACCGCCGCATCCCGCCGGGGGAGGGCGGGTTGCGTCCCGCCCTCCTCTTTGACCGGATACTCACCGCCCCCTAACGAAGCCTTAACGTTCCGGGGCTTTAATGAGGGTGGAACGAGAGTGAGAGAAGACGAACGAACGAATGAGAGATGGAGGACAAGCCCGATGATGAATCCAAGGAACCCCGCAAGCCGCATCGTAACCGGACTGCCGCTCGTCGCGTTGCTCGCCGCCTTCGGTTGCGGCGGTGGCGACCAAAGCGGCCGGCCCGGCGGCGGGACCGGAACGGGCTCCGGCGCCGGCAAGCCCGACGCCAGGGCCAGGAAGGTCGTCATCCAGAACATCGGTTCCGACACCATGGTCAACGTGGCCCAGGAGTGGTCGGCCGAGTACAAGAAGGTCGCGCCGAACGTCTCCGTGGAGGTCGGCGGCGGCGGCTCGGGAGTCGGCATCAAGAGTCTCATGGACGGCCTGACCGACATTGCCAACGCCAGCCGCGACATGAAGGCCTCGGAGAAGGAGCTGGCCAGGAAGAACACCGGCAAGGACCCGGTCGAGACCATCGTGGGCTACGACGCCATCGGCATCTACGTCCACAAGGACAACCCCCTGACCGAGATCAGCGCCGAGGACCTGGCCGGCATCTACGGCGAGGCCAAGGCCATCACCAAGTGGTCGCAGCTGGGCGTGACCATTCCCGGCGGCCGCGACGAGATCGTGGTGGTCAGCCGCCAGAACAGCTCCGGGACCTATGCCTTCTTCCGCGAGCACATCCTCAAGAACAAGGACTTCCGCATGGGCATGCAGAGCATGTCGGGGTCGAAGGACGTGGTCGACCTGGTCTCGAAGACTCCCGGCGCCATCGGCTACAGCGGCATGGGCTACAAGACCGACGAGGTCAAGTTCGTGAACGTCTCGGCCAGGAAGGGCGAGAAGGCCTACGGCCCGTCCATCGGGACGGTCCGCGACAAGACCTACCCGCTGGCCCGCTCGCTCAACATGTACACCCTCGGGGCGCCCCAGGGCGAGGTCCAGAAGTACATCGCCTGGGTCCTGTCGGCCGATGGCCAGAAGATCGTCGAGAAGGCCGGCTACGTCCCGATCGAGGCCGGCAAGTAAGTTCCGGCGGCCCGAAAGCATCCGGGAGAAACTCAGATGCCGCCGGCGGGGAAACCGGAAGGGGGCGGCCAGGCCCTGGCAACTCCTCCAGCCGGCCGTCCCTCCGGCCTCCCCCGGCGGCAGTCGTCCGCTCCTGTCGGCTGCTCCGGCTCGGGTCGGCGCCGATCGTCGATGCCCGGCCGCAGGCGGCCCGGGCGCCGCCATGGAGGGCCGGGGTGATCAGTCTTCTGAAGATCATGCTCCTGCTCGCGCTGGTCGCCGGCGTCCTGTACCTCATGTACCTGATCTACCGCTACTGCGAACGCACGATGGTCACCCTGATCCACATCTGCGGGGTCAGCGCCATCGTCTTCGTCTTCGGCATCTTCTTCTTCATCTTCCGCGAGGGGGCGCCCTTCCTGCTGAAGGACTTCGACTTCGGCGGCTTCTTCCTGAGCGACAAGTGGTACCCGACCTCCGAGGAGAACCCGCGCTTCGGGATCCTGGCGCTGGTGGCCGGGACGGGCAGCGTCACCGTCCTGGCCATGCTCTTCGCGGTGCCCTTCGGGCTGGGCACGGCGGTCTTCATCTCCGAGTTCTGCGGCCGCAAGACCAAGGAGGCCCTCAAGATCCTGGTCGAGTTCCTGGCCGCCGTGCCCTCGGTGGTCTGGGGCTTCATCGGCATGATGGTCATGAACCCGCTGATCATCAAGCTGGCCGACGCGCCGGTGGGCCTCAACGTGCTCAATGCCGGCATCGTGGTGGGCCTGATGGCCGTGCCGGTGATCGTCTCCATCGCCGAGGACGCCATCCGGGCGGTGCCCGACGAGTACCGGGCGGCGGCCGAGGCCCTGGGCGCCACCCGCTGGCAGGTGGTCCGCAAGGTGATCTTCCCGGCGGCCAAGAGCGGATTGCTCGCCGCCGTGCTCCTGGGCGTGGGCCGCGCGGTGGGCGAGACCATGGCCGTCCTGATGGCCACCGGCCAGTCCATCAACATCCCCTTCGACGGCAACGCGCCCTTCTTCCATCCGCTGCAATCGGTCCAGACGCTGACCGCCACCATCGCCGCCGAGTTGGGCGAGGCCCCGTCCGGAGGGCATCACTACCAGGCGCTCTTCACCCTGGGCATCGTGCTTTTCGCCATCACCTTCGCGATCAACCTCGTCGCCGACCTGATCGTGAAGGGCATCAGGAAGGGCAAATGAGTCCGCTGCAGCCGTCGTCCGCTCCGGCGCCCGCGCCCGCGCCCGTGGCGCCGACCGACCCGTCGGCGCTCTTCACCGCCACGGACCGCACCAGGCGCAAGCTCCTGACCCAGAGGATCGCCGGGATCGTCTTCGGCGCGATGGCCGCGGCCATCCTGCTGCCGCTGCTGGTGATCCTCGGCTACATCTTCGTGCGGGCGCTGCCGGCCCTCGACTGGGGCTTCGTCACCGGGCTGCCCGAGCAGGGCATGCGCGCCGGCGGCATCTGGCCGGCGCTGGCCGGCACGGCGTACCTGGTGGTCTTCTCGCTGCTGGTGGCCGCGCCCATCGGGGTGATGGCCGGCATCTACCTCAACGAGTTCGCCCGCGACAACTGGTTCACCCGGGCGGTGAACCTGGCGGTCGTCAATCTCGCCGGAGTGCCCAGCATCGTCCACGCGCTATTCGGCGTGGGGGCCTTCGTGGTCTTCGCGGGGCTGGGCAAGTCGATCCTGGCCGCTTCGCTGACCCTGGCGGTCATGACCCTGCCGGTGATCATCGTGGCCACCAAGGAGGCGCTGGCCGCCGTGCCCCGTTCGTTCCGGGAGGCCTGCTGGAACCTGGGCGCCAGCCGCTGGCAGGTGATCCGCACCATCGTGCTGCCCAACTCCTTCGGCGGCATCCTCACCGGGCTGATCCTCGAGGTCTGCCGCGCCGCGGGCGAGACCGCTCCGATCATGTTCACCGGGGCGATCGTCTTCAAGGCGGTGGAGTCCGGGCAACTCCTGCCCTATAATCCGACCGACCAGTGCATGGCGCTGTCCTATCACCTGCACACGGTCGCCACCCAGATCCCGGGCGTCCCCGAGCCGATGCTCTACGCCACGGCGGCCGTCCTGGTGGGCTTCGTGCTGGTCTTCAACAGCTTCGCCATCGCCATGCGCGTGCGGCTGCGGGCGAAGAAGAAATGGTAGGCGACCGATGAAGACGGGAAGCCCGGCAATGCCGGATCCGAAGAGCCCGGGAGAGGGCGAAAGATGATCGCAAACCCCAAGATCCTGGTCAGCGACCTCTCGGTCAGCTACGGCCGGAAGCAGGTCCTGAAGGACGTCAGCCTCTACGTGCCGCGCAACAGCATCTTCGCGATCATCGGCCCGGCCACCTCGGGCAAGACCACCCTGCTCAAGTGCATCAACCGGACATTGGAGATCACCCCCGGGGCCCGCTCGACGGGCTGCGTCCACATCGACGGCGAGGACGTCGCGAAGATGCGCGACGTCTACGAGCTGCGCCGGCGGATCGGCATGGTCTTCCCGCTGCCCGTCGGGCTGCCGCTGTCCGTCTACGACAACGTGGCCTACGCCCCGCGGATGGCCGGCGGCTGGGGCCGCGCGGAGCTCGACGAGCTGGTCGAGCGCTGCCTGCGCCAGGCGGCGCTCTGGGACGAGGTCAAGGACCGCCTGAAGACGCTCGGGACCATGCTCTCCGGCGGGCAGCAGCAGCGCCTGACCATCGCCCGGGCGCTCTCCCACCAGCCGGAGATCCTCTGTCTCGACGAGTTCTCCATCGCCATCGATCCGGTGACCACCATGCGCATCGAGGACGTGCTCCTCGAGCTCAGGAAGGACATGACCATCCTGCTGGTCACGAACCTCGTGCAGCAGGCGCGGCGGCTGGCCGACGTGACCTGCTTCCTGAACAAGGGCGAGCTGGTGCAGGTCGACCGCACCGAGCTCATCTTCTCGGACCAACCGGGAAACCAGGTGACCCATGACTACGTCCATGGCGTCTTCGGCTGAGCTCGACGCGGCCCCGCCGGCGCCGGCGCCGGCCGCGCCGGGGGCGGAGGCCGCTTTGCCGGCGGCCGCGCCTGAGCCCGGCCCGCGCGTCCCGGAGGAGTGCGGCGTCCTCACCCGGGGCTTCAACCTCTGGTACGGCGACTTCCAGGCGCTCGTCGACGTCTCGGCCTGCATCAAGCCGCGGCGCATCACCGCGCTGATCGGCCCCTCGGGCTGCGGCAAGACCACGCTGCTGCGCAGCTTCAACCGCATGAACGAGCGCTTCACGGGCGTGCGCACCAGCGGCGAGATCTCCATCCTCGGCAAGAACATCCTCGATCCGGACGTCTCGCTCATCGAGCTGCGCAAGGCCGTGGGCATGGTCTTCCAGCGGCCCAATCCGCTGCCGCTGTCCATCTACGAGAACATGGTCTTCGGCCTGCGCATCCACGGCGGCGCCGGGCGGGCCTCCCGCGCCGGGGAGCGCGAGACGGTCGAGAAGGCCCTGCGCGAGGTCTTCCTGTGGGACGCGGTCAAGGACCGCCTGGGCGCGCGGGCCACCGAGCTGCAGCTCGAGCAGCAGCAGAAGCTGTGCATCGCGCGGCTCCTGCCCTTGAAGCCCGAGATCCTGCTCATGGACGAGCCCTGCTCGGCGCTCGACGCCGAGGCCACCGAGGCGGTCGAGGAACTGCTCGACGGCCTGCGCAGCCGCTACACCATCGTGATCGTCACCCACAACATGGCCCAGGCCCGCCGGGTGAGCGACGACTGCCTGTTCATGCTCAGCGGCCGGCTGGTCGAGCAGAGCCCCACCGCCGAGCTCTTCGTCAACCCGCGCGACAAGCGCACCGAGGAGTACATCCAGGGGCGGTACGGGTGAGAGGACGGGGAGGTTGGAAAATTGGAAGGGTGGAAGGGTGGAAGATTGGAAGGGCCGGGAACCGACGGCCGGCGGTTCTCGTCTCATCCATCCATCCTTCCTTCCTTCCAGTCTTCCACCCTTCCAGCCCCCCTCCCCCCTCCCCCCTCCCCGCCGGAAGACAGGAGACCTGCCCCATGCCCAAGCGTTTCGACGATGACCTCAACAAGCTCAAGCGGGACGTGCTGGCCATGGGCGCCGTGGCCGAGGGCATGATCCGCAAGGCCATGGCCGCCCTGGTCGACCGGAACGCGGCGCTCATCAAGGACGTGCTGGCCGACGAGGACCGGCTCGACGAGTTCCAGCGGGCGATCGACAACGAGACCGTCCGGTTGATCGGCGTCTACACCCCCGTGGCCGGCGACCTGCGCATCCTGCTGATGATCACCCGCATCAACGCCGAGCTCGAGCGCATCGGCGACCAGGCGGTGACCATCTGCTACGGATACGAGAGCCTCAAGCTCATCGAGGAGCCGCCGCTGAAGCCGCTGGTGGACCTGCCGCGCATGGCCGGCATCGCCGAGGGGATGCTCCACCGCGCGCTCGAGGCCTTCCTGAACTCCTCGGAGGGCGACGCCGAGGTGGTCATCGGGACCGACGACCAGGTCGACCGGCTCAACGACCAGATCTTCCGGGAGCTCCTGACCTACATGCTCGGCGATCCGCGGAACATCAGCCGGTCGCTGGGGCTGATCCTCACCGCCCGGGCCTTCGAACGCGTCGCCGACCACGCGGTCAACATCGCCGAGGACGTGGTCTACATCGTGCGCGGCGAGGACATCCGGCACGTGAAGGGGTGACGAGAAAGAGCCGGACGACAACAGCCAACAGCCAACAGCCAGCATTCAATGAATCAGGGTGAGCCCTTCACCATCTTGGCCAGCCCGCCTTTCGTTTTCTGGGGTCCAGGAGCGGCGCGTGCCGCGCCGTGGGCGTTACCTCTGGGGCCGATTCGCTCCGCTGCGGTGAACGCCGGGGTCGTACAACGTTCCGGGCCAGTGTCGTATAGGTCGCTCACGGTCCTCCTTGAACAGGCCGTGTTGGATTCGGTCGTGACTTGGCCGGCAAGCTGTATGACCCGACAGCCCCGGAATGCGGCGGGAACCGGCCCCGGAGGAGCCGCCAGCCGGGCCGGAGGCCCGGACCGCCGCAAAGGGACTGACACCAGACCCCTTCGGCCAACATGGCGAGGGGCTACCTGAATCGGCGGAAAGGGCCGATTCCTTGGTTGTGATCTTGAAGTTGTCCGTCAGTCAGCATTGACTGACATCCGCGATTTGCTCTGCATGTTGAGACTGTAGCAAGCTGGCCGGGAACTGCTGTTGGGGCGATTGGGAAAAGGGGACATTCTACTTTTCCGCAACGGAAAAGTAGAATGTCCCCTTTTCCTCACGGCATCTTCCCGGTCAGCTTGCTACAGTCTCTGCATGTTGCATGTTGCGTGTTGCATGTTGGCGCCGTCGTCCGTCCGTCTCAGTCTATCCGCCCGATTCCCAGCCAGCCGGCGCGGCTGCAGGGCAGGAGTTCGCAGCCCGCGAAGCCGGCCTTCCTGAAGAAGCCCTCGATCTCCGACTTCCAGAACCAGTAGACCCGGCAGCCGCCCAGGGCGTAGCGGATCCGGCGCTGGGCCACCCGCAGCGGCGCGAAGGCCGGGAAGCTGGCGATGACCTCGCGGCGCGAGAGCTCGCGCATCCTCGCGAGCATGGCCGCCGGGTCGGCGACGTAGTCCATGACCCCCAGGGCCACGGCGACGTCGAAGCGCCCGCCGCCCGGGTCGAAGGTCATGATGTCGCCCTGGGCGAAGCTGCAGCGGTCGGCCACGCCGTGGCGTTCGGCGAGCTCCTGCGCGATGCGGACCATGTCCGCGGCCAGGTCCACCCCGACCACCCGGGAGGCGCCGGCCTCCTTCACGAAGAGCACGCTGTTGCGGCCCGGGCCCGAGCCCACGTCGAGCACCGCCGCCCCGGGGACGCCCTGGATGCGCTCGATGGTCTGGCGCGCGCGGAGGTAGAGCGCCCTCCGGAAGAGCCGGTTGACGAGGGTCGGCTCGTCGTAGAGGTCAGCGAACTGCCGGGCGTGCTTGTGCCAGAAGTCTCTTTGTTCCATGGTCCCTCACCTTGCGGGCCAGCTCTCCGAGCGGGCCGAAGCGGAACTCCCTGGCCAGCCGCGCCACCGTGCGGGGCACCTTGGTCCGGCCCAGGTTGGTCAGGGCGCAGGCCAGCCGCGCCATCAGCCGCTCGCGCCCGGCTCCGGCCAGGTCGGTCCAGTCGACCGGCTCCGGGCCGAACTCGTAGGGATGACAGTAGAGGACGAAGGGCCTGCCGCGCCGCTCGCAGTCGGCGGCCGCCCGCAGGATCCGGCGCTCGGAGAAGAGCCGGAAGTAGCCGCCGCCGGCCACCGGCACGCCGAGGCCCCAGAAGCGCGCGGCGGTCAGGGGCACCTCGACGATCTCCAGCCCGGAGGGCAGGCCGTAGAGCGCCGGCTCCGGCGGGAAGCCGGCCACGCCGTAGCGGCGGGTCCGGACCGGCACGATGCTGCTGTCGTACGCGAAGCCGCACTCGGCGACGACGTCGAGCGCCCAGAGCGTGTCCCAGCGGATGCTGAAGACCGGCGCGCGGTAGCCCAGGGCCGGCCGGCCGGCGGCCTCCTCCACCGCGCGCCTGGTGCGCGAGAGCTCGCCGCGGAACTCCGCGGCGGTCATGCTCCAGACCGGCGCGTGGTCGTGGCCGTGGCAGGCGATCTCGTGGCCCAGAGCGGCCCAGCGGCGAAGCAGGTCGGGCCGGGCCCCGGCCACCGTGCCGGTGACGAAGAAGGTGGCCTTGGTGCCGGCCAGGGCGAGGACCTCGAGCACCCGCTCCATGTCCCGCTCGAAGCCGGCCGAGAGCGCGCCGGGCTCGCCCCGGTAGCGGCTGGAGAGGATCTGCCGGTAGTCCTCGACGTCCACGGACAGGCAGTGGGCGGGCGCGGGGCCCGGCGAGTCGGCCAAGCGGTGCTCTCCGTACGGTTTCCGGAGGGCACCTTAGCCCTCGGCCGCGGCTTTGTCAACGGCAGCGCATCAGCCGCGAGACCTCGCCGTGCAGCCGGAGCGCCAGCTCCTCGCCGGAGTCCGCGTGGCACACCCCGCGGTTGACGGTGAAGTCGTCCCGGCCCGAGCAGGCGTTGGACTCGATGCGCCAGCGGCCGCCCTCGGCGGAGACCTCCAGCCACCAGGCCCGGGTCGCCCCGTCCGGGTCGCGGGGCCGGGCCTCCACGAAGCGCTCCAGGCGCCACCCGCCCCGCTCCGGCGCGAGCTCGACGCCGCCGCGCACGTCCCGGAACTCCGGATCACCGCGCAGGGCGCGCTCGAACTCCTCCAGCCTGGCCCATTCGGCCGCCAGGGCGGCGAGCGCCTGCATGGCGCGTTCGTCGATGGCCGATACCATGCCTTCCGAACCGCCGGACGGACCCGGGTATTCGGGGCGGGGAGGTGTGCAAGAATTGGTGACATGGGGACACGGGGACATCGAATGATGAAACCGCAGAATATCGAACGCTGAATATCGAATGTCGAAGTAGGGCTCGGAGGGACCGAAGAGGCCCTCCTTCGTTATTCGACATTCGACATTCTGCGGTTCTGCGGTTTTCTGTTGGGTCAAGGGTCAAGGGTCAAGGGTCAAGGGTCCGCCACCTTCCTTTGTGCTCTTGACGCCCGACGCGCCCATGGTAGAATTGCCGTCAGCTTCCGGCGAAAGAGGGAGCCCCTCCGGGCTCCTATTTTTTCGGCCGGACCGCGTCAGTCCCCCTTTCGACGGGAGTCCGCCCGCGGGGCGCCTGGCCTAAGACGAGACATTTTAAGGAGTTGTGCACAACATGCCCGCAAACGAAGAACTTCTCCGGCTCATTGACAGCATCCACCGCGACAAGGGCATCGACAAGGAGTACCTCTTCCGGAGCCTCGAGGGCGCCATCCGCCAGGCCAGCCAGAAGCGCCTGGGCACCGGCGGCGATATGATCGTGACCATCAATCGCATGTCCGGCGAAATCGAGGCTTACGAGGACGGCCGGCGCATCGACCCGGCCCAGTTCGGACGCATCGCCGCCCAGACCGCCAAGCAGGTCATGATCCAGAAGATCCGCGAGGCCGAGAGCGAGGTGGTCTACGGGGAGTTCGAGGGCAAGAAGGGCAGCCTGGTCACGGGCCTGGTCCAGCGCATCGAGCACGGCTCGGTGATCGTGAACCTGGGCCGCACCGAGGCACTGCTGCCCCGCCAGGAGCAGGTCTTCAACGAGCAGTACCGTCCTGGCGACCGCATCCGCGCCTTCGTCCTGGACGTCAAGCGCCAGGGCCAGAAGGTCTCCATCATCATGTCCCGCGCGCACCCCGGGCTGGTCGAGTCGCTCTTCGCCCTGGAGGTGCCGGAGATCTCCGACCGGGTGGTCGAGATCAAGAACATCGTCCGCGAGGCCGGCCACCGCACCAAGGTGGCGGTCTGGAGCGCCGACCCGCGCATCGATCCGGTCGGCTCCTGCGTGGGCATGCGCGGCGCCCGCATCCGCAGCATCGTCGACGAGCTCGGCGGCGAGAAGATCGACATCATCCGCTGGTCGGACGTGGCCGACGTCTTCATCCGCAACTCCTTGAAGCCCGCGGAGGTCTCCTCGGTGGAGTTCGACCGCGAGGAGTCGCGCGCCCGGGTGGTGGTCCCCGAGGACCAGCTCTCGCTGGCCATCGGGCGCAAGGGCCAGAACGTCCGGCTCACCGCCAAGCTCACCGGCTGGGGCATCGACATCCTCACCGAGGAGGAGGCCCGCCAGGAGAAGGAGTTCAACACCCAGGAGATGCAGAAGCTCCCGGGCATCGAGCCCGAGATGGTCGAGCGCATGGTCATGGCCGGCTTCAAGTCCATCGCCGCCATCGCCAAGAAGCCCAAGACCGCCCTGGGCGAGGTCAAGGGCCTTTCGAGCGAGGACATCGAGCGCATCCACGCCTATGCGCTGGTCCGCGCCAGGGAGATCGAGGTCGAGCGCCAGGCGGCCGCCGAGGCCGCCGCCGCCGCCCGGCTGGCCGGCGGGGCCCTCGACGAGAGCCTGGGCGAGGCCGCGCCCGCCGAGGACCTGGCCGCCGGCCCGGTCGACGCCGGCGATGCCGGGCCGTCCGCCGGTGAAGGGAACGAGGATGTTCAGGAGCCGCGCGACGTCGCCGGGCCCGAGGAAGGGACCCCGGGCGGCGCACCCGGCGATGAGGCCGCCCCCCAAGGGGCCGGCCGGTGAGCCGGGAGGTGAAACATGAGTCTGCGCGCATACGAACTGGCCAAGCAGCTGGGAATCCCCACTAAGAAGCTCATCGACAAGGGCGCCGAGATCGGGCTCGTCCTGCACAACAACTTCACGACGCTCACCCCGGTCGAAGCCGAGAACCTCTTCAAGTTCGTCACCACCGGGGAGGTCCCGCCGCCCCCGGCGCCCGCCGATGCGCCGGAGGCCGAGGCCGCCGCCGCGCCGCCGGCCGCCGAAGCTCCGGCGGCCGCCGCGCCCGCCGAGGCGCCGGCCGCGAAGGCCGCCGAGGCGCCGGCCGCCAGGCCGGCCAAGACGGCCGAGCCGGCCGAGGCCGGGGTCGAAGCCAGGACCAAGGAAGCCAAGGCCGAACCCGAACCCGAGGACGAGATGCTCGCCGCCGCCCAGGCGGCATTGGCTGAGGCCACGAGCAAGCGTTCCGAGGAGGCCCCGGCGGTGACCGTCGAGGGCACGACCGAGCCGGCCGCCGAGGAGGCTTCCCCCGAGCCGGCGGCCGAGGTCCAGAAGTACGGCGTGGTCCGCCCGGCGCCGCCTCCGCCCCCGCCGCAGCCCGACCCGGCCGAGCTCTACGCCCGCCGCCTGGGGCGCTCGCCGCGGCGCGACGTCTTCCGCCGCCCCCGGCGCATCAAGCGCCAGTCGGCCGAGCCCGCCAAGGTGGTCCGCCCGACCTCCGCGGAGGTCTCGCTGCCCATCACCGTGCGGAGCCTCTCGCAGGCCATCTCGGTCAAGACCGGCGACATCATCAAGAAACTGCTGGGACAGGGCGTCATGGCCACCATCAACAGCGCCATGAACCCGGAGACCGCCCAGCTCATCTCCCTGGACTTCGGCTGCGAGCTCAAGGTCAGGCAGGCCAAGGACGTCGTCGAGGAGATGGCCCTGGCCTCCCCCGACGCCGCCGCCGACCGGCCCGAGGACCTCAAGCCCCGCGCCCCGGTGGTCACCTTCATGGGCCACGTCGACCACGGCAAGACCAGCCTGCTCGACTACATCCGCGAGGCCAACGTGGCCGCCGGCGAGGCCGGGGGCATCACCCAGCACATGGGCGCCTACCGCGTGGTGCAGAACGGCAAGGCGGTGGTGTTCCTGGACACCCCCGGCCACGCGGCCTTCACCGAGATGCGCGCCCGCGGCGCCAACGTCACCGACATCGTGGTGCTGGTGGTCGCCGCCGACGACGGGGTCATGCCCCAGACCGAGGAGGCCCTGGACCACGCCAAGGCCGCCGGGGTGGCCATCGTGGTGGCCGTCAACAAGGTGGACCTGCCCTCGGCCAACATCCAGCGCGTCAAGCAGCAGCTGGCCACGCTGGGCCTGAACCCCGAGGAGTGGGGCGGCACCACCGGCATGATGGAGGTCTCGGCCAAGACCGGCAAGGGCATCCCCGAGCTGATCGAGCGCCTGGCGCTCGAGGCCGAGCTCCTCGACCTCAAGGCCAACCCCGACAAGGCCGGGCGCGGCAACGTGCTCGAGGCCCGCACCTCCGAGGGCCGCGGCATCGTGGCCACCGTGCTGGTGCGCGAGGGTACGCTGCGCAAGGGCGACGTGATGCTCTCCTCGCACGGCTACGGCCGGGTCAAGGCCCTGGTCGATTCGGCCGGCCGCTCCCTGGACGAGGCCGGGCCGAGCATGCCCGTCGAGGTCATCGGCCTGTCCGAGCCTCCGGAGGCCGGCGACGCCTTCTACGTCATGAACGACCTGTCCGAGGCGCGCAAGATCGCCGAGCGCCGCGCGTCCGAGCGCCGGGCGGCCAACCTCTCGAGCCGTGCGCACGTCACCCTGGAGAACCTCTCCGAGCAGATCCGGGCCGGGGCCACCAAGGAGCTGGCGCTGATCGTCAAGGCCGACGTGCAGGGCTCGCTGCAGGTGCTCGAGAAGTCGCTGGGCAACATCACCGGCCAGGGCGTGCGCACCCGCATCGTCCGCGCCGGCATCGGCGGCATCAACGAGTCGGACATCCTGCTGGCCGACGCGTCGAACGCCATCGTGCTGGGCTTCAGCGTCACCGCCGACGGCTCGGCCCGGTCGCTGGCCGGGGCGCGCGGCGTGGAGATCCGCACCTACCGGATCATCTACGAGATCATCGACGACGTGAAGAAGGCGCTCGAGGGCCTGCTCGCCCCGCAGCGGAAGGAGGTCGTGCAGGGCCACCTCGAGGTCCGCAAGGTCTTCAGCATCTCCCGGGCCGGCAACGTGGCCGGCTGCTTCGTGCTCGACGGTTTCATCACCCGCTCGAGCAAGGTGCGCCTGGTGCGCGGCGGGACGGTGGTCTACGAGGGCGGCCTGGGCGGGTTGCGCCGCGAGAAGGACGACATCCGCGAGGTCAAGGCCGGCTTCGAGTGCGGCGTGAAGCTCGCCAACTACGAGGACGTCAAGAACGGCGACGTCATCGAGGCCTACGAGATCCAGGAGTTCGCGTCGAAGCTGGAGTAGTTTCCGGCTGGCAGCATTCAACGCAGAGGACGCAGAGGTGCGCGAAGGGCGCAGAGGACGACAGCCGGATGTTTTCTGCCGTGACAACATGACAACAACGGGCTCCCTCTGCGTACTCTGCGCGACTCCGCAGCCTCTGCGTTGAGCCGTTTCGCGTCGGCAGCCGACAACAACCGAGGTTCGAAATGGGCATCCCGAAACACCACGAAGAGGAAGGCGATCCGGTCCGCGTCAGGCGCGTGGCCGAGGCCATCAAGGAAGAGGCCAGCCTGATCGTCACCCAGAAGCTCTCCGACCCGCGGCTGGGCTTCGTCACCGTCACCCGGGTGAAGATCAGCCGGGACCTGCGCGAGGCGGCCATCTACGTCTCGATCCTGGGCGGCACGGGCGAGCGCTCCAAGGCGCTCCACGCCCTGAACGACGCGGCCGGCTTCGTCAAGCGCGCGGTCGGCGACCGGCTCAAGCTGCGCTTCACCCCCAACATCCGCTTCGAGTTCGATCCGGGCATCGACAACTCCATCCGGGTCTCGGAGCTGCTCCGCCAGGCGAACGAGGAGCCGCCGCCGAAGCCGCTGGAGGAGGCGGACGGAGGCGAGGAGAAGTAACGGCGACATCCGGCCACAGATGCGCACAGATAGACACAGATGACAACAACGGCTGGTGACCAGCCACAGATGCACACAGATGAACACAGATAACAACGGCAGAACACGATGGGGGCGGCGCACGGTGCTCAGGCCGTAGTCCGGACACGCGTGTCCGGATTACGTCCAGCCCACCCTGCTCTCGGATGCACGTGCCGTGCATCCTGGGCATGCATGGCATGCCCACCGCCCCTACCCGGGTCGATCGGGCCGGTCCCGAAGGTCTGTCCGGCAACTCTTAACGCCCCAAGGCGGCGAGGACGGCGCAGCCGGACTCAGGACGCGCAGCCGCTGGCGCGTCCGGAAGCGGAGCGAGTCGGACGAAGGCCGCGCACCAGTGCGCGGATCTCGTCCGAAACGCCCCGCGCCGCCCTGTGCCTGTCGTTGTTGTTATCTGCGTGCATCTGCGTTCATCCGCGGCTGATACGCTGTAGTTGTCGTTGTTGTTTCTCACGCAAAGCCACAAAGCCGCTAAGAACGGCAGGGCCAGGCCGTTGTTGTCCTTCGCGGCTTGGCGGCTCCGTGTGAGCAATTACCGTTGTTGTCATCTGTGTTCATCTGTGTCCATCTGTGGCTGATGCGGTGCCGTTGTGGTCGTTGTCATCCGTGTGAATCTGTGGCTGATACAGGCGCCTACTTCTGCAGCACGTCCCACTTGGCCCGCTCGCAGGACCCGGCGAAGTCCTCCTCGGTGGCGCCCACCGCGCGCTTCTCCTTCTCGCGGCCGTCGAGGAAGGCCACGAACTCGAACTGCGCCTCCGGCTTGCCGCGCTCGGCGGCGTAGAGCCTGGCGATCTCGTTGGCCGGCAGCGTCCGGCGGCCCATCACGTCGACGAGCGGGAGCTCCAGGCCCTTCTTGCCCTCGGCCGGGCGGTAGCTCCGCCAGACGAGCTCGGTGCAGACGATGGCGTGGTCGGTGGCGAAGTCGAAGTCGAAGTCGTAGGGCTTGCCCAGGTGCGAGAAGGCCGCGAAGAGGGCCTCGGCCCGGTCGGCCTTCTCAAGATGCTTGGGCCTGAGCGCCACCAGGTAGTCGCCCGCGACCTCGTGAAGCGTCGAGAGCTGCACGCCCTCGCTGACCGCCTCCATGGCGAGCAGCTCCCGCCCGTCGCGGCCGGCGCGCCAGCGCTTGACCGCCTCGGGATGGAGCTTCTCGAGGCACTCGAGCGGGGAGAGCGCCTGGCCGCAGAGCTTCTTCGCCCGCTCGCGCGCCTCCGGACAGTCGAGCTCCTTGTCGAGCTCGTCGGGCGAGCCGAGGTACAGGATGGCATGCGGCCAGAAGCCCGGCAGCGCCAGGTTGCTCAGGTACCAGTTCTTGCGGGCGAGCATCACGTCGCCGGCCCGGAGCTTCGGCTTGAGCTCCGCCAGCTGCTCGTCGCTCACGAGGTACACCCCGTGGCGGCGGACCTTGGCGTCGCCCATCCACTCGGCCACCGCGCTCTGGCAGGGCAGCCATGTCCGGCGCACGCCGCGCTTCAGGGCGCCCAGGTCGCTGCCGGCCGAGGCCAGGGCGACCTTGAAGTTGGGCAGCGCCCGGATGGCCTCCAGGTGCCTCTCGATCCTCCCGGGCAGCTCCGCGCAGCCGAGCTTCGCGGCCTGGGCGTCGGCCCCGGCCAGCTTCAGGACGGTGTGGACGTAGGCGTCGCCGGCGCCCACCCGGACCAGGTCGCGGTTGCCCTGGAACTCCCCGCGGAACCTGGTGAAGGTCCCGGCCGGGAGCCCCTCGGCCGGGTGCGGGGCCTCCAGGAACTTGATCGCGTTGGGGTTCTTCTTGAGGAGCACGACCAGGCGCGAGCTCTTCTCGTAGAGCGCGAGCTCCGCGGCGTAGGTCAGCAGGAAGCTCTGCACGTGGCGGGGCTTCTCCTCCCCGACGACCTTGAAGCGCCACCAGTCCTCGTAGTCGGCCCGGACCTGGTCGAGCGCGAAGGCGCAGTCCCAGATGCCGCGCCAGGCGTCGAGCAGCATCCGCTCGTCGTCGGCGGAGAGCACCTCGGGGGCGGCCAGGCCCTTGCTCTTCTCGAGGAGCCCGACGGCCGCGTCGAGCGCGCGGTCGAGCTCGTCGTAGCGCGCGCGGTCGGCGGCGAAGCCCCGCGCGAACTCCCCGGCGGAGAGCCCGGCTATCCCGGGCTCGGCGGCGCGGCAGGAGGCCGCGGCGGGGACGAGGGCCGCCAGGAGCAGCCCGGCGGCCAACCGCAGGGCGGGTCGCGGAGAGGCGTTTCCGGCCATGTTCTTCGATCTCCGGTCAAACGGTCGAACGGTCGAACTGTCGAACGGCGGGGCGGTCAGACGGTCAGCAGCATCCGGACGCCCAGGCCCATCAGCACCAGGCCGCCGATCACCTCGGCCTTGGAGCCCAGCCAGCGCTCGGCGGCGTGGCCGAGCCGGGCGCCGGCGTAGGTCAGTCCCGCGCAGGTCGCGCCGATGACCGGCGCGGCCACGGCCAGGCTCGCCCCCCGCATCTGGATGGCGATGCCCGCGCCGAAGGCGTCGATGCTGGTGGCCACGCTCAGTCCCAGCAGGCTCCAGCCCCAGGAGGGATCGGGCCGGGCCGCCTCCGCGGCGTCCGGGCCCCGGCCGGCCCCGCGCTCCTTCCCGCGGCGGTCGAGCCAGAGGGCGTCGGCGAGCATCTTCAGGCCGATGATCTCGAGCAGGCCGAAGGCCACCCAGTGGTCGTAGGCCTGCACGTGGCCGAGCAGGTAGGCGCCGGCCAGCGCGCCCAGGAGCGGCATGCCCGCCTGGAAGACGCCGAAGGCCCCGGCCAGGCGCAGCGCGCCCCAGCGCTTCGAGGTCGAGGGTGCGGCCGCGGCGGCGACGCTGAAGGCGTCGACGGCCAGGGCCACGGCCAGCACGGCGAGCTCCCAGGCGGTCAAGGCGGTCCTTTCAAGGCATGCGCCACGCGATGTGCAACACGGGACGGTGTTCTCTCAAGCCATGCCAGCTGTCTGGAGAACCGACAGCGAACCGCAGAACCGCAGAACACCGAATGACGAATGTCGAAGTGCAGCTTCCGGCCAATCCACGTCCTTCGTAATTCTGAGTTCGATATCCAGCCTTCGCAGCCGTGGCGGCTGCTACGGCGGAGTAGGCTTCGACATTCTGCGGTTTGCCGTTCGTAGGTCTTGCGTGTTGCATGTTGCGTGTTGTCGCCGTTCTCGCTTCCGCTCAGAGCTCCGCCTTCTCGAGCGCCCGGGCGCCCAGCGCCATGGGCAGCACCGCGGTCACGATGGCCAGGCCGGTCGCGGCCAGCGCGCCGATCAGCAGCGGGTGCTGCAGGGAGCCTCCTCCGTCCGCCGGGCGGTCCGCGTGCCGGCAGAGGAAGGCCATGCCTCCGACCATCGTGCCCACGAAGCCCACCGAGAGGATCAGGCAGAGCGTGCCGCCGAAGCCGGAGACGATCTTGGAGGGCGTCTCCTCGTTGAAGTTGGGGAAGAGCGCGCCCATGCCCACGGCGATGCCGGGCAGCCCCAGGCACATGGCCAGGGCGGTGACCACGTGCATCCAGGCCATCTTCGGAGCGGAGCCGAGCATCCGGCTGGAGAGCGCCACCAGGGGCACGAGCAGCAGGAAGGCGCCCAGCAGGGCGAAGACGTACTTGCCCCACAGGATGCGGCTGCGCGAGACCGGCAGCAGCCCCAGGATCCAGAAGCGCCGGCCCTCCACGGAGATCAGCGGGAAGACGAAGCGGGTGGTCAGCGTCGCCAGGGTGAGCCCCGCGGCGGCGAGGTTGGTGAAGGCCACGAAGTTGGCCCAGCGCTCCGAGGCGCCCAGCTGGTCGAGGACCAGCCGCTGGTAGCCGAGGTTCTTGAGGTTGGCCACGTAGATGAACAGCAACCCGAAGAAGATCACCACCTGCGACCACTGCACCGGGTCGCGCAGGAAGGTGCGCACGTCCTTGACCACCATGCGCGCGGTGAACGGCGCCCAGCGCCCGAGCTTCCGGCCGATCCAGTCGAGGGGCCCGCCCGGCCGGTAGATCCGCCGGCTGGGCGTGCCCATCGCGCGGCTGTAGCTCGAGGCGTAGAGCTTCTCGGCGGCGAAGTCGGAGAGCATCCACAGGAAGAGCGCGGTGGAGGCGAGCAGCCCGCCGTGGAAGGCGAAGGCCGGCCAGTTCTGCTCGGCGGCGGCGATGGTCCCCTCGCTCACCCACCAGCTCGGGAACCAGACGCTCTGGCTGAAGCTCAGGGTGTCGAAGATCTCGGAGACGAACTGCTCGTCGATGTCGACGGCCCCGCGGTAGCGGGAGAGCCCGGACTTCACGAAGAAGGCCACGGCCGCGGCCGCCAGCAGGGCGAAGAAGAGGCCCAGCACCTTGCCGCGGTTGCGCGGGAAGTAGCGGGTCAGCAGCATGCCCAGCAGCGAGCCGACCGAGGCGGGGATGAAGACGAAGGGCAGCATCGTCCCGAAGGCCGCCGGGTAGAAGGTCCAGGCCATGCGCCCCGGGCCGCCGTAGAGGCCGTAGGCCACGGTCAGCGGCCCGCCCAGCACCAGGAAGGCCCACGAGCTGAAGAGCAGCGACTCGCCGGTCTTGTAGCAGAAGATGGTGTGGTGCGGCAGCGGCAGGGACAGCAGCATCTGCGTCTCCCGCGAGCGGAAGAGCGCGCCGAACGAGATGATGGCGTTCGAGAAGGTCAGCATCAGCAGCATGGTCATGAAGTAGATCGAGAAGAGGTAGCCGGCCAGCTGCGCCTGGAAGTCGGGATAGGCCCGGAGGAAGACGAAGGCCCGGGAGATCGCGTAGAACAGCGAGGCCACCAGGCCCACGCCGAAGATCATCACCACCGCGAACTTGAAGAAGCCCCCCTGGCCGAGCCCGGCGGCGGAGTGGCCGAACATGCGCAGGCGGACGGCGATGAGCTTGAGCAAGGCGATCCTCCGGACGGAGGGGGATTCTACGGCCGCCCCGGGGAGGGGTCAAGGAGCGCGGGGACGCGGGGACGCGGGGACGCGGGGACACGGAGACGCGGGGACGCGGGGACACGGGGACGCGGGGACACGGGGACGCGGGGACGCGGGGACGCGGGGACGTGGGGACGCGGCGACGCGGGGACGCGGGGACACGGGGACGCGGGGACGCGGGGACGTGGGGACGCGGGGACACGGGACCGGGGACGCGGGGACACGGGACCGGGGACGCGGGGACGTGGGGACGTGGGGACGCGGGGACAGGGGGCGCGGCCATGGCGGGAACGGCTTGCCTCCCGGCGTTGTCACCCTGAGCGCAGTTTAACCGCCGTGGCGGGCGAAGGGTCTTCCCCGTCTGGTGCGAATCCAGGAGCCTGGTCGGGGCGACTGGCCCGCCTACGCGCTTCGCGCTACGGCGGGTGAACCCGCCTACGCCTGGTGCTACGGCGGGCAAGCATTCGAACTTTACCCGCCGCAGGCGGGCAGCGACCAACGAATGCTGGTGCGAATCCAGGAGCTGGTCGGGGCGACTGGCCCGCCTACGCGCTTCGCGCTACGGCGGGTGAACCCGC
>CALGYR010000118.1 GCA_937935355.1 uncultured bacterium | reverse complement strand
CATTCTCCAAAAACAACTTGCCGTTGGGAAGATGCGGTTGGCTGGACGCTCACGGAGTTCGAGGGTTTAAGGTCGCAAGTTGCGACCTTAAAACGAGCCGGGCGCAGAAGTCTCCAAGGGCATAGCCCCGCGCCGCGAGCAGCCTACGGCTTCGGCTTGACGCCCTCCGCCCCCACCGCCTTGGCCACCTCGGCCGCGGTGGCGAATAGCTCGGCGTCGCGCTCCATGGCCCCCTCGGCGATTGTCTTGCAGTTGAGCGACGGGTGGGCTTTGGGGTTGGCCGGCTTGTAGGCGGCCGCGAAGGCCCGGGCGCGGTCGTCGAGGGCCTTGTTGGCCCGGTCGGCCAGCGTCTTCTCGAGCTTCCCGCCGTCGAGAGCGCGCTGGAGGAAGAGGATGGCCTCGCAGATCTGGACGCCCTCGCGCAGGGCCTCGAAGCGCTCGGTGGCCACGGCGCCGTCCGGCCCCGGGGCCAGGATGGCCATGGTGCAGTTCCTGGGCCCCAGCGCGCAGGCCGCCCACTGGCCGGGGCGGTAGCGGCCGTTCTTGTCCTTCACCGGCCACAGGTCGATGCCGATGGGATCGACGCCGTGGTGGCCGCGATAGATGTGCTCCTCGTCGAGCATGCGCAGCACCCAGAGCTCCGAGCCGTCGCGGAAGCGGTCGCGGCCGTGGCCGGTGAAGGCCACCCCGGGCTGGAGCTTGCCCTTGAAGCCGCGCGGGCCGGGGCTCGACTGGCCGTCCCACTTGAAGTAGGGATCGAGGCCGCCCTCGTTCCAGACGGTGGTCTGGGAGAGGCAGGGCATGGACAGGCCCGGCTCCTCGCCCTTGAAGGCGGTGCGCCGGCCGTGGTCCATGTCGACCCACTTGCCGTCCGGCCAGATCTTGTGGTACATGCTGACGATCTTGGGGTCCGGGCCGCCGCAGTACTCGTGCCAGTTGGGGGCGGTGACGTCGACCCACTTGCGCTTTTCCATTTTGACGCGGATCTCGTCGAGCACCGGCTTCCAGAAGGCCAGCGACTCGGGGGTGCCGTAGGGCGGCTGGACCAGCTCCTCGGTCTTGCCGGTGGCCGGGTCGAGGACCAGCACCGGCAGGTCGGTGTTCTTCTGGCGGCTCCACATGTTGAGCCGCACCGGGAAGGGCTTGCCGATGGTCTTCTCGACCAGGTCCATGTAGCGGTCGAAGACCGTGAAGTCGTACTTGAAGCCGCCGTCGGGCTGCTTGATCCACTTGACCATGGTCTCGTGGTTGTCCTGGGAGTGGTAGCGGCACACCAAGTTGACCGTGGCCATCCGGCAGCCCGCCTGCTCGGCGAGCGCCAGGGACTTGCCCATCAGCTCGAAGTGCTTGTCCGACCACATGGGCACGCCGTAGTGGCCGGCCACCTGCTCGGGCGAGAGCCAGCCCATGTTGCGGACCGTGAAGTCCCTGGGGTCGGGCACGACCCAGCCGGCGACCTTCATCTCGATGGGCACCACCAGGGGCTTCAGGGCCGCGTTCTCGACCTCGATGGTCAGCTTGCCGCGGTAGTCGCCGGGGGCCGCGTCCTTGGGCACGCGGATGGTGACCCACACCGCCAGGGTGGCCACCGGCCCCTCGTTCTTCGGGCGCCAGGCGCCCACCGCCTTCATCTCGACCGGCGCGACCTCGTCGGGCGGCGAGTCGAGCAGCGCGTCGAAGCGGTAGGGCGGGGCCCAGCTCTTGGGCGCGGTGGCCAGCGCCGAGTAGCGCACTTGGATGCGGTCGGCGGCGATCTTGGCGCCGCCCTCGGCGGCCAGCTCCCCGACCCGGGCCTTGACTTCGCGCAGGCTGCCGTTGCTGTTGGTCAGCACCACCTGGGCGGAGAAGGTCCCGTTGCGCGCGCCCACCAGTTTCATGGGCTTGAGCTTCTCGATCTCGTAGTTGGGCCCGTAGAAGTCGGCGAGGCTCGCCGTCTGCCAGTAGTCCAGGTTCCAGACCATGACGCCGGAGAGGTCGGCTTCGCCGGCACGGGCGGCCGGGGCTGCCAGGGCCGCGGCCGCGCACAGGACAACCATGCCGACGAACGCGCTTCTGACCGTCTTCGTCATCTTCGAATCCTCCAGTGGCGGGGCCCGGTGGGGCCGCACCGGATAATACACCGTTCGGGGCCGGGAATCCTCTGCCGATCACGGTTTCGTATCACTCCCGGACTACCGTTGTGAATGCGGATGGCCCACGGGGCTGAAACCCCCGACGAACTTGGCCGCAGCCGATATGGCTTGTGCTCACACCGAACCACGGAGCCACAGAGAACGGCAGAGTCCGGCCGGTGTTGTTCTCCGCGGCTTGGCGGCTCCGCGTGAGTAACCGCCGTTGTTGTTGCTCACGCAAAGCCGCAGAGCCGCCAAGAACGGCAGGCCCGGCCGTTGTTGTCCTCCGTGGCCCCCGCTCTGCGAAGCCTTGCTCCGCTATGCAGGGCGAAGCAGAGTCGGCGACTCCGTGCGGACATTCGGCATTGTACGGTTCCGGGGCACGTCCCGTCACTCCGGCTTCCGCCCGCCGTCCGGCACGTCCTTGAGCGCGACCTGTTCGGTGGCGTGGTAGCCGATCTTCACGCTGAGGATCCGGCCGTTGCCGACGTCGGAGATGAAGATCCGGCGGTCGGTCTGGGTGGCCGTGTAGCAGGCGTGGAAGAGCCCGACCTCGTCGCCGCCGAGCGCGCGGGGCGACTTGAGGTCCGCGCCGGCCACGAGCGGCTTGCCGTCGTCGACGTTGCCGTAGCGGCCGATGCGGGTGATCAGGTTGCCGGCCGAGTCCAGGACCGCCACGCCGAAGATCTGGGGCTCGGGGGCGATCGAGCGGGCGTAGTAGTCCAGGCAGAAGCGCGCGAACCAGCAGGCGCAGCCGCCGCCGGCGTGGGCCGAGTTGAAGCCGGCGTAGCCCACCCCGCCGTACATCCACTCGGCGCCCTCGATCCAGCCCCGGCCGACGCCGCCGGCGTAGAGGTCGAAGGGCCGCTTGGGCGCCTCGCCTTCCGGCAGGGGCACCGGGGCGTTCTGGTTCTTGGAGATGACCCTGCACTTGCCGGGCCGGACCTTGGTGAGGGTCTCGGACATCTCGTTGAGGTAGGGTTTGCCGTCGAGCATCCGCGAGGGCGTGTGCATGAAGTAGACGTTGTCGTCCCGGTCGATGGCCACGCCGTCGACCTGGGCCACGCCGGGCACGGCGTCCTCGTAGAGCAGCTTGCCGTGCTTGTCCCAGACGTGGATGCAGGGCGTGGTCGAGTTGGAGATGCGGCCGGGATAGATGCGCGGCTCGTAGGCCTTGCTCTCCCCGGCGTCGCCGGAGGCCTTGTTGACCTTGTAGCGGCCCATGTCGTCGGTGCCGCTGATGCCCTGGTAGCGGTAGGCGCAGGAGGCGATGATCCGCCCCCTGGCGTCGACGTTGATGCCGCCCTGGTGGTAGCACACCGGCGACTTGGCCGGCAGCGCCAGCGCGCTGATGGCCGGCGAGGACTTGCCGCCGATGCCCCCGTCGCGGCCGACGCTCGGGCGCTGCTCGCCGTAGTCGAAGGGGATCTCGCGGAAGTTCGAGGTGTTATAGCGCACGATGTTGTCGGTGTTGCGCAGGTAGATGCAGCCGTCGAGGTCGAAGGCGAACTCTATCGGATTGAAGGGCAGTTCGACCAGCCGGATCTTCCCGGTCTCCGGGTCGATCTCCACCAGCTGGGTGCTGGCCTTGCCGGTCGGGCCGCTGTCGGGCTCGCCCACGTAGAGCTTGCCGTTGACCGGGTTGACCGCCATGCGCTGGATGGCGTTGACGGGGGGCTTGGCCCGGACCACCCCCTTGACGGCCTCGGCGCCGAAGTCCCGGACGAACTCCCACTTGCCGTCCTTCTCGCGGAGCAGCCGGATGCCGGCCGTCTCCCAGGGCGTGAGCCGGCCGCCGTTGCCGGGGGCGACGCCGCTCTCGATGTCGTTGCGGCACTCGCGCCCGAGCCAGACCGTCACGGGGCTGGCCGCGAAGTCCACCTCGGCGGTGAACCACAGGGGGTGGGGCAGGCCCACGTAGGTGCCGTACTTGCCGTTGGACTTCACCGTGGCGCCGCCGATGGGCATCTCCTGCCGCGAGATCTGCCGGGGGTCGTCGAAGGACTTGAAGCGGATGAGCTCGGAGGTCACCTCGACCGGGGGGGTGGCGCCGGACCACAGCCGGGAGGGCACCATCCAGGAGAAGACCCAGATCTCGCCGCTGGCGCGGTTGACCTTGACCACGGCGGGCTTGAAGGCCTTGATCTCCTTGAGGAACTTGCCCGAGGGGTCGAAGACCTGCACCCGGTCGTTCATGTAGTCGCTGACGTAGACCCGGCCGCTGGCGTCGCAGTCCACCGAGGTGGCGTTGCCGAACTGGCCGGGGCCCGAGCCCGAGCCGCCGGCGTAGCCGCCGTCGAGCACGATCTTCCCGGCGAAGACCGTCGCGTTCTCGCTGCCGTCGAGCGGCATGCGGGCGACGCCGTGCATGGTGTCGAAGTTGTAGGGCAGCCGCCAGGCGTAGCCGGCGAGGTAGACCCACTTGCCGTCCGGCGAGAAGGCCGCGCTGCTGGGCGAGGCGTCGACGTCCTTGGGCCCTAGCATGGTGCGGACGCCCTTGAGCGGGAAGCTGCTCCGGCCGCCGAGCAGGTCGCGGCCGCCCGAGGTCCCGTCGGTGGTCAGCCGGTTCATCTTGACGCCGGCCAGGACCAGGTCCCGGCCGTGCAGGGCGATGCCCGTGGCCGCCCGGCCGTGGCGCCCCAGCTGATCATCGTAATTACAGTTGTCTCCGGAGGTCAGCAGGGTCTGCTGGTAGAGGCTCTGCTTCCAGGGCCAGCGCACCCCCTGCGGGAAGTCGCGCCAGTCGAGCCCCTTGACCTCGGCGAGTTTGCCGGCCGGGAAGGGGTAGACGGTCCTCAGGTAAGTGCCCTCGTGGTCGTACATCCGGACCGAGTCCACGCCGGAGCCCTCGCAGACGGCCACGCCCTCGTCGTTGGCGGCCATGAGCGGCGCGGCCTGGGAGATTCGCTTGTAGGGGCTCCAGTACAGGTTCTTCTCGAATCGGGGCTCGAGGCCCAGGCTGACCCGCACGGTCAGCGCGTCCTTGTCGTCGACGTAGACGTCGCGGTCGTCCTTGCCGTCCCAGACCAGGGCCTGCTTGAGCGAGTTCTTCTGGAGCGGGGGAGGGGCCTTGGGGCCGAGCACGCCGCTGACCAGGTGGCGGACGATCCGGCCCTCGGCGTTCTCGATGGCCACGGTGACGTCGCACCAGCCCTTGCTCGCGAAGCGGATGGTCACCCGGTCGCCCTGGCGCGCGACGGCCGGTTTCTCGGTGAACTCGTAGACCGCCTCGCGCTTGACCTTGAACTCGTCGACGTCGGCGGCCCGGGCCGTCGCCGCGGAGCCCGGCGGGAGCAGCCCGGCCAGGCAGAGCCCCGTGGCGAGGAGCAGCCTCCCCGCGGCGAAGGTGGAATGGGTGGCGGTCTTCACGGTTCTCTCCTGGCAGGCGGCCCCTCCGGGGCCCCCTTCAAGGGCGCCCGCTCGGTGGCATGATAGCCGAGCCTGACGCTGAAGATGCGATCGTTCGCCGGGTCGGCCACGAAGAGCCGGCGGTCGGTGTCGGTGGCCAGGTACGCGCCGTGGACCATGCCGACCTCGTCGCCGCCCAGCGGCACGGAGCTCTTCGGTCCGGAGCTGTCGGCGTTGCCGTAGCGGCCCAGGCGCAGGATGAGGTTTCCGCCGCGGTCCAGGACGGCCACGCGGTAGCGGTCGAGCTCCGGCGCGAAGGAGCGGCCGAAGTAGTCGAAGGCGAAGCGCGCGTTCCAGCAGGCGCAGCCCACGCCGGCGTTCTTGCCGTCGTAACCCACGCCCCCGTACATCCACTCGACCCCCTCGACCCAGGAGGGCCCCTGGCCCGAGCCGTCCAGGTCGATCGGGCGCCTGGGCCGGTCGGGCCCGGCGAGCGGGATCTTAGCCTTCTGGCTCAGGAGCCGCGCTTTGCCCGGCACCGCCCGGAGCAGCGTCCCGGAGAGCCGGTTGCGGTAGGGCTTGCCATCCAGGACCCGCGTGGCGTTGGCCATCATGGTCACGGAGCCGTCCGCGTCCAGGCCCAGGCCATAGGTGTTGCCGCCGAGTCCCGGGAGCACGTCGGCCTGGACGAGCTTGCCGTGCCGGTCCCAGACGTGCACCAGCGGCGCCCCGCCGCGGCCCTCGATCGAGCGGCCCGGAAACATCTTCGGCCGGTAGCTCACGCCCTCGATCGAGACGTTGCCGGTCTCGAAGCGCTCCTTGGGCGGCTCGACGTTCAGGCCGCAGGCCACCGCCAGGTCGCCCTTCAGCGAGACGAACATGCCGCCGTGGTGCCAGCCGCCGTTGGCCGGCAGGGGCAGGGCGCTGATCGCGTCGGCCTCCCTGCGGTCGGAGCTCGCGCTCGTGCACACCCGCTTGCGGCTCTCGCCGTAGTCCCAGGGGACCTCCCGCCAGGTCGACGGGTCGTAGCGGACCACTGCGTTGATGTTCCGGAGGTAGGCCAGCCCCTCGGGGCCGAAGCACATGTCCTCGGCGTCGAAGGGCACGGGCCGCAGAGTGATCCCGCCGGTCTCGGGGTCGAGCTCGAGGAGCGTCTTGAAGGACTTCCAGTCGAAGGCCTCGCCCTCGCCGACGTAGACGCGCCCGTTCCGGGGGTTGACGTAGAGCCGCGACCGACCGAAGCGCGGCGGGGAAGCGCGCTTGACCGACTTCTCGACGTCGTCGGCGAAGCTGCGCTTGAGCTCGAGCCGGCCGTCTTTGAAAGCGTAGAGGTCGACGTTGCGGTAGGCGATCTTGCCGCGGGTCAGCACGTTCTCGCGGGCCCACTCGGTGGCCAGCCAGACGGTGGGCGGATCGGTGTAGCCGTCCACCGCGGCCGAGAGCGGGAAACCGAGGCCGCTGTAGAGGTGCGCGCCGGCCTCCGTCCGGTAGCCCTCCGGGAGCGGGCAGGAGGCCTTCTTCTCGGGTTTCTCGAACGGCCCGAAGACGGTCAGGCGGTGGTCGATCTTCTCCTCGTTCTTCGCCAGGAAGATGTTGTGGACCACCGAGCTGAAGACCCAGATGTCCTGGGTCTTGCCGTCGATGCTGACGATCGAGGGCCGGCGCGTCGCGATGCTCTTGAGCAGGGCTCCATCGGGCGAGAAGACCTGGACGCGGTCGTTCATGTAGTCGGCGACGTAGACCCGGCCGGCCTTGTCCACGGCCACCGACGCCGGCACCTTGAAGCTCCGGTCGTCCGAGCCGCACTTGTCGGCCTCGGCGCTTCCGGCGAAGAGCCTGGCCGGCTCGTCGCCGTCGAGCGCCATCTTCATGACGCAGTGGAAGGTCTGCCACCTGCCGTTGGTCACGATGTCCGCCGAGGCGTGGCCGTAGTGGCAGAAGTTGTAGCCGGTGAGGTAGAGCGTCCGGCCGTCGGGGCTGAGCGCCGCGCTCCGCGGGGCCACGGCTATGGTCTCGCCGCGCGTGTCCCAGCCCAGGCCCTTGGCGACGAGCGAGAGGCTCGGGCCCGGGGCGGAGGCGCCGCCGGAAGTCCCGTCGGTGGCCATCCGGAAGAGGTAGGTCTTGCCCAGGGCCAGGCGTCCGCCGCCGACCGCCAGAATGGATGAGGCGTTGCCGTACATGCCGTAGTGGCAGTTGCCGTCGGCCTGGGTCGCGGCCACCGCGTACTTCTTGGGGTACTCGTACCCGTAGAGGTTGCCGCAGGTCAGCAGGGTCTGCCCCAGGAAGGTGGGCTTCACCGGCAGCTCCAGGCCGTCCTGGGGGAAGACCGCTCGCGGGATGCCCACGACCCGGTCGATCTTGTCGGCCGGGAAGGGGTAGACGGTGCGCAGGTAGGAGCCGTCGTGGCCGTAGAGTCGCACCGAGTCGATGCCGTTGCCGCCGTCGTAGACGTAGACGCCCTCCGGCGCGGCCTGGAAGAGCGGAGCGGAGCCTCCGTGGCGGCGCCGGGGCTCCCAGAGCAGGTTCCGCTCGAAGGCCGGCGCCAGGCCCAGCGAGACGCGGACCGTGAGGCCGTCCTTGTCGTCGACGTACTCGCCGCGGTCGTCCTTGCCGTCCCAGATCAGGGTCTGCTTGAGAGCGTCCTTCCGGAACGGCTCGGGAGCGCGGGGGCCGAGCACGCCGCAGGCCAGGTGCCGGACGATGCGACCCCCGGCGTCCTCGACGGCCACGGTTGCGTCGCAGCGGCCCTTGCTCGCGAAGCTGATGGTCACCCGGTCGCCTTGGCGGACGACCGAGGGCTTCTCGGCGAACTCGAAGACCTCCTCGCGCTTGACGCGGAACTCGTCGGGGACCGGCGGGGCGGCCGGCTCGCCGGCGACGCCCGCCGCGGCCGGCGCGAGCAGCAGGACCGGGACCAGGAACGCCAGCAGGGTCTCCCATCGCCGCATGATCGGAACCTCCGTCATCCCGCGCCCTTCGGCGGGGCGCGTCGGGTCACTTCCGGTCGGGGACGTCCTTGAGCGCGATCTTCTCCTCGGCGTGGTAGTCGAGCCGGACGCTGACGATCCGGGCGTTGCCGTAGTCGCTTATGAAGATGCGCCGGTCGGTGTGGGTGCCCACGAAGCACGGGTGCATCAGGGCCACCTCGTCGCCGCCCATGGGCCGCGCGTCCGGCGGGCCGCCCTCGGCCACCAGCGGCCGGCCGTCGTCGACGTTGCCGTAGCCGCCGATGTGCAGGATCAGGTTGCCGGCCTTGTCCACCACCGCCACGCGGTACTGGAGCGGCTCGGGCGCGATGGAGCGGGCGAAGTAGTCCAGAGTGAAGCGCGTGAACCAGCAGGCGCAGCCGCCGCCGGCCCCGTGCATGTTGAAGCCCGCGAAGCCCACGCCGCCGTACATCCAGTCGGCGCCCTGCAGCCAGGCCGGTCCGGTGCGGGTGGAGTCCAGGTCCGCCGGCCGGGCCGGGGCGTCGGCCTTGGCCAGCGGCACCGGCGCGCGCGGTTGCGAGGCGATCAGCTTGGCGGCGTTGGGCCGGGCGCGCAGCAGCGTCTCGGACATGTGGTCGAAGTAGCGCTTGCCGTTGTAGACCCGGGTCGGCGCGGTCATGGCGTAGATGTTGCCGTCGACGTCGATGCCCACGCCGTCGCACTGCTCCAGGCCCGGGACGGCGTCCTCGTACTTGAGCCGCCCGTACTTGTCCCAGACGTGGATGCACGGCGAGGTGGAGCTGGCCACCCGCCCGGGATAGACCTGCGGGCGGTAGGCCAGGTTCTTCTGCAGCCCGTCGTCGTCGATGCGCCGGCCGCCGCTGATGCCCACGAAGCGGTAGGCGCAGCTGGCCACCACGTCGCCCCTGGCGTTGACGGCGATGCCGCCCTGGTGGTAGCAGACCGGCGAGGTCGAGGGCATCTTGAGGGCCGAGACCACCGGGGCGGTGTGCCCGTTGATACCGCCGTCGTTGCCGAGGCTGTTGCGCTGCTCGCCGTAGTCCCAGGGGATCTCGCGCCAGGTGCGCGGGTCGTACCTGGCGATCATGTCGGTGTTGCGCAGGTAGGCGTACCCGTTGAGGTCGAAGGCGCCCTCCATGGCGTTGAAGGGCAGGTTGATCCACTTGAGCTTGCCGTCGGCCGGGTCGACGCGCAGCCAGCGGTTGCTGGCCTTGCCGGTCGGGCCGCTGTCGGCCTCGGCGACGTAGAGCATGCCGTCGACGGGATTGACGATCAGCCGCTGGATGTTGTGGGTCGGCGGCTTGGGATTGAGCACCGCTTTGGCGGTCTCGTCCCCGAAGTTGTAGACCACGCTCCACTTGCCCTCGACGCGCTTCTGCAGGCGCACCCCGGCCTGCCAGAGCTTCGGATCGTTCTCGCTCTTGGCGTAGCCGCCCGAGAAGTTGAACTCGTCTCCGCGGGCGTGATGCTTGCGACCGACCACCCACACCGCCGGCTCCCTGGCCCAGCTGTCGAGCTCCACTTCGAAGACGTGGCCGATGAACTCGAAGCCCATGGTCTCGCCGATGCCCAGCGGGAAGTCCTCGCGGCCGAGCGGCTTCGCCTCGGGCAGCGCCGAGAAGCGCGCCACCGTGTGGGGGATCTGTTGGGGGAGCTTCATGGCCGTGGCCATGGCGTGGGGCACGCCGACCACCTCGTAGCTGAACGCCCAGATCTCGCCGGTGACCTGGTGCACGCAGACCTTGGCCGGCTTGGGCGTCGGTATCGACTTGACCAGCCGGCCGGAAGCATCGAAGACCTGTACGCGGTCGTTCATGTAGTCGCTGACGTAGACGTTGCCCTTGGCGTCGGTGGCCACGCTGGTGGGCACCCGGAAGTGGCCGGCGTCGTCGCCGGGCTTCTCGGGCTCGCCGGCGAAGAGCACGGGCTCGGCGTCTCCGGCGTAGTCCATCTTCATGACCGCGTGCCGGCAGGCCGGCGCGGCGTTCCAGCTGCCGGTGCGCCACAGGTAGCCGGTCAGGTAGACGGTTTTGCCGTCCGGAGAGAAGGCCGCCGAGCACGGACCCACATCCACGGGCACGCCGCCGGCCAGGCTCTCGACGGTGAAGCCGGTCTTGCCCCCGCGGAGCTTCAGCCCCGCGCTGCTCCCCGAGGTGTCCAGGCGGTCGAGGTATTGATGGGCGAGCGCGATGCGCTCGCCGCGCACCGCCATCGCCGAGGCCGCGATCCCGACCCGCGCGGTGCCGTAGTTGCCGGAGTTCCAGCTGGTCCCGCTGTCCAGCAGCGTGCACTGGTAGAGCCCGCCCTTGACCGGCAGGCGGTAGCCCTGGGGGAAGTCGCGCCAGTCGAGGCCCTGCACCTCCTTGAGCTTTGCGGCGGGGAAGGGGTAGACGGTGCGCACGTAGCGGCCGTCGTGGTCGTAGAGCCGCACGAAGTCGCAGCCCTTGCCGTCGTAGACGTAGAGCCCCTCCGGGGCGGCCACCGGGATGGGCATGGTGCCGTAGCGCTTGTGCGCGCTCCAGTAGAGCGTGCGCTCGAAGCGGGGCTTCAGGCCCAGCGACACCCGGACGGTGAGCCCCTCCTTGTCGTCGACGTAGGCGCCCTGGTCGTCCTTCCCGTCCCATACCAGGGTCTGCTTGAGCGAGTCCTTCCGGAAGGGCTCGGGGGCCCGGGGGCCGAGGACGCCGCTGGCCAGGTGCCGGATGATCCGGCCCGCGGAGTTCTCGATGGCCACGGTGGCGTCGCACCGCCCCTTGCTCGCGAAGCCGATCGTCACCCGGTCGCCCTGGCGCATGACGGTCGGCTTCTCGGCGAACTCGAAGACCTGCTCGCGCTGGACCTTGAGCTCGTCGACGGCGGCGGCCCGGGCGGTCGAGGCCGTCCCCGCCGTGAGGAGTCCCGCCGCCAGGACGAGCGGCAGGGCCCGGCGGATGGCGGCGCGCAGCCGCTCCACGACGCCCGCGCCCCTCAACGCTTGCCGCCCGCGTCGGGCACTTCCGCCAGCCGGACCTTCTCGGTGGCGTGGTAGCCGAGCTTCACGCTGAGGATGCGGTAGTTGCCGTAGTCGGCGATGAACAGGCGCCTGTCGGTGTGGGCCGCCACGTAGCCGGGCCGGGCCAGGGCCACCTCGTCGCCGCCGACCGGGCGGGGGTTCTCCGGCCCGCCGGCCTTGACCAGCGGCGCGCCGTCGTCGACGTTGCCGTACTTGCCGAGGCGCATGATCAGGTTGCCCTCGGTGTCCAGCACCGCCACGCAGGAGCGGCCCAGCTCGGTGACGAAGCTGCGGGCGTAGAGGTCCAGCGCGAAGCGCGCGTTCCAGCACGCGCAGTTCGGCGCCCAGTTGGGGTTGAAGCCGCCCAGTCCCACGCCGCCGTACAGCCACTCGGCGCCCTCCACCCAGGAGGGTCCGCCGGAGCACATGTCGATGTCCGGCGGCCGCTGGGGGGCCGCCTCTTTGGGCAGGGGGATGTCGACCTTGCCGGAGCTGAGCACCTTGGCCTGGCCGGGCTTGAACTTCATGAGCGTCTCGGCGGTGATGAGCGGGTAGGGCTTGCCGTCGAGCAGCCGCCGGGCGGCCACCAGCGCGTAGACGTTGTCGTCGCGGTCGATGAAGAGTCCGTCGGTGAGGGGCAGCCCCGGGACGGCATCCTGGTGGGAGAGCTTGCCGTACTTGTCCCAGACGTGCACCTCGGCGTAGCGCAGCCGGCCGGGAAAGAGCGTTGGCTGGTAGGCCCGGGGCTTGCGCTCGCGCCGGGAGTCGAAGCCGTCGGTGACCAGCTCCAGCGGCTTGGCGTCGTAGCAGGAGACCACGATCTTGCCCGTGGGCGAGACCCCGAATCCGCCCAGGTGGAACTGCCCGGGCTTGCCGGTGCCGGGCATGGGCAGGACCGCCACGGCCTTGCCCCCGTCGCCGTCGAAGCCCGGATTGGTCATCTCCTCGCCGTAGTCCCAGGGGACCTCGCGCAGGGTCCGCGGGTCGTAGCGGCCCACGGCGATGTCGGTGCGCAGGTAGAGCAGGCCGTTGAGGTCGAAGCCGATCTCCTCGGCGTGGTAGGGCAGGCGCAGCGTGGCGACCTTGCCGGTGTCCGGGTCGATGCGCAGCAGCTCGATCGTGGACTTGCCCACGCCGCCGTCGCCCTCCATGACGTAGAGCGAGCCGTCCCGGGGGTTCACGTAGAGCCGCTGGCGCTCGTGGGCCGGCGTGCCCGGCGGGCTTACCCGGGTCACCGCCTCGGCCACGTCCTTCGCGAAGTTGGCCTTCTCGACGAGCTTGCCGTCCTTCTCGACGTACAGGCGGTAGTGCGACTCCGCCCAGGGCGAGGCCTGCCACATCCCCGGCGCGAAGGTCCGGCGCAGTTGCAGGAGCTTCTCGGTGGTGTCGCCGCTGCCCGGGATCAGCCAGACGGTGGGCGGCTCGGTGTGGAAGTCCACGAAGAGGTCGTGGGTCCAGCTGGTGCGGTTCATGAAGACCCCGGAGGCATAACGGGAGAGCTCCAGCGGGTAGGTGGCGATCGGCTTGGGGTCGTCGACCGGCCCGAGGTGGACGTAGACCGGCTTGTCCATCTTCGCGTCGCTCGGTAGGTGCCGGGTGAGCACCAGCCAGGATGCGGTGTAGATGTGGCCGGTCTTGGGATGCACGAAGACCCGCAGGGGCTTGGCCACCGGGACGCTCTTGTAGAGCTTGCCGTCGGGAGTGAACACCTGGATGCGGTCGTTCATGTAGTCGGCGACGTAGACCCGTCCCCGGCTGTCGCAGGCCACCCACAGCGGGTCGCGGAAGTGGGCATCGTCGGTCCCGACCTCCTTCATGCTGCCGGCGAAGAGCTTCGGAGGATCGTCGCCCTCGTAGCTCATCTGCATCACCGCCGGCAGGAAGCTGCCGTAGCCCTTGCCCACGAAGCCGGTGAGGTAGAGCCGCTTGCCGTCGGGCGAGAAGGCGGCGCTGATGGGGTACGACTCGAAGACCTCGTTGCCCTTGCCGGGCTGCTCGGTCATGGTCTTCGGCCCGGTCAGAGGCAGCCCGCCGGTGGTCCCGTCGGTGGCCAGCCGGTCGAGGTAGCGCTTGATCAGCGCCAGGCGTCCTGGGCCGCCGCGCTCGCCGGCCGGCTGCAGGGCCATGGCCGAGGCGGCGTTGCCGTACTTGGTGGGGTTGATCATGGCGCCGGCGGGGCTGCGCTCCCAGTTGGCGTTGTCCCCGGAGGTGAGCATGGTGCTGCTCATCAGTCCCCACCAGTGCGGGAAGAGCCGGCCGTCCTGGGGGAACTCGTCCCATTTGAGCCCCCGGACTCCGGAGAGCGCCGCCTGCAGCGCCTTGGGCGATCCCGAGCGGGCCTCCGCCGAGGTGTAGTCCGGCGGGAAGGGGTAGATCGTCCGGAGGTAGTTGCCCGCGTGGTCGAAGAGCCGCAGGTGGTCGACGCCGCCGCCCTCGAAGACGTAGACGCCCTCCGGCGCCGAGGCGAAAAGCGGCCGGTGTCCCGGCGCGATCCGTTTCTTGGGACTCCAGAAGAGCGTGCGCTCGAACCGGGGCGCCAGCCCCAACGAGACCCGGACGGTCAGTGCGGCTTTGTCGTCGACGTACTCGCCCTGGTCGTCCTTGCCGTCCCAGACCAGGGTCTGCTTGAGCGAGTCCTTCTGGAAGGGCGCCGGGGCGCGGGGTCCGAGCACGCCGCTGGCCAGGTGGCGGACGATGCGGCCCTCGCCGTCCTCGACGGCCACGGTCGCGTCGCAGCGGCCCTTGCTCG
This sequence comes from uncultured bacterium, assembly GCA_937935355.1. GTDB lineage: Bacteria > Planctomycetota > SZUA-567 > JAKLDR01 > JAKLDR01 > JAKLDR01. Next base: position 11,807 of record CALGYR010000118.1, on the reverse strand, counting down.
CGAAGCTGACGGTCACCCGGTCGCCCTGGCGGACGACCGAGGGCTTCTCGGCGAACTCGAAGACCTCCTCGCGCTTGACCCGGAACTCGTCGTTCTCGCCCGCCGCGGCAGCCGGAGCGCCCAGGGCGCCGGCGAGGGACAGGCAGGCCATCGTCGGGAGCAGAAGTCTCATGTTCCGTGACTCCGGGGGGCCGTGGTCCGGGGCCCTGGGGGCCTCCACGGATAATACACCAGCGGCCGCCCCTTGTCCTGTGCCAAGTGGGCGTCGTGGGGGAGGGGGCGGGCGGGTGCGTATTTCAACACCGAAGAGCCGGCTGCCGAGCGCGAGCCCGGTGACTACGGCGTGCCGGCGGGCGCGCGACGAGGCGCGGACGCCCTGGGCCCGGCGGGAGCGTGACGAACCGGTCGCCAGGGACGGCGGATGGCGCTAAGCGCTAATCAAGACCGAACCCCGACCGGCGGTGACCTCGAACAGCTGCCTCGCGGTTTCTTCCGGACTCCCGGCGACTGACCGCGTCTTCCCAAAGGACAAAGTGACGCCGGTGGCGGTGATCTGCGATGCGAAGCGGGAGGAGGGGCAGCGATGATGCCTGAGCCGGTCGGTTCGAAGGTGGGGCGCATGGCCGGGATGGGCGCGCGGGGGCTCCCGGCTCTTCTGGTCCTGGCGGTCATGGCCGCAGGCTGCGACCGCGGGGCAGGGGACGCGAGGGGCGCCGGGAGCGCGCCGGGCGGGCCGGGCGTGCTGCTCGTCGAGGTGCCCAACCCGTACTACGTGCTCGGCGAACCAGGGGATCCCGCCGATAGGCCCCGGCCACTGACGGGCAAGGAGTCGCCCGAGGAACTGCGCGTCGCCCTGAGGCTATCCCTGATCGACTACTACCGCAATCCCGCGTCTGGGGACTATGGCCGCGCGCTGCGCGACACGGCCTCGCACTGCCTGTGGTCCAAGGACGGCGACACGGTGCAGTTCGCCTGCGATGCCGCCGTCCGCAGCGGCGCGTACCCGCTGTGGCGGGCAGTGCGGGACTTCCAGAACCGCTACGAAACCATGGAATTCCGCCTCTCCCGGCCCCACATGACGAGCAACAGCATGGTCTTTGCCGCCTGGAGGGAAATGGAGCTCGAGGGCACCTATTTCCCCATGGACGACATCCGCTCGGAATTTCGGCGGCGGTCCCCGGACGAAAGGGTCTGCTACCTGCGGGCCTACGTCTGGAGATACTGCCCTTCCGCCATGGCGGCCTGCTGGGCATCCGAGCGCCTGGCGGTCATCAATGCCGACGAGGCGACCGCCGCCCTGCGGGACATCATCGAGGACACCGAGGAGCGAGCGAAGAAGTTCCCCAATCCGAACGACCACATGCGGCATCTGCCCGAGTTGGAGAAGGCGCTCCGGCTCAGCGAGTTGGTGCGCAAGGCCGACTCGCCAACCAAGGCCGCCGCGGCCCTCTTCACGCTGGACAATCTTTCCGGGGCCCACGAGAAGTACCAGTTCGTCGACTTCGCGCTCAAGGTCACCCTCCACGTGCAGGCGGAGGGGCACTACGAGGCGATGACCGAGGCCTTCAAGCGGGTCGCGGCGGAAGCCGCCGGGGCCGAGCGCGCCGCCAGAACCGACGCCGAGCGCGTGGCCTTCGAGCACGCGCGGAGCACCGCCGAATACTGGCTGAAGCAGTACCAGGCGCGCCGGGACTTCCCGGAGAGCCTGACGACGCAACGCAGAGCGGTGACCATCGATTGAGGATGCTTGGGTGGCGAGACTATGCCGGCTGCTTCGACCGATGCCCCGTGCCAAGTGGACGATGCCGAGGCTCTTTCGGCGCTGGCCTTGGGGGAGGCTGAAGGACGACGTTAGGGGTTGATGGTGGAAGGTGGAGGGTTGAGGGTGGAGGGGACTGGACGGCAGGATGTCCCCGATGCAGCTGTCGAGGCCCGATCCGCGGACTGTCGAATGCCGGATACGGGCTGCGCACGACCGCTTCCTGATATCGGCTCTGCCAGCCTTCAGTTCAATGGGCCCGCTCCTCTTTGAGCCCAGGTATTCTTCCAACGGCAGTCCGCAGCTCCCGTCCTTCCTTCCTCCACCCTCCACCTTCCACCCTCAACCAGTCTAATTCCGGGCCACCGACTGCAGCCGGCCGGAGCTGATCCTGCGCCTGGCCAGGACCAGCGCCTCGCTCAGGCTCGAGCCGACGGGCAGGTAGTTGTGCAGTCCGCCGGCGCGCAGAGCGCTCATGGCCGGACGGCTCGGGGTCGCCAGGACCAGGCGGCCGCCCCGGTCCTCCAGGCGCCCTTTCCAGAGGACCAGGGAACTCATGACCATCTGGTCCAGGAACTGCGAGGCCGAGAGGTCGATGACCACCCGGCGGTGCCCCGCCTTGTCCGCGGCGTCCAATATCCGCTCCAGTTCGGCGCAGTTGGCGAAGTTGAGCCAACCGGCCGGCCGCAGCACCAGCACCTCGCGTTGTACCGTGGTGATGATATGGAATCCCGGCGCGTCCATCAGTCTACCCCCCTCGTTGTCCGAAGTGCAGCAATCGGCCGCAGGGCCTGGGGCAGGAGTGCACCGGGATGGTGCAGTGCACTGCCTCAGGCGTCCCCCTGCAGCGCGATGCAGTCCGGACGACAAGCAACCGCCGGGCCGGGCGCCGCCAAGAGTCTATGCAGCAGGCGAACATCTCCTGGGCAACCGGCGGTCATTCTTCAACGCAGAGGCCGCGGAGGTTTCGCGGAGGTCGCGGAGAAAGGCCCGATTCCGGTCATGCCACCCTCTGCGTCCTCTGCGTTGCCTCCGCGACCTCCGCGTTGAGTGGGTCCCTTCGAAGAAGGGATGGTCTCCGATCCTTGCTGCGGCCGTGAGGCGAGCGCCAACGCCTTTGAAGGGCGCCTGGCCCGCGGTAGAATCCGGCGGGGCGCCGTGGGGTGGGGTGGGGCGGGGTGGGGCGGGGGACGGTGACGGTGACGGGGATGGGGACGGAGGGACGGCCGTGAAGATCGTGTGCTTCGGGGACAGCCTGACGAGCTGCGGCGGCGAGGCCGGACGCTTCAGTGACATCCTGCAGGAGCGCTTCCCGCGCCACGAGTTCGTCAACCGCGGCGTGGGCGGCGACAAGCTGCCCGACGCGCTGGCGCGGCTGGAGGCCGACGTCCTGGCCGGGCGGCCGGACGCGGTCCTGGTCGAGTTCGGCGCCAACGACTGGTGGCACGAGGAGCGCCCGCCGGAGGCCTGGGCCGGGGACATCGACCTGATCCTCGGCGCCGTCCGGAGGATCGGCGCCCGGCCGGTCCTCCTGGGCGTCTTCGGCCCGTACCTGGACGAGTCCGGCGCGCGCCGTGAGAAGGCGTACGGCATCGACGAACGCGCCGTGGCCTTCCGCGGCATGGAGGCGGAGCTCGCCCGGAAGCACGGCTGCCCCTACGTCCCGAACATCCAGGAGCGCATCGTCGGCCGGCGGACCTGCTGGCTCGACCGCAACCACCCCAACGAGTACGGCAACCGGCACGTGGCCGACGCCATCGAGCCGGCCCTGGCCGGACTGCTCGGGGAGGCCGCGCTCCCCGTCCGCAAGCCCGTGCTCCACACCATCCGCGACTTCTGGCGGGAGACGGTCGAAACCGGGCCGGAGCGCCTGGCCGTCGTCGACGGCGAGCGGCGGCTGACCTACGGCCAGGCCGACGCGCTCGTCGGGCGGATCGCCGCGAACCTCGTGCGGCTCTCCGGTGCCGAGCGGCCCAGGGTCGCGGTCTTCCTCCCCAACTGCCTGGAGTACTACCTGCTCTACTGGGCGACGGTCCGCCTGGGCGGGCTGGTGGTGCCGCTCAACAGCTGGCTGAAGGCCGACAGCCTGGCCGGAATCTGCCGGAGCGTCCGGCCGGACGTCCTGGTGGTGCGTTCGGCCGGAGACCGCGCGCCGCTCGAAGCCGCCGCGGAGGCCGGAGGCCTGCCGCGGGCCGCGATCGCCCTGGAGCCCGGCGGCTCGGGCATGACCGGCTGGGACGCGCTCCTGGCCGACGAGCCGGCGCCGGAGGCCGGGCAGCCGCCGGCACCGATCGCGCCGGACGCCGCGGCCATCGTCATGCACACCTCGGGCACGACCGCGGTCCCCAAGGGCGCGGTGATGCGCCACTGCGACCTCATCTTCAACGTGATGACCGCCATCAACGCCCACCAGTTCTGCCGGAGCGACGTGCATCTGCTGGTGAACCCCATGTTCCACTGCACGGCGCTCTACAGTTCGCTGCCGACCGCGGCCTACACCCGCACGCCGGTGGTGATCGCCGCGCCGACCGACGCCCGGCGCCTCATGGAGCTGGTCGGGCGCGAGCGGATCACCACCTTCCTGAGCGTGCCCACCGTCTTCCAGCAGCTCCTCAAGGTCGAGGGGCTCGAGGCCTGCGACAGGTCCTCGCTGCGGATCATGGCCTACGCGGGCAGCCCCATGCCGGTGGCCACCATCCGCGCGCTCCAAGAGAGGTTCCCGGGCGTCGAGCTCCACAACTTCTTCGGGCTCACCGAGACCATCAGCATGACCCACGTGCTTACCGGCGAGGAGGCCGGCGAGCGCCCGGACTCCATCGGCCGGCTCCTGCCCTTCGTGGAGGCCCGGGTCGTGGACGAGGCCGGCGCCGAGCTCCCGCCCGGGGAGGCCGGCGAGCTGCTCTTCGCCCGGGAGAACGTCATCCCCGGCTACTACAACGACCCGGAGCGTCTCGCCGCGTCGCTCGCGACCATCGACGGCCGGGAATGGTTCCGCACCGGCGACCTGGCCTCGGTCGACGAGGAGGGCTACTTCTTCATCAAGGGCCGCAAGAAGGACATGATCATCGTCGGCGGCGAGAACGTCTTCGCGGCCGAGGTCGAGGCCTGCCTGATGAGCCACCCGGGCGTGGAGGAGGCCGCAGTCAGGGGCGCTCCGGCGGCCGGCGCGGCCAGCTTCCTCGGCGAGATCGTCGAGGCCTACGTGGTCCGCCGCGACGCGACGCTCGCCGCCCAGGCCCTCCGCAAGCACTGCTACGACCGGCTGCCCAGCTACAAGGTGCCCGCCCGGGTGGTGTTCCTCGACCGCCTGCCGCGCAACCCGGCGGGGAAGGTGGTGAAGGGGGAACTGACGGGTTGAGGGTGGAAGGTGGAAGGTGGAGGGTGGAGGGTGGAGGGTGGAGGTCAAACGGACGGCTTGTCGAACTCGACCATGACCGTTTCGGTGAGCCTGGTAACCGTGCTCCATTCGTCAGCCTGACTGATAGACACGTTCTTGGCATGGGCGATATCGAGGTGATGCTGTGTCTCGCGGATCTCTCCTTTGGATCGGCTTATGGCTTCGAGGTAGATGTTGGTGTGCCTGCTGCCCCAACCTTCTGCCAGTATGGCTGGAGCCGCATTGGATGATCGCCTCAGTTGCGCACCAAGTTCGAACAACTCGAACTTCGGGAAGAGCAAGCTCTCCTGGTTCACCATAAGATGCAGCCGCCGTAGTTCTTGATAGACGCGTAGTTCACGAAAGGAGCTCAACTTCGCCAATCTCGTCCTCCCCTACTTCCACCCTCCACCTTCCACCCTCACCCATCAGTCGTCACCGTCCCGCCGCTTCGCCGTAGAACTCGATCAGCCGCTCGGCGTGCTTGCGCCAGCTGTAGGTCGCGCCGCGCGCGGCGGCCGCGGCGCCCTTGGCCTTGCGGCCGCCGGCGCGGATCTCCTCGCCGATGGCGTAGGCCAGCGCCCCGGGGTTGTCCGGGGGCACCAGGCGCCCGACGGTGTCGTCCACGTACTCGATGAGGCCGCCGACCGAGCTGGCCACCACGGGCAGCCCGCAGGCCATGGCCTCGAGAGCGGCGAGACCGAAGGGCTCCTCGCGGCTCGGGACCACGGCGATGTCGGCCGCGGAGTACAGGCGAACCAGCTTCTCCTGGTCGACGAAGCCGATGAAGTGGACCCCGTGCAGGCGCAGCGCCCGGACCATGCTTTCGAGCGCCCGGCGCTCGGCGCCCTCGCCGACTATCAGGGTGGTGACGTTGGGGATCTGCCGCTCGTAGATGCTGGCGGCGTCGATGAGCACGTCCGAGCCCTTGAAGCAGGCCAGCTTCCCTGCGTAGATGACCACCGGGCCGAACGGGGCGGGCAGGCCCAACTCCTGGAAGACCTCCGCGCGGGGGATGTCCAGGAGCCGGAAGCGCTTTCCGTCGACTCCGTTGGGCAGCGCCACCAGGCGGTCGGGGCCGGTGCCGAAGGTCTGGACCACCTCGCGGGCGGTGGCCTGGGAGACGGCGATGATCCGCCTGGCGCCCTCGGCGCCCTCGTGGGCGAAGGGCCGGTAGCGGGGGTCGGCGCGGTAGCCGAGCAGGTCGGTGCCGTGGCTGGTGACCACGTAGGGCCGGCCGGCGCGGCGGGCCACCGCCGAGGTCACCCACAGGTGCTGGGCGTGGACCACGTCGGCCTTGAAGCCCTCGGCCGCGCGCCTGGCGCGGGCCTCGAGCACCGCGACGTACTCGGCGATCTCCGGCTCGGAGAGCGCGTAGAAGGTCCGGCTGCTGCGCGGATGGGTGGTGAAGCACGGGAAGGGGAAGGAGAGGCTGGTCTTGCCCGAGCCCTCGGCGCGGCCGGGGCCCGGACAGGTGATGGTCTCGACCGGGAAGGGGTACTCGCCCGGCTCGGGCGGGACGGTGTCGGGGCACAGCACCATCGCCTGGTGGCCGAGCTCCAGCAGCTCGCGGGCCACGTTGGCCACGTAGACGCCGCTGCCCGATCCGCTCAGCGGGAAATGGTTGATGAGGAGAACACGCATATGTCTTCTATCCCCGGCTCCTGACCAGAGAATACAGCGCGCCGGGGCTGGAGTCAAGGACACGAAGAAGGCACTGAGGGACTGAGGCACTAAGGCACTAAGACGGCCAGGGCAGAACACGGCAGCAAGTTATTGCTCTCGCTCCTCCCGGACCCAATCCCTCAGTGCCTTAGTGCCTTAGTGCCTCAGTCCCTCAGCCCCTCCCAGTTCACCACGCTCTTGCAAAACGCCCAGGCGCTGCTACCATCAGCCGGCCTGATCAGGGACCGTTTGAGAGAGAGGAATTCGATGGCCAACGAGAAGCTCGACCAGCTCTGCATCAACACCATCCGCATGCTCGCGGTGGACGCCGTGGAGAAGGCCAAGTCCGGTCACCCGGGCATGCCCATGGGCATGGCCCCGGCTGCGCACGTGCTCTGGAAGGAGTTCCTCCGCCACAACCCGGCCAACCCCGCCTGGCCCGACCGCGACCGTTTCGTGCTCTCGGCCGGCCACGGCTCGATGCTGCTCTACGCGCTGCTGCACCTGACCGGCTACGCCGTGCCGCTCGAGGAGCTCAAGAAGTTCCGGCAGTGGGGTTCGCTCACCCCCGGCCACCCCGAGGCCGGCCACACGCCCGGCGTCGAGACCACCACGGGTCCGCTGGGCCAGGGCTTCGCCAACGGCGTGGGCATGGCCATCGCCGAGCGCTTCCTGGCCGAGCGGTTCAATCGCCCGGGCCACGAGATCGTCAACCACTTCACCTACGCCATAGTCTCCGACGGCGACCTGATGGAAGGTGTAAGTCACGAGGCGGCGGGGCTTGCGGCGCACCTCAAGCTCGGCCGGATCATCTACCTCTACGACGACAACCGCATCACCATCGAGGGCAAGACGGACCTGGCCTTCACCGAGGACCGCGCGGCGCGCTTCGCGGCCTACGGCTGGCACGTCCAGACCGTCTCGGACGGCAACGACGTGGCCGCCATCGCCGCGGCCATCCGAGCCGCCCAGGCGGTGACCGACAAGCCCTCGATCATCGCGGTCAAGAGCGTCATCGGCTTCGGCAGCCCCAACAAGCAGGGCACGTCCAAGTCCCACGGCGAGCCGCTGGGCACCGACGAGGCCAAGGCCACTCGCAAAAACCTGGGCTGGCCTGACGAGGAGTTCCACGTCCCGGCCGAGGTGGACGGCTGCCGGCGCCAGATCCTCGAGAAGGGCAAGGGGCTCGAGGCCGAATGGCAGAAGCGCTTCGCGGCCTACCAGCAGGCCCATCCGGAGCTGGCCGCCGAGTTCCGCCGCTGGATGGCCGGCGAACTGCCCGCGGGCTGGGACGCATCGGTGCCGTCCTTCCCGGCCGACCCCAAGGGCGAGGCCACCCGCAACTCCTCGGGCGTGGTCCTGAACGCCGTCGCCGCCAAGGTCGCCAACCTGATCGGCGGCTCGGCGGACCTGGCTCCCTCGACCAAGACCCTGCTCAAGGACGGCGGCGACTTCCAGGCCTGCGCCTACTCCGGCCGGAACTTCCACTTCGGGGTGCGCGAGCACGGCATGGGCTCGGCCTTGAACGGCATGGCCCTGCACGGCGGGGTGATCCCCTACGGCGCGACCTTCTTCGTCTTCGCCGACTACATGCGCCCGCCGATGCGACTGGCCGCGCTCATGGGCCTCAAGGTCGTCTACGTGATGACCCACGACTCCATCGGCGTCGGGGAGGACGGGCCGACCCACCAGCCGGTCGAGCACCTGGCCTCGATGCGCATCATCCCGGGCATGACCGTGATCCGGCCGTGCGATTCGAACGAGACCGCCGAGGCCTGGCGCCAGGCGCTCTCCGTCAAGGGCCCGGTGGTGCTGGCCTTGACACGGCAGAACCTGCCCACGCTCGACCGCACCAAGCACGGTCCGGCCGCGAATCTCGCCAAGGGCGGCTACGTCCTGACCGACGCTCCGGGCGGCAAGCCCGACGTCATCCTCATCGCCACGGGCTCCGAGGTGGCCGTGACCCTGGAGGCCGCCGGGAAGCTCGCCGCCAAGGGCGTCCAGGCGCGCGTCGTGAGCATGCCCAGCCAGGAGCTCTTCGACGCCCAGCCGGAGAGCTACCGCGCGAGCGTCCTGCCGCCGGACTGCGCCGCGCGCGTCTCTGTCGAGGCCGGCGTCACCGACGGCTGGCAGAAGTACGTCGGGACCTTCGGCGCCTCCGTGGGGCTCGATCGCTTCGGCGCCTCGGGGCCCTACAAGACGGTCTTCGAGAAGTTCGGCTTCACCGCGGACAACGTCGCCGCCAAGGCGCTCGAGAGCGTGGCGCGCGTCAAGGAGCATGCGGGGAAGTGACGGCGGTTGAAGGTGGAGGGTGGAGGGTGGAGGGTGGAGGACTGACCGGGTCCGCCGCCCTCTCCAGGCCCTCAACCTTCCACCTTCCACCCTCCACCAAAACACTTGGGGCTTCCTCCGCTCGCGAAGGAAGCCCCAAGTGTGTGGTGCCAAGGCCCAGAGTCGAACTGGGGACACCCGCATTTTCAGTGCGGTGCTCTACCAACTGAGCTACCTTGGCACTGGGATGAGAGTCTAGTGTCCCATCCCGTTTTGTCAAGCAACTTGCAGCTAATCCGGTGCGGCAGCGGCACTTGCGTGGAGTGGGCCTTGCGGGCCATGTCTTGCGCCATAGGCGCCACTGGTGCCAGGACGGTCCGGAAGAACGCGTTCCACGTACAAACTACGTACAAATTTGCGGGCCTGTTTTCCGAGGGGAAAAGGGCCGCGGCATGCATGAACTGCGTACAAGATCCAGCACACTTTTTCATGCGTAGCTGACCTGTTTGCCGGCCTGCAGAGCGTCATCGATCTCAGTGTGGGTGTAGCGATCCTGCATCGCCAAGGTCCGGTGACCAACGATCTCAGCCCGCAATTCAGCCCGAATGCCCATCTGGGCCAAGCGGCTGCAGTACGTGTGGCGCAACGTATGGACGCCCAGGTCCTCCCAGTCCGCTAGTCCAGCCCTCCGGTAGACCCTCCTCATCCACCTCATGAGAGAGTTGCCGTTATCGGAGTGGAAGGGATTTCCCTTCCTCGTCACCAGGACATTTGGCCCTCTCTTGGGAGCGGCCATGAGGATCTGGGCAAGTTCCGGGCAGATCGGGATGACTCTGGCATCGCCATTCTTGGGCTGCCAGTCGTCGTAGGGCTCGATCTTGATGACGGCGTTTTCCAGGTCCACGCTAATCCACCGTAGGTGAGTCCCCTCGCCTCGCCGCATCCCGGTGAGAACATACAGCCCGAACCGCAGGCGTTCCTCCGGCGTCCTGAGCACGGCCATGACCTTGCGAACTTCTGCCGTAGTCAATGCCCGCCGGCCGCCTCTGGGGAGTTTCAGTTGTTTGAGCCCGAGCAGAGGGTTGACGAATCCCGGGAAACAGTCCGACGCCTCAGTCAGCACCTGTTTCAGACTGCCGACCTCGCGGTTAACCGTGGCAGAAGCGGCCCCTCCCTTGATGCGCTCGACTTGATACAGTTTCACCTGACCCCGAAACTTCGCGTCGGTGACCATGCACCTCCCGAGCACGCCCCTGAGCTTCCGCAGAGCCCCTTCGAACCGTTCGCGGGTGCCCGAGAGTTCGGCTTGCCCTTCGTAGCCAAGCTCCAGGCGTGGAGCAAGGCAAGGATTGTCGAAGAGATCGGTGCCCGAGAAGATCGGGGCGAGCCAATCATGAAGAGCTCCGAGGTTCGAAAGACGGCCCCGAAGTTGGTGGGAGCGGCCGGAAGGCTGCTGGGCGGATGGGTGCGAGCGCTCAAGGCGTACCGGGCCTGGCGGAAGAGCGGGTCTGCGGCGAGAGGGCGCGTGGGGTAAGCGTAGGCTGCTGCCCTTGGTCGTTACCTGAAGATCGTGTAGTGCGCGGTCAGGGTTCGGTACGTTGAGCCATGGCTTTGCTGGCGGCTTCCCGGACCCTGGGGGTGCCGTCTTTCGCACAAGATGTGAGCAGTTTCTCCAGGACGGCGCGGTCCTTGACCGCCCTGGCCAGCGCACAGATCGCGTTGACACGCAAGTCTTCGCATGGATCGGCGAGGCAAGTGGTCAGTGCCGATATTGCCCCGGAGGCCTCAGGTCCGATGCAGGCCAGTACGGCAACGGCGTTCACGCGCAGGTCTTCAGAGCCAGTGGTCAGGATTCCGATGAGATTGTTGACGGCTGGGGCTGAGTCGTGTCCGAATCTTCTGAGGGTGCTCATGGCGGCTTCTGCCACTTCCTGGTCCTCGTCTTGGATGGCACTCACCAAGCCTGCGACCATCTGTCGAGTCGTGTCCGCGTCGAGTCGTGTCGGGCGAGGCCAGGCAGTGTTGTCGAACGGTGGTAACGATGGTTCACTTCTCGCAGTGGGGGTGCTGCGGTAGTTGTAGGAGTAGCGCCAGACCAAACCGGGCACGTCCGGAGGACTCGGGCTCATGGCGTCCAGCGCGTTGATGCAGTTGAGCTTGACGAGGGCTGACTGGTCGGAAAGGAGCGCGATCAACTCCGGTGCGAGCGCCGTTGCCGAGCTTCCGATGTGCGCGGCGAGGGTGCTGGCCACTCTGCGGCAGTCAGGATCCTTGTCCTGGAGCGCGAGCTTCAGGGTGAGTTCGCCGGCCTCGCCGGGCGCCAGGGTCTTCGTGCCCTTCATCTCGACGGCCGAGCCGGCCAGCGTCGAGGCGAGCTCCTGGACGGCCAACGGGTACTTGGTGAGGTTCGCGAGCCTGACCGTGGCGGTCTTGCCGGGCTTGGCCGAGCCGAAGTGGAAGGCCTCGGGAGTGAGCAGTATCTTCGCGGGCACGCGCTCGACCTCGGCTGTAACGTCGGCCCGGAGCACGCCCTTGGCCGGCTCCAGGAGCTCGACGTAGACAGGGAAGGACTTCCTGCCCTCGAGAGTCAGGCTGTGAATGCGCACGGTGACCTTGGCGGGCTTGCTGGCCTCGACGACGAGCGGCGCAGCCTCGACCCGGACGCAGGGACAAGGGCTATATAACACAAGTTGCCGGGAAGTTCGTCATGATGCGAGCAGGGCTCTTTCGAGCCTG
>CALGYR010000117.1 GCA_937935355.1 uncultured bacterium | reverse complement strand
TCGAAACCACTCTGGCCGCGGCTGCGTGAGCCGCGGCAAAAGTGCTCATGTCCACTCATTCTGAGTTCGACATTCTGCGGTTCTGCGGTTTTCCGTTCGTGGGGCTTAAGGAAGCAGTGTCTCAGCACCCCGACCACGCGCGGGCCAGCCCGGCCAGCCTGGCGATGAGCGCGTCCGTTTCGCCCTGGGAGTTCACCACCTCGAAGATCCGGCCTCCGGAGTAGCCGATCTCGTCGAGGGCGCGGACGAGGGCCGGCCAGTCGGTCGTGCCCGCTCCCGGCACGAGGTGCTGGTCCTGCCCCTTCCCGTCGTTGTCTTGGATGTGCGTGGCGAAAAGCCGCGCGCCGGCCGCGCGGGCCTCGGCCGCAGCCGAAAGGCCGTTGGCGTTGGAGTGCCCGGCGTCGAGGCAGATGCCCACGTCCGGCCCGTGGGCCGAGACGAAGGGCAGGAGCTCCTGCACGCTCGTGAGCGGCCGGGCGGTGCGCCGGCGCGGCAGGTTCTCGACGGCGACGCGCAACCCGGCGGCCCTGGCGCGCTCCGCGAAGGCGGCCAGCGACTCTCCGGAGCGTGCGACATGTCCGGGCGCCTCGGCCGGAGAGTAGTCGTGGCCGGAGATGGTCGGGTGCCAGATCGCCGTCCCGGCCCCGACCTCGGCGGACGCGGAGAGCACCGCCGCGGCCGCGCGGCCGGCGGCTAGGCGCTTCTCCGGATCCGGCGCGCCGTTGTCCCAGCCGGCCTCGGGAGTGTGCACCGAGCGGACCCGGAGCCCGGCGGCCTCTACCTCGCGCCGGGCGGCGGCCGGGTCGGCGAGCCAGCCGCCGAACGCGCCGGCCTCGCCGGTGAGCTCGAGCTCCCGCAGCCCGGCGACGGCGAGCTTCTCGAGGAGCTCTGGCCGGGAGAGCTCCGGGGCGATGCAGGTGGAGACGCCGTAGACGGGGTTCATGGCCGGCAAGATAGCCGCGGCCGGCTCGGGTCGCAACTGCCGGGATGCGAAAGACAGGAGCTATCGGCCGCAAAGATGCGCAAGAGGAGCGCAAAGCATAGCCGGAAAGGCTTGATGGCCGGCTTCGAGGGAATCTACTTCGGCTGCAGCACCCTGGGCACCGAGGACTCCAGCGCGGCCTGCACGGCGCGCATGATGCCGATGCTGGTGGCCTCCGCGCCGGGGTGGACGTCGACCGTCGCGCTCTGCTTCTCGACGATGCGCTGGGGGATGACCTTCTGGGCCTCCTGGGCCGCCGGCAGACGCGGAGCGTCGGGCCTGCCGGTGAGCTTCACCGACTCGATCCGGCCCTTCTGGACCGTGACCTCCGCGGCGATGTCGAGGGCCCGGCCGCGGCTCACGCCCGTGTAGGTGCCGTCGGGCACGTCGGCGAGCTTGATGGGCGCGGAGCTCTCGAGGGCGACCTGGGCCGCCCGCATGATCGCCCGGCTCGTGACCGTGGCGCCGGTGGTAGCGTCCACCTGGGTGCCCTGCTTGGCGACCATCTTCGGCGGCACGTCGGCGAGGGAGGTGCGCGCGCGGCTCTCCTTCTGGCCGAGGACCCTGACCTCGGCGATCTTACCGTCGGTCACCGTCATCTGGACGGTGACGTCGTCGACGTAGCCGCGGCTGGCCCCCTTGTAGACTCCGTCGGGGACGGTCCGCGGGGCCGGGACGGCCTTGGTCTCAGGGGCCGCCTCCACCGTCCGGGCCGGTCCGAAAGACGCCAGCGCGCTGAAGACTGCGAACATGGTGGCCAACCCCAGGATTCTGCGGCTCATCGGTGCTCCTCCAAAAGAAATCCGGCGCAGGCGCTTCAAGCGCGCCGTATTGTAGCCAGCGCCAGCCCGTCGTCCATGCCGTGGACCGGCTGCCCAAAAGCGAAGGCATCCGTGTTCATCTGTGTTCATCGGTGGCGGAGCAGGCGTTCAGTCCTTGGCCCGCGTCAGCGACCGCACCTCGCTTGCGGGGATGCGCATGTCCATGGGCTCGCCGTGGTCCTGGTGGTCGAGGAACTCCGAGGCCCCGCCGGCCGCGCGTCCCAACGCGAAGGCCAGGAAGGGCAGGTCCGCGGCGCGCTCGAGCGTCATGCGCTTCTCGCGCAAGAGCGGCCAGGCTATCCCCAGCCACACGGCGGCGATGGCCGCGTCGACGTTCACGGCCATGGCCGTCTTGGTCACGCCCGCGTCGCGGAGCTTCACGGCCACCAGGTGGTAGAAGTCCAGGAAGCAGTTGCGCAGCCCCTTCTTCTCGAGGACCTCGGCCACGGCGCGCTCGCGGGGGTCGAAGTTGACCTCCTTGTCGCGGTAGACCGGGTGGCCCAGGCAGGGGATGCGCAGGTAGTCGACGCCGGCCTCCTTGGCCGCGGCGCGCTCGGCGGCGAAGCGCCGGAGCTCGGCGTCGGCGAGCGCCTCGAGGTCCACGCCGGGCTCTTCCGCGTAGGGGTCCTCGAGCGCGGTGGGGCCGAAGACCCGCGCGAGGTAGCGCACCGCGTCGGCGCCGTTGCCGCCGTGGACCCGGCCGATGGCCGCGAGCGTCGCGATCATCGCCGCGTTGGGCGGGTTGCCCGCCGAGGCCGAGAGCTTGGCGGCCTGCGCCGAGATGGTCCCGGGCCCGTTGGTGAGCGCGGCGATCAGGCAGCGCTCGACGAGCCCGGCTTCGAAGTCGTGGCGCGGCTCCTCGCCGGTCCAGGCGAGAATGAGCGCCCGGGCGAAGGAGCCCTCCCGCATGAGCCCGACCGCCGAACGCCCGTAGATGCGGGGCACGCCGAGCTCGATGCTCGAGGCGTGGCTGGCCGAGCGCATGTCCCGGCGGGCCAGCTCCGCGCCGATGGTCACGGTCGAGGCGCGCCGGAGTTGCTCGCCGTAGGGCTCGGGGACCGAGCCGGGGTGGAGGACGAGCGAGCGCGGCAGCCGCCGGTCGAGGTCGCGGAGGTTGGTCATCCAGGGGTTCAGGGCCAGCGGGTGCTTGGGCCGGAAGTCGCGGTCCCAGCCGTGCGCCGCGCGCAGGAGCGGCATGGCCAGGGGCAGGTGGTGGAGCGCGGTCACCCGGATGCCCCGGCGGTAGGAGCGCAGGAGCTTCTTCGCGCGCGGGTAGCTCTTCTCCGGGTCGAAGGGCTCGACGCCGAAGTGCTCGTCGAAGAGCCGCATCTTGCCGCTCGCCGAGGTGCCCGGCCCCTCGACCACCGCCCCGGCGTGCCCGAGGGAGAGCCGCCGGCCCTCGGCCAGGCGCCCGGCCACGTAGACCAGCAGCGGCAGCTCGAGCTTCTTCGCCCGCACGGTCTCCAGGGCCTCCTTCTCGTAGAGGCCGCCGGGCTCGACGTACATGACCGCGAGCCGGGTGTGCGCGTCCTCGGCCGCCAGGCGCAGGAAGTCGCCGGGCGGAGTGAGGATGAGCGCGTCCTTGCCGGTCGAGCAGCCGAAGCTCGTGCCCATGCCCGCCGAGAGCAGGTAGCTCGAGATGGTGTTGACCATGTTGCCGGAGTTGGAGATCACCGTCACCGAGCCGGGGACGAAGCTCTCCTCCGGGTTCTCGCCGCCGACCGCGCCGACCCGCACGTGGTCGTGGACGTTGATGATCCCCAGGGTGTTGCAGCCGATGACGTCGACGTCCGCCTCCGCGCAGATGCTCCGGATCTTGGCGGTCACCTCCACGGAGACGTGCTCGGTGATGACGAAGACCGTCTCGATCCGGCCGCGTCCGTAGGCCACGATCTCCTTGACGTCGCCGTAGACCGCCTCGGGCGGCGAGTAGACCACCGCCTTGTTGGGCCGCTGTGCGGCGGGCAGGTTCGCCATGAGCTCCTGGAAGGTGGCGAAGACCGGCACGCGCGCGCCGCCATCCTCCGGGCGGATGTCCTGGCCGCCCTTGCCCAGCGCCCAGCCGGCCACGATGTTGCGGCAGTAGCGCAGCGTGGCCTCGGTCACCTTGCTGGCCTCGCGGCCGGTGATGTTGCTGACCGCCACGCGGTCGCCGGCAGACAACAAGTCGGAAAGGCGCCTGGCTCTCATCGTGCGAGCCTTTCGTTCGTCGAGGGCCGGAGGGCAGGGGGCTCGGTTCTTCGGGCGGGGGCACTCCG
>CALGYR010000116.1 GCA_937935355.1 uncultured bacterium | reverse complement strand
AAACTCCGTGCCTGAACCCCCTGAGCCGGGGAGTGTGGTTCGTCTGACGCTTACGGGAGAATGTGGGTCGAAGGGAGCTCAAAACGAAGGCGAAAAATGACGCGGCTGGCGGTCAAAACGACGAGGAACGAGGCCCGAAGTGAGCTGCAGGCAGACCTTCTCCTCGCGGTTGTACGAACGCTCGTCTATCCGCCGTCGTGTCTCCTCGTCAGGCCACCTCGGCCCACTCGATCTCCAGTTCGAGGTCGGGCAGGTGCGGGTCGTCTCGGTAGCGGTGGCGGCGGATGTGGATCTCGGGCTGCGGGTCGTTGGCGCGGATGGCCACGGCCGTAGGCGGGCCGGACTCGGTCCAGACCTGGTCTGGCGTCAGGCCGCCGAGGGCCTGGTGAACTCGCCTGATGTTGTACCAGTCTTGGAAGACATCAAGGCGCAACTGCATCCGCCTGGCCATGCCGACCTTGTCGAAGGCCCAGGGGAAGAGCGTCAGGCGCCACCAGAGCTTCAAGGTGCGAAAGAAGCGTTCGACCTTGCCGTTGAAGGTCCAGGAGCGGACCTTGCCTCGGACGTGGGTGATGCCCAGGGTGGTATCCACGTAGCGGTGGAAGCGTTTCCGGAACTGGCAGCCATGGTCGGTGACCAGGAAGCGGGGCTTGCCGTGAGTGGCCGTGGCTCGACGTACGAGGGCGGCCATCGTTTTCCAGGTGGGCGTTCTGGCGTAGACGCGGAGAGTCAGGAGCTTCCTGGAGAAGCCGTCCACGAGTGCGGCGATGTGGAACTTGCACCAGAAGAGGCTGACGACGGTGAGGTCCAAGTGCCAGGTTCGGTTCGTCTGTTTGGGCGCCAGGATGTTGTAGGGGATGGTGTCAGTGCCGCCGGGGGCGGCTGCTCTTCGGGCTCGCTTCTTGGGCGGCTCCTCGCGCAGGATGCGCTGTACCGACGAGCGGCTGATCTTGATGCCGGCCTGGACGATCATCTTGGCGATGGTGCGGGAGCCCACGGCCAAGTGCGGGCACATGCGGCGGACCTCGTGGACGAGCCATCTGGTGGCGTCGCCTAGCTTGTTGAAGGGGGCGGAGCCGAAGAAACGGCCGACGGCGTTGGCCTTGAAGAACTCCCGTTTCCAAGTGCGGATGGTGTTGACGTGGAGAACGAAGTGAGTGGCGGCCTTTACCGGCCCCCAGCCCATCAGGCGCATGATCTGGATGACCTCGAAACGGTCCTCGTCCAGGACGTCGGGGCGTTTGTGAGGATTCATCCTGCCGATGCGCCGGCACTGGATGCCGAGGATGCGTTCGGCGATCTGCCAGTGCCAGATGGCGTCGTCGCGCTGGCCCATGGTCCGGACGTGGCCGGAAGCGTGGCGTGCCGCCCGGCCGCGGGCGATCCAGTAGGAGCGCATGAGAAGCGTGGCGACGGTGTCGGTGAGCGCTCGCATGGCTCGGGGCCAATGGCTGCTGTCGGTGGGCTGAATCGGCGTGGACATGATAGATTCTCCGGCGTTCGAGGTTGCCCACCGGGATGGAGTGTAGTCTGCAGTGGGTGTAGCGCCAGGAAGGAAGGATCGTTAGCCGAGCCTTACCGGCGGGGCATCCTGACCGATGCGGCGGTCGCCCGGGTAAAGGACCATGTTCTTGGGACTCCGCGAGGCAGCATCGGCTTCGGTCCTCGCTGAGTTGCACCAGTGGATACTGGCGCCCGGCGGCGCCTGTTGGTGTCGGCATACCGGTTGACGAGCAGAAGCGCGTAAGACGCTGTCGCCGAGTGCTTTGCGGAACAGAGTCTGAGGCGGGCCGGCCACCGTACGAATGTCGAAGAAGCCGCTTGACGGTCCGGTGGCCGGTGGCTATGCTCCAACGCCGCTGCCGGGCCGTCTCGGGGGAGTTCCCTGGTGCCGCACGCCGCGTGCTGCCCTGGAGGGGCAGACGCCGGTTGTCGGCGGGCGGCAGGCATGATCTTGAAGGAGGCGGTGGAATGATCAAGCAGTACAACAACATCAGTCTGTTGGCCGGTATCCCGGGGTTGCTTCTGCAGATCGTCGGAAGGGTGCTGAGCGGTTCGTCCGGAGCGGTGGGCACGCTGCTCATGGTGGTCGGGACCGCTCTCTTGCTGATCGGTCTGGCCTACTACGCCAAGGCCAAGGGCCGGCATCCTGCCTGGTGCCTGATGGCTTTCCTGTCGCTCATCGGCCTGATAGTCCTGGCCTGTCTGAAGGATCTGGCCACCGAAGAGGAGCCCAGAGAGGTCAAGTAGCTCCCGGCTGTTCCTCAAATCACCTGCACCAGGCCTTTGCCCCGTCCGGTCGGGAACGTTGCGGTTCCGGCCGCGGCGAGGGCCTTGAGTTGGCTCTGGTTCGACCGGCTCTCGTAGGATGAGTGCAGGCTCGAGTTGGCGAAATGTTGGGGGCGGGTGGCGGCCCGCACTTCAGGCCCGGGCCTGGGTTCTCAAGAGATTGCGGACGAGGTTGCACTGGTCAATATTTCCGAAACACAGAATGGCATGAAGGCCGAGGCGAAGCAGCACCTCCGGAATGTCGTGAGCCTGGACCCGGACTCCGAGTTCGGCAGGCAGGCGGCGGAGCAGCTCAAGTCGTTGGGCGATTAGGCCGGCCATCCCGGCTAGTCGGAGCCGCCGGTCCGGCTCGCGGGAAGCTCCGGGAAGATCGTTGCGATTATGAACGGTGGGCCCGCTTTCCTGAGTGCGGCGTCGGAGCCTATCGGGGTCAGTAGCCCGGTCCCATCGCCGTCATCGTTGCTGTCGCTGCATGCTCGACGACCGCCATCTGCGGTTTACTGCGAAGGCCGTGATCGCCCTCCACCGCCGTTTGACATCCCCGCCCGGGGGCCATAAACTCCAATGAAGGATGACAGGCGCGCACGGCGCCGGACGCGGTCCCTGCGGACCGCGGCGCGACCGGCATCCGGACAACCCAGGCAGCTAAGGAGGCCGCCCTTGCCCACGGACATGCTCAGGAAGGACTTCACCCAGGAGGACACCTGGCGCGTTTTCAGGATCATGGCCGAGTTCGTGGAGGGCTTCCAGGACCTGGCCCACATCGAGCCGGCCATCGCCGTCTTCGGCTCGGCGCGGACCAAGCCGTCCGACCCGGCCTACAAGCTGACCGTCAAGCTCGCCAAGGGGCTGGCCGCCGAGGGCTTCACGGTGGTCACCGGCGGCGGGCCCGGGCTCATGGAGGCGGCCAACCGCGGAGCGCGCGAGGCCGGCGGGCTCTCGGTGGGCCTGAACATCGCGCTGCCCTTCGAGCAGCAGCCCAACCCCTACGCCCAGCTCCAGATGCACTTCCGCTACTTCTTCTGCCGCAAGGTCATGTTCGTCAAGTACGCCAGCGGCTTCGTGATCATGCCCGGCGGCTACGGCACCATGGACGAGCTCTTCGAGAGCCTGACCCTCATCCAGACCCAGCGCATCAAGCCCTTCCCGGTGGTGCTCATGGGCAAGCGCTACTGGAAGGGGCTCCACGGCTGGCTGCGCTCGACCATGCTCAAGGCCGGCAACATCGACGGCCAGGACCTCGACCTCTTCACCCTGACCGACAGCGTCGACGTGGCGGTGAAGAAGATGGTCGAGTTCCAGAAGGCCGGCGAGATCGCCAAGGTCCCCGAGGCCTGAGGCGCAGCGAAAGAGGCAGGCCGAACCATGTCCGCGAATAGCAATGCGTCCCCGGCCGCTCCGGATCTCGCCGGGCTCTCTCCCGAGGAGGCCGCCGGGGCCCGCCGCGCCGTGGAGGCCGGCCAGGGCTCGACGCTCCGCTTCTGGGAGCGCCTGGACCCCGACGGCCGCAGGCGGCTCGCCGCGCAGCTCGCCGGCATCGACTTCGGCCTGGTGAAGCGGCTAGTCGCCGAGCACGTCCCGGGCGGCGGCGCGGCCGCGGCCCCCGCCGGAAAGATCTCGCCCGCTCCGGTCGACCGGCTGCCGGCCTCCGAGGACGACCGGCAGGCCGGGGAGCGCTTCCGATCCCTGGGCGAGGACGCTCTCGCCGCCGGGCAGGTCGCGGCGCTCACCGTGGCCGGAGGGCAGGGCACGCGCCTGGGCTTCGACGGGCCCAAGGGCTGCTACGCCTTCGGGCCGGTGACGGGCCGGACGCTCTTCCGGCACCACGCCGAGAAGGTGCTCGCCGCCTCGCATCGCTGCGGCCGGCCGGTCCCGTGGCTGGTGATGACCAGCGACGCCAACGACTCGGCCACCCGCGAGTACCTCTCGGCCGAGCAGTACTTCGGCCTGGATCCGGCCTACGTCCACGTCTTCCAGCAGGGCATGCTTCCGGCCTCGGACCGCTCCGGGCAGCTCATCCTCGAGGCCCCGGACCGGCTGGCCATGAGTCCCAACGGCCACGGCGGGACGATCCAGGCGCTCCGCGACGCGGGGCTGCTCGAGAAGCTCGCGGCCGACGGCGTCGAGACCATCTCCTACTTCCAGGTGGACAACCCCCTGGTGCGGGCCATCGACCCGGCCTTCATCGGCCGGCACCTGGCCGCCGGCTCGGAGATGAGCATCAAGGTCCTCCGGAAGTGCGGCCCCCTCGAGAAGGTGGGCGTGGCCGTGACCCGCGGCGGCCGGCTCGAGGTCATCGAGTACTCCGACCTGCCCGACGAGCTGGCCAGGGCGACGGACGAGAAGGGCGAACTGCTCTACTGGGCCGGCTCCATCGCCATCCACGTCTTCTCCGTGGCGTTCCTCGCCCGACTGGCCGACGAGGCCGGGCGCGGCGGCGGGCTCCCGTATCACCGGGCGGAGAAGTCCGTGCCCGCGGCCGACGAGAACGGGAACACCGTCAAGCCCGCCGGTAAGAACGGCATCAAGTTCGAGTGCTTCATCTTCGACGCGCTGCCGCTGGCGAAGAAGGGCCTGGTGGTCGAGACCCGGCGCGAGGAGGAGTTCGCGCCCATCAAGAACGCGACCGGCGAGGACTCGGCCGAGAGCTGCCGGGCGCTGCTCGTCGCCGAGTGGGCCCGCTGGATCGAGGCCGCCGGCGGCGAGGTCGCCCGCCGCGCGGACGGCTCGGTCGACGGCCGGATCGAGGTGAGCCCCCTCTACGCCCTCGACGCCGCGGACCTGGCCGCCAAGCTGCCCGGCGGCTTCCGGATGGCGCCGGGGGAGGACGTGGTCCTCGCCTAGTCCGGGCGTGCGTAACCACCAAGACACCAAGCTTGCCCGCCGTAGCCCGAGCGAAGGCGGGACACAAAGAGGACACGAAGTAGGTTTGGGAGTTGGCGGGGCGGGACAGCCATGACTTTTCGCATTGCGATTGCGGGTTTGTGCTCAAAGCCTTGAGGTCCGGAAAGATAGAACGCAGTGGAGAGGTCATCGAGAGGAAGGTGCATTCGGCAGCGTACGCTTTCTATTTGACTCTCTATGGGCTGGCCATGTGCTTATGTCTGCTTGTGGTTGCGTTTGCGTGTTTCAGCCCGCTTGATGATAGACCGTGAGCATTCATGACCTACGGGGCGGATGAATTCCTGCACGCCATTCTTGGTGTCATCTTTGTGCCTTCGTGTCTTTGTGGTTAGGAAACGTCAATGACCGCCGAACTCCATTGCCACTCCTTCTACTCGATAGACGGCTGGGCCTCGCCGGAGGAACTGGCCGAGCGCGCCGCCGCGAACGGCGTGTCCACCCTGGCGCTCACCGACCACAACTGCATCGAGGGCCTCTCGCGCTGCCGCTCGCGCTCCGAGGCGCTGGGGCTGCGCTTCATCGACGGCGTCGAGTTCGACGCCGACTGGCGCGGACGCGAGCTGCACCTGGTGGCCTTCGGGTTCGACCCGGCCGACCGGCGGCTCAACGAGCTCTGCCGGAAGCAGTGTCTGCAGTACGAGGCCAACTTCGCGCGCTTCATCCCGGTGATCGAGCGGCGCTTCGGAGTCGGCGAGGCCGAGATGCGCGCGGCGCTGCCCTCGCGCTTCCGCGACCGGCCGAACCCGCCGCTCGGCAAGTGGTTCGCCCGGAGCTACCTGCTCGCGAAGGGCGTCTTCCCCGATGCGGCGACCGCCCTCCGGGAGATGCGCGCGGTCTCGACCGAGGCCGACGATGGCGCCGGCAACCCCTGGATCTGGGCGCCGCTCGAGGAGATCGCGGGAACCGTCCACGCCGCCGGAGGCGTGATCCTCGCGGCCCATCCGGCCGGCCTCTGCCGCGGGAGCCTCGAGGGACAGCTCGCGCTCATCGGGGAGCTGCTCGCCGCCGGGCTCGACGGCTTCGAGCTCTATCACCCGTCGAACCTGGCCGAGCCGCACTTCGCCGGGCTGGAGGCCGAGGCCCGGCGCCTGGGCTGCGCGGCGAGCGGCGGCTCGGACACCCACATGGATCCGGAAGAGACCAGACGCGCCCGCCCCGGCCCGGTCGTCCCCGACTGGACGGTCGCGAGCCTTGACGCAGCGTTGGCCAGGCGCAAACTCAGCCACAGATAAGCACAGATGAACACAGATGGGATTGGGGACGGGAGCTCCAATCCCCAATAGCTCCTGCTGTTGTTATCTGTGTTTATCTGTGTGCATCTGTGGCTGAGTGAATTACTGCGCGGCGAGCGGCGGCTCGGACACCCACATGGATCCGGAAGAGACCAGACGCGCCCGCCCCGGCCCGGTCGTCCCCGACTGGACGGTCGCGAGCCTTGACGCAGCGTTGGCCAGGCGCAAACTCAGCCACAGATAAGCACAGATGAACACAGATGGGATTGGGGACGGGAGCTCCAATCCCCAATAGCTCCTGCTGTTGTTATCTGTGTTTATCTGTGTGCATCTGTGGCTGAGTGAATTACTGCGCGGCCAGCGGCGGCTCCGACACGCACATGGATCCGGAAGAAATCAGGCGCGCCCGCCCCGGCCCGGTTGTCCCCGACTGGACGGTCGCGAGCCTCGACGCGGCGATTGCCAGGCGCAGACACTAGCCACAGATAAACACAGATGGGATTGGGGATGAGAGCTCCCACCCCACTAGCTCCTGTCGTTGTTATCTGTGTCTATCTGTGTGCATCTGTGGCTATTTCCCGGCGAGCTTGGTCAGATCGATCTTCAGCGCGAAGACCGTCACGGTCCGGCCGAACTTGGCCGGTGCCTCGGTGACCAGCAGGCAGGCCTTGTCGGTCGGATCGTAGTACATGTTGTAGTTCATGCCGCAGCCGAAGGGCAGCGTGGCCTCGGGGATCTGCTGCCAGGAGTCGGCGGCCAGGTCGTAGAGCCAGGTCTCGGCCTTGGCGTTCTCCTTGGTCCCGCTGTCGATCACCACCACGGTGCGGCCGGCGACCGGGTCGAAGGCCATCGGGCAGTGCTGGTCCTTGGGCGGGCGCGTCCCCGGGGTGGGCATCTTCTTGTGCTCCTTGGCCTCGGGGCGCAGGACGATCATGTCGTTGGAGTTCTCGTTCGAGCCGAAGACCAGCACGGCTTTGTTCTTCGAGTCGTAGACCGCGTTGTTATGCCAGCCGCATAGCGGGGAGCCGGGGATCTTCTTCCACTCCCGGGGCTCGCCGCCGAGCTCCCAGAGTCCCGAGCCGCCGTAGCCGACCACGACCTTGCGGTCGGAGTCCCAGGCCGCGGCGTTGGGGAAGAAGTGCACCGGCTTGCAGGCGAGCGGGACCCACTTGTTCTCCGCGAAGCTGAAGGTCCAGGTGGGGTGGACCTTGACCGTGCCCCAGACGCCGGCCAGGGCGTTCGAGAAACGCCCCGGGACCATGTGGCCGGGGTAGCAGCAGACCACCATCTCGTCGCGGCCGGAATCGTAGATCACCGTCCCGAAGGTATGGGTGGCCCAGGGGTGGTCGCCGTTCGCTCCGGCCACGGCCAGGCCCCGGGCGTCGGCCTTGTAGGTGGCCTGCTCGTCGTTGGGGTAGAGCCGGCTCCACTTCATGGCGGCGACGTCGAAGATCAGCGGGCTGTTGGTCCAGTCCTTGCCGTGGGTGTTCGAGCCGAAGAGCACGATCCGGTTGCGCTTTGAGTCGAAGCAGCCGCCGCCGTGCTCCTGGCGCTTGAAGCGGACCTCGTCGCCCGCGGCCTGCTCGTGAATGGCGAGCCACTTGTTGGGCTCGGCCCCGGCGATCTTCTGGTTGGGCCTGGCCTCGGCAGCCGCCGGAACTGCGGGGGCGGCGGGCGGTTCCGGCGGGGCCGCCTCGACGGCCCAGGACCGGGGCGCGAACAGCAGGCAAGACGTTGCCAAAAGGGAGACCAGGGACGCGAGCAGGGACCGGCGCATGGGTGCCCTCCTTTTCGGGGGAGTATACCCTTGCCGGGCGCTGCGGGCAACTGCCGCGAGCCGATCAGGACGGCCGGATTGTCCTGTCGGACAGGCTCTGCCTGCAGCGACGTTGATGCATCGTCATGGAGGGCCGCCACGCGCTCGCGTGCCGACGGATTTCGTTACCGACCGGGCCCAATGGCGGTCGCGACCTCGCCGGCGATGGCCAGCAGTCTCGCGTCTTTCTCGAGGCGCCCTGCATCCCAATGCCGGATGACCGCCTCGGATCGCTCGTCGAGCAAGCGGTTCGCCCGTTGCTCCAGGTCGCCGGCAAGGCGCTTCTCCTCGATGGCCCGCTGCAGGAAGACGAGGGCCTCGGCGAGTTGCACGCCCTCGCGGAGCATCTCGAAGCGCTCGGTGGCGATGGCCCCGGCCTCGCCGGGGGCCAGTATGGCCCGGGTGCTGTTGTTGGGGCCGCCGGTCCCGCGGCCGCAGCCGACGGAGTAGAATCGCCCATTGGCGCCCTTGATCGGGAAGAAGTCGGCGCCGAAGTCGCTCAGCCCGTCGTGCCCGCGCATGAACTCGCTCTCGGGGATGGCGCGCAGAACGGTCAGCTCCGAGTGATCGTAGAAACCGTTGCGGAAGGTGGCGCACCAGAAGCCCGGACGCGGAGCGAGCAGCGCGCGGTAGCCCCGGGGGGCCACCGGGCCCGCGGTCCAGACGGCGTCGGACTGGCGCACCGGCATCGAGACGTCCTTTTCCGACCCGGCGAAGCGCATCCCCAGGGTCCCGTTGTGGGCGGTGTAGCTCCACTGCGCATCGGGCCATATCTTCCGGCAGACGTCCACCACCCGGGGATCCGGCGCGGAGCAGTAGCTGTTGTGGCCGACGGCGGTGACGTCCCACCAACCGCCCTTCGACTTGCTCAGGGCGTCATGCGGTGAGTCTGTCGAACCGCGCGCCTCGATCCGCTTGCGGACCTCGTCGAGCACCGGCTTCCAGAACTTGAGGCTCTCCTCCGTGCCGGGCATGGGCTGCTCCATGGAATCCAGCCGGCCCGTGGCCGGGTCGAGCACCGTGACCGGCATCCGGTCGTTGCAGACCATCTGGCCGTTTTTCATCTTGATCCCGGGCCAGCAGTTGACCCGAAGAAGGGTCGGCCTGCCGATGGTCTTGGCGGCGAGGTCCAGGTACTTGTCGAAGACGCTGAAATCGTGCTTGAAAGAGCCGTCCGGCTGCCGGACCCAGCGGACCAGCGACTGCTCGTTGCTGCAGTCCGCCCGGTTCTCGCTGTAGAAGTTGACGGCCAGGTTGACGGCGACCTGCCGCGAGTTGATCTCGGCCATCAGCTCCAGGGACCTGGCCATCAGCGCCAGGTGCCGGTCGCTCCAGGGTTCGACGCCGTAATGCTTGGCGATCGCGTCCTCGGAGAGGAGGGCGAAGTTATGCGTCCGGAAGTCCCGGGGGTCCGGCAGGCACCAGGCGGAGACCTCGACCCGCAGCGGCACTGTCGTCGGCGCCAGGCCCTGGGCGGAGACGGTCACCGAGCCCTCGTAGCGCCCGGGCTGCGCGTCCTTGGGGACCCGCACGGTGAACCAGAGCGGGGCCAGCGCGCCGCAGGTGCCCCGGAAGGCGGAGCCGCGGCGCTCCCGGGGCGGAGGGGCCTTGGCCACGGCTATCTCGGCGGGGACTGCATCGAGGAGGCCATCGAAGCGATGCGGCGGCGCCCACGACTTGCCGGCCTCGGCCGGGGCGGCATAGCGCACGCGCACCGCGGCGGCCGGAATGCTCCCGCCGCTACCGCCCGTCCCCGAGCCGGTCGACGGGACTCGGACCAACTCGGAGACCTGCACTTTGAGGCCCTTGATGGCCCGGTCCGAGCTGACCATCAGCCGGCCCGAGAAGACGCCGTTCCGGGCGGCGGCCACCTCGATGGGCAGGACCCGGCCCGGATCGCCGTAATCGAAGGCGGTCACCGTCTCGCAGGCGGCCACGTTCCAGACCTGGATGCCGCCGGGGCGGCCGGTGTTGGGGGTCGCGCCGCCGCCGGGCGCGGTCAGGCTGATGCTCTTGAGGCCGACATAGGCCCACATGCCCGGGACGGTGCCCATCCCGCTGCCGGGGCGGGCCGCGCGCCGGGCGGCGATGGCCGGCTCGTTGATCGGCGCGCGATGGAGCTGGACGGCCAGGACGTTGCCCCCCTTGACCAGGAGCTTCGCGGGAACGGCCACATCGGTCAGCCGGCGGTAGCGGCGCTCGAAGCCGGCGGGGTTCTTGGCCGGGTCCTGCAGGTAGGTGCCGCCGGCCTCGCAGTGCAGGTCGTCGGGGTACTTCTCGGCCAGGGTGTCGACCTTGAGCTCTCCGGCCGGCAGGTTGCCGCGAACCACTTCCTGGCCGTTGACGTAGACCGCCGCGCCGCCCACGTACTGGAGCGTGAGCTTCAGGTCCTGGGCCTTGGCCGGGTCCTCGATCAGGAACTTCCAGCGCAGGCAGATGATCGAGTTGGGCGGGGCCGTGTAGCGCGCGGCGTGGCTGTGGCCGGTGGCGCTTCCCGGGGCGACCTCCACCGGCTCGGTCTGGCGTTTCCAGGAGGAGTCGTCGAACTCGGGCTTCGTCCAGCCGTCGGGGGGCGGCGGAGACTGGTAGTCCTCGAGCGGTCTGGGGTTCTTGCCGACCGGCTCGAGGGGCACGCTGAGCTTGCCGTCCTTGCCGATGCAGACGGGCGTTCTGAAGACCAGATACGAACGCAGGTAGCTGTCGTCGCTCAGGATGCTCGCTCCGGCCGGCGCCGGGGCCGGCTTGTCCTCCGCGGAGCGCGCCAGCGGAGCGGCCGCCGACAGCACCGCCGTCAGAAGCGACCAGGAGACGAGGCGGCCGATCGGGGGAATGATCACTGTGTGCTCCGATCTCAGTTGCCAGCAGACCTGGCGAAGAACCTGGCCTTGTCGTCGGCGCCCGGGGCACGCCCCCCGAAGGCCGCCGCGGCCGCGGCGTAGAGGTCCCAGCTGCGCTGCTGCCAGCCGCCCTGGTACTCGCCCATGGCCGTCTCGCCGTCGCCGCAGGGCACGGCCGACACGGCCCGGATGCGGTCGGCCAGCACCGTCCTGGCCGGCTCGGCTCCGTCCTTTCCGGCCTTCTCGAGCTGGATGCGGACCTCGGCCTCCTCGAGGCCCTCGCGCAGCGCCTCGAAGCGAGCCGAGGCCTCGGCGCCCTGCGGGCCGGGGCACAGCAGGTAGGTCTGGAAGGGCGCGTACCAGTTGGGGAAGACCGCGGGCGGCCAGTAGTCGGCGCCGATGCGTCCGAAGCCGGAGACGCCGTTGACCAGGCAGTTCTCCGGCATCCAGCGCATGGCCATGGGCGTCTCGAAGACGCCCGTGGCCTGGATGGCCGACGCGATCCGCGGGAAGAGCACGGCGCCGGGCTTCTTCCAGCCCTGGCGGCTGGCGATCTGGCCGTCGCGGGTGAAGGGCTCCTGGCCGGTGCGGATGACCATGTCCAGGTTCGCGGTGGCGCTGCCCTTTGGGAAGCTCTGGCCGCGGAAGCCCTCGTGGCTGGCCCGGGCCCAGCCCACGCCGGGGCACTCGGCCGCGAGGGTCTCGGCCATGGCCATCACGCCGTTGGGCGAGTCGTAGAACCAGCCCCAGTAGAGCTTGTCGAAGCCCTTGGCCCTGACCCGGGCGCTGGCCGCCTTGGCGAAGGGCACGAAGAGCTTCTTCCACTCCTCGGAGCCGCCCGGCGGGAGCTTCATCTCGCCCTTCTGGCCGCCGTCGAGCGTGGTGACGCCGCGGCAGGTCATCGCCCAGCCCTTGCCGCTGTTGCTCCAGCCGAGCTCGAGCACGATGTTCGTGCCCTTGCCCCAGTGCCTGGCGACCAGGTCCAGGTAGCGGTCGAGGTTCTTCATTTCGTAGTCGTAGCCGGCGCCGCTCTTCACCCAGGGCACCAGCGACTCGTCGTTGTTGGTCTCGCCGCCGATCACCAGCGGCAGGACGGCCAGGTCGTTGCCGACCTCGGCCAGCATCCGGACGGAACGCTCCAGGTACTTCCAGTGCTCCTCGGACCACGGCGCGCACTTGTACTGGGCGCTGGCGCTCAGGAGCGAGCTCTGGAGCCCCGTGAAGGTGGCGAGGTCCTTGCCGTCGGGCATGAGCCAGTCCATGACCTGGACCCGGACCTCGGCCTTGAGCGTCTGCCCGGCCTGGACCGTGAGCGTGCCGCGGTAGGTCCCGGGGCTGGCGTCCTTCGGGACCCGGATCGTCACCCAGACCGGCTGGCAGCTGTTCGCCGGAACCGAGGCCGGGGCGGCCTCGGCCAGCCGGTCGAAGAGGGCGATCTGCTTGCCCTCGGCCGCGACTTCCTTGGCCGGAGAGCCCCGGCCGAACCCCCAGCCCCGGTAGTCGCACCCGTCCAGGGCGTGGAAGGCCAGCAGCCGGAGCGTGTGGTCGTCGTAGGCCTCGCGCTTGCCGTAGGACCAGGCCCGCGGCAGGTCGTCCAGGGGCGTGGGGGCCGGGTAGCGCAGAGCGACGGCCGAGGCCGGGATCTTCCCGCCGCCGCCGCCGACCTGCTCGAGGTCGCTCATCTGCGCGGAGAAGCCGGCCAGGGGCGCGGCGGTCCCGACCACGGCCATTCCCGAATGGACGCCGTTCCTGGCGCCGACGATGCGCACGACGGCCGGGGCCCCGGGCTCGCCCCAGTCGCGGTTGACCAGCCGGTTATGGATGTCCTCGCCCCAGATCTGCACGCCGGCGGGACGCGCCGGACGCGGCACCGAGTCGGCGGGGGTCGCCTTGAGCGCCAGATTCAGGACGTAGAGGTGCGGCCAGGGCAGGTCCTTGTAGCCGTTCATCGCCCCGGGGCTCCACTTGTTGGCCAGCGGCTGATGGCCGGCCCGGACCGCGGCCAGGGCCAGGACGTTGGTGCCCTTGACCAGCAGCTTGGGGTCGAGCGTGAGAGTCAGGCGGCGGAAGCGCTCGGCCTTCTCGGAGGGAGCCTTCCAGTCGTTCATGTCCGCCGGATAGTTGTACTTGTTGGTGGGGATGCCCCAGGCGTAAGCCTCCGGCGGATAGCCGTCGGCGAGCGTCTCGGCGGTGAGCGCTCCGGCGGGCACGCCCGTGCGCCCGACCTCCTTGCCGTTGAGATAGGCGATGGCGCCGCCGATGACCGTGACCGTGAAGTCCAGCTTCGTCACCCGCGCCGGGTCGGGAACCTCGAACCGGGCGCGGGCCAGGGAGGCCCGGACGACCGGATCGTACATGTAGCCGCCCTCGTGGGGGCCGGCCTTGCGGCGCACCCAGGAGGAGTCGTCGAAGCCGGGCTCGGCCCAGCTGTTGGGGACGTCGCCCGCCTGCACCCGCGCCTGGCTGGCGCCGATGTGCCAGCCTCGGTAGTAGTTCAGGATGCCCGTGGGCTTGCCGGCGGGGTCGACCACCATCGGCGGGCGGAGCACCAGGTGGTAGCGCCAGTAGCTGCCCTCCCACTTGAGGACGGCGGGCTCCGCGGCGGCCGGGGCCCCGGCGGGTTCGCCGGCCGCGGACGCGCCGCCGATGATGGCCGAAAGCAGTCCGAGAATCGCGAGATCGCGCATGGTCTGATTCCTCATGTCGAAGCCCGCCTACTTCTTCGCCGCGCCCATGGCCGGATCGAAGGTTTTGAGGGTCGCCTTCTCCAGCCGCGCGGCCAGGATCTCCTGCGCGTTGGAGTGGAACAGGGCCAGCTTCAGCCCCGGGTCGTAGGCCACGACCAGGTTGATGTCCGAGTAGGCCTTGTCGTTGACCCTGGGCTGGCCGTCGCTGCAGGGGAGGACGAGGCCCACCCACTTCTTCGCCTCGATGTCGTAGGCCAGGTTGCCGGTCGAGCCGCCCGAGGTCTGCCGGCCGGCGGAGAGCACCATGTCGAGCTCCGGAACGTACGCGCAGCCGCGCATGTAGATGCCCACCGGCGAACCGGGCGAGGTCGCGGTGACCTCGCCGGTCTTCATGTCGTAGCGGTACACGGGATTGCCGCTGGCGCTCAGCCACAGGCAGTCGCGCTTCGCGTCGTGGCAGATGCCGTTGGTGTCGCAGTAGGCCGAGGGGAGCTGGCCCTTGCGCGGCAGCTTGCTCCAGGCGCGCGCCTTGACGTCGTAGAGCGAGAGGTTCCCGTGATAGTCCCAGAAGACCACGCCCCGGGGCGTGCCGGTCATGTTGTTCTTCGTGCCGCCGCTGTTCTCGGCCAGCGGCGGGTGCTCCCACTCGCGCCGGGCGGGGTCGTAGACCCATGTGCCTCCGCGCATGCAGTACACCGCCTTGCCGGAGGTCTCGTCGAAGGCCGAGCAGTCCCACACGTGGGTGGGCACGGTCGGCCGGTTGCGGAAGGTCTGGTTGAAGAAGGCGCAGAAGCTGGCCGCCTGGTAGGGGAACTCCTCGCCGTAGCCCTGGCTCCAGGTCGCGGCGCGCAGGCTGAAATGGGCCACGTCGTTGAAGTGGCAGATGCTGTGCCCGCCCCCGAAGGAGAGCCACTGGTGGCGCCCCGGGTCGTAGAGCGCCTTGCCCCAGGGGTGGGAGTTGGCCGGTTTGGGGGGCTTGAGGAGGGTCCACTGGTTGGCGGGCATCTCCTTGAGGAGCTTCGCGACCGCCTCCGGATCGGGCTTGGCGGCGCGATCGTAGTCGGCCGGCGATTCGAAGACGCCCTTGGCCGCGCCCGGCGCGACGCCGGCCTTGTCCGCTCCGGCGTCGGCGGCGTTCGGGTCGACCTTCAGCCCGAAGGTGATCCGCGCGGTGCTGTTCTTGGGGTCGCGGCCGGCGACCACCAGGTAGTCGTTCCCATCGGCGTCCCCGTAGGCGTCGATCGGGCCATCCTTGCTGGGGCCGGCGAGCAGCTTCCACTCGTTGGCGTCCATGTCATAGGTCCACAGGTCCTGGGGCGCCGGCGCGTTGCCGCGCGGCGAGCCGTAGCCGCTCGCGAAGGGGATGGCGCCGTAGAGGACGACCCGCTTGCTCTTGGGCAACCAGGCCATGACCTGCCCGGAGCGCGGCGCGGGGGCGACCTTGGGCCAGCGCTGCTCCCACGACCTGGTCTTGCAGTCGTAGACCCAGGTGTCGGCCAGGTACCCGTCGAAGCGGCAGCCGCCGAAGAGGACGAGCTTGTCCTTGCCGGCGCAGTTCACCATCCCGGCCGCCGCGCGGCCGCAGGGCTCGGAATCGAGGGCCCGCTCGACCAGGTCGAGCGCCTCGAGGAGCGCCTGGCCCTCGACCAATGCTTCGGCCGCCATCTTGCCGCCGAGCTTGCCGGCCAGGCCTTTGAGGCCGGGGAGGGCCTTCTCCAGCGCCGCCAGGGCCGCCTTCGGCGCGCCGGCCTCGCCTCCCGAAAGCTTGGCGGCGCCGAGCCTGCCGGCGAGCTTCCCGGCGGCCGCGGCGACCTCGTTGGCCCGGGCGGCGAGATCTGCCTTGGCCTCGGCCTCGCTCTCGGTGAGGTGGAACCGGTTGCGGCCGGCATTGAGGCACGCCGCCGCCGCGGCCTGGAGCGCCCCGGCCTCGGCATTGAGCTCCTTGAGCTCCTTCGAGCCCGTGGAGAGCTTCTTCCACTCCCTGCCGGCGGGACTGAAGGTCCAGGTCCCGGGCGTGCCGCCATCCTCGTCGCTCGTGCCGCCGATCGAAACGATCTCCTTGTTGACCGGGTCCCAGGCCATCGTTCCGTAGATCAGCCAGCAGTTCGGGCTCTTGCTGAACTTCGGAACCTTGAGGTTGGTCCAGACGCCGGTTTTCGGGTCTAGCGTGAGCGTGGCGTCGAAGAGGTAGACATAGAGCTTGCCGTCGTCCGGGCAGTAGGCGTACTGCCGGAAAAGCCCCGGATCCCACTCGTAGGGATTGTACCCGCGGACCACGCGCACCGTCCCGTCCTTGGCGGCCTTCAGGGGGACGTCCCGGCGATCGAAGCCGACGAACTGGCCGTCGGACGGGCCGCTCTCGGCCTTGCCGGAGCTCCCCGGGGGATGGACGTTCGTCCACTTGCCGCCCGCGGCGTCGAAGTGTTCGGTGTCCTCGTGAGCGTTTCTCTTGGTCGCGCCTCCGACCGCCACGAAGCGCCCGAGCGCCGGATCGTGGAAGAAGGCCGGCCAGTCGCGCCAGCCGGTGGCCTCCTGGGAAAGCCTGACCCAGGTGTTGGCCGCGGCGGACTCGCCCGCGGGGACCGCTGCGCCAGAGAGTCCACAGGCCGCCAGGGCCGGAGCCAGGAGCATGAGGGAGATGCGTCGCGGGATCGCCATGGTGTCCTCCTCAACCGGCCCGGGGAGGAATGGGAGGGGCGGGCGCCGCCTCCCTTCCCGGTCCGGCATGATACTGCCGTTCAGGGGGACGATGCTACGGCCTTTTCGGGAAAAGGGGCCGGGGTGGGTGACTGTCTTCGAGCGCCCGCGATGCCAACATGCGACAGCCAACAGCCAACAGCCAACGAACAACAGCGCTCTCTGCGCCGGCTTCGCCGTTACTCCGCCTTGGGGACCGTGGGCCGCGGCTCGAAGGTCCGGACGGTACCGGGGTCGAAGCGCGCGGCCAGGACCTCCCGGGCGTTGTAGAGCAGCACGGCGGCCCGCAAACCCGGGTCGTAGTCCAGCGAGAGCGAGACCGCCCAGTAGTCGTTATCGTAGATCCGCGGATGTCCGTCGCTGCAGGCGAGTTCCACGCCCACCCACTTCCGGGCGGCGATGTCGTAGGCCAGGTTGCCGGCCTCGCCGCCGGGGCCGCGGACGCGCCCGACGTTGAGGAGCATGTCCAACTCCGGCACGTAGGCCGTCTCGCGCATCCAGAGGCGGTCGGGTGCGACCGGCGAGGCGTGGATTGAGAGCCTGCCCGAGCCCATGTCGTACTGCATCATGGGGCTGCCGCCGGAGGAGAGCCACAGGCAGTCGCGCTTCGAGTCGTAGCACATCCCCGAGCGGTCGCTGAAAGCGATCCCGAGCTGGCCGCCGGCCAGCGGCAGGCGGCTCCAGGTGCGGTTTTTCGCGTCGAAGAGGTGCAGCGCGCCGTCGTGCCCCCAGTGGACCACGCCCCGGGGCGTGCCGGCCATGTTGACCTTGACGCCCCCGCGCGGCCCGGGGACCGGGGGATGGTCCCAGGCCCGTGCCGCCGGGTCGTAGGTCCAGGTGCCGCCGCGCAGGCAGAAGACGGCCTTGCCCGAGACCGGGTCGAAGGCCGCCGCGTCGCAGAGCGTGTTGGGCACGGTCGGGTGGTCGTTGAAGGTCTGGTTGAAGAAGGCGCTGCGGCCGAAGACGGAGAACGGATACTCGGCCGGGTAGCCGGTGCTCCAGTCCGCGGCGCGCAGGCTGTAGTGGCCGACGTCGGTGAAGTGCCAGACGCTGTTGCCGCCGCCGAAGCAGAGGAACTGGCGGCGGGACGGGTCGTAGGGGCTGGTGCCCCAGGGGTGCGCGTTGACGTCGCGCGGCGGGGCGGGCAGAAGCGCCCACTGGTTGACCGGCATTCCGGCCAGCAGCCGGGAGACGGCCTCCGGATCGGGCCGGGCCGCGCGGTCGTAGTCGGCCGGCGCGGCGAAGAGCGGACGCCCCGCGTCCGGTGCGGCGGGGGACGCGGTTCTGGCGGAGGCCGGCGAGGTCTCCGGATCCACCCGCATGCCCCAGGTCAGGCGCGACCGCTTGTCCCGCGGATTGCGGCCCACCACCACCAGCACGTCGTCGAGGCCGACTGCGCCGACGCCCTCGAAGGGTCCGTCGGCCGGCCCGGTCAGCGGCGTCCATCGGTCGGCGGCGACGTCGTAGGTCCACAGGTCCCGCGGAGGAGGGACCTTCAGGCCGGGCACGGCGCCGGCGTTGGCGACGATGGTGCCGCCGGCCAGCAGCACGCGGCCGCTCCGCGGCAGCCAGGCGAGCACGTGGCCGGCGCGTGCGGCGGGCGCGGCCTCCGGCCAGCGCTGCTCCCACCGGCGGGTGCGGCAGTCGTAGACCCAGGTGTCGGCCAGGCAGCGGTCGAGCCGGGTGCCGCCGAAGAGCACCAGCTTCCCGTCGCGCGGGTCCGTGGCCAGCTGCGAGGCGCCGCGGCCGCAGGGCTCGGCGTCGAGCGCGTGTTCGACCCGGCCGGCGGCGTCGATCAGCGCCTGGGCGTCGACGAGCAGTCCGCCGGTGAGCGCCCCGCCGAGCTCCCCGGCGAGGGCGGCGACCCCGGAGCGCAGCGCGGCGGCCTCGCGTCCGGCCTTCTCGGCGGCGCGCGCCTCGGGTCCCTCGAGACCGGCGGCGGCGAGGCGGCCGGACAGGCCTTCGGCCTCGGCGGCGAGGGCGCCGGCCGCTGCGGCCAGGTCGCGCCCGGCCTCCGCGGGGCTCTCGGTGAGATGGAACCGGTTGCGGCAGGCGTTGACCAGCGCGTTCAGCCGCCGGCGGAAGGCGCCGGCCTCGCCGCGCAGCGCAGCCAGCTCCGGGGAGCCGGCCGGCAAGCGACGCCACGAGCCGGCGAAAGTGCTGAAGGCCCAGGTGCCCGGCGAGCCGCCCGGCTCGTCGCTGGTGCCGCCTATGGAGACGATTTCGCGGTTGATCGGATCGTAGCCGAGCGATCCGAAAAGCCGCTTCATGCCGCCGCGCGCCCGGCCCGGCGGCGTCGCGTCCAGGCGGGTCCACTCCGCGCGGAGCGGATCGAAGGACAGCGTGGCGTCCTGGAAGTACGCGTAGACCCGGCCCCGGTCCCTGTCGTAGGCCCACTGGGCGTACATGCCCGGGTCGGTCATGAAGGGATTGACCGCGCGGAGCAGCCGGGGCACGCCGTTGTCGTCGGGCTTGACCGGCGGATCGGCGTCTGCAAAGGCCGGCGAGGGCGCGTCGGTCGGTCCGGACGCGGCGCGGTACGGGGCGCCCGCCGGGTAGGCGTTGGCCCACCGGCAGGCGGCGGGGTCGAAGGTCTCGGTGTCGAAGTGCGCGTCCGGGCCGGCCTCGCCGCCGGAGAGCACGAAGCGTCCCAGGTCCGGGTCGTAGTAGAAGAGGGGCCAGCCGCGCGCGCCGGTGGGCTCCTCGGCCAGCTTCACCCAGGTGTTGGCCGGCGCGTCGCGCAGCGCGGCCGGCATGGGTCCGGCCGTGCGCGACGAGACCAGCCGGGCCGTCGCGACTCCTCCGCCGATGGCCAGGGCCGCGCCGAGCACGGCGGCGGCCGTCTTCAGCTTGGCCAGCAGCATGGCCCGGACCGTTCCGGCGGCCAGCGACGCGACCTGGGCCGAGGCGGCCGCCTTGCCGGAGACCACCGCGAGCACCCCGTCGGCCAGGCCGGCCGGCGCGGCCTCCAGGGCGTGTCCGGAGATCGCCGCCGCCAGGGCCACGGCGCTCAGAGTCTCGCCGCGGGCCCCCAGCCGCCGGCGCAGGGCCTCCAGCGCCCGCGACAGGGTCACGGACACCCGGCTGCGGCCCCAGCCCAGCTCGTCGGCGGCCTCGGCCTCGGATCGGCCGTGGACGCAGCGCAGCAACAGCACGTCCCGCTGGGCGGGCTTGAGCCCGGCCAGGGCTGCGTCCAGCCTGGGGCGGATCTCCCGCCACTCGCCCCGGCCCGTCTCAGTCTCCCCGGTCCGTTCGCGCATTTCGGCCGCCTCCCGCTCGTGGCCCCGGCGCCTGGCCTCCTTGCGGGCCAGCTCCAGGGCCGTGGTCCGGGCCACGCCGTGCAGCCATCCGGCCAGCACCGTGTCCCCGGGGAGGCTCCCGGCCTTTCCGGCCAGGACGATGAAGACGGCCTGGGTGGCGTCCTCGGCGGCGTGGGCGTTGCCCAGCACGCGCAGACAGACGGAGAACACGCCGGCGCTGTGGCGCCGGACGATCTCCGCGAAGGCCTCCTCCGAGGCCCCCCTGGCGAAGCCGGCCAGCAACTGGCGGTCAGTCATGCGCCGGACCCATGCAGGTCTCCACGCGGGAGTCTTCTCCCGTTCGTCTCCCGGGATGATACTGCCGGCGGGGGCCGGTCTGCTACGACAATTCCCGGGGAGGGGGCGAAGGGGTGCACCAACGCTCCTGCGGGCCGGGCCTACCCTGACAGGGCAATCCGGTCGTCGGGATTGCCCTGTCAGTTCGAGGCATTGTGCCATCGACTCCATCGACAACGACATCCGGGAGTCCCGGCTGCGGCCCAAGGCCGCGCCAGGACGGTAATGGTCGATGGAACGCGAATCGTCTCGCGCTGCCGCGCGAGTCGATTCACGTTGTAGGCCCGGCCCGCAGGAGCGTTGGCGAACCCCGGGCGAAGCGAGGCCGTTGCCTCTCCGTCCAACGCGTCGCACACCCCGCCCGGCATTAAAGGATGAGCCACTTATTATCCAATTGATCGTAAGCGACCGCGTAGTATTGCGTCAGTTTGCCGCCGCTTTCCGTGTAGCGCCACGGGCTCCGCCGGCAGCCAATGACTGAACCCGGGGGCCCCGGTGCACCGTGGCCGCCCCGGGACGGGCGGATGATCAGGAGAGGGAAACCGATGGCGACCTTCAGGATTCCAACGACTGAGGCCGGGATCGGGGCCGGAGCCGGAGGCATCGGCCGCAGGAGGCGGGGGGGCTTCACCCTGCTCGAACTCGTGGTCGTCATCTTCATCATGATACTCATGGCCGCGCTGGCGGTGGCGAGCTTCCACAAGTTCCTGGAAACGGAGCGCATCCGGCTGGCCGGCGGCTCCCTGGACAGCTCGATCCGCCTGGCCCGCCAGTATGCCATGAGCAAGCGGGTGAGGTGCATGGTCGAGCTGGTCACTCCGGATCCGCCCATGTCCACCTCGACCTCCTCAGCGGGGCCGATCGACAGTTGCACCTTGGTGTCCATCTGGCTGGATTCGTCCTCGCCAGGCGTGTTGCAGATCAACGGCGGCTACCAGCGGTACGTGGCCTATGCCAAGTTCTCCCTGCCGGTCCTGACCGGCGGGGCGGTGCTCGAGCGGGCGGTGCTCAAGTTCCGGCAGAACGGGCCCACCATCTGGGGTCCGCTGCCCGTCCAGGTCACCGTCAAGGGGCTCGAAAACGATACCTGGAGCGGCGCGAGCCTCACCTGGCGCATCGTCAACGTCAACGGGGAGTACCCGGCCGACGCCGGAACGCTGGGGGTGCTCGGCGTCGCCGCGGCCGACACCGACTACGAGGTCGACGTGACCAGCCTGGCGCAGGTCCAGACCGACGGGCTCCTGTCGGTGCAGTTCACCTGTCCGGACGATCGCTCCGGCGACAATCACGGGCTCAACGCCCTGAGCGCCACCCTGGAGCTGACCGTGGCCACGCCGGCCGGGGAGGTGGCCGACCACCTGCCCCGCCAGGTCCGGGTGCTGCCCTTCAGGCGGGCGATCAGCCCGCTCACCGGCGGGCTGTCCTGGACCCTGGATCAGGACGCCAACGCGCTTCAGGTCGTGGAGTTGCCCAGGAACGTCGTCTTCGTGCTGACCCCCGGCAAGGCGGTCGCGCGCCAGTACGACCCCGCGGTCCTTCCGGACAAGTGCACGCCGGTGAGCAAGACCTTCTTTCTGCTGACGCCCGACGGGGCCTGCTCGGCGGCCGCGCCGGACATGCCCGACGATCCGGTGGGCAACCGCGAACACTGGATGTCGTTCTCCAACACGGTCATCCTGCGCAACACCGACAACGACGACCTGTGCCTCCTCTACGTGCCTCCGGCCACGTCCTTCACGCGCCAGCGCTACCTGTTCGCCGGCGCCGAGGTGGACGAGTTCCGGAGCGCGCATTCCCCGTACGCGCTCTGGTAAGGCCCGTACCGTCTGAAGGAGTCCTTGTCACCGCCGAGACACGGAGGCGCTGAGACAGGATGCCGCCCGCGGCCGGGTTCTTTCCCCGCAAAAGCCGTTCGCCGCGTTCAAGAGGTCGCTCCGCGTCTCCGCTCCTCCGCGGTGAAACCGTCTTCCTGAAAGGGGCCTGGGCAGTGACGCCGGCACTTGCGTCGGCCGGTGCTCTGTGCACAATGGCCGCGCTCTGCCGCGGCGCCGCGCCAGGCTGCCGCCGATGGGAGCCGGAGGCGCCGGAATGACCTGGACCCGCATGCACCTGCTGGGCCTCGAGGACCTCTCGCGCGAGGAGCTCACCGCCTTGCTCGACGAGGCCGCGCGGATGAAGCCCGTCGCCGCCCGGGAGAAGCCCGGCCTCAAGGACCTGGCCGGCACCATCGTGGTCAACTGCTTCTTCGAGCCTTCCACGCGCACGGCCAACTCCTTCCAGGCGGCCGCGCGGCGGCTGGGCGCCGAGGTGGTCAGCTTCTCGCCGGGCACCAGCGCCCTCAAGAAGGGCGAGAGCCTGGCCGACACCGTCCTCAACCTCGAGGCCATCGGCGGGGACGTCTGGGTGGTCCGGCACACGGCCAGCGGCGCCCCGGGCCTGGTCGCGCGCCACGTGCGCGGCTCGGTGGTCAACGCCGGGGACGGCCAGCACGAGCACCCCACCCAGGGGCTGCTCGACATCTTCACGATCCGCGAGCGGCTCGGGCGCGTCGAGGGACTCACCGTGGGCATCCTCGGCGACATCCGCCACAGCCGGGTGGCCCGCAGCAACCTCTGGGGACTGAAGGCGCTCGGCGCCCGGGTGGTGCTCATCGGGCCGCCGACCCTGCTGCCGCCCGAATTCGCCGCCATGGGCGTCGAAGCCACCGGCGACCTCGACGGCGTGCTCCCGGAGCTCGACGTGGTCAACGTGCTCAGGCTGCAGCTCGAGCGCATGCAGGACGCCTACCTGCCCAGCGCCCGGGAGTACGCCCGGGTCTGGGGTCTGAACTCCGAGCGGCTCGGGCGCGGCAAGCCGAACCTTCTGGTCATGCACCCCGGGCCGACCAACCGGGGCGTGGAGATCACCCCGGAGGTCGCCGACGGCGATCGCTCGGTGATCCTCGCGCAGGTCACGAACGGAGTGGCCGTGCGCATGGCGGTGCTCAGGCTCTGCGTCGCGGCGGGCCGCGCCGCCGCCGAAGCCGAGGGCGTCGCCGCGGCGGGAGGGCCGGCCCGTGGGTAGCCTGGCGATCCGCGGCGGCCGGGTGATCGATCCGGCCCAGAAGCTCGACCGGGTTTGCGACCTTCTGCTCGCCGACGGCGTCGTCGCCGAGATCGGCGAGGGCCTCTCCGGAGACGAGGAGTTCGACGCCCGCGGGCTGGTGGTGTCCCCCGGGCTCATCGACCTGCACGTCCACCTGCGCGAGCCGGGGCTGGCCAGCGAGGAGACCATCGCCACCGGCTCGGCCGCGGCGGTGGCCGGCGGCTTCACCACCGTGCTGGCCATGCCCAACACCGACCCGCCGATCGACAACCCGGCGGCGGTGGCCTACGTCTACCTCCAGGCCGCGCGGGCGGACCTGGCCAACGTCTTCCCGGCCGGCTGCGTCTCGAAGGGCCGCGCCGGGAAGGAGCTGGCCGAGATGGCCGAGATGGACCACGCCGGCGCGGTGGCCTTCACCGACGACGGCGACTGGATCGCCTCATCGCGGCTCATGCGCCGGGCGCTGGAGTACGCCCGCGGCCTGGGCCGGCCCATCCTCTGCCACTGCGAGGAGACCGACCTGGTCGCCGGCGGCGTGGCCAACGAGGGGGTCCAGAGCGTCAGGCTGGGGCTGGTCGGCCGGCCGGCGGCCGCCGAGGAGATCGCCGTCTACCGCGACCTGCGCCTGGCCGAGGCGGTCGGCGCGCGGGTGCACATCGGCCACGTCTCGACGGCCGGCGCGGTGGAGCTGGTGCGCGCGGCCAAGAGCCGCGGGCTGGCGGTCACCTGCGAGGCGACGCCGCACCATCTGGCGCTCACCGACGCGGCGCTCGAGGGTTACGACCCGGCCTTCAAGATGAACCCGCCGCTCCGCACCGAGGAGGACCGCCAGGCGCTCGTCGCCGGCGTGGCCGACGGGACCATCGACGCCATCGCCACCGACCACGCGCCGCACGCCCCCGAGGAGAAGGAGCAGGAGTTCGCCGCCGCCCCCCCGGGGGTGGTGGGCCTGGAGACCGCGCTCGGCGTGGTCCTCGACCGGCTGGTGGGGACCGGGGCTCTCGACCTCGGGACCGCCATCCAGAGGCTGACCTCCGGGCCGGCCTCGGTGCTCGGCCTGCTGCCGCGGGGCACGCTCTGCCCCGGGGCGCCGGCCGACGTGACGGTCATCGACCCGGGGCGCAGCTGGCGGGTCGAGCCCGCCGAATTCCGGTCGCCGGGCAAGTGCACGCCCTTCGCCGGCTGGGAGCTCAAGGGCCGCGCGGTGTTGACCGTGGTGGCCGGGCGCGTGAAGTTCAGATTATGATGCCCCGGGCCCGGCGGGCGGTGGGGCCCGCCGCGTCTCGCGGGGCCGGATGGATGTGTGACGATGCAGCAGATAGGCATTGCCGGACTCGTTGCCGGCACTCGCGTTGAGAGGACGCTCTACCATCTCAGCGGCGAGGTCCTGATCGAGGCCGGGGTCACGCTGACCCCGGAGGCCGTCGGGCTCCTGGAGCGGTCCGGCATCGAGGCCGTCGTGCAGCCGGAGCCCGGCGAGGACGTGACCCGCTTCCTGCTCTCGGCGCGCAACCAGATGCTGCCGGTCAGTTCCCTGGAGCTCGGACAGAAGCTCGACCGGCCGATCTTCGATCACTCCGGGGCGCTGCTGGTCGAGGCCGGCACCGAGGTCACCGACCGGTTGTCCACCAGCCTGCAGCGCCGGGGCGTGAGCCGGGTCTACGTGCGCCGCAGCGCCGGGGAGCTGCGCCTCCACGAGGTGGTGGCCTTCCGGCAGAGCATGCGCCGCGGCGTGGCCGTCCGCCCCCCGCCCGCCGAGATCGCCATCGACCAGTCGCGCATGATCCGGCCGGAGGAGTGCACGGTCCAGGGGATCGACCGGCTGCTCGACACTCTGGGGAGCATGTCCGCGACGCGCTCGGGCGATCCCCTCCTGGGCGCGGTGCAGCGGCATGACCTGTCCAGGGCGCGTCCGCAGGAGGCCAAGGACGGCCTGATGGTCTTCTTCGACGAGTCGGTGAGCGCCACCAAGGCGGTCTTCGACTCGCTCTGCGGCAACGCCGAGGTGAACGGGGACGAGATCGCCCGGGTGACCCGGAGCACCATCGGCGGGCTGATCGCCGAGCGCGACCTGCTGCTCAACCTGAACAACGTTCCGGCGGAGCGCGATTATC
The DNA here is from genome assembly GCA_937935355.1 of uncultured bacterium. Taxonomy (GTDB): domain Bacteria; phylum Planctomycetota; class SZUA-567; order JAKLDR01; family JAKLDR01; genus JAKLDR01. The sequence continues at coordinate 20,673 of CALGYR010000116.1, read as the reverse complement.
TGGTGAGCCACTCCCTGGCGGTCACGGTGCTGGCCATCGCCACCGCCGTGGCCCGGGGCTTCGACAAGGAACTGGTGTTGGAGATGGCCTACGCCGGCTATCTCCACGACATCGGCATGCTCCGGCTGCCGGCGCAGATCGTCGACAAGCCCGGCAGGCTGACCCAGCCGGAGATTCTGCAGGTGCGCCGCCACCCGGTCCACAGCCTGGACATGCTCCAGACCCTGGTGGGTCGCCGCACCGGCGTGCCCCGGGCCGTGCCCATCGTCGCCTACCAGTCCCACGAGCGCGAGAACGGCTCCGGCTATCCCAAGGGGCGCAGCGGCAAGCTCATTCACGAGTTCACCAAGATCGTGGCTGCCTGCGACGCCTACCAGGCCATGACCTCCAAGCGCCCGTGGCGCGACGCGCTGCTGCCCTACCAGGCCATGGAGCAGATCGTGCTCATGGGCGCCAGGCGGGAGCTCGACCCCGAGGTGGTCCGGGCCATGCTCGGCAGCATCTCGCTGTTCCCCATCGGCAGCTGGGTGGAGCTCTCCGACGGCGCGCGCGCCCGGGTCGTGGGCCTGGCCGGGTCGAACTACGCCAAGCCGGTGGTCAGCATCATGGAGCACAAGGGCGAGCGCATGACGCCGCCGGCGCGATTGAACCTCGCGGAGCACAAGGACGTCGAGGTGGTCCGGCCGATCCCGCCGCTGGTCGGCGTGATCGAGGCCATGGAGGGTTTCTGAGATTACCGCTCAACGCAGCGTACTGGTCGTCGAGGACGACGACAGCCTCCGCCGCCTCCTGCAGGAGTACTTCAGGGCGCAGGGCTGGAGGGCTGAGGCCGCCGCCGACGGCCTGGAGGGTTTCCGGGCGGCCAGCCGCGGGAGCTTCGACCTCGTCACCATGGACATCCGGATGCCCGGGGTCAACGGCGTCGAGTCGCTGCGGAGCCTGAACCTGGTGGGGCAGGGCGCCCGGGTGGTGGTCATCAGCGGTTTCGTCACCGACGAGATCGCGGACGACTGCCGCGCCGCCGGGGCGGCCGCCGTTCTCGAGAAGCCGGTGGAGCTCGCCGAGTTGGGCCGGCTGGCCGACGAACTGGTGCCCGGGAGCGGCAAGGCGGCCGGGCAGTGAGCCTTCCCCGGGCACTGGTCGCCTGGAGCGGCGGCAAGGACAGCGCCTGGGCCCTGCACCTGGTCTGCGAGGCCGGCGAGTTCGAGGTGGCCGGGCTGCTGACCACCTTCACCGAGCGGTACGGCCGGGTCACCATGCACGGCGTGCGCGAGGAGCTGATCGCCGCGCAGGCCGCCGCCGCCGGGCTCCCCCTGCGGAGGATGTACATCCCCACGCCGTGCTCGAACCAGGAGTACGAGTCGCTCCTCGGCGCGAGCCTGGAGGCCGCCAGGGCCGAGGGCGTCACCCACGTGATCTTCGGCGACCTCTTCCTCGCCGACGTCCGCGAGTTCCGGGAGAAAAGCCTGGCCGCCGCCGGGATGACCCCGGTCTTCCCGCTCTGGCACCGGGGGACGGCGCTCACCGCCGAGGCCATGATCCTGGGCGGCCTGAAGGCCCGGGTGGCGAGCGTCGACCTCGCCAGGATGCCGCGCGAGTTGGCCGGGGCGGAGTACGACGAGGACTTCGTCTGCAACCTGCCTCCCAGCGTCGACCCCTGCGGAGAGAACGGCGAGTTCCACACCTTCTGCCACGGAGGGCCGATGTTCTCCTCGTCCCTGGCGGTGCGCAACGGCGAGACCATCGAGCGCGACGGCTTCGCCTGGATGGAGCTTTCCCTGGCGGTTCCGGGTTGCTAGCCTCTTCACCAGAACTTGTGGGTAGCCGCGGGTTCGGGCAGACAGCCAAGGGTGTGAAAGAGTGCGACCTGTGGCACTTCGAAGGTCGGACGCCGAAGGCTTATGGTGATCAGACTGACTTTGCGGTTGAGGCCCTCGCCGCCGCCGCATGAATGAGCAAGGCTTTCGATCGGTTGGTGGCTCGCCATAAGGACGATCTGGTCCGCTTCGCCGCGCGGTTCTTGGGCAACCACCATAGTGGCGAGGACGTGGCTCAGGAGGCTTTTATGCCGATGGTGGCAATCCCAAAGAGCTTTGGAGCAAGCCCGACTCCGGCCTGCCGTTCTGGGTGGGCAACGATGCCATAGCCGTCGTCGACGAAGATCAGGACTTGGTCCGAGCGATCGTGGTGATCGAAATCGCCACGGGCAAGAAGACCGTCGTGCCGCTGATAGGGGGGCCTCCAAAGGGGCCGATCACGTGTTCTGAAATGCTTTCAGTGTTTTCAGGCATCAGTGTCAGCCGCCGTCGCGGCAGCCGTGCCTCCAGCCCAGCCCGGCACGGCCGGGAGACCGCACCGGGGAAGGCTGCACTCTTCGCCGGGCCGCCTCATCGCGTTGGATGTCCCTTTTCGGTAGAAGCTGAGGTGAAAGTTGACGCTGTTGTTATGCGACGATCAGTAATTTACCGCTAAGCAAGTAGCGATACTACGCCGCTTAGGTGCGACGCTAGCGGTTTGCCAAGAATATTCCGTCGACAGACTGTACTATGCGGTGTACTATATGCGGACGGAGGGAGATGGCCGACATGAATCATGCGTTGACGAACGCCGCCGGCAAGCACCCCGACATCAGCGACCAACTGCGCCGCCGGATCTGTCAGGAAGGTTTCTCGGGCCGGATTCCCAGCATCCGGGAGATCGCCCGCGAGTATGGGGTGCACGCCATCACCGCCGGCAAGGCGGTGGACGCCCTGGTCGCCGAGGGCCTGGTTAGAAGCGTCCCGCGCAGGGGCTGCTTCGTGGTCCGGCGCCGGGTCCGCGACGTCGCGGTGATGGCCTACTGTCCGAATCTCGAGCCCGGCTTCTACGCCGGGATGGTCGGGATCCTCACCGGGCGAATGCCCGACTGCCATCTCCGGCACAGAATCCATCTCAAGGGCTCGGGCTCCTGCGGCGAGGGTTTTCCCGCGCCGGGGGAGCTGGGTCTCTCGCCGGCAGGGGCGGTTCTCACCGTGGGACTGCAGGACCGGAGCTACCTGGTGAGCCTCATGGCGGCCGGTTTCCCGACGGTGGCGCTCGATTACGTGCCCACCGATCCGACCATCACCGCGGTGGGCGTCGACAACCTGGCTGCCGGCTCGGAGGCGACGCGCCACCTGATCGCGGCGGGCGCGAGGGACGTGCTGTTCGTCGGCCATGGACGCGGGAACCGCACCGAGGTCGATGCTCTGCTGCTGGAGGTCGGCTACCGGGTCGCCATGGAGGAGGCGGGCCTGAAGCCCCGGAGCGTCTTCGCGGCCCAGGCGGCGCCGGGGCCCGGGAAGGAGGCCTTCGCGGCTGCGCTGACTTCCGGCGGAGCCCCCGACGCGGTCTTCACCTCCAACCCGCAGGTGCTCAAAGGCGTGTGGCAGTGCTGTCGGGAGCGCAATCTCCCGCCCCCGGCGCACCAGATCAGCCTGGACTTCCGCGGGGAGTTCCCGCAGCTGCCGGCGGTGCGGATCGACATGGAGCGTTTCTGCGGGACGGCCCTGGATCTTCTGCTCCGGCAGACCGCGGATCCCAGCCTCGGGCCGAGGCAGGTGCTGGTGCGGACCCGGATCGACGTCCCTCGGTCGCTTTGACGCGCAGATGGAGGATGAGCCGATGACTCTGCAGCGGTCCTGGCATCGGTCTTGCCGGTCGTTCCTTTCGCTCGCGGCCATCGCACTCGCCGTGGCGGCCGGAGTCCCGGGGGAACGCGCGCTTGCCGGGGAAAGCCAGGCGCTGGCCCAGGCCATCGTCAAGGACTCCGGCTGGTCACGGGGTTTCTGTCTGGACTTGGGCTCCGACCCGGCGCTGGCCGCGGAGCTGGCCCGGGCATCCGAGCTGAGCGTCCATCGGCTGGAGGCCGACGCGGCGGCCGCCGCGCGCGCGCGGAAGCTGGCCTGGGACGCCGGGCTTACGCCGCCGCGCCTGAGGATCGAGGCGGGGCCCCTGGACAGGCTCGAGTATCCAGACTGGTTCGCCAACGTGGTTGTCGCCGACTCGCTGGCTGCCGACGACCTGCTTCGCCTGGTCCGTCCCGCCGGGGGTGTGGCCTACCTGCGCGTCGGCGCCGCGGCGCCCAAAGGCTTCGAGTCCGCCGCCGGCCCCGGAGGCTTTACCCGCCTGCGCCGCGGGCCGCTCGACGGCGCCGCCGAATGGCCGCACTACTTCTGCGGGCCCGACAACAACCGCTACAGTCCGGACGCCAACATCCGGCCGCCCTTCCGGCCTCTGTGGTACGGTGAGCCGGTCACTTTGTTGGGCGACCTCTGGCTCTCGCAGGCCTTGAGTGCCGGCGGGCGGCTGTTCCTGACCGATGCCAGCCCCGCCGACACCAGCCGGGCGCGCATCACCTGCCTGGACGTCTACAACGGCGCCAAGCTCTGGACCCGGGAGGCTGGCGCGCCCCGCTTCCCCAGGCTGGACCATACCCGGAAGGATCGAAGCGTCTCCTGCGGTGTCTCCCGATTCCGGATGCCGGGATGGGTGATGCCCGGCGAGATGGCAGTGAGCGGCGAGCGCGTCTACCTGGCGGACGCGGGGCGATGCCTGGTGCTGGATGCAGCCACCGGCCGCGACGTGGCGGAGTTCAAGGCGCCGGCACCGGTGCCGGCGACCCATTGCTGGCGCTACGTTGCCTATATCGGCGACGCGCTCTACGGCTATGCCGATCCGCCGGCTACAGCCGCCGGACTCGGGGCCAAGGCCTTGCCGGCGCCGGCCGGCCCGGGTCCGGCGGTCTTCGCGCTGGATCGGGCCACCGGAGCGGTCCGCTGGGTCCGAGGGGGCGGAGCGGCGGGCGACGAGCTGAACGCCGATTTCCCGCCGCCCCTGGCTCTGGGTGCGGACCGGATCTTCATACGGGCCGGCGGGAACGCCCTGTGGGCGCTGGATGTCCGCACCGGCAAGACCGCCTGGAAGGCGGACGTGCCCGACGAGGACTCCTGGTGGGAGGGCGTGGTCCACGCCGGGAAGTTCCACCTCGACAGGTTCACCGGCCGGCTCTACGGCCGCAAGGCGCAGCTCGACACGCTGGTCTTCTCCGCCGCGGACGGAGGACGCCTCGAGGAGGACGGCAAGGCAGTCCTCTGCGACTTGTCGCGGGGCCTGTGCCGCATCCCCTCCACCGATGGTGACGGGCAGGGCGGTTGCGTGTTCCCGGTCGCGGCCGGCAAGGTGCTCTTCCGTCGCAACGGCTACGCCCTGGAGAACCCGCGCAGCCCCATGGACCCGCGCAGCTTCAGCGCCAGCGGCTACGGCGGTTTCCGGGGCGCCTGCCGGGTGCCGGCACTGCCCGCCAACGGCTTGGTCCTCCTTCCGCCCAACAGCCTGGAGTGCCACTGCTTCCCGTTCCGGGCCGCGCTGGCGCTCGAGCCCGGCGCGGAGGCGGAGAAGTCTCCGGCCGCCACCCCGCTCGAGCGCTTTGCCGAGCTGCCCGTCGGAGAGGCCCGGGCCGCCGGCCCGTCGGACTGGCCGACCTATCGCGCGGACTGCGCGAGGACCGCGGCCGTCCGGCAGGACCTTTCCCGGCCTGCGAAGAAGGCGTGGGAGACGCGCCTGAGCGGCGTCCCCACCCCGTGCATCGCCGTCGGAGAAACGGTCTTTCTGGGATCGACGGACGAGTGCGTCTACGCGTTGGACGCAGCCGGCGGCACGGTGCGCTGGCGGTTCCACACCGGCGGACCGGTGCGCGCCGCTCCGGCCTACGAGGCCGGCCGGGTCCTGGCCGGTTCCGACGACGGTTGGCTCTACTGCCTCGCCGCCGCCGACGGCCGTCTCCTCTGGCGTTTCCGGGCCGCGCCCTGGGGGCGCCGGCAGGTCGGCTTCGGCTCGGTGGTCTCCGTCTGGCCGGTGCACCAGGGCTTGGCCGTGGACCGGGGCGTGGTCTACCTGACGGCCGGACTCATCCCCGGCCAAGGGAGCTATGGCTATGCGGTGGAAGTGGTCTCCGGGAAGGTGCTCTGGCAGACGCCCCGCCGCGGCACGATGGCCGACGGCTACCTGGTGCTGGGCGGGGATCGCGTCTTCCTGCCCGCGGAGAAGTACTACCCGCAGCACCTGTCCCGGGCCGACGGGAAGAGCCTGCCGACCGCCGCGGGCGGCATGGGCCTCTTCGCGGAGCTCGCCTACGTGGCCGGGCGGGAGGGGACCGACTCCCCGGACCGCAGCCGGGGCTTCCTGGTGCACGGAGGCGGTTCCTCCCAGCGCGGCTACCGACAGGGCGCCGGCTACACCGGGAAGGTCCGCCGGGGCGGCTCGCCGTACAACATATTCGCGGCGCCGTGGGACAGCCCGCCCAACTCGGGCAACGTCTTCGCCGACAAGACCGCCTTCGCCGACGGAGGCTCGTTCCTGCCCCTGTTCGACGAAGAGCGCTGCTTCTTCCTCTCGGGCGGGGAACTGGTTGCCGTGAAGCGGGCGGAGCTGGCCAGGTTGCAGGCGGCCCGGCAGGGCAAGGGTGGCGCGCGCGAAGGATTCCTGAAGTGGCGCGCGGGGGACCTGCCCTGCGGCACGCCCGAGTGGGCCGTCCTGGCCGGAGGCGCCAAGCCCGGCGATCCGGCCACGGTGCTCGCCGGCGGCGCGAAGGGCGTCGCCGCCGTGGACGCCGCCAACGGCCGGCTCCGCTGGAGCGTCGAGCTGCCCGGCGCGGCGCTCAGCCCCGCTGTCGCGCGGGACCGGGTCTACCTGGCCTCGCCGGACGGTGCGGTCCGCTGCCTGGCGGGAGATTGAGGTGAAGCGCTGCATTCCCGGCCTCCCGGGCCTCGGCCCGGAGCTCCTTGCTCCGGTGCGGGACTTGGAGGCGATCCCGCCGTGGCTGCCCACAGGGCGGACGCTCCTGGTGACGCGGGCCAGCAACGCGCTTTACCTGGGATGCCGGGCGCTCCGGCTGAAGCGCGGCGATCGGATACTGACCCCGGCGTTCAGTTGCTGGACGGTCAACCAGCCACTCGAGGCGGCCGGCGCCGAGAGCCTCTTCTTCAACGTCACCGCCGACTTCCGCATCGACTGGGACCACGTCCGGCGGGTGATGAACCGGCGCGTCAAGGCGATGCTGTGGTACCACTTCCTCGGCGTATCCGAGGGCTTCGACGAGGTGATACCCTTCTGCCGGGAACACGGGCTCTATCTGATCGAGGACTGTGCGCACGCGCTCTTCTCCCAATACCGCGGCCGGCCGGTGGGCTGCACCGGCGACTTCGCGGTCTTCAGCATGCGCAAGAGCATCCCGGCGCTCATGGCCGGGGCGCTGGTCGTGAACAATCCGAAGCTCCGGCTGCCGCGGTTGCCCGCGTTCCGCCCGCCGGGCGTCGAGCGCCAGCGGTTCCTCCTCCAGTCGGAGTGCAACTTCCATCGGCTCCGTGCACAGTGTCTGGACACCGCCCGGCCGGTCGCGCGGGTCGACTTCCGTTTCTTCTTCAAAGAGGTGAAGCGCCTGTACTCCGACGATCGAAGGCTCTACGCCATCGACGAGGTCTCGCGACTGGTCATGCACAACGCGGATCCGGCAGCGGTCCGCGCCGCACGCCAGCGACATTTCCGCACCTACCTGCGCGAGCTCAAGGAGGTCGCGCTCTTCAAGCGGATGACGCCGGGGGCCTCGCCGATCGGTTTCCCGCTCCTGCTCCGGGATCCGGACGCCTTCCGCGCCAGGCTCGAGCGCGAGGGCATCGAGACGCTGGGCTACTGGCCCGCCTGGGCGCTGCCCAAGGGCGTCGCCGGGCGCTTCCCCGAAGCTCGGAAGCTCGCCGACGCACAGCTTTCCATGCCCTGCCATCAGGACTTGGGCGCGGAGGAAGTCAAATACATCTGCGCGGCCGTGAAACGGCTCCTGTAATGCCCGGGTCTTCGATTCCCGCGGACTTCGGCGCATTTCCGTCCATTGCGAAAGGGAAATGAATGCTCATCTGCCGCCAACCTGAAACCATGAAGATCGCAGAACTCCTGGTCTGTCTTGTCCTCGGCGTCTCGCTCGCCGCACCGGCGGCCGCGGCCGCCGACTGGCCGCAGTTCATGCGCACCAGCGAGCACGCCGGGGACGCGGCCGACGAGGAGTTGAAGCTCCCTCTGGGCCTGGTCGCCCAGGTGAAGCTCGACGACGCAGTCATGACTTCGCCGGCCGTGGTTGGCGGCCTGGTCTACGTCGTCGATCAGATGGGAACCGCGTACTGCGTCGAGCCGAAGACCAGCCGGATCGTCTGGAAGACCTCGCCGGAAGGCGACCGCGCCATGGGCTCGAACACCTCCTCTCCATGCGTTGCGAAGGGGCGCATGTACTACGGCACGACGGCAGGCAACCTGCACATCCTCGACTGCAGCGAGGGCAAGGTCGTTAAGACCATCGATGTCGGATCGCCCATCTTCAGCGCGGTGACCTTCGCCAACGACTCGGTCTACTTCCAGGCGCTTGACGCGGTGGTGCGCTGTCTGGATCTGGATGGGACCGAGAAGTGGACCTGGGACCACTACAGGCGCTACCAGGAGCCGCCGGAGGTCGCCAAGGCCGAGGCCAGGCGCCGCGGCCATCCGGGCAGCTATGATCGGACGCACTATGGAGGAGGCGAAGTGGCCGTTTCCGGCACCAAGGTGGTAACCAGCACGGGATGGGATGTCTTCTGCCTCGAAGACAAGGGCAAGTCCGCCGAATTGGCCTGGTGCCGGCGCTGTCCGGCGGGGCGTGACGGGGCGGCACCGATGTCCTCGTCGATCTGCGGAGAGTGGGTCTACACCGCCGGGATGGGCGCCGACGGGGCGTCCGGCCTGATGCGCTTCGCGCTCAAGGATGGGACCGGCGGAAGCGTTCCCGGGATCGCCTATCCCTGGATCACGCCGGCGGTGCGAGGCTCCGCCATTACCACGCGGAGTTCCTCATACGCGAAAGACATCATCCTCCTCCATGACTGCGAAGCGAAGACGAACCTGGCCAGATGGCAGGACGACCGGGCATCCACGCCGGTTATCAGTTCGCATACGCTGACCAAGGAGCACTGTCTTGTCACGACGCTTCGCGGCGAACTCGTGGCCTTTGCGATCGACGCCAGGCGGGGCGGCAAGCCTCTGCGCCTGAAGACGCCGAACGGGAAAGGCATCGGATCGACGCCCGTGGTTTCCCAAGGATGCGTCTTCTTCGGCTGCGACGACGGATATCTCTATGTCTACGGCCCGGGCGGCGCGCTCCAGCCTGTCACGGACGGGAAGTCCCCGGAGGTGCCCGGGGCTCCGGGCAGCGGCGGTGCGGCCCCTGCCGTCCATGAGCCCAGAAGCAAAGCGGTTCCAGCCGCCGGCAGGAGTTACAGAGGATCCACCTTCGTGGACGATCCGGAGCTGAAGCCGCCCTTCCGGGTCAAATGGGCGGTGCGCAGCTTCGGCCACTTCAAGTTCCCCTGCATGGCCACGGCGGAAGGAGATCTCGTCTCGCTGACCCTCCAGCACACCGTGACCTGCATGGAGCAGACCACCGGACGGATGCGCTGGCGCACGCGGCTGCCGCCGCCGAGCGAAGCCCCCTCGCTGTACGGCGAGGAATTCCTGGGCTCCGCAGGCATCCAGGTGGCCGATGGCCGCGTATACGTGGCCTGTCCAAGCCCGATCCTGAACGGCAAGCTGCTGTGCCTGGATCTGCGGGACGGCCGTATTCTCTGGAGTGCGCCCATCGGAGCCAAGCACATCTGGCTGCGGGCCGCCCCGCTGGTCGTCGATGGCAAGGTCATCTTCAGTCATCTCAAGAAGGGCACGCCGCCGGTTGGAGTGATCGAAGCGTGGGACGCAGAGACCGGCAAACCCGCCTGGGAACTGGACCTCGAAGTCCCCAACGGGCGGAACCCCGCCGAAGGGCCGGGCGCCAGCGCATCCGGCTGCGCCAAAGGGAACGTCCTCTACTTCTCGGCCGGCGACGACATCCTTTCCATCGACGCCAGGTCCGGCAAGGTGCTGTGGAGGATCAACGTCGGCGGCGGGTATCCGGCCCTGGCCGGAGACAAGCTGCTGGTTCTGAGCTACGAGCGGGGCATGAGATGCCTCTCCCCCGCGGACGGCAAGCTCCTCTGGCAGGTGAAGACCGGGAATCTCTACATGGCCAGCGTCGGACCGGACTTCATCGTTCTGCGCGGCTACGGCGGCGCAGCCGCCAAGCTGCGCTTGGCCGATGGCCAGCCGTATCCGGGGCTGCAGAGCGGCGGCCAACTGGGCGGGGACACCCATGCCTGCGGCTCCGTCGCGATAACGCCAGCTCTATCCCTGGCCGTGACCGTAGGAGGACTCAACGTTCGGGATGTCAACACCGGTGCCCTGCTGTGGCTTTCGCCAGGCTTCGCGCCGCGGGCCTGCGGCAGCGTGACTGTATCCAACGGCCGCGTTTTCTATCCATCCACAGCAAGCGGCGTGGTCTTTTGTTGGGAGCCGGAAATGAAGAGGTAGCCGATGGCGGGGTGCAATGGCCCCCCGGATTGTATCCGCTGCAGATAGTACCTGGAATTGCAGGGCATGACACAACTCTTGTCCAGGCAAGTGGCTGATCAGGAACCACGGACTGGCGGAATAGGGCGGTCAGGGATGAAGGCAGGGATATCCATCGGCATCGATGCGCAGCCGGAAATGTGGGTAATCACGCCGAGCGGGCCTCTTGGTCATAAAGAGGCCGATATGTTGAATGCTCTCTTAAGAGAATGTCCTTCCCAAACAGTGGTGGCCGTGGACCTCTCAGCTGTAGCTTGGCTGGTCAGTTCAGCACTGGCAAGCCTCATCTGGCACGCACAGCTTATCAAAGACCGGGGTGGCGTACTGGCCATTGTGTCGCCCAGCAAGCAGGTCGCGCATGTATTGCACGTTACCCACCTGAACAAGGTGCTCTCTGTGTGCATGTCGATGAGCGATGCTCGAGAATATGCCGACCGACTTCCTAGGCAGTAACTTAATCGACCGGGCCGTGCCATCTCGGAACATCTCTCTGGGTCACGCGCGTCTTGAGCCAATGGAACTTGAGCAGGCCGCCGAGGCGCTCAAGGCACAAACTTCCAACGTGCGCGGGTTGGGTTTGATGAGCGAGAAGAGGGAACTGGCTGCGGCGCTGGGCTGCCGGAGCGCGAGTTCGGTGACGACGGCGTGCCGGCGGGCGCGCGACGCGGCGCGGACGGCAGCCCCGCGAATTCCGTGGAATCCTGCAACGCCCAGCCTTGCGGCCCCGCTATGGATGCGGAGAATGGAGCCAGGCCGCCGTCGCGCCATCGGGGCGCTGAGGCGCGCCACGGAGACCGGGGACTGGGCATGACCGGCGGCGACGGACTGATCGCGAGGGCGCAGGCTGGCGATCGGGAGGCTCTGGGCGAGCTTCTCGTGGAGCACCACCAGGCCTGCTACGCGCTTGCGCTGCGCCTGACCGGGCACGTCCAGAATGCCGAGGACGTCTGCCAGGACGCCTTCGTGCGCGCCTCGCGGGACGTGGCCGGCTACCGCCCCACCGGGGGTTTCCGATCCTGGCTCTTCGCGCTGGTCGTGCACGCCTACGGAGACCGACTGGACTCCGAGCGCGCGCGGCGACGCCGGGAGGAGGACAAACCCATGGAGCATCCGGGCACCGAGGCGGATGGCATCGGCGAGACCGAGCGCGCCGACCTCAGACGCAGCCTCGACCGGGCCATGAGCCGCCTGGACGACAGCCGGCGCATTCCGCTCATCCTGCGCTACGAGCAAGGCATGACTGCCGCCGAGGCGGCCGCGGTGCTGGTCTGCCCCGTGGGCACTGTCCGGTCGAACATCCACAGAGGGCTCGAAGAACTGCGCGGGCTGATGGCCCGGGCCGGGTACGGTGCGCTGGCCGTCGGCACGATCGAAGCGGCGCTGGCCGAGGTCCCGGCGGCTGCGGCGTCGGCCAGCCTGGCTGCCTTTGTGAAGAGTCTGACGAGTGAGGTGGCGGCCAAGACGGCCGGGGCGGGGACGGCGGCCACAGGCCTGCAGTTCGTCTGGAAGGTCGCGGCGGGCCTGGTTCTCGCGGCGGTCCTGGGCCTGGGTGGGCGCGAAGCCTGGAAGCGCTGGTATCCCGCGGCGGCGCCCGCAGCCGGCCAGGCGGCCCTGCTCGACAAGCCGGTCACGCTGCACCTGTCCAAGGTCGATATTCTCGAGGCCATGGCCGAGTTCGGCCGGCAGACGGGCCTTCGTTGGGCCACGCCGCCGCTCAACTTCCATAGGCCCCGCGGCCTCTCCCTGGAATGCAGGGACGTCCCGGCCCGAAAGGCGCTCGACGAACTCGCCGCCAAAGCGGAAATGACCTGGAGGCAGGGCCCGAACGGGACGGTCCTGCTCAACTTTGAAGACCCCGACCTGCCGGCGTTCGTCAGGGATCTCAAGTCGCCCCAACCGGCGATCCGCATCGACGCGGCGCGGGCGCTCCACGCCGCGGCCGATCTGCGGGCGTTCTCCGCGCTGGCTATCGCCTTCTCCTCCGAGAGGGACGTTGCCGTAAGGCAGCAGTTGGCCACAACGCTCCACTTCCTCATGTCGTCGCCCCCACTGCCCCGGCTGCAGTCCGGACAGCTCCGGGATGGCTGGAAGTCGTGGTTGGCTGGCGACGAGAAGCGCGCGCTGGTAACCGCCCTCCTGCCGGTAGACAGCGTGCCGAGGGCAGGGCCGGACATGGCGCGCGTCGATTTCCGCGCCGCCTTGCTGGGGCTCCTGGACGATGATCCGCGGGCGCTGGCCGAGACGCTCAAAGGACTGGACAGTCAAGACCGGCAGGTGTTCAGATTCGCAGCTTCGGCGGCCGGTTCCAGCGGCAACGCGGCGTATGCCGACAGGCTGATTGCCTTGGTCCGCGAACTGATGACAGGGCAGAAGCGCATGGCCGAACTCCGCGCCAAGATGGACCGCCTTCGAGCGGAGGGGATGGCGCTGGACAAGAAGGAGAGTGAGGAACTCAAGGAGTCGATCTCCGACCTGGTCAAGTTCCTGGCGGCCATGAGTGCATTGCGCGGCAGTCGAAGCGAGGCGGCTCGCAAGCTGTGGTTCGAAACGGGCTGCGCATTGGCGGCCACGCACAGCGGGTCGTTCAATCTGCACGACAATCTCTCCGGGTTCGAGCCAGGCGGCTGGACTCTGCCGCCTCTCTTGAAGATGCTGGAGGGCGCTCCCAACGCAAGGAGAGAGGCCGCAGTCTGCCTGGTGAGGCTCTTCAAGAGGACCGGGGAGGGAGCTGGCGTCTCCGAGCGGGTCGCCAGGGTGTTTCTGGCGCTGCCCGAGGCCGATCAAGTTCTGGCGGAGGCTCTGGGCGATCTGGCCGAGGCGCCCGGCCGCGAGGCTTTGATCGAGGCCTCGCGACGTGTTGACGGCGGCTTCCGCTCGGCTGCATTGGCTGGGCTTGCCAGATGGTCGGGACGAGACCCGGCCATCGAGAGCGCCATCCTGGGTTTGGCTCCGGCGTTGCCCAGAAATGACCTGTTCTACGCTATGTCCGCGCTCGGCAAGGTCGGTGGCGAGAAGAGCGTGGACTGGCTCAAGGACGTTGCCTTGAGGGAACAGCAGGAGAAGGACCAGTATGTCGGCGACTCCGCCATCGCCGCAATTCGCGCTCTGGGCGACATAGGCGGAGACAGGGCCGTTCAGGCGCTTCGCATTCTCTCCGGTTCGAAGGTCAATACGTACGTTGCCGGGTCTGCGGGCATTCAGCTTCTCAGGACGTTGCCCCCTGCGGAGGCGGCCCGGAGCCTGCTTGAACTCGCCGGCCGGGCCGGCGACGAGGTCCCGGAATGGAACGATTACTACCGCTCGCCGCTGATGAGCGCAGGCCAGACGGTCGCCGCCAAGGGCGGCCCGGAGATTGCCGCCGCCCTGCGCAGGATGGCGGCGGACCGCCGGCCGACCGTGCGAGCCGCCGCGGCCAGGGCCATGGGCGCGATGGATGGCGACGACCTCCGCGCCGACTTGTTCAAGCTCGCGGGCGACGAATGCGCGTTGGTGCGCGCTGGGGCGGTCCAGGCCCTGGACCGTAGATATCTGTTCGGAAGTCGCCGTCACGTCGTGACCGGAGTGCTCCGGGAGATGTGGAAGAGCGGGAACCCCTGGGTCCGCCATTCGGCCCTGAGTTCCATGGGGCGCATGAGCTCCATGGCTCCGCCGCTCCGCAGCTTTCCGGGCGCCATCGAGTGGATGCTGCAGGAGCTGAAGAACGAGGACTCCGACCGTCGCCGGTCGGCCGCGAGACACTTGAGGTTGCACGATTGCGGCGATCCGCGAGTGCCCCCGGCCCTGGCCGAGCACGCAAGGGCTTTCCCGGGAGACCTGAAGCCCGCCGCCAGGGCCACAGAACCTCGGCCCGAAACGGTCCCTCTCCCTGCCCCGGGACCGGAAGTCTTCTAGACGCGTGGGCCGGGCCGGGATCAGAACCGGTAGGACAGCCCCAGCAGCCAGAGGGCGTCGGCGCGGCGGCGGTCGCCGGGCGGGCGACTGTCGTAGTCGACGATGCTGCTGAGCCTCAGGTCCCAGCGCTCGTCCAGGGGCACGGCCAGGTAGGCCTCGTTGCGGCCGAGCACGTGGCTCTCGGTGAGGCTCGGCCAGACGGTGATCTGTTCGCCGAGCCGGACCCACCGGGCGGGGGCCCAGTCGAAGGCGGCCCCCAGCTGGCCGGAGACGGAGTTGAGATTGTTCTCGCTGACCAGGCTCTCGCCGTTGTAGGACGCGCCGGCCTCGAGGCGGAACTTCAGGTCCGGCCGCTCCACGAACTGCCAGCCGGCGCCGACGCCGCTCAAGGTCCGGAAGTTTAGGCCCTGGGGCTGGTCAGAGAACTGTTCGCTGTCCACGTAGGCGTAGAACTTCTGCGCGTAGAAGTAGTCGTTCTTGACCTGCACGTAGACCCGGCGGGAGAAGACCTCTCCGCCGCCCTCCTCGTAGTCGAAGAGCGCCTTGATGGTGGTGCGGTTCTCCTCGCCGCGCCGGACGGCCTCGCCGAGCAGGGCCACGGAGTGGGAGACGGCCGCGCCGCCCTGGCGGCTGGCGGCCAGCATGGCGTTGCCGTGCCACTCCGGGGGCGGAGGGTTGATGGCCTCGACCTCGGACGGATCGACCGCCAGCGCCGGGCGCGCCGCGTTGGACTCTATCCGCCAGCGGCCGTCGGCGGTCGTGTACAGGCGCCCCTTGAGCATCTCGCCGCTGCGGAGCTTCACGTCGACCGGTTCGTCGACGGTCAGCTCGCGCACCCGGCGCTTGGCGATGCGCACCTCGTCGGCGTAGTCCGTCCGGACGACCAGCCGGCCCTCGACCATGCGCACGACCTGTCCGTGGATCCGGTCGCCGTTTTCGAGGACCACCTCGTCGGGGCGCGCCGGGGAGGCCCCGATCAGGAGCGCAGGCAGGGCCGCGCCGAGCAGGGCGAGGAGCGTCCCGGGGCGCCGGCTTCGTTCCATAGACTCCGACTCTCCCTGACGCGGGAGACCTCACGCCGGCGCGGCGTAGTTCCGGTGCTTTCCGATGGTTAAACGAAGTCCGCGGAGCCGGCTATTCCGCCTGCCCGCGGGCGCACGGGTTCATCGGCGGGCGTCGGCCCCGGCCCGGGCGCACCGGCAGTCCTCGACGAACCCGGCGCCGGCGCCCCGGTCCTCGTCGCGGACCGTGCCGCCCGTGACCACGATGAAGCTCAGGCGCGAGGGCTGGCCGTAGCGCGCCGGCACGGCCGAGAGCGCGAAGTCGTCGGCCCACTCGATGGGCACGCCGTCGATGCTCTTCGCCTCCCGGAACAGGTAGCCGCGCCAGGGCGTTCCTCCGGGTCCCCAGGCGGCGATCATGCCGTCGGGCGCGAGGCCCCGGAGCATGGGCAACTCGGCCGCATAGGTCGAGCCGCCGTCGGGCTGTGCGTGGTCGCGCCGGTATTCGACTTGGGCCGCGGCGTACCGCGCCATGGCCTCACGGACGGTGGCCTCGTCCTGCGCCGCGCTCGCGCCCCTGACTTTCGCCAGGGTCATGAGCACCGCGGGCAGCAGGATTAGGATGGCCAGGCCCAGTACGATCACCAGCCAGACCAGCCACCGGGGCACGGAGCGGGATTCGGGTTCCTGGGGCATTGGGACCTCCGAGGTGCCGGGGATTCTATCCCCGTCACCTCGTCAGTGCAAACCCGGCAACGGGGCCGGGACGTTCCCGAAAACGGGCCGCCAGCCGAGAACCAGGCAATTAGCCACAGATGGACACAGATGGACACAGATGGAACTGAGGGGTAGCCGGTTGGATACGGCCCGGTTCTTTTGCCACTTCGCGTCAGCAGGGAGCCGAGAATTCCTGGCAATCAGGCCCCGAGTTGCTGTCGTTCTCGATCTAATCCGTGTGCATCTGTGTTTATCTGTGGCTAATGCTATATGGGTTCAAGCCCTCGGATGCGCCGCCTCGTAGGCGGTCTTGAGGCGCTCGGCGGTCAGGTGGGTGTAGACCTGGGTGCTGGCCAGCGACGCGTGGCCCAGGAGGTCCTGGACGACGCGCAGGTCGGCCCCGCGGTCCAGGAGGTGCGTGGCGAAGGAGTGGCGCAGGACGTGCGGGCTTATCCGGCGGCCGAGGCCCGCGCGGGCCTGGTACTTGGCGAGCAACCGCCGGATGCTGCGCACGTCCAGGCGCTCTCCGCGGCGGTTGACGAAGGCGGCCGGGCTGCGGGCCGCTCCCCAGCGGCGCTTGGCCTCCAGGAAGCGGGCGACGGTCTCGACGGCCGTTCGGCCCAGGGGCGAGAGGCGCTCCTTGCGGCCCTTGCCCTTGGCGTGGACCAGGCCGTTGCCCAGGTCCAGGTCGGCCTCGTCGATGGAGACGAGCTCGCTGACGCGCAGCCCGGCCCCGTAGAGCGTCTCGAGGATGGCCCGGTCGCGCAGGCCCCAGAGGTCGTTGCCGCCGGCCGCGCCGAGCAGCCTGCCGACCTCGTCGACCTGCAGGAACTTGGGCAGCGGCTTGTCGAGCTTGGGGGCGCGCACGCCGTCGGCCGGGTTGGATTTGAGCACGTTGCGGCTTACCAGGTGGTTGAAGAAGGAGCGCAGGGAACTGAGCTTGCGCGCGGCCGAGCGCTTGGAGTAGCCCTCCTCGCAGAGGGCCACGAGGTACGCGCGGACCGTGGTGCGGGTGAGCCCCGCCGGGAAGGCCGCGGTCTCGCCGCGGCGCTCCAGGAAGTCGAGAAAGCCGGCCAGGTCCACTGCGTAACCGCGCTGGGTGTGCACCGAGAATTCCCGGGCGCTCCTCAGGTGTTCGAGAAACCTGTCGACGTGTTCATGAGCCGCACTGGTAACCATGTTGATATGATTATCGGACCGCGCGGCCCCGGAGTTTACACAAAGCGGCAGACGGTGGGCGGATGGGGGCGCGTCTTCATGGCGCCGCGACGACCACCTCGCGCTCTTCGGCAGCCAGGGCCTCGAGGATGTTGCCGGCTCTGAGGCGGACCTCGGGGTCGCTGCTCGTCAGTGCCGACTCGACCCGCTTCCGGACTGCCCCGCCCATGGCGGTGAGCCGGTCGGAGGCCGAATCGCGAGTCTGGAAGTCGTCGCTGCCGAGATCGCCGATGAGCCCCTCGATGGCCGTCGCCTGCCAGGGGGGGCGGGCTGGTTGGGAGGGTGCCGCCGATCGCCATCCTGACGCGCCCATCGAGGCCGAAGGTCCTCTTCTGGGGCTCGCCGCCGGGCATCCGCCAGGTCACGGTGATCTCGTCGGGGCCGGGCAGGGCGAAGAAGGCCTCGCCTGTTGCCGGGGAAACCGCCCAGGCCCCCAGTTCGCGCCGGCCGTCGGTGGCCGAGACGGTGACCGGACCGCCCGCGTTCTTCCCGGCGGCGAGGGTGACGCGCAGCACCGGCGCAGATGCATTCGGCCTGGTCTGCAGGAGCACGCGGACCGAACCGTCGCGCAGCACCAGGGCCATGTCCTGGCGCCCGTCGTCGTCGAGGTCGGCCATCGCTCCGGCCTGGACGCCTTCGAGCGCCTCGGGCAGATAGCCGGTCTCGGGTGCACCGGCGTGAAGTTCCAGGTTGAAAACGCATGGGCGGCGTTCGCCAGGGCGGCCAGAACCGCGATGATGGCGACGGCCGGCGTCATTCCGCGCATGGGTCCTCCGTTCTCGACGGCGACGTGGCTCTAGCAGCCCGTTGAGAAAGTGCCGGGGTCCCCGGCACTTTTTCAACGGGCTGCTGGGCCCGCTACTTGTCGATCGCGATGCGGACGGATTTGCCGTCGACGGAGACGGTCTTCTTCTGGGGCTCTCCCCCGGGCAGTCGCCAGGTCAGGGTGACCTCGCCAGCGCCGGGCAGGCCGAAGAAGGCCCCGTCGCCGCCCGGGGCCACCGTCCAGACGCCCAGCGGACGCTGGGGGGTGGAGGCCGAGACCGCGACGGGACCGGCCGACGCGCCCGGGGCCACCGCCACGCGCAGGGCCAGCGCCGCGTCGTCGGCGGGCGCCTGGCGCAGCAGCACCACCGCGCCGTCGGTGAGTACCAGGGCCATGTCCTGGGCGCCGTCGCCGTCGAGGTCCGCGAGCACTCCGGTCTGGGCGCCCTTCTCCGCTTCCGGCAGGTTGCCGGTCTCGGCCAGATCGACGGGCTTGTGAGCGTGGCCGAAGCTGCGGAACCCGCGGCTGAAGAAGACCTGCGCGGCCATCTCCGGATAGAGCAGGAAGGCGTCCTGCCGCCCGTCGTTGTTGAAGTCGCAGGCGTTGCCGCCGATGCAGCCGGGCTTCGAGATGTAGGAGAGCTCGCCGCAGAGATGGAAGAGGTTCGTGAACCTTCCGCCGCCGGCGTTCTGCCAGAGCCGCGGCGAGTCCTCGGCCGTGGTGAAGACGTCCATCCGGCCGTCGGCGTCGAAGTCGCCCAGGAAGGCCCCGGTGCGACCGTCGCCCAGGGCCACCGCGCACCCCGCGCCCTCTGCGAACTCGCCGCCGCCCTTGCCCTTGAAGAAGACGCTGCCCTTGGCGAAGGGCTCGATGATGTCGGCGATCGCGTCGCCGTCGAAGTCCGCGACCAGGCTAGCGCCCGGCCCCGTCGGGTCTTTGAGCGCCCCGGCGGCGGCGGCCAGCGGCTTGGCGGCGAAGACGCCGGCCTTCTCCTTGTCGGGCACGAGCAGCACCGCCGAGGTCCTGCCGCTCCAGACCAGCCCGGCGCGGCCCTTGATCCCCGCGTCGACGGCCGCGAGGCCCACGCACTCGTCCTTGGGCGCGTCCGCCACCGCCGCGGAGGCGAAGGTGCCGTCGGCGGCCTGCGACCACAGGGTCAGAGCCTTGCCGTCGGAGGAGGCCAGGTCCGGCAATCCGTCGCCGTTGAAGTCGCCCCAGGCGGCCACCGCCGACTTGGAGCCGAGCTTGAGCTTCGCGGTGACGTCCGCGAACTTCCCGAGCTTGGCGTCATGAGCGAAGAGCCGGTCGCCGCCGTCGGAAATGATGAGGAGCGAGGGCGCGCCCCGGCCGGCGAGGTCCACGACCATGGCTCCGCGCGACCGGCCCGCGATCCTGCCGAGCGTGACGGGGGCTTCCCAGCTGTTGCCGCAGGCCACCGGCACGTCGGTGTCGGGCACCTTGAGGAGCAGATCGGTCACTCTGAGCAGCATGTCGGTGCCGCCGGCCCAGGTGCCCTCCATGTGCGAGTCGATGACGTCGATTTCCCAGGTGTCCGGGGCCTCGCCGCTGTCCAGGCTCACCCACTTGCCCGCCAGGTGCAGCTTGCTGATGGGCTCCTGGTTTTCGCCCTTGCCCACGAAGAGCAGGGCGGGGCCGTCGCCGTTGGCGGCGATCGCCTCCCGGACCGCCCTGGCATGCTCGACGTTGGCGCTCCTGGTCAGGTCGAGGGCCTGGACGCCGCGGGGCTTGGGCTGGTCCTTCCCGTTCTTCAGCGTCCGTACGACCTCGGCCCGGCACAGGCCCTTGTCGTCGGCCGGCTTCACCTTGAGCAGCAGGATGCACTCGGCCCGCTCGGTCAGGTGCACCGGCGTGAAGTTGGGGTTGATGTAGGCCCGGGCGATGGTCGCAGGGGCCAGCACCGCCGCACACAGCGCCGCCGACAGGATCGCCTTGCGCATGGCAGACTCCTTCCCTCGAGGGTTTCGGGTCCGAACGCGGGGAGTCGGATGCCGGCCGGAACGAGAGGGCCGGCGCCGGTTTGTTACTTCGGTGCGGCCGGCGGGGCGGCCGGTGCGACCGGCGCGGGCCGCGCGCGTCTGTCGAGGGATATCCACTTTCCGGCGAGGTGCAGCTTGGCGGTGGGCTCGTCCTGCTCTCCCTTGCCGACGAAGAGCAGCGCGGGCGCGCCCGCCTTGTCGTCGCCGATCATCTGGCGCACAGCCCGGGCGTGCTCCGCGTTGACCGCCTGGCTGAGGTCCAGGATCTGGGCGTCGTCGGGCATCCGGCCCTTCAGGCAGCGGACGACCTCCATGGTGCACCGGCCGCTCTTGTCGTCGGGCGGCATGACCTTCAGCAGGAGGATGAGGTCGGACTTCTCCACCAGGTTGACCGGCGTGAAGTTCGGATTGATGAGCGCGTAGGCGGACGAGCCCGCGACTGCGAGCAATCCGAGAACCGCCGCCGCCAGGAACGCTCTTCTAGCCGTCATCGCCTCTCCCCGCCGATCACGAAGCGGACCGGCTTGCTCTCGAGGGTGAAAGTCTTCCTCCGGGGCTCGCCGCCCGGCAGCTGCCAGGTGACGGTCACCTCGCCGGCGTCGGCGCG
>CALGYR010000115.1 GCA_937935355.1 uncultured bacterium | reverse complement strand
CGGCGATAGCACCGCCGGCCCCAATTGTAGGCCCGCCGACGAGAACTGAAAAGCCATGGGGTGTGAGCTGCGTTCCTTGCGCGATCCGATCGGTCGGTCGGATTCGACGAATCCGTCGGATCGGCTAGCCCGCGGCGAAGGCGGCGATCATCCCGGCCAGGTCGGTGTACCGGACCGCCTCGGCCGGCGTCTCGAAGCCGTCGGGCAGGATCAGCGCCGCCTTGCCGCCGCCGGAGCGCCCGTGGGTGCCCTTGACGAGTGACGCATCGCGGGCCGTGCCCTTGCGGTCCGGGGCGAAGAAGAGCTCGAGCGGGTCGTAGCCGGGCTTGTTATGGATGTCGACGGTCCGGGCGTAGGGCGGGGCCGCGGCCTCGTCGGTCCACCAGTCGTAGGCGAACCAGTGGCCGGGAGCCGCCTCGAGGATCACGTCGCCGGCTCTGGGGTGGTCGAGTCCCAGCCCGGCCTGGGCCTCGCGGTCGAGGACGCAGCCGATGCCCGGCATGCCTTCGAAGCCCTCGGCCACCGCCCGGGGATCCAGGCCGGCCTGGCAGTAGACATGGGCCACCTGGTGGTCGACGACCGCGAAGGCCGGAGTCGTGCCGAAGTCCGGGAGTTCGAAGGGCCCGACCCGGCGCACGCTCATGAGGCCGGCGGCGCGCAGCTCCCGGTTCGGGAAGAGCGCGGCGGTCGCCGGCTCTATGGCGTAGTCGCCGGCGACGATCACTTCGTACCCGGCCTCGCGGGCGCTCTCGGTCAGCTGCTCCAGGAGCGCGGCCAGGTCGGCCAGCGCCTTGCCGGCCTGCGGGGACTGCGGGCCGAAGCGCTGCAGATCGTAGTCGAGGTGCGGCAGGTAGACGAAGGCGAGGTCCGGCGCGCCGGTCAGGGATACCGCCTCGACGGCGCCGGGCTGCAGGCCCCAGACGGCCGAGCGCTTGGTCGAGGGCGTGCCGCCGTGCATGACCATCTCGGCCGCGCCGACGATCCACTGCGATGCCGCGAGCCCGGCCATCGGCCCCCAGTAGTGGTGCAGGGGGAACGGCCCGAGCTGGCCCTCCATCAAGCCGGCCATGAAGTCGGGCCGCGAGTAGCACGCCGGGATGGTCCGGCCGTCCGGCGCGTGGATCGGCGCGGGGGTTAGTATCTCGTCGGCGTTGGCCCCCACGCTGTTCTGGAAGAAGAGCAGCGCCGAGCCCGCCGCGCAGCCGCTCTCGCGCTCCAGGCGCTCCCAGACGCGCTCGCCGGAGACGAGCTCCGCCGACTGCTCCCAGAAGTAGACGCGCCGGAGCTCGCGGTGGTAGAAGCCGTTGGCCACCGCGCCGGTGCCGGCCGGCGGCAGCCCGGTCAGGAGCGCGGCCTGCGCAGGGATGGTCAGCGCCGGGAAGACCGGCTCGACCTCGAGGATCCCCCCGAACCGGTCGAGCCCCGCCCGGCGGGCCTCGGCGGCGCCAAGCGCCGCGCAGCTCGCGACCAGGAGCTTCTTCACGATTGGGCGGGAGTCTCTTCGCGATCGGACGGATCCGACTGATCCGTCGAATCCGTTGAATCGGCCGGTTCCGCGGCCGTGGCCGCGGGCGCCTCGCCGTCCGCTTGCGTCTCATGGGCGGCCGGGGCGATCTGCTGGCCCGGCGCCCAGTTGGCCAGGCCGATGGATTCGGCCGCCGAGCGCTGCTGGCTCTGTCCCTCGGCCTCCGCGGCCTGCTTGGCCGCCGGCTTCCGGGAGAGCTCCGCCGAGCGGGGCAGGTCGGCGATGGAGTTGAGGCCGAAGTGCTCCAGGAAGTCCTGGGTGGTGCCGTAGAGCAGCGCGTTGCCCAGTTGCTCGCTGCGCCCGGCGATGCGGATGAGCCGCTTCTCGAGCAGGCTGCGGAGCATCTCGCCGGCGTTGACGCCGCGGATGCGCTCGATCTCGGCGCGTCCCACCGGCTGCTTGTAGGCCACGACCGCCAGGGTCTCTAGCGCCGAGCCGGAGAGCTTCTTGATGGAGGTCGATCTCCGCAGGCGCTGGACGTAGGGTGCGTACTTCTCGCGGCTGACCAGCTGCCAGCCGCCGGCGATCTCGCGGAGCTCGAAGCCGCGCTCCGAGTCGGCCAGCGCCTCGACGATGGCGGCGAGCTGGCGGCGGACCTCCTTGGCGCCGATCCCGGACGGCAGCGCCCGGGCGATCTGCGCGGGGGTCAGCGGCCGGTCGGCGGCGAAGAGCAGCGCTTCGATGGCGGCGAAGATCTCGGCGCCGGAGAGCTGGGCCTCGGAGACCACCACCTCGGGGCCCTCGTCCTGAGCGGCTTCGGCGGCGGGGGCCTCGTCGGCGGACTGATGATCGGACGGTTCCGTCGGATCGGTCTGATCGGTCGGATCGGCTTCGCCGGCCTCCGCAGCACCTTCGGCCGTTTCGGCCGGCTCGGCTGTCTCGGTCGCTTCCGTCGCTTCCGCCGCCTCGGTTGTCCGCTCCGCCTCGGGGGCGGGCTCGCCGTCCCCGTCCTCCGCCTGACGGGCCGAGAGCCTCGCGGCGATGGCGGCGAGGTCCAGCTGCGGCTTCGATTCCCCGGCCTGTTCGACTTCCTCGGTGGCGACCTGCTCGGCGGCGGTCGCCTCGACGGGCGGGGTCTGCTCCTCGGCCGGGGCCCGCCGGGCCGAGCGGCGGCTCTTGCGGCTCACTTCGCGAGCCCTTCGCGCATGCGGGCGATGGCCGTGGCGATGCGCTCCTCGCTCTCGATGAGCGCCAGGCGCATGAAGTTCTCGCCGTCCTCGCCGAAGGCGACCCCCGGCGCGGCGTTGACCGCGGCCTTGTCCATGAGCAGCTTGCAGAAGGCCATCGTGCCCATGCCCCGGTACTTGGCCGGGACCTTGGCCCAGACGAACATGCCGCCCTTGGGCGGGCTGACCTCCCAGCCGAGTTCGAGCAACCCCTTGCAGAGCACGTCGCGCCGGCGCTGGTAGAGCGCGGCCTGTTCCGCGGCCGCGGCGTCGCCGTCCCGCAGCGCGGCGATGGCGGCGCGCTCGGTGCCGGCGAAGAGCCCGTAGTCGAAGTAGCCCTTGATGGACTTGAGCAGCCCGATCATGTCGCGATTGCCCATGCAGAAGCCCGCGCGCCAGCCGGCCATGTTGTAGGGCTTGCTCATCGTCCAGAATTCGCAGGCCACCTCGCGGGCGCCGTCGAATTCCAGGATGGACGGCGGCTTGAAGCCGTCGAAGGCGGTCTGGGCGTAGGCGAAGTCGTGGACGACCGCGAAGCCGTGGGTCCGGGCCAGCCCGATCAGCCCCGGGTAGAAGTCGCGGTCGAAGACCCGCGCGGTCGGGTTGTGCGGCGAGCAGACGATGACCATCTTGGGCCGGGGCGTCATCGCGCGGCAGGTCCGGTCGATGGATTCGAGCAGGCGCTCCTGGACCTCGCGGTCGCTGCCCTCGCCGGCGGCCAGGCCCACGACGGTGGCCCCGGCGATCATCGGGGAGTAGCGGTGGATCGGGAAGGCGGGAGTGGGCGTGAGGACCACGTCGCCGGCGCCCAGGGTCGCCAGGCACAGGTGGCTGAAGCCCTCCTTCGAGCCGATCGAGGCGATCACCTCGGTCTCCGGGTCGAGCTTCACGCCGTAGCGCCGGGCGTAGAGCGCGGCGGCCTCGCGGCGCAGTTCGGGGATGCCGTTGGCCACCGAGTAGCGGTGGTTCTGCGGGTCGCGCGCGGCGCGGCAGAGCTCGTCGATCACGAACCCCGGGGTGGGGTCCACGGGGTTGCCCATGGCGAAGTCGATGACGTCGATGCCGGCGGCGCACTTCTCGGCCTTGATGCGGTTGAGCTCGCCGAAGATGTACGGCGGCAGCAGGTGCATGCGCGCACTGGCCACTGCAGGCAGACTAGGCATGTGAAGCTCCGTTTCCCTCGGAAAGACCGGGGGTTCCCCCGGCGGCGCGGCGATTATAGCTGCCCCGAAGGGCCTCTTTCAAGCGACACTGGTTCTCTAGCTCTTCACCCCCGCGGCCACCGCGTCGACCACGTACTGCTGCTGGTCCTCGGTGAGCTCCGGGTAGATGGGCAGGGCCAGGACCTCGGCCGCGGCCAGCTCGCTCTCCGGGAGCGCGCCCGGCCGGTAGCCCAGCTCCGCGAAGCACTCCTGGAGGTGCAGCGGCACCGGGTAGTAGATGTCGTGGCCGACCTTGCGCGCGGCCAGCGCCGCCTTGACCGCGTCGCGCCGCGCCGTGCGGATCGAGAACTGGTTGTAGATGTGCCGCCGCCCGGGGAGCTCCGGCGGGCAGGCGAGGAAGCCCTCCAGGCCGGCGGCCTTGAACATCGCCCGGTAGCGCGCGGCGTTCCCGGCCCGCGCGGCGCTCCAGGCGTCGAGCCGCTTGAGCTTCACGCGCAGCACCGCGGCCTGCAGCGCGTCGAGCCGGAAGTTGCCGCCGACCAGCTTGTGGTAGTACTTGGGCTCGGCGCCGTGGTTGCGGAGCATCCGCATGCGTTTGGCCAGGGCCTCGTCGCCGGTGGTGATCATCCCCCCGTCGCCGAAGCCGCCCAGGTTTTTCGAGGGGAAGAAGGAGAAGCACCCGGCCGCGCCCATGGAGCCGGCCCGGCGGCCGCCGAGCTCCGAGCCGATGGCCTGGGCGGCGTCCTCGACCACCGCGAGCCTGCGGCGGCGGGCGATCTCCAGTATCGGGTCCATCTCGGCGCACTGGCCGAAGAGGTGCACGGGAATGATCGCCTTCGTCTTCCCGGTGACCGCCGCCTCGATCTTCGCCGGGTCGATGTTGAAGCCGGCCGGCTCGATGTCCACGAAGACCGGCCTGGCCCCCAGGCGGTGGATCGATCCGGCCGTGGCGAAGAAGGTGAAGGGCGTGGTGATCACCTCGTCGCCGGGCCCGACGCCGAGCGCCATGAGCGCCAGCAGCAGCGCGTCGGTGCCCGAGGAGACGCCGATCCCGAAGCGGCAGCCGGAGTAGGCGGCCGCCTCGGACTCGAGCCCCTCGACCTCGGGGCCGAGGATGAAGTACTGGCTCTCCATCACCCGGTCGACGGCGGCGCGGGCCTCCTCGCGGATGGTCGCGTACTGGGCCTTGAGGTCGAGCAGCGGCACCTGGGTTATGGCTGTGGGCATGGGTCGCGAAGGCTCCTGAAGGGGGTGTCAGATCAGATCGGCGAAGGTGGTGTGCTCCAGCTTGTCGGCGATGTAGTCGCGGATGTCCTTGAGGATGCGCTTGAGCGGCTTGACCTGCTCGACGGGGCTGGGCTCGTAGAAGAACTTGCTGACCGACTTGCTGGGGGCCAGGGCGCCGTCCATCTGCCGGATGATCTCCGCCAGGGTGATCTCCTCCGGCTTTCTGGCCAGGCAGTGGCCGCCGCCGGCCCCACGGCGGCTGATCACGTGCTGGGAGCGCTGCAGCGTGTGCAGGATCTGCTCCAGGTACTTCTGCGGAATCTTCCTGCGGCGGGCGATGTCCTCGGTCTTGACGTAACCCCGGCCGTAGCGTTCGGCCAGGTCGATGAGCGCGATGCAGGCGTACTCGCTGCGGGTGGAGAGCCTCATGGCCTGGAAGATACCGGGCGCGGGGGCGAAGTCAAGGACTCAGCTGATCACCCCGGAGATGTACTCGCGGGTCTGTTTCTCCCGCGGGTTGTCGAAGATCTCCGCGGCCGGGCCGTGCTCCACCATCCGGCCCATGTACATGAAGATCACGTAATCGGCCAGGCGCCGGGCCTGGCGCAGGATGTGGGTGACGATCACGATGGTGTAGCGGTCGCGCAGCTCGCGGAACTTGCCCTCGATGTGGGCGCTCGAGACCGGGTCGAGCGCCGAGGTGGGCTCGTCGGCCAGGATTATCTCCGGCTCCACGGCCAGGCCGCGGGCCAGGCACAGCCGCTGCTGCTGGCCGATGGACAGCGACGTGGCCGGAGCCCTGAGCCGGTCCCGGACCTCCTCCCAGAGCCCGGCCAGCTTCAGGTGGTGCTCGACCAGGGCGTCGAGCGCGGCCCGGTCGCGCTGTCCGTGGATGCGCGGTCCGTAGGCCACGTTGTCGTAGATGGACATGGGCAGCGGCGAGGGCCGCTGCGAGAGCAGCCCCATCTTCTTGCGGATGTGGGTGACCTCCGCCGCGGGGTCGAAGAGGTCCTCGTCGTCGACCAGCACCTGGCCGGAGACGCGAACGCCGTCGACCGAGTCCACCAGCCGGTTGAGGCTGCGCAGGAAGGTGGTCTTGCCGCAACCCGAGGGGCCCAGCACCGCGGTGATCTTGCGGTCGGGAATGTCCACGCTGACGTCCGCAAGCGCCGGCTGGTCGCCGTAATACACGTTGAGGTTCCGGACGCTGATGTGCGGCTTGAGTCCGACGGCGCCGGTCGCGGATGGCTGGGTCATGGCGTCCCCTTCCTGTCTCTACCTGATGCTGTGCCGGGAGAGCCGCCGGGTCAGGATCCTGGCGGTCACGCTGACCGCCAGGATGATGACCATCAGGATCAGCGCGGAGGCGTAGGCCCGGTTCTGCACGTCGGGGAACGGGCTGTTGTACTGGTGGAAGATCATCAGCGGAAGCGTGGCCGCCTCGCTGCCGAGCGAGTCCGGCAGGCGGTCGTTGAAGCCGGCGGTGAAGAGCACCGAGGCGGCGTCGCCCACGCCCCGGCCGAAGGCGATGAGCACCGCGGTGGCCAGCCCGGGCAGCGCCTGGCGGGCCACCACCCGGAAGGCGGTCTCCAGGCGCGTGGCCCCCAGCGCCGCCGAGGCCTCGGCCATCTCCGCCGGGACGAGGCGCACCATCTCGTCCATGGCCTTGATCATGATGGGCAGGATCAGCAGGGACACCACGATTATCCCGACGAGCAGCGAGGCGGGCAGGCCCAGCAGCCTCATGAGGATGTAGCCGACCGCCCCGAAGACGATCGAGGGCACCCCGGCGAGCACGTCCATCGAAAAGCGGGTGAAGGTCACCAGCCGCGAGGCCCGCCGGGAGTAGACGTTCAGGCCCATGACGATCGGCAGGGCCAGGCAGGCGGAGACCACGGTGGCCCCGCCGGCCAGGCACAGCGAACCGACGATGGCGTTGAGCACCCCGCCGGCGCCCCCCAGGTGGAAGGCCCCCGTCGGCGTCTTCGTGACCATGTCCAGGTTCATGGTCGGCAGGCCCTTCCACAGGACCGTCCCGACGATCCCCAGCAAGGCCGCCACGATGGCCAGGGCGGAAATCCCCATCAGGGCCTTGAAGAAGGTTTCCTCGGCGGCGCGGCGGTTCACGGGTCAGCTCCTGGCGAAGCGCAGCAGGATGGCCTGGGAGGTGATGTTGAAGACCAGCACGATGACCAGCAGCACCAGGGCCGAGGCCATCAGCGCCGCCTCGTAGCGCGGCTGCGAGAACATCTCGCCGTACTGGGCGGCGAAGAGGGCCGGCAGGGGGAATGCGGAATCGAAGGGCGAGCGGGGTATGGACACGCTGCACCCGACCACCATCAGGACCGCCATGGTCTCGCCCAGCGCCCGGGAGGTGGCCAGCACCCCGGCGGCGAAGAGCCCCGGGCGGGACTTGCGCAGGACCACGTGCTTGACCGTCTCCCAGCGGGTGGCGCCCAGGGCGAGCGAGGCCTCGCGCAGCTCCCGGGGGACGGCCTTCATGACCTCCACCGAGATGTGCACCAGCACGGGCACGATCATCACCGCCAGGACCACCGCCGCGGCCAGCACCGAGAGGCCCGCCCAGGGGACCACCAGGATGATGCCGCAGAGCCCGTAGACGACCGAGGGTATCCCGGCGAGCACGTCCACCAGCGGGGCGGCCAGGGCCCGGACCCAGCGCGGGGCGTACTCGGAGAGGTAGACGGCCGCGAGCAGGCAGGGCGGCGCGGCCAGTACCACCGCCCCGGCGGTGACCGCGAAGGTCCCGACGATGAAGGTCAGCAGGCCGAACCGGCCGTCCGACGGGTGCCACTCCGTCGAGAAGAGCAGCCGGCCCAGCGGCGTGGCCTCGAGGACCGGCCAGCTCCTGGCGCCGAGCGCCAGCACGATCCCCACGATGAGGACGTTGACGACGACGATCAGCGTCAGGATCAGCCGCCGGATCAGGCGGTCCTTGAGCAGCCGGGAATTATGGTCCAAGGGCGGCTCCCGTTCAGGGCTTGGGCGCGACCGGGCCCGCCGGCGCCGGAGGCGCCGGAGGCGCCGCCGGGGCGACCAACTTCCCGAGCTGCTCGTCGAGCTGGGCCGCGTCCAGGTTCACGTAGCCGGACTCGGGCACGAACTTCTGCCCGTCGGTCAGGATCCAGCGGACGAAGGCGGTCACGACCGGCCGGGCCGGGGCGCCCTTCGAGACGAAGTGCAGTCCGCGCGCCGGGGGCGAGGGGTAGCGGCCGTCGGCGATGGCCTTGACCAGTTCGTCGCGGGTGGCGTAGAAGTTCTCCCCGGGCTCGATGGCCCCGCTGCCGTCGACGTCGATGGGCAGCGGGCGGACGCCGGCGGAGGGCTTGCCGGTCCTGGCGTCGTAGGCGAAGTTCACGTTGTTGAAGCCGATGCCCAGCCGGTCCCTGGCCACCATGGCGGCCAGCCCCGGATCGCCGAACACGCCCTTGCCCTTGAGGTCCTCCTGTTTCTTGTTGCCCAGATACTTGGCCCAGGTCTCGGCCGCCCCGCAGGCGTCGGAGCGGGTGAAGACGGCGATCGCCTCGGTCGAGCCGTCGCCCAGCACCTGGCCCCAGGTCGTGACCGAGCCGCCCACCCAGATCCCGGCCAGCGTCTCGCGGGTGGCCCCCTTGGCCAGGAGCTTGTCCGCCCGGGGGTGGGCGGCGTTGATCATGGGCACCACGGCGTCCTTGGTGACCGTGACGAACCAGGCGCCCTTCTCGAGCTCGGCCGGCGCCAGGTCCCTGGAGACCATGCCGATGTCCGCCGCGCCGGTCAGCGCGTCGGTCACGCCCTTGCCGGCCCCGCCCGCGGAGATGTCGAAGCGGACCTCGGGGTGCAGCTTCCCGTACTCCTCGGCCCAGCGGACGCACATCGGGTAGAGCGCCCAGGCTCCGGAGACGGCCACCCGTTCCTCCCGGGCGCCCCCGCCGGCGGGCTTCCGGCCGACGCCCAGGAAGACCGCCAGGCCTGCGGCCAGGACCAGGACCACTATCGCCAGCGTCTTCTTGCCGTTCATGTCGCAGACCTCCTCACACGGGGTTGGGGCTCATGCCTCGATCACCGGGCAGCCGGCCTCGGCGATCAACTGGTCGACCGGCGATCCGAAGAACCGGCGCACCCACGCCGGGCGGTCGGACCGCGTGGTGAATATCTTCCGGGGCTTCTCCATCCTGACGAGCGGCAGGCACACCAGGGCGAAGCGCCCCACTTCCACGTGGCTCCGGACCGCGACTTCCGAGCGGCGGGCGTGCTCGGCGATGGTCTCGACCCGCTGCCGGGCCTGCCGCTCGTGATCGGCGAGCACCTGCCGCTCGGTCCTTTCGCGCACCTCGGCGAGCAACCCGGCGTCGGTGTCGACGAGGTAGCGGGCCAGGTTCACGTCCACCACCCAGACCACCAGGAGCTCCGCCCCTGTCCGGGCCTCCGCGATGGCCAGCTCGACCGCCTTCTCCGAATGCCTGAAGGTGGAAAGGGCCAGCATCACGGTGTCCGCCATCGCCGCCTTCCCGTCTCCTCTTCCGCGTCCCGCCGCCGCCCGCCCCTTCGATTTCCGGGGCGCGGCCGGCCATAATATACATTCCCTATCGACCTTGTCAAGAATAGGGTTCAAGAAAACAGGGCTTTTCAGTTCTCGTCGGCGGGCCTACAATTGGGGCCGGCGGTGCTAT
>CALGYR010000114.1 GCA_937935355.1 uncultured bacterium | reverse complement strand
CTCCATCGTCGGAACGGCCTCTTCTTTTTAGCCCCTCAAAAGTGCTCATGTCCACAATGACTAAGGACGTGGAATGGCCGGGAGCTGCACTTCGACATTCGCCATTCGGTGTTCTGCGGTTCTGCGGTTCGCTGTTGGTTCTGTAGGCCGCTGGGGGCTATTGCCTGCGTTGACAACCGGGATGCTCCGGCCGAGAATGCCTCCATGAACCCGCCAGTCTGCACTTCGATCTACGGCGTTTCCTTGAGCCTCCTCTCCGGCCTCGGCCGCGAGGCGGCCATCGGGAAGGTCGCCGCCGCCGGCTTCCGCGAGGTGGAGCTCACCTCCCATCCGGCGGTCCTCGACAACTGGCCCGGCGCGCCGGCCGCGACCCGCCGGGCGCTCGAGGCCGCCGGGCTCCGGGTCCGCTCGGTGCACACCCCGGCCGAGGGCTGGCTCAACGCCGAGACCGACGAGGCCGTGCGCCAGGCCTCGGTGCGCGCGGCCATGTCCTGCCTGCGCCCGGCAGCCGAGGTCGGCGCCGAGACCGTGGTCTGGCACGCCAACTACCACGAGACGCCGGTGCCGGCCGACCTCTGGCCGGCGAGCCGCGCGCTCTCGCTCGATTCGCTGGCGGCCTTCGCCGCGCGCGCGAAGGAACTCGGCCTGCGCGTGGCGGTGGAGAACACGCCGGACATCGGCAACCCCCGGCCCTGCACCACCGTCGAGGACGTGCTCCGGCTGATCGACGGGCTGGGGCCGGAGATCGGCGTGTGCCTCGACGCCGGCCACAGCCGGGCCAACGACCTCGACCCGGCCGCCGAGGCGCGCCTGGCCGGCTCGCGGCTCTATGCCGTCCACATCCAGGACAACGCCGGTCCGGGCGCCGACGGCCACCTCGTGCCGCACCGCGCCATGGATGACTGGGACCGGCTGATGGCGACGCTCGACGAGATCGGCTACGCCGGCGGACGGATGTTCGAGATCCATCCGGCGGGCGCCGGGGGCGACCCCGATGCGGCGCTGGCGCGGCTGGCGGAGCTGGCCCGGAGGTGGTCGGGCGGCTTTGTGTGTTGACGCCATCGTCTGCCGCCCATGCGATAAGGAGTGTGCCGGCGATCATGCTGGCGCTCTCAGCCCTTCGCCTCCCTGAACTCCGAGGGCGCGCGCCCGAACTGCCTCCGGAAGGCGCGCGAGAAGGCGAAGGGGTCCTCGAACCCCAGGTGGAAGGCCACCTCCTTGACGGTCAACGAGGTGTTGGCCAGCAGCGTCGCGGCCCGCTCCATCCGGCAGCGCAGGAAGGCCTTCGCCGGCGTGACTCCCAGTAGCTTCCGGCACTTGTGGGAGAGCGTGCTCTCGCTCGTGCCCATGAGCCGGGCCATCTCCGGCAGGTCGAGCGGCCGCGCCAGGTTGGCGCGAAACACCCGCGCCAGTTGCGCCGGGAAGGCCACGGTGCTCGAGATGTCCAGGAAGGTCCCGGAGACCGCTTCGCGGGGCAGCGCCCGCACCAGCAGCCAGAAGAATTCGAGCAGGAGCGCGTCCTGCACGTGCGCCGAGAGTTCGTCGGGCGCGTGGGACTCGTCCTGGATGCGCCGCACCAGCGGCCAGGCCCGGCGCTCGTCCATGCGGAAGGCCTGCATGGCGGCCGGCGCGCCGGAGGCGAAGAGCGCCGGCGGGTTGGGATCGCTCTCCAGGCCCGAGGCCAGGTCGAAATGGACCGCGAAGTACACCAGCGGCGGCCGGCACGAATCCTCGTGCAGGTCGCCGGGCTTGGCCACCAGACCCTGCCCGCGCGCCAGGCTGAAGGGCTCGCCGTTGAGCTCCGCGCGGTAGACGCCGCGCTTGACGACGATCACCTCGTAGCCGGAGTGGCGGTGGGGGCGAAAACGATAGTCGCCGCGGGACTCGACCAGCGAGGCGCCCACGAAGACCGGGTAGACGTGCCGGACGTTGGCCCGGCCCGTGGCGCGGCCGGTCCGGGTGGTGTGCAGGCCCGGGATCGGGTCCGCGGCGCGTCCGGCGGGAGACATGCCCGCCAACTTACCCGCGCCAGGTCGCGAGTCAAGCGGCGGACATATGAAGCCACAGATGAACACAGATGCACACCGATGACAGCCCCAACCGCGCTTGCTATCTGTGTCTATCTGTGTTCATCTGTGGCTGCGGCCGATCTGCGGCTCAGACCGAGCGCACCTGGGTGGCCTCCGGGCCCTTGCGTCCCTGGGCAGGGGTGAACTCCACCTTCTGCCCCTCCTGGAGCGCGCCCGCCGTGACCTGGGACTTGTGCACGAACAAGTCCTTGGTGCCGTCGTCGGGCACGATGAAGCCGAAGCCCTTCTTGTCGTTGAACCACTTGACGGTGCCGGTAGCCAAAGCAACTCCTCCTGCCAGATACGCCGCCCGCCGGGCGGGGCGATAGCCGCCGCGCCTCCGGGCGCGAACCGGTCTGATAAACGGTGCTCGGCGCCGGTGGATTCCCGGAGAGCGGAGAGGACAACCCGCGGCGAACAGGCAACGCTCAACAGCCAAATGGCAAAGCAACAACCAACAACCAACATTCAGCAACCAACAACCAACAGCTGTCGGATGGGATGTTATCGGCTCGGAGAAGCATCGATAGATGATCCATCTCCTCGTATCATGAGTCCCCGTGAGGGGACTGCCGTGATGGTTCTGCTTTCC
>CALGYR010000113.1 GCA_937935355.1 uncultured bacterium | reverse complement strand
GCGACCACCGAGATCTACACTCTTTCCCTACACGCCGCTCTTCCGATCTCCGGGTCATGGCGCGCGCCAACAACCCGCACCTGGGCTGTCCGGTGGCCTTCGTGCTCTCGAGCGAGAGCATCCCGGCCGGTGCGGACTACATGCACCGGCGGCTGGCGGAACTGATCCGCAAGGCGGCCGGGGCCCGTGGCTGGGGGTTCATGAACCTGATCGAGGACCGCGCGCGGATGGGCCAGCTCTTCGCGCAGCTCGGCGGCACCCGGACCTGGGGGCTGGTGGTAGACTCCGCCTATCCCGAGGTGCTCGCCGGGGCGGCCTCGGCCGGTCTGCCCGTGGTGGCGATCGACAGCTGGGATGCGGCGGCGGGCTACGACGCCGTGGTCCAGGACAGCTTCGACGGCGCCCGCCAAGCCGCCGCCTGGCTGGTCGGCCGCGGCCACCGGCGGATCGGCTGGTTCGGCCAGACGGTGCGCGCCTTCCATGCGCGCGCGCGCTTCGGCGGCGCCTCGGCGGCGCTGGCCGAGAACGGCCTGGGCTTTGCCGCGACCGCCACCCGCGAGATCAACGATGCGGACCTCCTCGGCCCGGCGCGCGAGATGCTCGCCGGGCAGGACCGGCCCACCGGGTTTCTGGCACTCTGGCAGCCGATGGCCGCCGCGGTGGCGGCGGCCGCCCGCGAGCTGGGCCTCCAGGCCGGCCGGGACTTCGACTTGGTGGGCTGGTCCGCCGAGGAGACCTGCCGTGACGGATTCCTGCCGAGCCTGGGCGGCGGACACAGGCCGGCCGTCGTGGTCTGGAGCGCCCGGGAGATGGTCGAGGCTGCGCTCGACCGGCTGGCCGAGCGGCGCGCCAGACCAGAACTGCCGGTGCTGCGCCTGACCGTGCCGGCCAGGCTGCTGGCGCCTGACGAACTTGCGGACACGGGCTCCACCGAGAGGAGATGACCATGAGAACGGCATGCACTACTCTGGCGCTCCTGGCGTTCGCGGCGACGCTGGCCGCCGGCGAGCCCGCTTTCACCGCCAAGCCCGCCGCCACCAAGGACGGCGGCCCTTCGACAGGCTCAGGGCAGGTCAAGATCGCCTTCACTGTCGCCGTGCCGACCGACGTGGAGGTGGCGGTGCTCGACTCGGCCGGCAAGGTCGTCCGGCATCTGGCCGCCGGGGCCCTCGGCGCGAAGAATCCGCCGCCCGAGCCGCTCAAGGCCGGGCTGGCCCAGGAGCTATCCTGGGATGGGAAGGATGACGCCGGCAAGCTTCCACCTTCCACCATCCACCCTCCACCGTTCCGGGTCCGGGTGCGCCTGGGCCTGGGCGTCAAGCTCGACGGCTTCGTCGGCGAGCAGCGCTACAACGTCGCCAACGGGCTGGGCCTGGCCACCGACGACGAGGGCAACGTCTACGTCTACAGCACCTCGACGGGCAACAAGGATGCGAGCGGCACCCCCTACCTGCTCAAGTACACCCGCGACGGCAAGTACCTCCGCACGCTGATGCCCATGCCCGCCGACCTGCCCCGGGAGCGCGCCGCGCAGCTCGGCTTGGTGGCCGTCCCTGACAAGGAGCACATCTATCCGGTGAGCCTGGCAGGAACCTGGCCGGTGCTGGGCTTCGAGCCGGGGAGCCTGTATTCCCGGGTCGACGGCGGCGGGCGGCTGACCTTCTTCGACTGGCAATCGGTACGGCGGCTGGCCCCCGACGGCGGGCCGGCGGACGACGGCTTCTCGCGGCCGGTGTGGGACAAGGCCCCCTCGTATGGCGACTGGCGCTACAACCTGGCCCACGATCCCTGCCTGGCGGTCGACCCTCGGGGCGAGTACGCCTACATGGCCGGCCTGGCCAGCAAGAAGGACAAGGCCAACTGCCCGCCGGAGCGCGTCTACCGGATGAAGCTGGCCGGCGGCAAGCGCGAGAAGTTCGCGGACGTGGAGGGCGCGGGGCGGACCGGGGAGATGTGCTTCGACCCCGAGGGCAACCTGCTGGTCTGCGCGGCGGACAAGGTGGTGGCCCTGGACCCCTCCGGGAAGAAGCTTGGCGAGTTCGCCTGCCCCACGCCCGGTCGGATCGCCTGCGACCGCAAGACCGGCGCGGTCTACGTGCTGAGCATCGGCCCCCGCAATGGCAACTGGATAGCCCCCAAGAAGCTGCTCAAGTTTGACGGCTGGAAGACCGGCAAGCAGGTGGCGGAACTGAACCTGGGCCCCAATGGCGCCGACGCCTTCATGGCCCTGGACGACCGGGCGCCCAAGCCCCTGGTCTGGGTGCTGGTTAACCGGACTGGCGGGGCCAGTCCTTTCAACCCGGGGGCCCCGGCCAAGCTGCTCCGCCTGGCGGACGACGGCGGGAGGTTCGCCGAGACCGAGCACGGGATCGCCTTCAAACCGGACCCCTTCGGGGTCATCACCCGGCTGGCCGTTCAGCCCGACAACGACAAGATGGTCTGCCGCAGCGAGTACTCGGAGGCCGCCGGCTATGAGGGACTCACCGGCAAGCGGCTGAAGATGCCCTTCGAGCACTGTCTGGACATGGCCGTGGGCCTGGACGGCAACTGGTACGTGGTCCCCGGCAACAACTGGATGGGGACGATCTGCAGATACGACCCCGACCTTCAGCCGGTGCCCACGCCGGGGGGCCCGGGGGGGAAAGGCCCGGGCAACCGGGCCGGCTTCGCTTTCGGGCGCTACGGGGCCGGCTTCGGCGTGGGCGGCATGGCCGCCGATGCAACCGGCCGGGTCTACACCCTGCAGCAGTTCAACGAACAGACCATCGCCGGCGACATGGCCGTGATCTTCGGCCCGGATGGCAAGGCCGAGGCCCACGGGCGCATGAAGGGCGACGAGCGGATCACGAAGCACCACAAGGAATTCGAGAGCGGCATCTTCGGGCCCATCGACACAGTCGTCGGCGGCATGGCCGTGGACCGCCGGGGCTTCATGTACCTGGCGCTGCGCACGCTCCCCGCGGGCCACCAGCCGCCCCCCGGATACGAGAAGGATCCGGGCTACTGGCACTGCACCGGGTCCGTGGTCAAGGTGGGGCCCGAGGGGGGCTCGCTCTTCAGCCTCGGCGGGCCGGCCTCGCGCCCGGAGCAGAAGGAGCGCAAGGTCCCCGAGGGCATGAAGGGCCTCAACATGGAGGTCAGGAACCGCTACCCCTGCGGCCCGCAGTTCTGCGAGGGCGCGGTCCGGGCCTACGCCGGGATAGGGGTGATGGGCGGGGGCTACGGGCCCGGCTGCCGCTGCCGCCAGCCGATGTTCCAACTCGACGGCTGGGGCCGGCTCTTCATACCCAACGCCACGACCTACGACGTGACGGTCGTGGACAACGAGGGCAACGCCATCCTCCAGTTCGGGCACTACGGCAATGCCGATTCAAGAGGAGGCCTGGAGGGCGGCCTGGTCAAGACGCCGACAGTGCCGCTGGGCTGGCCGGAGGCGGTCGGCGTGAGCGAGAAGGCCGTCTACGTCGCCGACGTCCTCAACCGCCGGGTCGTGCGGCTCATGAAGACCTACGCTGCCGAGGAGACCTGCGAGGTCAAGTGAGGGAAGGGCCCAGGTGCTCACCGACCATCTCGGCAACCACCCGGGCGATGGCCGGGCTGGCGGTGAGCCCCGGCGATTCGATGCCCGCCAGGTTGAAGAAGCCCGGCGCGCCGGCCGCAGTCTCGTGGGCGATGTGGAAGTCGCGGACGGGCTCCCCCGGGCCGGAGAGCTTCGGGCGCACGCCGCTCATGTCCGGGGCCAGGTCATTGGGCTCCAGGAACGGCAGGAAGGGCCGCACGCTCGCGCAGAAGTCGTCGCGGCGCGAGGCATCCACGGTGAGTTCCACGCGCTCGACGTAATCGGCGCTCGGGCCCAGCTTGAGCCCGCCGCCCAGGTCGACCACCGTGTGGATGCCAAGGCCCGACAGGTCCCGCTCCGGCGTTGGGTAGACGAGCGAGCGCACCATGGTGCGCTTGGGTCCCTGGACCGCAAAGTAGTCGCCCTTGCAGAGATGGAGGCCGAGGCCCATGGCCTCGGGGTCGAGGCCGGCCATGCGCATGACCTCCTGCGCTCCGAGCCCGGCCGAGTTGACCACCGCGCGGCAGGCCACCGCGCCCTCGCCGCCCGAGTCCCGGTAGACGACGCGCCAGAGCCCGGCGGCCGGCTCGAGGCCGGTGGCCGCGCAGCCGAAGACGCAGCTGCCGCCCGCGGCCTCGAGAGAGCTCTTGAAGAAAGCCATGAGCCGGTGGCTGTCGACGATGCCGGTCTCGGGGCTCAGGAGCGCCGCGCGGCAGCTGACCTGGGGCTCCTGGCGACGGACCTCGGCGGCGGAGATGATGCGCAGCCCGCCGACCCCGTTGGCCTCGCCCCGGGCCTTCAGGGCCTCGAGGCCCGGGACCTCCGCGTCCTCCACGGCCACGACGAGCTTGCCGCAGAGCCGGTGGGGGACGCCGTGAGCGGCAGCCAGCCGGCAGATCTCGCGCCGGCCCTCGAGGCACAGCCGGGTGCGGAGCATCTCCGGCCGGTAGTAGAGCCCGGCGTGGAGCACCTCGCTGTTGCGGCTGGAGGTCTCGCGCCCGAAGGAGTCGTGGCGCTCGAGGACGATGACGCTCCGGCCCTCGCCGGCGAGCCGCGCGCCGACCGCCAGGCCGACGACGCCGGCGCCGATCACCGCGACGTCGAAGTCGGGGACGGCCTGGAGGGCCATGGCGTCAGGGCTTCTCGAAGACCTCGACGAGTGACGGATCGGCCTTCCAGTCGCTGTCGAAGAAGCCGGCGAGTATCGCGGGTGGTTCTCCCTCGCCCTCCTTACCGGGCCCGAAGACGATGAAGTCAGGGATCAGGTCGAGCTTGTGGTTCTCCGAGAGGTTCTCGCCGTAGAAGGCGCCCGCGCAGACCACCAGATAGCGGTCGCCCCTGTTCGCCCAGGGGCTTGGCCGGGTCAGGACCAGCCCGCGCCCGGCCGTGAGACCGATCCTCTTGCCGGCCACCTCGAAGGTGTCTGGCGCGATCCGGCACTCCAGGGCGCCGAGCTTGGCGGCCTCGGCGACCAGCGCGCTCGTCGCCGGCGTGCCGAAGACCACCATGCTCCTCGCGGTCTTCTCGTCGTCGGAGAGGGTCTTCTCGTCGACGGTCTGCGGCTCGCCCTTGGCGAAGCGGCGCCACTCGGCGGCGAAGCGCCGGGCCTTCATCTCGTTGTCGGCGGTCTCATCGGCGGAGCCGGCCGAGCCCCAGGCCACGACGAAGGGGCCGTTGCAGGCCTCGCGCATCGGGCCGGGGAGCGCCGCGGACTTCGCCCATCGGCCCGGCCGCGGTGCGGTCTTGAGCCGGGCCCGGACGGCGCAGGTTTCCTTTCCGGCCTGCGGCAGAAACTCGACGTGGAAGGCGTCGGCGCCCTCGATCCTGGTCTTCAGCGGAACGTCGGCGAGGCTGAACTCGCGGACGTTGCGGGCAGAGATCCTCACTGCGCCCCGGCCGTCGTCGTCGACGTCAAGCTCGGCGGCCTCCGTCCAGCGGTCGATGCGATCGATCCTGGCCCAGTAGGCCGAGCCCCAGCGCGGAGAGAAGGTCGTAATGGCCAGCCTGGCCGGGCGACCCTGCCGGCGCTGCGCGACCATCCAGCCGACCGTCTCCGGCGAAGCCAGCGCTCCGAATCCGGACCAGTGGTCGCCGCCGAGCTCCTGGAGCCCGACGGCGGCGCCGGCCTTCTTGAGCCGGTCGCGCATGGCCAGCGCGCTGGCGAAGGGAATGAACTCCGCCCGGTTGTGGAAGATGCGCACCGGCACGTCGAGGAGGCTCGGCGCAAGCGCCAGCGGGTTGTCCACATCGAGGCAGAAGAGCTTGTAGCGCGGCTTGCCGGCCCGGCCCTGCTGCTCGAGGTAGTACGGCACGGGCCGGCCCGAGAGCACCGCCAGGGCCGAGAAGCGGTCCGGGTGGTGCGCGGCGACCAGGTAGGCGCCGTAGCCGCCCATGGAGTAGCCGCAGATGCTCACCCGGTCGCGGTTCACCGGGTATAGCCGGCAGGTTTCGTCGATGGCCCGGAGCACGTCGACCTCGCCGATCGAGGCGAAGTCGGTGTTGGATCGCCCGAAGGGCACGAGGAGGATGGCGCCGAAGCGCTCGGCGATGGCGCAGAAGTCGCGCATCGAGTCCTCCTCGACCCAGGAGTGCTTGTCGTAGTCCGGCACCCAGCCGTGGAGGTAGACGATCATCGGAATCCGGGGCTCCCGGTCCTGGCGCTCGGCCGGGTCGGCCAGCCGCTTCGGAACGTAGAGGCGGTAGGGTTGGGCCGAGCCGTCGGCCTCCGAACGGTAGGCGCGCTCCAGCCAGCCGACCCGGCCGGCTAGCGGATCGCGCTTCCCGGCGGCTGCCTCGAGCGCCTCCCGCCCGGCGGAGAGCTCGTCGAGCGCCGCGCGCGCCCCGGTCTCGCCGGGCGCCGGACTCGAGAGCATGAGCAGGGCCTTTTCGCCCTTGAGGTGGGCGAGAGCCCCGGCATCCGCCGCGGTCCTGTCCGCCGCAGAGGTCAGCAGCGACCTGGCCAGCAGCCTGCGGGACTCCTCCTCGAGTCCGGCCTTCGAATAGAAGAGGCACGAGGAGCGCGAGAGCGCCCGGCCGCCGTTCGGTGCGGCGATCTCGACCGCGCACTCCAGGGCCAGGCAGGCAGTCTCGGGAGCGGGCAGCGCAACCGGCCCGGCGCCGGCCAGCAAGTCTGCGGCGGCGACCTGCCGGACGAGCGGCTTCCGGTCGGTCTCGGTCGCACCATTTGGCCGGGCCGTGAGCCGCAGTTCCAGGTCAGCATTCAAAGCCGGGGCGGAGCCGGTCCGGCTCAGGGAAATCGCGGGGGGCTGGTCGGGAGCGAGCCAGACGTCGACGGGGCTGACCGCGATCGCCCGGGCCAGGAGCGCGTGGAGGCGCAGCGGGTCGGCGTCGCGGAGCTGCAGCGCCAGTCGTTCCGGGGCCGGCGCGGACTGCGCGGCGAAGAGCTCGGCGCCCTTGGAGACCTCGACCAGGGAGAGCACGAAGCCGGCCCGGCCGTCGAGGCCCGAGGCGCACTCGAGCAGCAGCGGGTTCGCGCCCTTCCGGAGCCTGACCGTGAGGGTTGCGTTGTGCAGGCCCCAGTAGGCGTCGCGCTCGCTGCCGCCGGCCGGTTGCCCGTTGAGCCAGACCCGCACCGCCCCCCGGGAGCGGATCCGCAGTTCGCGTTCGCCGCCCTCGGCCGAGACCAGCGAGCCGGCCGCGTAGCGTATGCCGCCGCCCTCGCCGAGATCGACCGCCGTGTTCGGCCAGGGCAGGAGCTGCCAGAGCCGGCCGGAGAGCGCCTTTCCCTCCTGCGGGGTGGCGATCTTCTCCGGCTCGGGCTGGGGCTTCTCGAAGGGGCCGGCGACCAGCCAGGCGGTGTGCACGCCCTCGGCCGTCGGGACGAACTCGACCGGCCCGGCCTTGGGGACCGTTGTCTCGTCCGGACGCCCGTTTGCATCGGCCGGGCCGGTCGCTCCGTTCCCCTGGGGCCGAGCTTTGGTCATGCCGCGCCCCAGGCCCAAGGCCGCGACGCACGCCGCTGCGGCCAGTAGCGCGCCGAGGGAGACGAGAAGAATGCGGGGTTTCATCGAGCGGCCTCCGGGACGAGAAACGATCCGGGGACGATTCTCGCGAAAACGCGTATGCCGTCAACGCCGAACGCCGCCAGGAGCATTAGTTGGCCACAGATGCACACAGATGCACACAGATGTGTTGCCTTGGATGGAAAAGTGACGAGGGCGGAGTGCGACGACTGCTCATCCCTCGATACTCGTCCATGCACATCTGTTCTTATCCGTGTTTATCTGTGTTCATCTGTGGCGCTGCTGTGCCCGAGGCTTCTCAGTCGTGGCGCTCGAGCAGCGTGGCCGTCCGCGCCGAGAGATTGAGCCCGGGGCCGGCGAGCTTCGTCGCCCCCACGGCCCCGGCCGCGCTCAGCGCGCCCTCGGGGCCGAAGCGCACGACCGCCATCCGGCCGTCGGTGCTGAAGCCGCCGAAGGCCGCGCCCGATGCTTCCGCCGCCGCGCCGCCGCCCCCGTGGCGCACGAAGAGCAGGTCGCGCCGGCCGTCGGGGAAGGAGCACTCGAGCGCAGAGCAGCCCGGCGCGGCCTCGAGCGTCCGGGTGCGGACGCCGGCCGCGGTCCCGCTCCGGAAGGGGACGAGCAGCCACAGGCATCGCCAGGGCAGCCGGGCCTTCGCCTCGTAGACGGCCACCGGCGCCGGCAGGCTCTCGCGGGAATGGCCGCGGCCGCCGCCCGCGACCACCCAACCCTGGACCGGCTCTCGCGAGCCGCAGACGATGTGCGGCGCGGGCGCGGCGCTGCCGGCTGTCGGGATGGGCGCTATCTCGAGGTTGGCCTGCTCCAGGCGCTCGGAGCGCACCCGGCCGGTCTCCGGATCGGCGGCCAGTTGCATGGGCATGAAGTGGAAGAGCGTGGCGATGTCGCGCTCGGGGGAATTCTCTTCTTCGCCTCCGCCCTCGACCTCGTCGAGCATCAGCCAGTAGTCGGGCTTGATGAAGAGCGCGCTCCGACGGTGGACGAGCCGGCCGGCGAGGCCGCGCCACGGTCCGTCGCACTCGGAAGCCGCCGCGTCGAGGACCCGCCCGGAGGCCCAGAGGTTCTCGCCGCGGACGGAGC
Organism: uncultured bacterium; assembly: GCA_937935355.1. Lineage (GTDB taxonomy): Bacteria > Planctomycetota > SZUA-567 > JAKLDR01 > JAKLDR01 > JAKLDR01. The sequence continues at coordinate 58,037 of CALGYR010000113.1, read as the reverse complement.
GGGCCTGCTCCTCGCGGGTGCCCCGGCTGGCGCGGTGCTGGCCGGCGCCATCGACGAGGATGGTGTTGTGCGCCTCGGTGCGGCGGTAGTGCTCGGTCCAGGGGTCGGCCTGGTAGCTGGCGATGCCCGGGTCGACGATGAAGAGCTTGCCATGGGCGGCCAGCTCGAAGGAGAGCTTGTCCTCGTGGACGTGGCTGAAGCCCAGCGGCCCCATGTCGAGGAAGAGCCAGCGCGCGTCGCGGTCCCAGCCGGAGCGCATGACGGCGTAGCCGGAGTCTTCGAAGTGGACGCTGGTGAACTCCGGGGCGCGGCCCTCGGCGCCGCCGGTCGCGCCCCAGGCGAGCGCCTCGTCGCCGAAGAGCCGCGCGCCGTAGGCGAGCCACTCGGCCTGCCGGCCGTCGCAGGTGCCCGAGTCGTTGGGCGCCGGAGCGGTGAAGTCCGGCCGGACGATCCCCAGCGAGAAGCGGAACGTGCCGCGGATCCGCTCCTCGTAGCCGGGGGGCAGCTCGACGCCGTTCATGCGGGCGAGCTCCATGGGCTCGGCGAACCCGCGCGCGGCCATGGCGTGGTATCCGGGGGAGAGCTCCCAGTCGGCGCCGTCGGGATATATCTGGCGGCCGACCTCGGCGGCGAGCCGCGCGAAGCCCTCGCGGCGCCAGACCTCGGCAGACTTGAACTCCGGGAAGAGCAGGCCGATGGTGGCCAGCGCCTGGCTCTCGACCACCAGCCAGTTGTTGCCGCCCAGCACCGAGTGGGCCAGCAGGTGCCCGGCGTGCGAGCGGATGCTCTTGAGCATGGCCAGCCGCGTCGCGTCGGAGAACCCGGGGCTTCGCAGCGTGCCGAAGAAGACGTCCATCCACGAGCCGTAGATCCGGCAGGCGGTTGAGAGCGTCTCCCAGGCCGGGTCGCCGCCCCCGAAGGTGCCGGATGGTTCGGGGGTCGCGGCGATCCACGTGCGCACCCACTTGTCGAGCTTCGAGGCCACGGCCTCGTTGCCCGAATGCAGATAGGCGGCCAGCGCCGTCCGGAAGAAGCCGTGACGGTTGAAGGCGTGGCGCCACTCGAGGTAGCCGAAGGGGTTGGCGCGCCAGTCGACCGGCCCGGCGAAGTCGCAGCCCAGGATGTCGTTGCGGAGCAGGCGATCGAGATCGGCGGCCGGCGGCGGCTGGGCCGGGCGGGGGTAGATGTTGCGCGGCGCCTCGCGGCGGCGGTAGTGCCCGCAGAGCTCGCGGGCGGCGCCGGGCAGGTTGCCCTGAGCGACGGCGGCGCGGACCGCGGCGAGCTCCGGGCGCTCGAGGTCGAGCTCCGCGAAGAGCCCGGCGTCGGACAGACGCGGCCCGTCGGGCCGGCGCCGGCGGCGCGCGACGGCGCCGGAGACGAGCAGCGCGCCCTCCGGCCCCTGCGACTTGCGCAGGACCAGCGAGCGCGCGCCGGTCCAGGCCAGGGAGTTGCCGTAGAAGTGGCAGTCCTCGAGGCAGAAGCGGGCCTCCTGCCAGCCGGCGCGGCCGGAGCGCGCCGCCGCGCCGAGCGGGTACCAGCTCCAGGAGCGGTCGCGGCCGGTCATTCCCGGCGTCTGGGGGCCGAGTTCGAGGTTGAGCCACAGCGTGGCCGCCTGGCCCTCGCGGAGGAAGACCTTGATGGCGATCTCGTCGCACCGGTCGAGCTCGAAGGGCGGGACGAGCTCGAGCGGCGGCGCGTCGGCCGGCCACAGGAGGGCCGGCGAGCCGTCGGGACCAGGCTCGTCCGCGCGAGCGAGCCCGGCGGCGGCGAGTTCCGCCGCGCCCAGCAGCGGTCGCTCTTCGAGGATCTCGTCCTGCGCCCAGTTGGCGGCCATGGATGGCTCTCCCTCTTGCTCCCTGTGCGTAGGGGCGCAGCATGCTGCGCCCCTACACCAAACCTCTCGAGCCCGGTCGCGCCGTTCGCGGCGCTACGGCAGCAGGCTGACCACCAGGTCGCCGACCTGGGTGGTCGAATACCCCATCTTCCCGGCGGCCAGGTTCTTGATCTTCTCGCCGGTGGCCCGGCGGACGGCCGCGTCGACTCCCTTGGCGGCCTCCTCGAGGCCGAGGTGCTCGAGCATCATCTGCATGGCGCAGATGGCCGCGAGCGGGTTGATCACGTTCTTGCCGGTGTACTTCGGGGCCGAGCCGCCGATGGGCTCGAACATGCTCACGCCCTCGGGGTTCAAGTTGCCGCCGGCGGCGATGCCCATGCCGCCCTGGGTCATGGCGCCGAGGTCGGTGATGATGTCGCCGAACATGTTGCCGGTCACCAGCACGTCGAACCACTCGGGGGACTTGACCATCCACATGCAGGTGGCGTCGACGTGGTAGTAGTCGCGCTTGACGTCCGGGTACTCCTTGGCGCCCATCTCGTGGAAGGCGCGCTCCCAGAGGTCGAAGACGTAGGTGAGCACGTTGGTCTTGCCGACCAGGCCCAGGGTGTTGTTCTCGCCCTTGCCGCGGGCCTTCTTGCCGTACTTGCGGGCGTACTCGAAGGCGTAGCGCAGGCAGCGGTCCACCTGGAAGCGGTTGTAGACCATGACCTGCGTGGCCACTTCGTGGGGCGTGCCCTTCTGGGTGGTGCCGCCGACGCCGGTGTAGACGTCGCCGGAGTTCTCGCGGATCACGGCGTAGTCGATCTGCTCCGGCCCCTTGTCCTTGAGCGGGCACTCCACGCCGGGGAAGAGCCGCACCGGGCGGAGGTTGATGTACTGGTCGAGGTCGAAGCGGAGCTTCAAGAGCAGCCCCTTCTCGAGGATGCCGGGCTTGACGTCGGGGTGGCCGATGGCCCCCAGCAGGATGGCGTCGAAGCCGCGCAACTCGGCGACCACCGACTCGGGGCAGACCTCGCCGGTGCGCTTGTAGCGCTCGCCGCCCAGGTCGTACTCGACCTTCTCGGTCTTGAAGCCGTACTTGGCGGCGGCCGCGTCCATGACCTTGACCGCCTCGCGCGTGACCTCCGGCCCGGTGCCGTCGCCGGGGAGGACCGCGATCTTGAAGGACTTGCCGGATGCTGTCTGCTTCGCCATCTTCTTGGGATCCTGATCGTCAGAGGGGCGCCCCGCTCACGGGCGGGGCAGAACGAGGGGCATTCTAGGGAATGGAAGAGGGGAATCAAGGCGAGGACGAGAGGGCGAACATCCAACAGCCAACAGCCAACAGCTGTAGGAAGCGGCTGTCTCTCAGTTTGAGAGCTTCGAGAAGCCTCGTCTCCTTGACTTGCTGGTTGTTTTGCCTGATGGACGTCTTCCCCGGCAGCAGCCCGAGCCAACTTGGGCGTTTCGAGCGCCCGGTCCACCTTGCCCGCCCTCAGGCCAGGCTGAACGCCGCCAGCAGCGCCCGCGTGGCCTTGCCCAGAGCCGACGGCTCGGGCAGCCGGTAGCGGCAGTCGTCGGTGTCGGCGATCACCGCTCCGCCGTCGGGCAGGCGCTGGACGCTGTCCTGGGAGTCGCGGGTGGCGAAGTCGCGCGCGCCGCGGTCGGTGTCCACCTTCCAGTAAAGGAAGCCGAACTCGCGGCGCAGCGCCGTGACCTCCCGGATCTCGGGCAGCAGGCACGAGCCGGTCAGGTGCTCGCGCACGGCCTCCCGCGCCGCGGCGGAGAGCCGTCCGGGGTCGGCGATGAGGCCGATCTCCGGAGCGCGCTCGCCCAGGGCGTCGCGCACCGAGAGGTGGGAGTCCGGACAGGTCGCCGGGAAGCAGCGCACCAGCCGCACCGAGCGGAAGGAGCACCACCCGGAGACGGTCATGCGCAGCTGGCCGTGGGTCGCGCGGCTGAAGGTCAAGCGCTCGGGGGGCAGCAAGCGCAGCTCGCCCTCTGCGGGAAGGGGGGAGGGCAGGGGATGGTCGGTGACGGGGGCCTCGATCTTGGTGCACATGGTCAGATTCCTCCGACGGGGGCGGCCACGGTCTTGGCGCGCCCGGGCTGCCTGCGTCGATTGCGCGACGGCCTTTCCTGGCTCTCGACCAGCGCGCGGTAGATGCCGCCGGGCCGGGCCAGCAGCTCCTCGTGGGTGCCGGCCTCGGCGAGGCGTCCGCGGTCCATCACCAGGATGCGGTCGCAGCCCCGCAGCGTCACCAGGCGGTGGGCAATGATGACGGTGGTCCGGCCCTCCACCAGCCGATTGAGCGACTCGTGGATGACCCGTTCGGCCTCGGTGTCCAGGGAACTGGTGGCCTCGTCGAGGATCAGCACCTCGGGGTCGTGGAGGATCGCCCGGGCGATGGAGACGCGCTGCTTCTCGCCTCCCGACAGGCCCGCGCCCCGCTCTCCGACCTCGCTGTCGTAGCCCAGGGGCATGCGCGAGACGAATTCGTGGCAGTCGCCGGCGGCCGCCGCGCGCAGGATGGTCTCGCGGCCGGCCTCGGGCCGCCCGTAGGCGATGTTCTCGGCCAGCGTCCCGCGGAAGATGAACGGCTCCTGGAGCACCAGGCCCACGTGGGAGCTCAGGTCTGCCGCCGCGATGGTGCGCACGTCGCGCCCATCGAGCAGCACCCGGCCCTTCTGGGGGTCGTAGAAGCGGGCGACGAGCCCGGCCAGGGTGGTCTTGCCCGCGCCGCTCCTGCCCACCACGCCGACCACCTCGCCGGGGCGGATCCGGAAGCTCAGGTCCCGGACCACCGGCTGGTTGGGCAGGTAGCCGAAGGTTACGTTTCGGAACTCGATCTCGCCGTGGACCGTGCCGAGGGGCGCCGGTTCCTTGGGCTCGGCGATCTCCGGATGGCGGTCGAGCAACTCGAAGATGCGCTGGGCGCTGGTCAGCGAGCGGGTCAGCCACTGGCCCACCTGGCTGAGCACCGAGAGCGGCCCGTGGAGCATGGCCAGGTAGCCCAGGAAGGCCATCAGCGTGCCCAGGGTGATGCGTCCGCCGAGCACCCGCGATCCGCCGAAGTACCAGACCAGGAGGCCGCTCGCCTGGAAGGCGAGTATCACCCAGGGGAAGAAGGCCGACCAGACCTGGTCGACGGCCACCCGCGCCGAGCGGAGCTGGCCGTTGTGCTCGCCGAAGCGCGCGTCCTCGCGCGATTCCTGGCCGAAGGCCTTGACCACCCGGATGCCCGAGAAGCAGGTGTTCAGGAAGGCGTTGATCCGCGCGCGGGTGCGCCAGTAGCGCTCGTGCCGCGGGGAGATCGACCGCCAGAAGAGCCAGGTGGCCCCGCCCACGAGCGGCAGCGGCGCCAGCACGCAGAGCGCGAGCATCGGGTTCATGGACACCAGCACCGCGATGATGCCCATGGCCATGATGGTCGGCACCAGGAACCCGCCCAGTGCCTGGGAGATGAAGGTGTGCAGTTCCTCGCTGTCCTGCGACACGCGGGTCATCAGCGTGCCCACCTGGTTGCGATCGTAGAAGCTCACCGACAGGCGCGTCAGGTGCCGGAAGAGCCGGCCGCGCAGGTCGGTGGTCAGCTGCGAGCCCACCCGCACGGCCAGCCGGCCGTGGAGCGTTCCGCACAGGGCGTGCAGCGCGTGCAGTCCGAAGATGCCGGCCAGGAGCGGCAGCAGCCACTCGGGATGCTCGCCGGTGGTCAGCACCCGGTCGACCAGCGTGCGCACCAGGTACGGAGGAATGAGCCCCACGCCCACCCCGACCAGGAGCAGCGCGAGTATGACCGCCACCGAGCGCCGGTAGGGGAGGGTGAGCTTGACCAGCCGCCAGAGGATCCGGGTGCGTCCGGTGCAGTGCGGGCAGACCCGGCTGCCGGCCTCGAAGGCCCGGCCGCAGCCCGAGCAGCGGCCCCCGCCGGCCTCGGCCTCGGCGTCGGCCGGCTCCTCCCGGCGGCCCTCGGCGCGGGCCGCGAGCCGGGGGGCGAGCGCCGCGAACTCGGCGGTGCGCGCCGCGGAGAAGGCCACGAGCCTTCGCGGCAGCCCGCCCGCCGGCATGGTCAACTCGCCTCCGCAGGTGAGCGCCTCGACCCGCGCGCCCGGCGCGAGCTCGAACGATTCGCGCAGCGCCCAGCCCTCGCCACACCGCGAGTAGACGTGGATGCGCCCGCCGGCGAGTAGCAGCCACTCCTCGCCGAAGGTTCCGTCGGGCAGCAGGTCGGCGCGCACGGCCTCGGCCACGGACTCGAGGGCCAGGCCATCGCCCTCCAGGACCTCGGCCAACTCCGAGGGCAGGGCCCTCGCGTTGGCGGGGAGACTCTCTTTGGTGGCGTCGTTGGCTTTGAAGATCATGGGTGCGGCGCGCCCGGCGGCGCGCCCTCCTTGTTCGTCCTCCGGACCGCGACGAGGAAAGAGCTTCCCCGTCGGAGGGGTCCGGTCGGACTGTCCCGATGCTCGCGTCAGAAGATGAAGACGGTGATAAGAGCTATGCGGGTATTACGGCGGCCGGCCTTCGAAGGGGCCGCCCGAGCTCCCCGCGGGCGGCATGGTGTCCATAGGAAGGTTGAGGCGTTCTTCTCGAGCCAGCAGCATCTCAGTCATCCCTGCGGATCCGGGACCGCCCAACGCGGCCTCGTCCGCTGCGAATCTGTTATGGATAGTAATAGCCTACCCGCCGGTGGTGTCAATACGGGAGCGTCGCCATTTTTCGGCCGCCAGGGCTGGATGCACAGGGCGTTCCTGAGTGCAAGCCGCGTTATGTTGAGGTTTGCGATGGACTGCAGCGTGTTCAGAAATCGTCGTCTGGCTGTGCCGGCTTCTTGTCAGGAGGAGGCGTCCTGCCTGGATCCTTCGGTGGCGCGGACTCGTTTCCGGGCGTTCTCTCCGGAGCGGCGGCTTTGTCGCCCTTGGCCCTGAGCGACTCTACCCGCAGGAACTCGCCCTCAACCCGATAGGCGACCTCGACCTCGTCGCCTTCCTTGAGTCCGGCCAAAGTCCTGAGTTGTTCCGCATCGGGCGCGAGCTTGTCCTTGTCGCGCGGGTCGGCGGCCTCGGCGAGTTTGAAGAGCACGGCCACGCCCTTGGGGCCGTCGGCATCCTTGGGGAGAGAGAGCACCTCGATCATGGCCATCGTCGGGTCGGCCAGCTTCTCAGCTATCCTGCCGGCGACGGTGGCCCGCAGCGGCATGACCTTGAGGACCTTCAGGTTGGTCGGACCGTAGCGTCCCTGGCGGTCGTGGAAGAAGTTGATCTCGATCTGCGAGCCGGGCGTGAAGCGTTTGAGCGCCTGCACGCCCGGGTCGGCCTCGACGATCGCCGAGCCCGCCTTGGTGTTGATGTTGCGGACGATGACCACCACGTCGCCGGGGCGCGGCACCTTGCCGCTGCTCTTCTCCATCCGGACGTGCACCCGCAGGCCGTTCTCGTTGCGGATCACCCAGCCGTTGCCGGTGCTGTCGCTGGGCGTCTGGCTGAGGTTGTAGCCCTCCCCGGGCTTTAGGCGCTCTGGAGCCCGGGGGGGCTCCTCCGAACGGCCGGGACCGGCCGGAAGCAAGGCCATCATCAGGATCAGGCAGAGCGTGAAGGCCGGGATGCCGGCCTTGGGCCGTTCCGCCCCGGGATTCAGCGCGGTTCGTTCCATTAGAACTCCTGTGCGCGTACTGAGTTGGTCGCGATCGACCCTCTTCGGATGCAGTCGAGGTCGGCCGGGCGACGTCAGTCGCCGATCTTCACCGGCTTTATGCCCCAGATCTCCTTGGCGTATTGCCGGATGGTCCGGTCGCTCGAGAATCGGCCCATGTTGGCCACGTTGAGGATGGACATCTTCGTCCAGCGCTCCTCGTCGAGGTAGGTCTGGGCCACGCGCTCCTGGGTCTCCACGTACGATTGGTAGTCGGCGAGCAGCAGGTAGCGGTCGGCGCCGAGGAGTTCGTCGGTGATCGGCCGGAAGAGCCCCGGGTCGCCGGGCGAGAAGAGGCCCATGGAGATCATGTCGATGGCCGCCTTGAGCTCCGGGTCCTTCTGGTAGCAGTCGAAGGGCCGGTAGCCGGAGCGGCGCCGCTCCAGAACCTGCTCGGCGGTCAGGCCGAAGATGAAGATGTTGTCCTCCCCGACCGCCTCCATGATCTCGATGTTGGCCCCATCGAGCGTTCCGATGGTCAGCGCGCCGTTCAGGGCGAACTTCATGTTGCCGGTGCCGGAGGCCTCGGTGCCGGCGGTGGAGAGCTGCTCGGAGAGGTCGGCCGCCGGGATGATCCGCTCGGCCAGCGACACTCCGTAGTTGGGCAGGAACACGGCCCGCAGCCGGTCGGAAGTCTGGCTGTCGCGGTTGATGGTCGCGGCCACCGCGTTGGCCAGGCGGATGATCAGCTTGGCCTGGGTGTAGGCCGGCGCGGACTTCCCGCCGATCATCACCGTCCGGGGCACGAAGCCTTCGGCCTTGCCGGCCTTGAGCCGGTTGTAGAGGGTGATGACGTGCAGGAGGTTCAGGAGCTGGCGCTTGTACTCGTGGATGCGCTTGACCTGGACGTCGAAGAGCGTGGCCGGGTTGACCACCACGCCGGTCTCGCGCTCGATGAGCGCGGCCAGGCGGCGCTTGTTGGCGGCTTTGACCGCGCGCCACTCCCGGCGGAACTCGGCGTCTCCGGCGAAGGGGACGAGCTCCTCGAGCCGGTCGAGGTCCTTGACCCAGTCGGAGCCGATCCGCGAGGTGATCAGCGTGGACAGCCCCCGGTTGGCCTTGCGCAGCCAGCGGCGCGGGGTGATGCCGTTGGTCTTGTTGTTGAACTTCTCGGGCCAGAGCTCGTAGAAGTCCTTGAAGACCAGGCTCTTGACGATCTCGGTGTGGATGGCGGCCACGCCGTTGACCGAGTGGCTGCCGATGACCGCCAGGTTGGCCATGCGGATCATGCGCATGGGGCCCTCCTCGACGATGGACATGCGCCGGAGCCGTCCGTGGTCGCCGGGGAACTTCTGGCTCACCTCCCGCAGGAAGCGGTGGTTGATCTCGAAGATGATCTCCAGGTGGCGCGGCAGGAGGCGCTCGACCAGCTGGCTGGGCCACTTCTCGAGCGCCTCGGGCATCACCGTGTGATTGGTGTAGCCGAAGACCCGGGTGACGATCTCCCAGGACGGGTCCCATTCCATGTCGTAGTCGTCGAGCAGGATGCGCATGAGCTCGGGGATGGCCATGGTCAGGTGGGTGTCGTTGAGCTGGATGGCCACCTTCTCCGGGAACCCGTCCATGCCCAGGTGCTTCTTGCGGAAGCGCCGGATGATGTCCTGCAGCGAGGCTGCGGCCAGGAAGTACTCCTGGCGCAGGCGCAGCTCCTGGCCCTGGACGCTCGAGTCCGAGGGGTAGAGCACCTTGGAGATGTTCTCGCTCGAGGCCTTGGCGCCGACCGCCCGGATGTAGTCGCCGTCGTTGAAGAACTGGAGGTCGAACTCGCGCGAGCTCCGCGCCGAGTAGAGCCGCAGGGTGTTGCAGGTCTGGGTGTCGTAGCCCGGCACCGGCGTGTCGTAGGCCATGGCCAGGACCTCCTCGGCGGCCGTCCAGCGGCTGCGCGCGCGGTTGTCCGGGCCGGTCCAGCGTTCGGTGCGCCCGCCGAAGCCGACCGAGAAGGTGCTCTCCGGGCGGGGCATCTCCCAGGGGTTGCCCAGGTGCAGCCAGGGGTCGGGCTCCTCGCGCTGGGCGCCGTCGACGATCCGCTGGTGGAACATGCCGTACTCGTAGCGGATGCCGCAGCCGAAGCCGGGCAGCCCGAGCGTGGCCATGGAGTCGAGGAAGCAGGCGGCGAGCCGGCCGAGGCCCCCGTTGCCCAGCCCCGCGTCGCGCTCCATCTCGCGGACCTCCTCGAGGTCCACGCCGAGCGCGGCGAGCGCGTGGTGGCAGGAGCCGTAGGCGCCCAGGTTGATGAGCGCGTTGCCCATGGTCCGGCCGATCAGGAACTCCAGGGACAGGTAGTAGATGCGCTTGACGTCCCGGTCGTAGTACTCCTCCTGGGTCTTGAGCCAGCGCTGGATCAGCCGGTCGCGCACCGCCAGGGCGGTGGCCAGGTACCGGTCGTGGTCGGTGGCGGTGTGCTCGTCCTTGGCCAGCGAATAGGTCAGGTGGTCGGCGATGGACTGCATGAAGGCCTTGGGCGTCAGGGTTTGCGGCGTCGCCGGTATGTCGAAGACGCGCTTGGGGACCTCGCAGTCCTCGGTCGATCCGGCGCGCGGCCGGCTGTCGGCGCCCTTGGTCGGGCGCGGCTGCCTGCGGACGGGTGCCGACTTCCTGCGGGAGCTGTTGCCGTTCTGGGCCATCAGGGGAATCCTCCGGTGGCACCGGACGCCGCCACGACCGGTATTCTATTGGAGGGCGGGGGAGATTTCATCCGAATTCCGGAGAAGCACGGCCATTGCAGCAAACGGTTCTCACCGCCGAGGCGCGGAGGCGCGGAGAGAGATCGTCGGACGCGGGCGAGGGGTGCGGTGCAACCTGTGCCGATCGTCGCGACAACGCGACAGTAGTTCCACTCCGCGCCTCGGCGGTGAAAGGCCTTTCTGCCGGCCTGTCCCCGCGGGATGTCATAGCACCGGCGTCATCATCCCCGAGTCGCGGAAGCGCCCGGGCGTGACCCCCACGACCGCCTTGAAGCTCCGGGCGAAGTGGGCCGGGGTGGCGTAGCCCATCCGCGCGGCGATCTCCTTGTTGGCCAGCCGCGTGCCCCGGAGCATCCGGCAGGCCTCGAGCAGCCGCTGGCGGGCGATGAAGGTGTAGGGGGTCACCCCGGTCTGCTCGCGGAAGACCCGGGTGAGATGCTCGCGCGAGACCTCGAGCAGTCCGGCCAGTTCCGTGGCGTTGAGGCCCGAGGCGGCCCGCTCCCGGGCGATCTGCTGGGCCCGGCGGACCAACGCGCTGGGCGCGTCCTCGCGGCGGGCCTCCTGCTTGCCCCGCGCGAGGTCGAGGAGCAGGGTGAGCACCACCTGGGCGCCCTCGGCGGGCGTGACCTCGGCGTGGCCGCCGTCCGAGGCGGACAAGGCCATCAGTTGGCCGACCGAGGCCGAGTCGCGCGGCAGGGCGTAGACGTGGCCGTAGCGCTCCACGAGTTCGTCGACGGCGGCTTTGGCCGCCTCGCCGTCGAAGGCCGCCCAGACGAAGGTCCACGGGCCGCGCGCGGCCGGTGGATAGTAGTACGCGGTCCGCGGGTCGCTGATCCAGGTCAGGAAGCCCTGGCCGGCCGGCACGCGGTGCTCGCCGCGCTCGTCGCTGATGGCGCCCTCGCCCTCCAGCGTGTACTTGAAGAGGGCGTGCTGCTCGCGCTGGCGCCGGGCGCCCTCGTGGCGGTAGGAGGCGTCGAATTGCGTCTCGCTCGCCGCCACCCGCAGCCGCGGCAGGCTGCGCATGGGCGAGAGCGTCTCGAAGCGGACTTCCCAGTGGTACATGATTGGCTCCTAATCTGCGTCGTGCGTCCGCAGGGCTTGAATCTGTGCGCCCGCCCGAAGAACCATCCCCCGAGCCTTGGGACGGACGATAGCGGCCGGCGCCGTCGCGCCGGACTCCATCGCGTCCAACTCGCCAACCTTCCAGTTTTCCATCCTCGCCCACATCGTATCACACATATGCAACCAATATCAAGCAATCCCGTCTTTCCCCATTGGCGCGGCGGTGTATGCTCCCATCAAGAGGCCGCCGACGCGTGGCGCAAATGTGCAACCGCATCGGGCGGACGGGAAGCAGCGGCCGCGAGGAGCGGCAAGGAGCCCTGAGCCATGACCACGCGCAACGTGACCTTCCTCGGCGCCGGGAGCGGTTTCACCGCCGGGGTCCTCCGCGACGTGATGCTCATCCCGGGCCTGGCCGGCGGCGAGCTGCGCCTGGTGGACATCGACTCCAAGCGGCTGGTCATCACCACCAAGCTGATCGAGCAGCTGGCCGGGCACATGAAGCAGAAGCACGGCGTCGACTGGCGGGTGACCGGCACGACCGACCGGCGGAAGGTGCTCCCCGGTACCGACTACATCATCAACTGCATCGAGGTCTCGGGCACCGAGTGCGTCCGGCACGACAACGACATCCCGCTCAAGTACGGGATCGACCAGTGCATCGGCGACACCATCGGGCCCGGCGGGATCATGAAGGCGCTGCGCACCGTGCCGGCCTGGCTCGAGATCCTGGCCGACGTCGAGCGCCTCTGCCCCGGGGCGTTGGTGCTCAACTACACGAACCCGATGAGCATCATGACGCTCGCGGCGGTGCGCTCGACGCGCGCCCAGGTGGTGGGCCTGTGCCACTCGGTCCAGGGCACGAGCAAGAAGATGGCCCGGGTGGCGAACGTCCCCTACGAGGAGCTGGCCTTCCGCTGCGGCGGCATCAACCACCTGGCCTGGCTCACGGAGCTCCGGCACAACGGGCGCGACCTCTATCCGAAGATCTTCAGGCGCGCCCGGGAGGACCGCGAGACTTACGAGTCCGACCCGGTGCGCTTCGACATGATGTTCCACTTCGGGGCCTTCATCACCGAGTCGAGCGGCCACCTGAGCGAGTACCTGCCCTACTACCGCAAGCGCGCCGACTTGCTCAAGCGCTACGCCCGCGACGGCTACCGCGGCGGCTCGAGCTTCTACGCCGACAACTGGCCCAAGTGGCGCCGGGACTGCGACCGCAAGCGCGACGAGCTTGCCAAAGACATCGCCAGGATGGACCTGAACCGCGGGCACGAGTACGCCAGCGACATCATCGAGGCCCACGCGCTCAACCGTCCGAAGGTGATCTACGGATCGGTCCTGAATGCGGGCCTGATCCCCAACCTGCCGGCCGACGGGGTGGTGGAGGTGGCGACGCTGGTGAACAACACCGGCTTCAACCCGACGCGCTTCGGCGAGCTGCCGCCGCAGATGGCCGCCCTCTGCGCGAGCCACATGCGGGTCTACGACCTGGTGGTCCGCGGCCTCATGACCCGCGACCGCGAGGCCATCTACCACGCCATGCAGCTCGACCCGTTAAGCGCGGCGGTGTGCGCGCCGGCCGAGCTCCGGCAGATGACCGACGAGATGGCCCTGGCCGAGCGCCGCTTCATCCCGGCGTGGATGACGAAGGGCCTGAAGTCCGGGGCCAGGCGCGGGGGCGGCCGCGGGACCGGCAAGGTCGTCGTCGGGATCGGGAGGATGGGGCGGAGGACGAAGGACAAGGGGCCGTTTGCGGCGGGATAGAATCCGTCAGCCGCAAGAAGGCGCAAGAAGGCGCAAGAAGGCGCAAAGGGACACACAGACCGGAAACCCCGGCCTGGGGTTCTTGCGCCTACCGCGCCCTACAATCAGTCTAACTACATATCCTGCGGTTCGAGTCTGTGGCCCGCGACTCACTTGGCCCTGGCGTTATCGTGTGAGATGGTTGCGCGTCCTTCTTTCGCATCATCAATCTTGCTGTCGCTATCCCGGCTGCAAACAGCACGGCGTCTTCAAGAGGCCAAAGCAGGAAGCGATGCTTGATCTCGAAGTAGTAGAGCGGCACGAATACCACCAAGCCTTCGGCAATCAACGCCATGTAGAGGGACATGAATCGGATCTTCGCCCCAGTCCGCGGTGCGATTGCCAGGAGGATTCCGCCGAATCCGACCCCGAACATCGTGCCCGCCATTGTGTCGATTGCTGCCAGTATCCAAGTTTGATGAGGACGCACAAGGAAGTCCGGTTGCCCGAACGCCTGCCACCACTGCAAGCTGACGACTGCCTCCATCAGACCAAGGGTGCCACCGATCAGGGCACCCCAGAGCAGGCACTGCACGACTCTCATGTGGTTTTTTCTCCGTGCCAATTCCTCGGCACCGGCTGAAGCATGGTCACCCGGTTCCCCTCGCTGTCGGCGAAGGCCGCGTAGCGGCCGACGCCGGGGATCTCGAAGGGCTCGCCGAGGAGCCGGCCGCCGGCGGCCTGGACCTTCCGGGTCGACTCGTCGAGGTCCTCGACCGCGATGGTCAGGGCGGGGCAGGGCGGCTTCGCGGCCGGGTCGGTCGGGTAGAACCCGCCGTTGATCGCCCCGGGCCGCTTCGGGCCCTGCTCATCGGTCTCGACGGTGGTGGCCAGCACGTAGTCGCCCATGACCGCGCCGAGCGGCCGCATCCGCCAGCCGAAGGCCGACTCGTAGAACCTGGCCAGGCGCGCCGCGTCCGCGTAGGGCATCTCGAAGTGCACGACGGGGTCCATGGGCGTTCTCCCTGCTGGATTCAATCGCCATCCCGGCTAACCGGCGGCGATTGTTGTCGGGCCGCAGTCGCTGTCAAGAGCTCGAAGAGGCGACCTCGGACTGCAATGAAACCGCCGATTCACGCCGATGCAGTAGAGATTGGTGAAGGCGGGTTAGTCGACGCTTTGGGGTGAAGCGATATAGTTCCCAACCAGTAAGTCCATATCGGCGTTCATCGGCGTGTATCGGCGGTTCCATGGCTGTTGTCCCGTGTCGCTGCCCTTGTTTCGCGCCGGGGCCCGGCTAGTCTATGGACGGAGTGACGATGGAAACAACCGAGCCGACCCCCAAGAGCGCCAGCAGGGCCCCGGCGAGCTCGCTCGACCCGCTGGTGCTGGCCGGGCTGCTCTCGCCGTCGGTGCCCTCGCTCAACCCGGCCGACCTCCCCAAGGACCTCGGCGAGCGTTTCGAGGTCCGCGGGCTCCTGGGCCAGGGCGGGCAGGGGGTGGTGCTCGCCGTCCGCGACCGCTTGCTCGAGCGCGAGGTGGCCGCCAAGCTCCCGCGCCGGGGCGGCGCGGCCGGAGCCGACGAGCACCTCGCCCGCGAGGCCAAGCTCGCCGCGGTGCTCGAGCATCCCAGCATCCTGCCCGTCTACGACCTGGCCGAGGCGCCCGACGGCGCGCCGCTCCTGGTCATGCGCCGGGCGCCGGGCCGGAGCCTGGAGGACGTGCTCTCGGCCGGCGAGCGCCCCCGGGGCGTGCCCACCGGGGCCGGCGCGCAGCTGGCCGGGCGCTCGGCGCGGCTCGGCGTCTTCCTGCAGCTGGCCGGGGCCATAAGCTACGCGCATTCGCGAGGCGTGCTCCACCTCGATCTCAAGCCCGCCAACGTCCGCGTCGGCGACTATGGCGAGGTCTTCGTCATGGACTGGGGCCTGGCCCGCCGGCTCACCGACGCGGCCGCGCCGGTGGGGGGTACGCCGCCCTACATGGCCCCGGAGCTCCTCGAGGGCCTGGCCCCCGACGAGCGCGCCGACGTCTACTCGCTCGGCGTCATCCTCTACCGGATGCTCGCGGGCGGGGCGCTGCCGCTCGAGAACGACCCGGCCGACTTCACCCTCTACCGCCAGGCGCTCGCCTCCGGGCGGGCCGTGGGGCTCGCCGAGCGCGAGCCGTCGGTCGACCCGGACCTCGCCGCGGTGGTCGACAAGGCCTGCCGCTTCGATCGCTCCCGGCGCTACCGCAAGGTCCGCGACCTCATCGCCGACCTGGAGGCGGCGCTCGACGGACGGGCGGTCACGGCGCGCCGCGCGGCCTGGCCGGAGCGGGCCGCCAAGTGGGTCCGCCGGCACGGCCGGGCCCTGGCCTTCGTCGCGGTGGCCGCGGTGCTGGCCGGGGTGTCGCTGGCCTTCTGGTGGCGCGAGCAGGTGCGCGATGCGGAGCTCGCCGCCCGAACCGAGGCCAACCGCCGCCGGGCGCTCTCGCGCATCCCCTTCGACAAGGGCCAGGAGCTCTTCCTGCGCCGGCCGCCGGACCTGGACGGCGCCCGGAAGCTCTTCAGCCAGGCCATCGCGGACGACCCCGGCTTCGCCGACGCCTGGTACGCGCGGGCCCGCACCCGGCCGCTGCCGGCACAGGCTCTGGAGGCGATCGACGACCTCCACAAGGCCGCGGAGCTCGACCCCTCGCTGATCATGGCCCGCTTCCACGCCGGCAAGATCTACATGGAGCGCCTGAAGGACACCGAGGCCGCCCGGGCGGAGTTCGCGGCCATGCGCCGGGTCGACGCCGAGAACGAGTACTCGCTGCTCGGCGAGGCCTGGCTCTGCACCCTGGAGAACCGCTGGGATAAGGCCCTGGAGCTCGCCGGCTTCGCCGCGCGGGCCAACCCGGAGCTCGACGAGGTCCACAGCCTGCGCGGCTACGTCTTCAGCGCGATGCACTCCACGCTGCGCGACCCGGCCCGGGCCGTGGCCGAGTACGACGCTTATCTCGCCCGCTGCCCGGACGACGTCACCGCGCTCAACAACCGCGGCTTCAACCTCAAGCAGCTGGGCCGCGCCGCCGAGGCCGAGCGCGACCTGGACCGGGCGCTGGGGCTCGACCCCAACTATGTCTACGCGCTCGACATCCGGGGCAGCGTGAGAGTGGATCGGGGCGACCTGGCCGGGGCGCTCGCCGACTTCAATCGGGCGCTGGCCATCAATCCGGGGAACTCCAACTACCTGCTCAACCGTGGCGGCATTTACGAGCGCATGGGCAGGTTGGACGAGGCCGGGAACGACTACCGTTCGGCCGCGCGGCTGGCCCCGGAGAACGCCGACCCGGTGCGCGCCCTGGCCATCCTCGAACTCCGCAGCGGAGGACTGGAGGAGGCCGGCCGGCTCTTCGACCGGCTGCTGGCCTCCGGCAAGTTCGCCGGCGACAACCATCTCAAGCGCCTGCGCGGCTACGCCGCCTGGTTCGCCGGCGACCGCAAGACCGCCGAGGCGGCCTGGCGCCAGGGCGTCAGGGAGCGGCCGCCGGGAGCCAAGCTCTACAGTGCGCTGCCGCTCTGGCGGCTGCTGGTCGCCTCCGGCCGCGCGGCCGAGGCCTCGGCCATGCTCGCCGAAGCGGCCGCGGACAAGCGCGAGAAGCCGCACCTGGCCGCGGTCGCCCGGCACTGCCTGGGCGGTGCCGACCTGGCCGCCGCCCTGGAGGGGGCCGACTCCGCGCCGCTCTTCTGCGAGACCTTCTACTACCTGGGCGTGGCCGCCTCGGCGCGGGGCGACGCGGCCGCGGCCGCCGGATGGTTCCAGGCCTGCCGCGCGACCGGCTTCCCGGCCTACAGCGAATACGACCTGGCGGCGATGGAGTTGGGCGCCCTGCCGCTGGCGCCGGAGGCGCCGGTGGGGACGGCGGCGGGTGGCGCGGGTGCGGCAGAGAAGGCGGTGTCTCCGGGACAGACGCCGGCGTCGGTCCCGCCCCCGGCTCCGGAGAAGAAGCCGTGATTGCGGACGCAATTTCCCGCTGCGGCCGGGCCGGCGCTTCGTTTCTCGGGGCGGGGGCACAGATTCAAACCCTGCGGCCGCAGGACGCAGGGCTTGAATCCGGCTTCCTGGTCCCGCCATGCCACTCCACGCTCGACGGGGGACTGTATCCTGGCGAAGAAACGCTGCGCGTTTCTTCACCCAGGAGTGCCCCCGCCCCGAGAAACGAAGCGCCGGCCCTCCGGTCATTGCAGGGCTTTGGCGACAGCAAAGGAGCATCCTGACCCATGCCCGAGTCCCGCTGGACCCACGCCCGCTTCGCCACCACCGCATGGACGGAGGTCCTCGCCGCCCGCGGCGCCTCCACCGAGCAGAGCGCCCGGGCCATCGAGGAGCTCTGCCGCAAGTACTGGAAGCCGGCCTACGCCTACCTGCGGCGGAAGGGCCGCAGCCGCGAGGAAGCCGCCGACCTCGTCCAGGACTACTTCGCGGCGGCGCTCGAGAAGGGCTTCTTCGACGGGGCCGAGCGCGAGCGCGGGCGCTTCCGCACCTACATGCTCGCGACCTTGAACCGGTTCCTGTACTCGCACCGGCCGGCCTCGCGCCGGGCGCGGACCACGCCCATCGACATGGTCCCGCCCGACGAGCTCAACGAGAGCGCCCGGCTCGCCCGCGACATCCAGGGCGCCGCGAGCGCCGAGGAACTCTACTGCCGGGAGTGGGCCCGGGCGCTCGTCAACGCGGCGCTCGTCCGGCTCCAGGAGGAGAACCGGGGCACGCGCCGCGAGCGCTACGTGCAGGTCTTTATGGCCCACATCGAGCCGGCGGCCGGCGGCGCCGACGGCGGCCCCGGCGCGGCGGCGAGCTACTCCGAGATCGCGACGCGGTTCAATCTTTCCGAGACCGACGTCACCAACTACCTGCACCGCGGCCGGCGGCTCTACGACGAGGCCCTGCGGCGGGAGCTGCGCAACTCGGTCGGCTCCGACCGCGAAGCCGAGGAGGAGTTGTCGGAGTTGAGGCGGTATCTGACGGGCTGAAAACGACACGGACGGACACGGACTTGCACGGACGGACACGGACAGACACGGACAGACACGGACGCACGGAAAGCCGGAAATGACGTCTCCGCCGTCGTTCGCGCGTGTCCGTGGATGTCCGTGTGAGTCCGTGTTGGTCCGTGTTACCGTCAGCCAGTAGGGGCGCAGCATGCTGCGACCCTACTCCCACCCCTCGAACATCGCCCTGAACTTCGCCCGGGCCTCCTCGGCCCTCGAGCGCAGCCGGGCGTTGCGCTTCGTCTCCGCGTAGAGCACGAAGCCGATGATGACCATGCCGACCAGGAGCAGCCAGACCCAGTCGGTGACGTGGTACCGGATCTTGAAGTGGACCAGCTTGATGAAGCCCTCCAGAGCGAAGGCGGCGGCGCCGGCGACGAGATAGGCCTTGCGGCGCATGGCCATGCCGGCCACCACCGCCGCGAGCGCCAGGCCGAAGGCCGAGAGCATGTGTCCGAGGTGCTGGTCCGAGGTGCGGTCGATGGAGAGGACGAGCGACGGCGCCAGGGCCAGCGCCAGGCCGGCGACCGTCGCAGTCGTCCCGGCCGCCGCTCCCCAGCGCCGCGCGGCCACCAGGTGCGCCCAGACGAGGACGAGGAGCGCCACCGGCACGGCGTAGGGCTCGGCGTAGCCGACCTCGAAGCGGTGCAGCACCAGGTAGTAGCTGCCGAGCAGCATGGCCGCGGCCGGGTAGGCGGCCGCGAGCGACCGCCGGAGGACGGCCACGATGGCGAAGACCGCCGAGGCGGCGAGCGTCGTCCAGATGGCCGCATCGAGCGAGCCGCCCGAGCGGTCGAGGTAGACGTCGTGGCGCGCGGCGATCCAGGTCACGGCCCCGGCGGCCAGCAGCATGCCCGCGAACATGGCCGGCCGGCGGGTGCGCTCGCCCCGGCCGGAGAGGCTCCCGGTCAGGGACTGCAGGGCGCCGAGCGCCGTGAGCCACAGCACATAGTGGTCGGGCGGAACATGCAGGCGCCGGAGCATCGAGAAGAAGGCCACGGTGAAGGCCGCCGAGGCAGCCGCGCCGAACCACGGCGAGCGCAGGAACGCGGCGATGGTGCCGTAGAGCGCGGCGGCCACCGCGAAGGCCAGCGCCGCCACGAGCGGCCGGTCGGGGAAGAGGAGCGACTGCCAGAGGGCCAGCGCCGAGACGCCCAGCCCGACGGCGAGCGCCGCCCAGCCGCGGGGGCCCCGTCCCGCGCGCACGAGCAGCAGCCCGTAGGCCGCGAGCGGCGGGACGATGCCCATGATCCAGAGCGCGCGGTAGGGCGTGCCCGTCGAGAAGATGCGCAGCACCAGGAGGTACGCAGCGGCCGCCAGTGCCGAGCCGGCGAAGTTGAAGTAGGCCGCCCCCGGCCACTCCCGCGGACTCTGTCGGGCGAAGCTCAGCGCGAGATGCAGCGCGCCGAGCACGGCGAATGCGGCCACCGCGTTCCAGAGCGGCGCCGTCCTCCAGAGGTCGCTCGAAGGCGCGCGCCCCATCGAGAAGGCCAGCGCCAGTGGAACCACGCCCCACGCGGCGGGCGTGGCGAGATCGAAGGCGCTCCTCGCGAAGCACGGCCAGCCGGCGCGGCGCGCGGCGAGGCTCAGACCGTGGAAGGCCGGCGGCACGGCGGCGGCGAGGAGGCAGAGGTGGCGCCGGGCCACCTCGAGGTCCTCGAGCGCCAGCAGGTAGCCGGCGGCGAGCATGGCCAGGGCCGCGTACTCGGAGGCGACCAGCCGGCGGCGGATCGCGCCGTCGAGCTGCACGGCGGCCGCGGCGAGCAGGAAGAGCTCGGGCCACAGG
Source organism: uncultured bacterium (assembly GCA_937935355.1). Lineage (GTDB taxonomy): Bacteria > Planctomycetota > SZUA-567 > JAKLDR01 > JAKLDR01 > JAKLDR01. Next base: position 38,237 of record CALGYR010000113.1, on the reverse strand, counting down.
CGCGTGCCGGCCGCGATGACCTCGACGCCGGCGAGGGCAACGAAGGCCGCCGCCCAGAGGAAGGCCGAGGCGGCCGGGTAAGAGCCGTCGTTATCCGGCTTCCTCAGCTCCCAGCCGACTGCGGCGAAGACCGCAGCGCCCCCCGCGGACAGCAGCAGCGCGGGCAGGATGCCCCAGCCGGCCTGGCCGATCAGCACGGAGAACAGACACGATGATGTCGCTGTGCCGACGGCGAGATCGGAGGCGGCGGAGGCGAACTCCTTCCAGGAGCGCTCCCGCCCCAGTTCCCCGATCAGGTGATAGAGGATGGCCAGGCCTGCCGCGGCGGCCCACAGGTGTCGCGCCGGCAATCCCAGCTGGAAGGCGAGCAGTCCACAGGCGATCCCCTCGATGAGCAGCCCCGAGAACCGGGCCGGGGCCAGCGCCATGGCGCGCGCGGTCAACAGTTGGACGAGCCCCGCCCCGGCCACCGCGGCCAGCGCCAGCCAGCGGTCGGCAGGGCGCGCGAGGCAGACGGCCAGGGCCAGCGCCAGGGCGGCGGCGCCGGCCAGGTTCGCCCAGACGAGCGCCGCCGGGCGCAGCCGTTCGAAGCGCGGCAGGGCGAGCGCCGAGACGAGCGCGGAGCCGGCGAGAGCCGGGGCGAGCCACGCCCATTCGAGCCCGGCGCTCCGGACCGCCGCGACGACGGCGAGGTGGGCGGCGGCCAGGGCCGGCCAGGCCGTCCTCCGGCCCGCGGCGAGCTCTCCGAAGTAGAGCAGCGCCGCGGCGAGGAAGTAGACGAGCGCCCAGCGCGCCGGGCCCGCCGCCCAGAACTCGTCGACGCGGGCCAGCAGGCAGAGCATCCCCAGGGCCGCGGCCAGGTCGGCGATGATCGGGAGCGCCACGGCCTGGACGGCCCGTCGTTGGCCGCTCCGGCGCGCGAGCAGTCCGATGGCAGTCAGGACCAGCGCCAGGAGCACGAAGGCGGCGGGTACGACTTCGAAGGTCGCATCCCAACGCCTGAGCAGGAGGGCGGTTTCGAGCAGCGCGACGAGCCCGGCCAGGATAGTTCCGGTCGTGCTCCGCCGCGCGAAGCCGAAGGCTGCGCCGGCGGCCAGCGGCCACGCGGCGGCAAGCAGGAGCACGTTCAGTTCGGAGGCGTATCCCGAGGGCGGGTTGAATATCTCGGCCATGGCGTAGCCGCCCATGGCCCAGAGCAGCGCGATGCTTCCGGAGAGCCACCCGGCCACCTGGTGCGGGATCGTCCAGCCGCGCCCGGCCCTCTCCCGGAGGGCCGCGGCGATCGAGACCATCGCGACGGCCAGGAGCATCAGCCAGGCCGGCCAGTCCCGCAGCTCCACGTCGGCCGCGCGCAGCGAGGCCAGCAGGATGACCGGCTTGAGAATCGTCGCCGGGATGAGCGGAGCCCACTTGCGCTCGAGCGCCGCGGCCAGCGCGAAGAAGGCGCAGGCGAGGACCAGCGGAACGATCACCGTCGCCGGCGCGGCCCGGGCGTCGAGGCGTTCGCTGCCGAGCCAGAAGCCCAGGTGCAGCAGGAGCGCGCCCGCCGCCCCGACCATCGCGACGGATTCGGCCGGGGCGAGCAGCTTGCCGAGGAGCCCCGGAGCCCTGGTGCGTGAACCTTCAGGCGAAATCCGGGGCTCCGGACGGTTCTCTCCGGAGGGGGCACAGGATTCATCGTCGCGGCCACAGGCCGCGGGGATGGAATTATTCTCGGTGCTTCGGGCACATTGCTCCACGCTGTGCTGAAGGTGCGATCCGGTTGAAGAAACGCTGCGCGTTTCTTCACCACGGAGTGCCCCCTCCGGAGAGAACCGTCCGGAGCCCCTCCGTTGGCAGAATGTGGCGCATGTCCCTGCCGCCCCCCGGCGCCGGCCGATCCAGGCCGGAACTAGGCAGGCGAGGAAGAGGCCCAGGAGCGGTCCGCTCCAGCGGCTCGACTCGAGCCCTGCGGCGTCGCAGCCCCAGCAGACCGCGCCGACCTTGGCGAGGTAGGCGATCCAGAAGAAGAGCCCCTCGCCGGTGGCCAGGCCTATGCCCGCGGCCACCAGCCAGCAGGCCCCTGCTCCGAGCAGGCCCACGGCGCCGCGCGAAAGTCCGGTCAATCCGTAGTAGTGCACGGCGAAGAAGTCGATGGGCACGGCGAGAACCGCCAGCGCCAGGAGCGCCGTGCCGGTGACGGCCAGCCGGGTCTTCAGGCGCAGCGCCAGCCCTCCGGCCAGCAGCATGGCCGCGTAGCCGGTGAGGATGGCCACCTTGGTCGTGTCCTGGAGCGAGCCCCAGGCCGAGGTGATGAAGCCGATCAGGCCGACGTTGAAGACCAGGATCCCGAGGTTGGCGAGGATCCGGAGGTTCTTCTCCTCCGCGTACCAGGGCGCCTTGGGGGCGAGCGGAGCCGCGAGTGCGGGGGCGGGCGTCTCCGCCTGGGCCGGAGCCGCAGCCGGAACCGGAGCCGGAGCGCCCTCCGCGGCCGGCGTCGGGCTGAGGACTGGAAGAGGGGCGTCGGGCGAGGGCGAGAGCGTGAGCACCAGCTTGGCCACCGGGACGGCCGGCTGGCCGGTGTTCCGGAGCTGCTCGATGAGGCCCTCGATCTCGCGGATCTCCTGGGCCAGGGCCTCGGCCAGGCTCTGCGCATCGACCGTCGGTAGCAGCCCGCGGTCCGGCCAGGACCGGACCTCGGCAATGGTCTGTTCAAGGAACTCGATGCGGCGGTGGCCCTGCGTGCAGGCCAGGCTGGTTCTGCCGCCGTCGGGAGGCGAGCCGGCGGATAGCTCCGAAAGCAGCCCGCGCAGGACGTCGCGCGGCGTCAGGGCCGGCGGCCCATCGTCTCTTCCCGGTCCGGCGCCTCCGGGGTCCTGGCCCATGGTCCATTCCCTCGCGTTTCAGGATTGAAAGCGCATTCTAGCGTCCGCCCGGCGCGTCGCCACTGCCGGCCGGGCTCCGGGGAGGGCCACTGCAGGGGACCTTCTTCACCGCCGAGACGCTGAGACGTCGAGATGAGATCCTGTCCGCGGCCAAGGGTCTTCCTTGCGGAAGTTGTTCGCCGCGTTCCTGATCCCGCTCTGCGCCTCCGCGTCTCCGCGGTGAAACGCTTCCCTGGAATGGCTCCAAAGCCCCGACCGCCGCCCCGCACGCGGCGCCGACCAGGTGCGCCAGCGGCACCGGGACCATCCCGGCCGCGGCGCTGTCCACGAAGACCGCCGTGCCGGTGGCCAGCTCCCAGGCGATCTTGCCGGCGAAAGCCAGCGCCGCCGCGAGCACGGCGAGCGCCCAGAGGCGCCGCCCCTCGCGCCACTTCTCGCGGAGCACCTCGGCGGCGAGCAAGGCGAAGAACGCCGAGTCGAGCCCGGAGAGCCCGCGGTAGCGCTCCATGCCGGGCAGGAAGATCCAGACCGCCGCCGGCACGAGCACGATGGCCAGGCCGAGCGCGATCCATAGGCGCCGCCGGGAGCGGCCTTCGCAGACCGCCGCCGGGCGCTTCCGGTCGGACCTCTACTACCGGCTCTGCTCCGACGTGGTCGCCACGCCATCGCTGCGGGAGCGGCTGGAGGCCGCGCCCGAGGAACTCCGCCGCCTGCTGCTGCACATCGCGAAACAGGTCGCGGGCGAGGAGGTCGCGGAGGACCTGGCCTCGGAGGTGGAGGCGTACGTCGGAGCCAACCTCGGCCCGGACTACCCATGGCCGGGCAACATCCGGGAGCTGGCTCAGTGCGTCCGGAACGTGATGGTGCGCAAGGAGTACCGGCCGGCGCGGCTCGAGCGCAAGGCCGGCCGCGAGCGATTCCTGGCCGAGGCCGCGGCGGGGAGCCTCACTGCCGGGGAGTTGCTCGGCCGCTACGTGACGCTGGTCTACGGCCGGACCGGCTCCTACGAGGAGACCGCGCGAAGGCTCGACCTCGACCGGCGGACGGTCAAGGCCCGGGTGGATCCGGGATTCCTGGCCGAGCTGGGTATGGCAGCTGGTGCCGGACAGGAGTGATCTGGGGCTAGGCAGCCTTCTCTCGCGCTTGACACCCCCGCGGGCATTTCTAGAATAGCCGGGCAGAACGACAGACTGGCAGATCGGAAGGAGCCCTCACCTTGCCTTCCAGCAGGCGCAGACCGATGCCCGGCTCCGAGCCACCTCGGCGGCCCAGTTCCCGTCGGCCGGGGCAGCCCGGACGCGGCGTCTCCGGACACGAGCGCGAGGATCTCCTCAACGAACCGCCCGAGTACCAATCCAGCGACAGGCTCGACACCATCGGGCTGGAGACCGACCAGGGCTCGCAGGTCCCCCGCTCCGCGTCGGGAAGGCGGATCAGCTCGCGGCGCTCCGGCGCCGGCGGCATCTCGCCTTCCGATCGGCTCAAGAAGCAGGAGTGGGCCCAGGCCCGCTTGAAGAACCTGAAGGCGATCGGGTGGGCCGCCGCGGGCGTCGCCGTTCTGGGCGTGGCCTGCTACATCCCCGTCTTCATCCGCAACGGCCGGCTCTCCGCGCTGCGCAGCGCGAAGCCGGCCGAGCGCATGCAGGCGGCCGTGAACCTCGGCGAGCTCCGTTCCGGTCTGGACCAGGTCGCCGGGATCCTCCGGGGCTGCCAGACGCCTGAGGACTTCGCCGGGCGGGGCGGCGCCGCCGCGCTGGCCCTGGCGCTGGCCGGAGGGGAGGGCTTCTCCCGTCTCCAGGCCTTCTCCGAGGAAAAGGACAATCCCGTCGCGCGCCTGTGCGCGGTCTACGGGCTGGGCCTCACGCGCAATCCCGAGGCGGCCGGGCCGCTGGCGGCGCGGCTGGCCGACAACGACACGGCCGTGAAGATCCAGGCGGCCAGGTCGCTGGGCATGATCCGTTCCCCGGAGGCGGTTCGCGCCCTGGTGGGGCAGGCCCAGGGCCTGGCCGAGGTCCGGGAAGCGGCGGTGGAGGGCATCTTCTCCATCTGCTGCAGCGCCAGCCCGGACCAGATCCCCAATCGCGATGCGATCAAGGACGAGCTGGTCAAGGGCCTGGGCGCGCCCACGCCGAAGATGCGCCAGGCCTGCGGCCGGGCGCTGATCATGATCGACCGGGTTCCATCCGATCCGGAACTCCTCGAACGGACCGCCTCCGACGATCCGGCGGTGCGGGCCGCGGCGGTGGAGTTCATCGGCCTGATCGGCGGCAAGCTCTTCGACGTGGTCATTCCCAAGGCCCTGGAGGACAAGGCCCCCGAAGTCCGGGCCGCGGCCGCCTCGGCCGTGGGGCTCCGCCGCTGGGCCCCGGGTGCGGAGGCCGTCGAGAAGCTGGTGGCCTCGGCCGCCGAACCCCTGGAGGTCCGGCAGGCCGCCGCCGAGGCGCTGGGGGCCGTCGGGCGCCTCGAGAGCGTCGTGCCGCTGGCCCGCGCCCTGACCATGGACACCACCGAGAGGGCCGATGGCGTGCGCCTGGCCGCGGCCGCATCGCTCTCGGCCATCGGCAAGGCCAACCACCCCCGGCGGCTGACCGCTCCGAAGGAGAACAACGACCTCCTCACGCACCTGAAGCTGTCCGCGCGCACGCCGGACCCGCGCTGGGCGGCGCTGGAGATCCTGGTCGCCGGCTGCGGCGACTTCGGCGCCAAGGTGGGCCCGGAGGCCTTTCAGGCCATGAATGACCTGGCCTGGCGCAAGCGCGTGCCCAAGGCGGAGGAGTGGAAGGAGTGGATGGCCAAGAAGTCGGAGGAGGCCAGGAGCCTCGGGCTTCTCTCGAAGCGCTTCGAGGAGGCCTATGCCGCGTGCGTCAGCGCGCGGGGCACGATGACCGCCGAGGCGGCCGCGCTCTTCAACGAGTGCGCCGGGATCTTCGAGCAGCTGAAGACGGGTTGCAGGGACGAGGACAAGTGGTTCTACGACGAGCTCCAGAAACTCCTCGAGTCCAATCTCAAGCTGGCCGCCGAGTTCAAGCCCCCGGCCAAGCCCGCGGAGCAGGCTCCGGCGGAGCCGAACCAATAGGCGACTCCGGAGTCGCCCGGGGCCGGTACAGGAGCAGGAGGGAGAGATGACGAGCTTCAGACGCACCGCGTTGGCGATGGTCATTCTGGCCTCGGCGGCTCTGGCGGCCATGAGCTGCCGGAAGTCGGAGGGCAAGGATGCGAAGAAGGCCGGTGCGGACGGGAACGGCCCGAGCCTGGCCTGGATGGGCGAGAAGCCCACCTTCGACGATGTCGGCAAGCTGCTCGTCGATCTGGACAGCGGCAAGCCGGTGCTGTACTGGCACGCCGAGAGCGCCCTGGGCGAGATGGGTTCCGCGGTGGCCCCGCGGGTGCGGCAGGCCATGGCCGCGAGCATGCCGGAAGCGCGGGCCGCCGCCTGCCGGCTGGCCTTCAAGTTCCGGGACCAGGAGGCCATTCCGGGGATGATCGCGCTGTTGGGCGATGAGTCGAGGCTGGTTCGCAACACCGCCAACGTCTTCCTGTGCGGCCTGACCGACCAGGACTTCGGTTTCCGTCCGGATGCGCTGGAGAGCGACCGCCGGGCGGCCCAGAAGCGCTGGGAGGCCTGGTACGCCAAGACCTACGGCCCGGTCCTTCCGCCGAAGCGCAGATAGGCCCGTAACGTCCAGGCACAGGGGCACGGTTGGATACGGCCGTGCCCCTGCGTCTGTCCGGAACGTCAGTTCGTCCCGCTTTCGAGGCTCAGCCCATGACCACGCCGCACTTCGCCGATCGTCTCGTCGCCGCAGTTGATCGCGCCGGCACTCCACTATGCGTGGGCATCGACCCGCGGCCCGACCATCTGCCGGCCGGCATGCTCGATCGGCACCTGGCCTCGAGTCCGGGCGAGCCGCTCGCTGCCGTTGCCGAGGCCTACTACGAGTTCTCCAGCCGGGTGCTCGCGGCGGTGGCCGGCGAGGTCGGGGTGGTCAAGGTCCAGAACGCCTTCTTCGAGCAGGCGGGGGCGCCGGGCTTCGACGCCTTCTGCCGGGTGATCCGGCGCGCGCGCGAACTGGGGATGATCGCGATCAGCGACGCCAAGCGCGCGGACATCGGTTCGACCTCGGCGGCCTATGCCGCCGCGCACCTGGGGGTCCTCTCGGCCGGCGGCGCCGAGGTCGAGGTGGTAGGCGCCGACGCCCTGACCGTGAATCCCTACTTCGGATCGGACGGCGTGGCCCCGTTTATCGAGGAGGCCGTCCGGCGCGGCCGGGGCATATTCGTGCTGGTCAAGACCTCCAACCCATCGAGCGTGGAGCTCCAGGACCTGCGCTCCGACGCCCGGCCGGTCTACGAGCGGCTGGCCGCGCGCGTCGGCGAATGGGCCGGCGCGCACCTGGGCGAGTGCGGATACTCGGCGGTAGGCGCAGTGGTGGGCGCCACCTTCCCGCAGGAGCTGGCCGCGCTGCGCGCCGCGATGCCCGGCGCCATCTTCCTGGTGCCCGGCTTCGGCGCTCAGGGCGGCAAGGCCGAGGACACCGTCCCGGCCTTCGACGCCCGGGGCCGCGGGGCGGTGATCAACTCCTCCCGCGAGATCATCTTCGCCTTCCGCAAGCCCGAGCACAAGGGACTGGCCGCGGACCGTTTCGAGGATGCGGTGCTGGCCGCCTGCCGCAGCGCCAAGGCGCAGATAGCCGGGGCGCTCAAGGCGCGGTAGTATTCAGGATCGCCCACGGGGCTGAATCCCCCGACGAACCTGTCCGTAAGCGATACACCTTCTGCTCACACAGAGCCACGGAGCCAGCGTGGCGTCAGGACGCGCGCCGGCGCGAGCGCAGGCCGGCCAGCCACGCGGCGGCGAGCATCGCGTAGGGCAGCGCCCAGCCCGTGGCGCCGGAGGCGGATGCCGGTCCGGCCGTCAGCGAACAGCCCCCGCCTCCTGAGCCGCCGGCCGCCGCCGGGGTCGCCGGGGTCGCCGGGTCCCCGGGATCTTCGGCCGCCAGAGTCTGGCTGTTCTTGGGCGGGATCGCCTCGAATGAGGCCTGAACGGTGTGATTCGCGGCGATCGCCGACAGCGTGTACTTGGTCGGGGTGCCGACCGAGACGCCGTCCACGGTGAGATCCGCGATCTGGTATCCGGAGTCCGCCCTGAGCTTGAATTTCAGACTTTCGCCGTCGTCCACGGTGATCGTGCCCGATGGGCTGATGGTGCCGTTGCCCTCGGCCGAGACGACGACCTCGTGCGTGATCCAGTGTCCGCTGGCGTCCCCGCCGTCGTCCAGGGCCGGGTCGCCCAGCAGGTTGAAGCTGCGGAGCACGTCGCCGTGGCCGGCCGGCAGCCGGCGCTTGGCGAGCATCAGGGCGTGGCCCAGCGAGACGGCCCGTCCGTCGGCTATGGCCGCGGCGAGTTCCCGGCCGAGGATGCGCTGGCCCTCGGGCGCGCTCATGCCCGCCGGCGCCACCACGGCGCAGACTCCCTTGCCCGGCTCCTTGAGCATCCGCTCGGCGATCGAGTCGCTGCCGTTGGTGAAGTTGAAGTAGCCGGCCAGGCAGGCGAGGATCACGCCGGCCGGGAGTTCCTCGCCGGCGGCCAGATTGGGCACGTCCTGCATGCGGATGGCCTGGTTGGTGCCCAGGGTGGTCGCGGAGGCGTGTCCGGCGTAGGCGAAGTAGCGGGGCTTCTTGGCCCAGTCGGCGATGATCGCCGCGCGAACCGCGGCTGCGTTCGGATAGCTGGCGAAGAGCAGCCGGTCGACCGCTCCCCACTCCGCGAACGAGGCGGCCATCTCGTTCCCGGTGGTGGTGAAGATCTGCATGGTGCTGTCGCTGGCCACCAGCGCGGCACGGATGTCCGGCAGGTCGGAGCTGGAGTGCGACAGGCGCAGGGCCGCCTTGTCGACCATGGCCTGGGCTTCCGCCAGGGAGCGTGCCGGGAGCCGGCCGACGGCGATCTCCGGGTAGTCGTCGATGGCGTCCACGCAGCCCATCAGGTTGTCGCTGGGCTCCTCGAAGAAGGCGCCCTGGGTCAGGAAACTGGGCACCATTCCGGCGGTGACCGGTCCCAGGAATCCCCTGGGGTCGGCGGTGGCGTCGCCGACCAGGCACAGGTACCTGGGGCGGACCGACCTGGCCAACTCGCGGACCGCCTCGGGAACCGGCTGGCCGCAGCCGTAGGCGTCGTAGACCGCCGAAGCGGCGCAGACGCGGGTGGTGAGTCCCTGGGCGGAGTGCAGCCCGGCCAGGCGCGAGGCCTGTTCCAGGTAGTTCTCGTGGGTCACCACCAGGTAGTCGCAGGTGGCCGCTTCTCGGAGCGTCCAGGGGTCGGCGCTGCGGCTGGAGGCGGGGGCGAGGCGTCCGCCCGGCCCGGCCAGGGCGAAGTGTCGTTCGCCCAGATGTCTCTCGTTCCATTCCGCTGACCAGCTGGCGCCGCTCTGGTAGATCTTGAGCGGCAGGCGCTTGGGCGCCTCGGGACGGGTCACGTCGAAGCCGACGATGTCCTCGCCGGAGAATCCGCCCACGACGACCTTGTTGACGGCGTCGAGCTGCAGGCCGAAGTTGAGCCTATCGGTCCGCGCGACAAGCCCGCGGGGGTAGTGGACCTCGATCCAGTCCACGCAGACCACGTCGGTCTTGACGCCGGGCAGGGCCTGGGAGACGAGCTCGACGGTGTTGGCCCCCTCGACCGCCAGCCCGGCGGGCAGCTCCAGGACCGCCTCCCGGCGGACGAGGCCGCCCCAGACGACCTCGCCCACGCGCACGCCGTTGAAGTTGACGCCCGTGCTGTGGTTGACGCCGCCGCCGATGGCGTCGGTCGCGCCCCGCAGGGCCACCGTCAGCCTCACGATGCCGGGGGCCAGCGGGCCCTCGATCGTCGGGGTCAGCTGCAGCTTCTTGCCGGGGGTCAGCAACAGCGAGTAGAACCAGTGCTCCTCGCCGGGCGTGGCGCCGGCCAGGCCGCTCATGTAGTACTGGTTCTCTTCGACGTGGCACACCTCGGTGTAGGCCGAGGCCACCACCTGGACCTTCTTGTTGCCGACCTTCGACCGGGTATCGGCAGTGGAACTGGTGCCCGTGGCGGCCACGGGGCGGTTGGCGATCAGGAAGGCTCGGTCCCGGGTGTAGAGGCTGTTGAAGGGGGCGGCATAGAACTCCAGGGCGCCATTGCTGCGCACGAAGTCCACGGCCTGGCCGTCGGTGTACACGTAGATCTGTCCGTCGGCCGAGAGCCCGTAGGGCGTCAGCGCCGCCGCGGAGATCCGTACGATGCCTTCCCCGGACACCGTGACGCAACACGCCGTCTCCGATGCCTCGGTCGATGGCGTCGTCAGAAACCCGCCGGCCAGAAGGCAGCCCACCAGCACCTTCGTGATCCGCACCATGTCGTCGACCCTCGTCGCCCAAGTATGCCAGCCCGCGCGCATTCCGGCATCGAATGCCGGATTGGAGCGCCTGAGGTACTATCGGCTGATTACTCCTTTATTCTTAGCGGCTCCCACCTCCGCTCCACACATTATCCAGACTAACTATACCCACTTCCCGGGAGTACGTCAATAGATTGGCGAGCGTATGAAATCGCTTGATGCCGGGCGCTCCACGCGTTAGCATCCCCGATTGTGGAAGAACACCCGGTGATGGCATGGCGGCGGTGAAGAGGCGCGGGGCGTCCAAGGCCCGGCGCGAGCCGGCCAAGCGCGCGGCCCGCGAACGTGCGGCCCTGCCGGTATTCAGGGAGTTGTCGGGCGCCCGGGGCGTGCGCGCGCCTCTCGAGACGCTGCTCGCCGGGCTGGCCGACGTGGTGCCTTACGAACGGGCCAGCTTCTTCTTCCTGCCTCCCGGCAGAGCCGTGGGGTTGCAGTGGGCCGGCAACTTCTGGCGCACGGAGCCCGGCGAGGAGCCGGTCGTCGGGCTCTCCCCGCGCCTGGTGGCCTGGGCCATGGCCGACAGCCGGCCCAAGGTCGCGCCTCCCGGTACGCTCGGGTCCGACCGGAGGATCTACCTCTTCCTGCCGCTCTGGGGTCTGGGCGAGCCGCTGGGCCTGGTCATCGCCCGCACCCTGCTCGAGGCCGAGGGGCTGGATGTGGCCGCCGAGGGGGCGGTGCAAGGTCTGGCCTCCTGGTTCGGAGAGCGCGTCGCCTACGGCGTGGCCTATCTGGGCGCGGAGGCCGAGCGCGCGGCGCTGGCCGGCCGCGAGGCGCTGGCGACCGAGCTGCTCGACTCCGTTTCCGAGGGTCTGCTGGCGGTGGACTCCTCGGGGCGGCTGGGGTTCGTCAACCGCAACGCCCGGATCATGCTCCGGCTCTTCGACGACGACTACCGCGGACGCGAGCTCCTGCCGCTCATGCCCGAGGACCTGGCCGGCGTGCTTGCCGAGGTGCTGGCCGAGGCCGGTACGCAGGGCGGAGCGCCGGCGCGGACCTTCGAGTTCAAGACCGGAGGGGCGAGCCTGCCGCTCGAGCTCTCCGCCACCCGGGTGCTCTCGGCGAGGCCCTCGGCCGACGGGCGTTCCGCGGGGGAGACCCTGGTGGTCATCCGCAATCTGGCCGCGGGCACGAGGCTCGCGCGGCTCGAGGAGATCGACCGCCTCAAGAGCGAGTTCATCTCCACGGTGAGCCACGAGCTCAAGAGCCCGCTGGCCACCGTGCGCGAGGCGGTCAAGCTCCTGGCCGAGGGGGTCGCCGGCGAGCTCACCGCCGAGCAGCGCAAGCTTTCGGACATCGTCGAACGCAACGTCGACTGGCTGGTGCGGCTCATCAACGATCTCCTGGACATGAGCCGGCTGGAGGCCGGGCGCATCCATCTGGAGAAGTCCGCCGTGGACCTCGACGGTCTGGCGGCCATGGTCTCGGCGCGCTTCCGGGTCGAGGCCGAGCGCAAGGGGCTGGAGCTGCGCGTCCGCCCCGGATCGGGCGGCGCCCGGGTAAGCGCCGACCCCGACCGGATCGAGCAGGTCCTGGTCAACCTGCTCTCCAACGCGTTCAAGTTCACGCTCGAGGGCTCCATCGAGGTGGCCACTTCGGCGGGCGAGGGCTGGGCGGAACTGGCTGTCAGCGACAGCGGGGTGGGCATCGCGCCGGAGGACCTGCCCATGATCTTCGACAAGTTCGAGCAGGTCGGCCGGCGGCAGGAGCTTTCCCGCAAGGGGACCGGGCTGGGGCTGTCCATCAGCCGGAAGATAGTCGAGCTCCACGGGGGAACCATCCGGGTCGCGAGCGAGCCGGAGAAGGGCAGCGCCTTCACGGTCCGGCTGCCGCTGGCCTCCGGCGGAGAGGGAGGCCGGCAGAATGACTGACGAGCGGAACGATCCCGTGCCGGAGCCTTCGTCCGCGCCGGCTGCCGGCGCGGCGCCCGCCGGAGGGCGGAGCCGGGCGTTGCTCCTGACCGCCTGCGGATGCCTGTTCGTGCTGATCGTGGGCGTCGGCATCAAGTGGACCGGCGAGCGCCGCGAGGCGGCGGAGTGCCGCGGGCGGCTCGAGGCTCTCTGGTCGGCAGCGAAACAGGACGCGGAGGCCCGGGGCGGACGGCTGCCGCACGGCCCCCGCGCCCTCGAGGGACTGGTTCTCCGCCACCTGCGCCACGAGCGCTACTGGAATTGCCCGCGGACCAAGTCGCGCTACTTATGGACGAGCCGCGAGCGCAGCCTCGGCGACGATCCGCGCCGGCTGCTGGCCTGGGAGACGGTCCCGCACGGCTGGCCCTTCTCCCGTCACCGCGCGCTCTTCGTGGACGGCCGTGTCGAGGAGCTAAGCGGGCAGGAGCTCAAGGAGCTTCTCGCCGGGGAGCGCAGGCAGCCGCTGCCCAGGCGCGAGAAGATGGTTCCCAAGCCGGGTATCCACGAGGATCCCGCGGCCCCGCCGCCCGGCTGGCGCATGCCGCTGGATCAGGGCGCGCCGTCGGAGCCTCCGGCCGGCTCCGGAGAGGCGAGTCCAAAGCGGACCGGGCCTGCCGGACCGAAACTTGCCGGGGAGTAGCGCAGGCTTTCAGAAGATCCCTTCGGCTGCGAGCAGTTGGCGCGCCAGTGTTTGCACATCGGCGCCATCGGACAGCTTGGAAAACCCCGCCCGCTGCTCCTCGGAGAGCCCCAGCGCCGGGCCGTAATAGTCGCACCACTTCCGGAACGACCGGCAGGCCATCTCTCCGCCGCGCAGGGCGACCAGCGCCCAGAAGTGCCCGGTCATGAACTTGACGCGTTCGACGCGGGTCGGCTCGCGGAAGGGCTGTCCGGAGAGGTCCGCGGCGATCCGCGCGAAGACCCACGGGTCGGCCAGCGCCGCGCGGCCGATGGCCAGCCCCGCCGCGCCCGTGGACTCGAGCATCCGCCGCGCGGCGGCCGGCGAGTCCACATCGCCGTTGGCGAAGACCGGAATCGACGGGGCGGCCTCCACGACCGCGCGGACGGCCTCCGGGTCCGCCGGGACGTCGTAACCCTCGTCGGCGGTCCGGCCGTGGACGGTGAGCGCGGCCACGCCGGCCGACACCAGCAGCCTGCCGAGTTCCGGCGCGTTGACATTCCCGCGGTCGGGCCCCAGGCGGATCTTGGCGGTGACCGGAACGCGCCCGGCGGCGACCTCCACGAGCCGGCCGGTGAGCCGCGCGGCCTCCTCGGGTCGCTCCAGGAGCGCCGCCCCGCCGCCCTTCCTGGTGACCTTGCGGACCGGGCAGCCCAGGTTGAAGTCGAGCAGGTCGAAGCCCATGTCGAGGACGCGCCGGGCGGCCTCGAGCAGATACGGCTCCTCGGACCCGTAGAGGTGCACGCCGAGCGGCCGGTCGCCGGGGGGCCGCGCGAGGATGATGCCGGTCTCCTCGCTGTCCTCGATGAGCTTGCGCGGGCTGACCAGTTCGGTACAGGCCAGACCCGCGCCGCCGAGCCGGCGGAGCTCCGCGCGGAAGGCCGCGTCGGCGTAGCCGGACATGGGGGCGAGGGCTAGCGGCGTGGAGAGTCGCAGGGGGCCGATGCGGGGGAGGGTGGTTCCTGGTTCCTGGTTCCTGGTTCCTGGTTCAGGGCCGCGTGGCGCGGGGGCGGCTGGATCTTTCATGGCCCGAATTATCGGCGACGGGGCTGTCGCCTGCAACGTTTCCTGTAGATTCGGGCCTCCGGTATCCGACTTGCCGGATTCCGAACTCTGAACCGGAAACTCGAAACTCATGACTCGGAACCAGGAACCAGGAACCAGGAACTAGGAACCGATATGTTGTCCGGTCTTTCCGCGCAGCCTGTCGAGCAGTGTGGCCAGCCGTCCACGACCCCAGTCGAGCACGATCCGCCACTCTTCCATCCGGAGCGCCCAGGCGGCGGTGACGAAGGCCAGGAGCGAGGCCGTTCCTATGGCCGCCATGTCGGCCATGAGCACTAGCTTGACCTTCAGTCCGGCGAGCCCGGCCATGGTCGGCAGGAGGCGGGCGGCCACTTCGTGGGCGCCGTAGCCGGCCGCGGTCACCGCCGCAGTCAGGGCGAGGACTTTCAGAACGAAGACCAGCGTATCGCCGGGCTTGAACATGGGCAGATGGCGCTTGAGATTCCCGGCCAACAGGATCACCTTGAGCGCCCGGGCGCCGACTGCGGCCAGCGATACCACCACCAACGCATCGCGGCCGTGATATTTCAGACGCACGATCATCAGGTAACACCAGGCCACGCTCAGCGCCGAGCAGCAGATGCCGATGATCGTGGGCGCCAGTGTCCGGCGGTTCGAGAAGTAACCCTTCATCATCACCCGCTCGACGGAGTAGAAGGGCATGCCCATGGCGCTGTAGAGGGTGACCACCCCGATCAGGGCCGCTTCCTCGGGCTTCAGCTTCTTGAAGACGAAGAGGAAGTCGGCCAGAGGCATGGCCGTCACCGCCAGCACCGCGGCCGCCGGCAGGAAGATGAAGACCATGAAACGGCTGGAGCGGTCGAGCATCTCGCCGAGGGCCTTCCGGTCGCCCTTCTCGGCCATCTCGCAGAGGTAGGGGAACATGCCCACCGACAGCGAGTACGGAAAGAGGGAATTGAGGGCCTCGACGACGCTGCGTCCGAAATAGACCGCCGCCACGCCCCCGGCCAGCCCGGCTCCGGACATCACGTAGACGTTGTTGTAGACGTCCCGGAACTTGGCGAATACCGAGCCGATCACCAGCGGCGCGATCAGCAGCAGGAAGCGCTTGAAGTCGGGGCTGGAAAGGTCCAGACGCAGCCGGTAGTGGGCGCGGAACTCGTCCCGGATCCCGGGCAGGTGGGTGGCCAGCTTGGCGACCGAGCCGGCCAGCACCCCCAGGGGCATGGCCCAGGCGCCCAGCCAGTGTTGCGAGCCGAAGGCCACCACCGCGCCGGCCATCACCGCCCGCAGCGAGCCCTCGCCCATCGAGGCCCAGAAGAACTTCTTGCGGGAGTTGAGCAGCATGAAGGTGATCGTGGCCAGGGACAGGCCGAAGAGGGCCGGCGCCATCCAGCGCACGAAACCGACGGCCAGGGGGAAGAGGTCCTGGCGCTCGGCCAGCGTGTCGAGGCCGTCCTCCATCTGCCACTGGGTGGCGAAGCTCATGATCTGCGGAGCGAAGGCGAAGATCGCGGCGGCGGCCGCCAGGAGCAGCAGGAACTGGAGGTTGAACAGCGTCGAGGCCAGGCGCCAGGCGGGGCCCGGGCCATCCTTGTCGCGGCGGTCCATGAAGACCGGCAGGAAAGCGGGACCGATGCACTCCTCGCCGATGAAGTACACCGCGGTGATGATGCTGAAGGCCGCCACGAAGCAATCGGTGGTCCCGTCGGAAGTGCCGAACCAGGCGCCGAAGATCACGTTCTTGCCGAGCCCCAGCAGCTTGGCCAGGATCCCGGCGACGATCACCACCACGGTCGCGCGGAAGATGCGCGAGCCGACGGAACGGCGCTCCCGGTCCTGGATCGTCGACTTCCGGCCGGGCAGCGCGGGATCCTTCGGCTCCGGTCTGTCAGGACTGTTCATGGGGCTGGGTCAGGCTTTCCCCTCGCGGGCATCGGCGCGTTCCTCGGCCTCGGTCTTCCGGAGATAAACCGGCACGAGGTCGTGGGGGGTCACCGCCTTTCCGGCCATAAAGAGCCCGAGGCCCAGCCGGCCGACGGCCTCGACCGCGGGGCTCTCCGGCTCGGGGGAGATGGCGAGCGCCAGGCCGGCCTCGCCCGCGGCGGCCTCCAGAGCGGCGCGGTGCTTGGCGGCGCCGGAGCCGAAGAGGACGAAAGACGGTTCCTGGTTCCTGGTTTCTGGTTCCTGGTCAAGAGGCGGGATTTGCCGCAATTGCCTCACCAACTCTTCGGGAGCCAGAACCAGGTCCTCAGTAAGGGCGGTCAGGCGACCGGTCTTGTCGATGGCAATCGCCCGGCCATAGAGTTGCCCGCGAAACGCATCGGCAGTGGGCACCAGGATGGCGTCCGGGCCGTCAGTCGCCGAACCAGGAACCAGGAACCGGGAACCAGGAACCCTCGTCGCCGCGAGGGCGGCGAGCGACGGCACCGCCGTCACCGCCGCGCCCGTCGCCCAGGCGAAGGTCTTGGCGAAGCTGATCCCGATGCGCAGGCCGGTGTAGCTTCCGGGACCGACCGAGACGGCCACCAGCCCCACCTCGGATGGCCGGCGCCCGGCCTCGGCCAGGGCCTCGGCCGCGGCCGCGGCGGGTGACCCCGCGCCCACGCCGCCGGCGCCGCGAGGGAACTCGCGGACGGCGAGGACGGCGGGGACGGCGGGGACGGCGGGGACGGCGGTGGAGGGTGGAGGGTGGAGGGTGGAGGATGGAGCCTCAAGCACCGCCACCGCGCTCCGTGCGGCGGAGGACTCGACGGCGAGGACGAGGAGATTGGCGGTCGGGCTCATGGCGGGGCCATTCTCTCCGGAAGGTGGCTCGATTCAAGACGCCCGACTTGTCGCGATCTGCGGCCGCCGTATACTTCTCTGTCGGAATTGAAGGAGCAGGACATGCCAATCGAGAACCAGGGACTGATTCCGCGGCACGGCGGTTACCGCAATCTGAAGACGTTCAAGCTCGGAGAGTTGATCTACGACGTGACAGTGCGCTTCTGCGACAAGTACGTCGACCGGCGCAGCCGGACCCACGACCAGATGGTCCAGGCGGCGCGCAGCGGACCGAGAAATGTCGCCGAGGGCAGTATGGACTCGGCGACCTCGAAGAAGAGCGAACTGAAGCTGACGGGGGTCGGCCACGGCAGTTTGGAGGAGTTGACGCTGGACTACCAGGCCTACCTGCGCCAGCGGGGGCTGCCCGAGTGGCCGCCGGAACACCCTGTTCTGAGGCGTTTCCGGGCACGGCGGCCCGCCACGCTGGATGAGTTTCGGGCGTGGGTGGCCGACGAGGTGAGAAGAGAGAAGGCGACACGGACGGAGAAGATGACACGGACTGACACGGACGAGCACGGACAGACACGGACGCCGAGGACGGCGCCGCCCCGGTCCGGGGCCGGGTCCGTGTTCGTCCGTGCTCGTCCGTGTCAGTCCGTGTCGCCCTCGTCGTCCGTGTCGCCTTCTTTATCGCGCATCCCGCCCGCCATGCTGCCCCCGACCCTGGTGGCCAACGGGGCGCTTTCGCTGCTCAACGTGTGCACCCACCTGCTCGGCCGGCAACTCGCATCCCAGGCCCGGGCCTTCGAGAAGGAGGGCGGCTTCACCGAGCGGCTCCACCGGACGCGCAGCGCAGCGAGAAGGAATGGGCCGGGGCCTTGTTGACCATCGGCTTCGATGATACAAAGTGCAAAGGGCCGAAGGCAGAGGAGGGCAGGCCAATGGACAGCGTCGGAGCGATGGACCCCAGAGAGCAGGCCAGACTGAAGCGGCACCTCAGGTTCGCCGGACAGTTGCGCCGCAGCCCGTGGCGGCTCAAGGCCATCTGGACAATCGTTGTTCTCATCCCAGTCCTGTTGTTGGTTAGTTCGGCGTGGAATGCCTCGGAGGCTTTTGGCCTCTGGCGCCAACTGGATGGGGCGAGCGAGATGGTCGGCTTCCTTGCGCTCACCAACGCCTTCTGGGTTTGTGTCTGCAAATCCACGCTGCATCTCGCCTTTGGCGCGACGGCAATCCTGATGATGCCGATGCTGGCCCAACAGATGCGAGACCACCGGCTGATTGTGAAGCTTCACGCCCAGGCGTCCCGGCGCGAACTCGGCGAGCCGGCGGCTGAGTCAGGGGATGAGCATGCCGGTTGAGGGGTTCCCTGATGCGGAGCGCCACAAGCTCTGCGTGCATTGTCGGCGTTGGCATCATCCCGAAGAGGGGGTGATGGTCGAGCGCGAGGTGATCGGCCCCTTCGGGGGCATTCGCCGCGCAGCTGCAGCCGTCGCGGGGATGGACCCCAAGATGAGCTTCGTGTGTCACCGTTGTCTGCGGGTGCGCCGCTACACCAGGATCGTCATCTTCTGCGCGTTCGGTCTATTGGCTGTCCTGTGCCTGGTCCTGGAACGCATGGGGCTCATATAAGCAGCCTGAGGCAAGCTTATCTGTGTTCATCCGTGTTCATCTGTGGCTGACTCGCGACTTTCCCCCGCGCCCCCGGCATGATCCAGTTCGCGAAGAAGCACTCGAAGACGGCCAGCGCCAGCACCAGCCCCAGGATGAGCCCGGAGAGGTCCCGGCCCTCGCGGATGCGGGCGACCGCCTGGTCGAGGCCCTCGGCTCCGCGGCAGAAGGTCACGCTCCGGAAGCCGGCGAAGGCCTTCTCGATCTCGGCGCGGGTCACTGGCTCCAGGTCGGACTCCTCCGGATCGGGGTTGACCACGAAGCTGCCTTCGCGGTCGCCGGGCGCGACCTTGTAGCTGTAGACTCCGAGTTCGTCGAGCGGCCCGAAGCTGAAGGCGTTGTCGGAGCCGGTGGTCTTCCCCTCGAAGACCTTGCCGTCGGGGGAGGTCACCCGCACCGAGAGTTGGTCCTTGGCATCGGGGAAAGCCAGCGTAGCGGTGCCGCCCACCCGGTACTCGGCGCGGCGCTCGCGCACCTCGGCCAGGTCGTAGATCATTCCGTGCAGCAGCGGCAGGAAGGACTTCTGGATGGGCAGCGTCGAGGCGCCGGCGTCGGCCGGCGAGCCGAACTCGTAGACCCGTCCCTGCCCGAAGGAGCCGGCCACCAGCCACGGGATCGCGCCCTTCAGGGTGATGAGCTCCTGGGCGCCCGATTTCTCCGGGATTTCGAGCGCCCGGCCGGCCGAGATCCGGACGCCGCCGAAGGCCGCCGTCCGGGTGAGCCCCCTGAAGGGCAGCAGCACCGCGTGGCTCTGGTCCCAGCCGGCGATCTCAAGGCCCGCGGATTCCTCGCCGGGCGCGGGTCTGCCGGGGTCGAGCGCCGCGCCGAGCTTGGCGGGGAGCAGCCGTCCGCGGCTGTCGTCGCGCTCGCCGAAGGCCGCCTCGTAGCTCGCTGCGTCGGCTCCGGCCGCCGGGAAGACGACGATCCCGCCGCCCGAGGCCACGTAGTCGCGCAGCGCCTGTCCGAGCGCCGGGGGTATCTGCCCGAGGCCGGAGAGCACGACCGCGCCGTACTCGGAGAGCGCCAGTGTTCCCGCGGCCTCGGGCGTCACGAGCTTCGGTTCGATGAGGCCCTGGCCCTGGCTTTCGCCTCCGCCGTTTCCGGACGCGGCGGAGAACGGGTCGAGGGCGGCGAGCAGATAGAACGATCCGGGCAGTGTCCCGGCGGCGCGGGGTCCGGTGGCGGCCGGCTCGACCACCAGGACGGGTACGCGCCGGAAGAGCTCGGTGTGGAAGAAACGCCGGTTGTCGAAGGCCAGGGAGTCCGGCGAGAGCTCCACCGAACCCCAGTGGGCTCCGGCCGCGGCCATCCGGCAGGGGAAGCTCGCCGTGACCACGGCGCCCGGCTCGATCTCCATGTCGTCGGTGGCCACCTCCTGGCCGTCGACGCGCAGCGTCGCGCGCGGAGCGACGGTCTTCGCCGAGGTGTTCTTCACCTGGGCCTGGACGGTCACCTGCTCGCCGGCCGCGCGGGCCCGCGAGCGCACCGCGAGATCGGTGGCCGCCGCGTTGGCGAAGTCGGGGTCGGAGACGTCGACCACCACAACGGAGATGAGCCGGTTCCGGGTTCGGTCGCCGGGCGCCGTGCCCTCGCGGGCGCCGGAGTCGGCCAGGGTCACCGCCGAGCCGAGCCGGGCCGGCAGGGTCGAGAGCGCGGTGCGCTGGAGGTCGGTGAGGACGAAGAGCTCGAGGTCCGGATCCGAGCGCGCGCCGAGGTCGGCGACGGCCTTGCCCACCTGGCCGGCGAGGTCCCCCCGCGCCGAGGTGCAGTCCGCCCGGGTGAAGGCATCGATGACCGAGGCGCGATCGGCGGTGATGGTGCCGACGATCTCCGGGACCGGCCGGCAGGCCAGCCGCATGGAGACGCAGTCGCCCTGGTTGAGCCCGCGCAGGACGCGGTCGGCGGCGGTCTTGGCCCGCTTGAAACGGCTCTCGCCGTTGTGTTCGCAGGACATGCTCCCGGAGTCGTCGAGGACCAGGACCACGCTGGTGTGCGCGCGGCTGCCGGGCAGGCCCGCCGCGCCCAGGATGGGCCGGGCCAGCGCCACCACCAGCCCGAGGATCAGCCCCACGCGGACGGCCAGCAGCAGCAGTTCCTGCAGGCGCTTCCTGTGCGCGGTGCGCTTCATGGAGGTCTTCAGGAACTTCAGGCTGCTGAACCGGACCTCCTGGGCCCGCTTGCGGTAAATGAGGTGGAGGACGACGGGCAGCGCGGCGCCGCCGGCGGCCAGGAGGATCAGGGCGTTGGCGAACACCTCTCAGCACTCCAGACTGGCGGGACGAGGG
Organism: uncultured bacterium; assembly: GCA_937935355.1. GTDB lineage: Bacteria > Planctomycetota > SZUA-567 > JAKLDR01 > JAKLDR01 > JAKLDR01. The sequence goes on along the minus strand of CALGYR010000113.1, from coordinate 17,618 downwards.
CTAAGGCAGAAGGAAGAAGGCAGAAGGAAGAAACATGGAGAGGCCTTCTTGCCTGCCCCTCGTTTTTCTGCCTTCTGCCTTCTGCCTTCTGCCTTCATCCGCCGCTCCGCGCCGCCGCGGACAGCTTCTGCCGCCTGGCCAGGTACTCCGCCAGCATCAGTTCGAACGGCCGCGAGGTGTCCACCCGGACGTACTCCACGAGCGTCTGGGCGGTCTCTCGCCGGAAGCCGGCGCAGAACTCCTCGAACTCGCGTTGGTACTCCTCCCGGACGTAGCGTGGGTCGAGCTGGATGCGCTCGCCGGTCTCCATGTCCACGAAGTCGGCGAGCTGCTCGAAGGGGAACTCGATCTCGGCATGGTCCAGGAGGTGGAAGAGGATGACCTCGTGCTTGCGGTGGCGGAAGTGGTGGAGGGCCTTCAGGACCTCCTTCTGGTCGTCGAGCAGGTCGGACAGGATGACGATCACGCTCCGGCGGCCGATGTGCTCGGCCAGGTCGTGGAAGGTCCTGGCCAGGTCCGAGCCGCCGCCGGCCCGGAGCTTCTCGAGCTCCTCGAGCAGGACGGTCAGGTGCGACGGCGTGCTCCGCGGGGCGATGAAGTGCGAACGGCCGCGGGCGAAGGTGACCAGCCCCACCGAGTCCTGCTGGCGGATCATCAGGTAGGCCAGGCACGCCGAGAGGTAGCAGCCGTACTCGATCTTGCTCATGGGGCTCTTGGGGTGGCGGTAGGCCATCGAGCCCGAGCGGTCGAGGAGCACGTAGCAGCGGACGTTGGTCTCGTCCTCGAAGAGCTTGACGAAGAGCCGGTCGGTGCGTCCGAAGGCCCGCCAGTCGATGCGTTTCAGCGGGTCGCCCGGGGCGTACTCGCGGTGCTCGGCGAACTCCACGGAGAAGCCGTGGTAGGGGCTTTTGTGCAGGCCGGAGACGAAGCCCTCGACCACCCCGCGGGCGACCAGGTTGACCTTGCCGATCCGGGCCAGGGCCTTGGGGTCGAGGTATTGGTATCGCGGCACGGTTCTAAGAAGGCAGAAGGCAGAAGGCAGAAGGCAGAAGGACCGAGGAGAGAGCACGCAGGGCATATGGGACTGCCCACTGCTCTGCGTGTTTCATCCTTCTTCCTTCTGCCTTCTGCCTTCTATCTTCACTCCCGCGCTTCGGAAAGCCTGAACACCGCCCCGCGCTGGCCGCGGATGTCCTCCAGGCGGAAGCAGGCCACGTGGATCTTGCGTTCCTTCTGCATGCAGTCCAGCTGGGCGGCCTCGCCGTCCTTCATGGCCTGCTCGAAGACCGCCTCGACGTTCACGTCGGTGTCGGGCAGGTTCAACCCCGAGATGTGCTGGAGCCGGAGCTTGTGCAGGTCGTAGCCGAAGAAGCGGATGGCCGAGCTGTTGAACTGGATGATGGTCCCGTCGGGCGCCACGCCGACCAGCCCGTGCGGGTCGTTCTCGAACATGAGCTGATACAGCCGCAGCGCGGCCATGCTGTTGGTCAGTTCCTCGTTCTTGACGGCCAGGTCCCGGGCGGACTTCTCGGCGTCCTTGGCCTTCTGTTCGGCCTGCTGGGCGTAACCCTCGAGCTGCTGGTTCTTCTGGCGCAGGAGCTCCATGAGCCGCGCCTGCTGGGGCGAGGCGGCGCCGGACCGCTGGGCGTCCGACAGCTCCTGCTCGAGCGCCGTCACGCGCTCGCGCAGGCGCTGGTTCTCGATCTTGATGAGCTCGACCGGTTTCTCGCCGATGGCCGTGACTCCTTGAAGTGGCGGCCGTGCCGCGGATGAACGGGGCTATTCTAGGCTGGAGAGGGGGGCTGTCAAGGTTCCAGTTGCACTTGAACCCCGGCCGCCGGTCGGTATTCTTATGGGCGCCAGCAGGTTGCGGGCCACCCTAGCTCAGCGGCAGAGCACGGCTTTCGTAAAGCTGAGGTCCTGGGTTCAAATCCCAGGGGTGGCTCCATCCATGGAACCATGGAACGAAGAGCAGAGCGACAGCACCGCCCATGACCGCCTCCCGCAAGAAGCCCGCCGCCGAGCGCCAGCGCCCCTCCTGGGACGAGTACTTCCTGAAGATCGCCAGGGACGTCGCCGAGCGTTCCACCTGCCTGCGCCGCCACGTCGGCGCGGTGCTGGTCCGCGACAAGCGGATCCTGGCCACCGGCTACAACGGCGCGCCTCGCGGCGTCTCCCATTGCCTGGCGTCGGGCTGCATGCGCGAGAAGCTGGGCATCCCCAGCGGGCAGCGCCACGAGCTCTGCCGCGGGGTCCACGCCGAGATGAACACTTTCCTGCAGGCCGCGCTCCACGGGATCGCGGTGGAGGGCGCTTCGCTCTACTGCACGGCCACGCCCTGCAGCCTCTGCGCCAAGATGCTCATCAACGCCGGCGTCAGCCGCGTGGTCTACCTCGGCGAGTACCCCGACAAGTTCGCCCGGCACCTCCTCGATGAGGCCAGAGTGGAACTGATCCAGGGCCGCATCCCGCCGGGCTGAGCCCGAGCCGTTTCAGAAAGGTCGTCCCAGCGCCTCGGCGGTGAGGATCGTTTCTTGCGATGGTCCTGCCTGGGATGCCGTTTATCTCTCCAGCCTCAGGCTCCAGAGCGCGCCGCGGGAGAAGAGCACCAGCGTCCGGCACGGCGGGTGCCAGACCATGGCCGGGGCGGTGAACTCGTCGGCTGCGGGGCCCGGCGTCGTGAGCCTGGTCCAGCGCGCCTCGGAGCCTCCGCCGGCGTCCGGATCGAGCACCCAGGTGTCGGCGAGCGCCCCGCCAAGGCGCGGCCGGCCGCCGAAGACGACCAGCCGGCCGGAGGTCTCCTCGCAGGCCATGGTCGCGCCGACGCGGGGCTCGGGCGAGTGGCCGCGGACGTTCAGCCGCCGCCACGCGCCGCCCTGCGGCCCGTAGACCTCGAGGCACCAGGTGTCGTCCAAAGGGTGGCCGGAAGAGTTCCGGCCCCCGAACAGGTAGATGCGCCGGCCATCCGCGTCGGCGGCCGCGGCCGCCCCGAGGCGAGGCTCGGGGGACGGCCCCTTGGTCGGGAACGGCTTCCACGCGGACGCGGAGGCGTCGAATAACCAGGAGTCGCCCAGGAGCTGTCCGGCCAGTTCACCGCCGAAGAGGATCATGCCGCCGGCCTTTTCGGAGGGAGCCAGGGCCGGACGGTGACGTCCCAGCGGCCCGGGCGCGGGGCGGGCCGCCTTGCGTGAGCCCCTGGCCGGGGGCTCGGGCGCGGCGCCGGTGTCCTGCGCACGCAGCCAGGCGCCCGGCACCTCCAGGAACCAGCTCTCGGCCAGATACGATCCGGCCAGCCGGCCGGAGTAGAGCCACAGGCCCCGGTCGCGCGGGTCGGTGAGGAGCGCGCCGGGGACCTGCGGGGCCGGCCGGTCGTCCGGGCGGCGGGCGTCCTTGTCGGCCAGCCACTCGGCCGCGTCGGAGGAAACGGACATCTCCTGCCAGCTGCCCAGGGCCGGGTCGTAGGCCCACAGGTCGTTGAGCTCGCCGTGGCCGGGCGAACCGTCGGCGGCCATGCCCCCGAACAGGGCCACCAGGCCCGAGCCCCGGTCGCAGCCCAGGGCCGCGCCGGTGCGCGGCGCGGGTTCGCCGGCGCCGCCGGCGGCCTGCAGTCCCACCCAGTGGCCGGGCACGGCCAGGGGACGGGCGGCGTCCGACACGGGGATCAGCCCGGCTCCGCCGGGATTGACGGCGAGCTCGTCGCCGACCTGCCCGGCCAGAACGGTCAGGGCGGTCTGGGACTCGACCACCAGGGCCAGGCGTTCGCCGGGGGCCAGCGCCCGGGCGCGGCCGAGCTCGATGTCCATGGTCTGTCCCTGGACGGTGCGGGCCGCTAGGCGCACCGTGAAGGTCCCGCCGCTGGCCCGGCAGTTGCCGGCCGCGGACTCCACCACCAGGTCTCCTCCGGTGGCGCTGACCGCGATCTCCGCCGATCCGGAGAAGAGCTTGATGCGCGGCCGGACGGTCCCGGCTCCCCGCGACGCCGATATGGAGGAGCCGGCCGAGAGCCGGGCCTCGCTGCCGTCCAGGAATCGCACGGTGGCCGCGCCCGTCGCCCGGACCCGGGAGCCGGAGCGCTCGGCCTCGCCCTCCAGGGCCTGCACCGCGTCGCCCGAGCCGTGCTTGAGCACGGCGCAGATCACGGCCAGGGCCACCACTCCGATCAGGGAGGCGGCGATCACGCCGATCTGCATCTGCCGGCCGCGCGGGCCGCGCGCGCGGGCGTTCCGGCCCAGCGAGAGCGTGCCCAGTGCGTGGCGGGTCAGGCCGGTGGCGCCAAGCCGCGCCGCGAGCCCGTCCCAGTGCGCCCGGAGGGCGGCGTTGACCTGCTCGAAGCGGGCCCGCTCCTCGGAGCAGATCCCGCAGGAGTCCAGGTGGGGCTGGAGCACCTCGTGCTGGCGCGGAGTGAGCTCCCCGTCGATCAGCATGGAGACGAAAAGCCCGGCCTGGGTGCAGCCGGCGCGCAGCACCTTGCTGATGCGCTGCTCGGTGGAGGGGACCGGGGCCTCGAGGGCGCCGGTGATGTCGGTGGCGGGAAGCGCGCCGACCAGCCGGGCGCGCAACGCGCGCCGGGCGCGCCACACCAAGTTGGAGACGTTGGCGACGGTGGTGCCCAGGACGGCGGCGGCGCGTTCGTAAGTCAGCCGCTCGACCAGCACCAGGAAGACGGCGGAGCGCTCCCGGCCGGGCAGCGCGGCCAGGGCGGCCTCGATGCCCTCATCGAAGCGATCGGGCGAGGAGCGCAGCGCCGCCGGCAGCGGCGCTCGGCCCGTGCGGTTGAGCGGGCCGTGGGCCTGGACCGTGACCGCCTTGAAGAGCGCCTCGCGCGCGCCGGGTAGGTCGTCGGGCTCGGACCACCGGAACACCCGCGAGGCCGCCCCGGCCAGGAGGTCCTCGGCGGCGACGGGGTCGCCGGTCATCTCGACGGCGTAGAGCAGCAGGCTCCCGGCCAGTTCCTCGGAGCCGGGTTTGGGCGGTGCGGCCCGGGCGGTCAAGGTCGCCTCCCGCCGGGCGCTGGCCATTGCAGGAAGCCGGGATGTCCGGCCACAGAGGACACGGAGGGCACAGAGGACGGCACGAATCTCTTGGAAGCACGGGTTTCGGCCACGGTGTGCAGTTCAGCGCATGCGGCTGGAAGAAGACCCGCGAGACGATATGGCCCGGTTTCCGGTGCAGAGCTCTCCATCACCGCCGGATCCGTCAGGCGGACAGGGCCTTGACCGCCGCCGCGGTGTCCTCGAAGTGGGGCAGGAAGCCGATCAGGTTCATGGACTCGAGCGTGCGGATCACCTCTGTGCGGCGCGTGACGATGGCAAAGCCGCGGCCCGCGCCGGCGGCATTCTCCCGGAAGTGGACCAGCTCGCGGATCACCCGGCTGGAGATGCGCTGGAGCAGGGTCAGGTCCAGGACGTAGGCCCGGACGTCGTGGGCCATCAGCGACTCGAAAATGGCCCGCAGCCGGTCGGCGTCCTGGGCTGCGGCGATGGGGTCCACGAAGCGGACGATCAGGCAGCGCTCCTGGCGCTCGAGGAGCAGGCCGGAGGTTTCCGGGTTGGAGGCGGCCTTGCTCTCCATCTCGGCCATGGCCTGGTATATCTCGCTGCGTCCCAGGATCTGGGTGCTCTCGCCGACGCGCCCCGCCTCGGGGGCCGCGGCCGGCGCCACGTGGCTGGCGGCGCCGCCCGCGGCCAGGTGGGGTTTCATGTCCTCGACCAGCTTGCGCACCTCGTCCGGACCCAGGCCGGCGCAGCGCATCTGTACCTGGCGCAGGTCGTAGTAGTTGCCATCGAGCAGCACGGACTCCCTGCCGCCGTCGACCATCCGCAGCAGCCAGTTGGAGGTGTACGGCTCGCACTGGCCGATGACCACCTCGCCCTTGGGGCCGAAGACCGGCCTCTTGGATATGGTCAGAAGCATTCGGCTGCCTTCCCGCCGCTGGACGGGTCTCAGAGGTTCCCGGCGCGACCTCCCGTGCCGTGCGCGGCGCGGATTGTAGGCCGGCCCGGCGCAAAGTTCAAGCGCAGTCTGGGTGTCCCCAGAGCCTTTCGATATCATCCAATATGACCGAATGGCCTCCCTGACCACGAAGACACGAAGACACTAAAGAAAACACGAAGAACGGCTTTGGACGTCGTGCGCGGTGGGAGTCCCCCGCAGGTCCAGGAGGGGGGGCCGCGGACCGCGCCGACTCGAGGTTCTTCGTGTCACCCACCTGCGTCAGGGCTACCGCGGGCAAGCTTTGTGCCTTCGTGTCTTTGTGGTTGGCATGTCGTTTATGAGTGGAAGAGGAAAGCGGGGGTCGAAGGCCGCCGAAAACGCCTTGACCCTCCAGCGGCAGGGGTGTAATATCCAGCGAACCTTGTCCACGGTAGCAAGGGAACCGGAATGCCGAAAATCATCTTTCGCCAGGGCCAGAATGCGGGCACCGAAATAGTACTCGACGGCGAGAAGTTCACCCTCGGGCGGCGCAAGGCCTGCGAGATCCCTGTGGGCGACGTGAAGGCCAGCCGCAACCACGCCCAGGTCTTCCGGCAGGGCAACCGCTTCTACGTGCGCGACCTGGCCAGCCGCAACGGCACCTTCCTCAACGGCGAGCGCCTGGCCGGGGACAGCGAGCTGTCCTTCGGCGACAAGATCTCCATCGGCGACACGGTCATGGAGTTCCTGGAGGAGTCCGCCGGCAAGCCCATCGACTTCGAGATCCCCGGCTACCAGATCATGGAGCGCGTGGGCGAGGGCGGGATGGGCGTGGTCTACAAGGCCCGCCAGATCTCCATGGACCGGGTCGTCGCGCTCAAGGTGCTCAGCGAGAAGTACAGCGCCAACGGCGAGTTTATCGACCAGTTCATCCGCGAGGCCCGGGCCGCCGGGAAGCTCAACCACCCCAACGTCATCCACGTGCACGACGTCAGCAAGGCCGGCGGGCGCTACTTCTTCAGCATGGAGTTCATCGACGGGCCCTCGGTGAAGAAGCTGCTCAAGCAGTCCGGCCGGCTGCCCGTCGGCAAGTGCCTGGAGATCATCATCCAGGCGGCCAAGGCGCTGGAGTTCGCCCACGAGAACGGCATCATCCACCGCGACGTAAAGCCCGACAACATCATGCTGACCGGCGAAGGCATCGTCAAGATCGCCGACCTGGGCATCGCCAAGAGCTTCGAGGAGAACGACTCCGTCCAGGTCTCCGGCAAGCGCCGGGTGCTGGGCACCCCCCACTACATGGCCCCCGAGCAGGCCATGGGCAAGGCCCTGGACCGCCGGGCCGACATCTACTCGCTGGGCGCCACCTTCTACCACATGCTCACGGGCAAGACCCCCTTCAAGGGCACGACCGTCACCGAGCTCCTTAAGGCCCACGTCCACGAGAGCCTGGAGCCGGTGCAGCACCTCAACCCCGACGTGCCCGACGCGGCCTGCTTCGTGGTCGAGCGCATGATGGCCAAGCTGCCCGAGAAGCGCTACGAGAACATGACCCGGCTGCTGGAGGACCTGGCCCGGGTGCAGCGCGACGCGGGCACGGCGGTGATCGAGCGCCTGGCCCCCGAGGACTCGACGATCATGCGGGCGGTCGGGGCCAAGGAGGCCGCCGAGGCCCGGGCCCGCGTCGAGGCCCAGGACCGCCCGGGGCGCGCGCAGCGTCCGAGCGGGACCCTCAAGCTCCTGACCATGCTGGTCGCGGTGGTCCTGGTGCTGCTCTTCGCGGCGGGGGCCTACGTGCTGGTGAGCAAGCTCAAGGCCCAGAACGGGACGTCGGGCGGCGGCACGACCGGCGGGAGCACCGGCGTGACCCCGGCCGGCTCGGAGTCCGAACGGCTGCTCGCCGAGCTCCGCGCCGTGCCCCGGGGCGACGAAGACGGGATCCTCCGCAAGGCCGCCGACCTGGTTGGCCGCTTCGGCGGCACCCCGGAGGCCGCCGAGGCCCAGAAGCTGATCGACGAGATCAAGGCCCGCCGGGCCCAGATGCTTGAGAAGAGCGTGGCCGACGCCGTGGCCGGGGCCGAGAGGATCGACCGGGAGCAGTCCGCGAACCTCGATGCCCGCATAGCCGCCTGGGATGCGATCGCCAAGCGCCAGGACTTCGCCGGCCACGCGGTGGTCAAGCGCGCCGAGGAGGAGACCACCCGGCTGCGCGCCATGCGCAAGGCCGCCCAGGACGCCGCCGACGCCAAGGTCCGGCTGCAGAAGGCCGAGGACGCCGGCAAGAAGGCCCAGGACGCCCTGGCCGCCCGCGACTTCGTGGAGGCCGCCCGGGTGCTGACCATCCTGTCGGTGGAGTTCCCCAACACCGACGAGGGCAACCGCGCGGCCGAGCGCGCCAAGGAGATCGAGGCCCAGGCCGACAAGCTGCTGGCCGACGCCGAGAAGGCCGCCGGCGAGGCCGTCGACGCCGGCCGCTTCGAGGAGGCCGCCAGGATCCTGACCGCCCTGGAGACCTCGGTCAAGAGCGCCAAGTGGCTCGCCGACGTGCCCAAGAAGGTCGAGGCCGTCAAGGCCAGGGCCAGGGAGAGCTTCGACAAGGACTTCAAGCCCGTCGAGGCCCTGGCCCGGGAAGGCAAGCTCAAGGAGGCGGTCCGCGAAGCCCAGACCCTGCTGGTCCGCTACAAGGGCGCCGCCGAGCAGGCCCGGCTAAAGGAGTTCGTCGCCGGCGCCGAGGCCCAGCCGGGGCTGCTCCGCAAGGTCATCGCCAGCATCAAGAAGGAGGGCAGCCGGGAGATCGCCTTCAAGCTGGAGGTCACCGTGCTGCCGGGCAAGTGGTTCGTTCAGACGGCCGACGAGGACCGGGTGACCCTGGTCAGTCCGTCGTTGCCCACCGGCGACAGCCCCTTGCCCTGGAGCAAGCTCCCTGCCAAGGACGCCTACGGCATCTACATGATGTACCTGGACAAGCCCACCGCCGACGACCATCGCGCGCTGGCCTTCTTCTGCGCGACCCGCGGGCTGACCGCCGAGGCCGAGAACCACAGGAAGCTGGCCGATGGCGGCAAGTGAGGGCCGCCGGGCGCGCCCTTCGCTTTCCAGATTCAGGACTTTGACCGGCCGGCTGCTGCCGACCCTGCTCTGCGCCGCCGCCGTGCTCGCTCAGCCGGCCGCGCGCGCCAACGACCGCACCGACTTCGAGGCCGACCCCGAGGCGCGCAAGCTCGAGGAGGTCGACAGGCAGCGCGCCGCCAAAATGAAGAGGCTGGGCGAGGCCGCCGAGAAGGTCCGTGGGCTCAGGCTCCGGTCCGACCCGCCGTGGCTGATCAAGAGCCCGCGCGAGGTCTACCATTTCATGCTGCGCTCCATTCACGCGGAGGCCGGGCCCCGCGAGGTGGCGCTGGCCACGCAGCTCTACGCGACCTTCGGATTCTGGAAGCCGGACTTCGACCTGCTCGCCGCCCAGCTCGAGGCCACCAGCGGGGCGGTGCGCGCCTTCTACAACGGCGGCGAGAACGACTTCACCCTGGTGCGCGAGCCCGGACAGACCGCCGTGCCCCGGGGCATGGCCGCCGAGGAGGAGGCCGAGGTCGTCCACGAGTACACCCACGCCCTGCAGGCCCACAACGGCCTGATGGACAGGCTGGCCATGGCCGGCCCCAACGACCGCTCCCAGGCGGCGCGGGCGCTGGCGGAGGGCGACGCGGTCCTGGCCATGTGCGCGTACCTCGCCGGGCGCACCGGCGAGGGCGAGGTCTCCGGCGCGGCGCCCGGGGCCGCCGAGCTGGGCAGCTACCTGGGGCTCATCCGCATGGGCATGGCCTCCACGCTCCGGACCCCGGAGTTCCGCAAGCACCCGCCGATCGTCGGCGCCTCGCTGATCTTCAGCTACACGGGCGGCTCGGGCCTGGCCGAGGCCGCCTACAAGAAGGGCGGCTGGAAGGAGATCGACCGCTGCTACCGCACGCCGCCGATCTCCACCGAGCAGATCATCCATCCTGAGAAGTACCTCCGGCCGGTGCCCGAGGACCCGGTGGATATCGAGATGCCCGACATCCACGCCGAGCTCCTGCCCGGGGCTCAGATCGTGGACGTCGACGCCCTCGGCGAGATGGAGATCACCGTGCTCCTGGCCGGCTTCGTCCCCGCCGCCGAGGCGAGGAGGAGCGCCGCCGGCTGGGGCGGCGAGATGTACGCGGCCTTCGAGCGCACCGCCGGGCCGCGCAAAGGGGAAATGGCCCTGGTCTGGCTCACCTCCTGGGACACCGAGGACGACGCGAAGGAATTCTTCGGCTCCTATGCGAAGGCCCTGGACGGGAAGTGCGGCGTCGAGCGTCGAGTCGTCAAGACTGGCGAACTCCTGGACTGGCGCGGGGCGGGGGCCAAGGCCGAGGCCCGGCTCGAGCGCCGCGGCGACGCGGTGCTCTCGGTGGAGCGCGCCGACGAGGCCGAGACCGCGAAGCTAGCCGACTACTTCTGGTCCCTGAAGCGCCGCGCGCCGGAGCCCCGGCACCGCGAGCCATGATCGAGGATAACTCAGAGTTCTACGAGCCCGAGCGCCGGGAGCTCGCGCCGGGGACGCGCTGCGCGAGCCACCCGGACCGCGAAGCCAAGGCGCTCTGCGAGGAGTGCCATCGCCCGGTCTGCGACGAGTGCGCCCCGCTCAAGGGCGGCGGGCACGCCTTCTGCCGGGACTGCCTGGCCGGCTCGCGGCTGGTGGAGTCGGCTCCGAACGTCCTGGGCGGGGCGGCCCAGGAACCGCCGGCCGGGTCTCAGGATACTCCTGCCCATGGGGCTGTTCCGCGCGACGCGCGGCGCCCGGGGGGACGGACCTGTCTGTTGCTCGCTCTCCTGGGGCTCGCTGCGCTCGCGGCCTGGTTCGTCTGGACGAAGTTGACCGGAAGGATGTAAGCGGGCTCTTGGCCTCCGACCTCGGGAAGCCACCCGGTATGCGGCGATAACCATCTCCCGCGCCTTGAACTCCGCCGCGACGCCGCGTAGGATTCGGCATCCAGTCAGGGACCAAGACCAAGACGCAGGACCAAGCCAACCCGAAGCGTTGGCCCGAAGGAGGAGCCGCCCCCATGTCCGTGATCACCCCGCTCTTGACCGAGAAGGAGAAGGCCCGCTTCCTGGAGGCCGCGCGCCTCGGCGGGCTCTGGTACGTGCACAACCAGAACGCCCCGGGGCGGCCCTGGGGCGGGGTCGACGGAGCGGCCGACACCGGCCGCTTCATCTACGAGTACTTCCCGGCCACCGGCCAGTGCCGGGGCATGGGCGTCTGGGGCCAGGCCCTGGCGGTCTGCGGGCTCTACGCGCTCGCCAAGGCGCCGAGCCCCGACGGGATCGACTTCAAGGCCGCCGCGGAGCTCGGCGCCGGCTATCTGCTGAGCCTGCAGATGCTCGACAGCCGCCGGCCCAAGGCCTTCGGCGGCTTCCGCGAGCAGACGCCGCAGACCACCTGGAGCTACCCGCGCGACGCGGCCACGGGCTGCTACGCGCTCGCACAGCTCCACCGCGAGACCGGGAAGGCCGACTACCTCGAGCGCGCCAACCTCTTCTGCGAGTGGTACCGCCGCCACGGATCGGGCGCCGCCGGCTGGCCGCACGACTACTTCGACTTCGAGACCGGCGAGGGCGACTGCAAGATCCCCGGCGACTGGCAGACCGGCGGGTCGCTGGCCTACTACTACACGGCCCGCGCCGCCGGCGATCGCAAGTGGCTCGAGGAGGGTTTCCGCCCGGCCATGGAGCAGCTGTTGACTGTCGGCGACCCGACCGACGCCGGCTACCACCCGCACCTCTGGCACGGCGAGTGCCGGATCACCACCGGCAACGGCGACTTCTCGAACGTGGCCCTGGCCGCGGCCTTCCTGGCCTTCGAGGACGAGCGTTACCTCGCGTTGCTGCGCCGGAAGCTCGAACTGCTGCTGTCCCTGCAGGACGCCGACGGTTCGCTGCCCAACTACGGCAGCACCTTCGTCTTCGCGCTCGAGGCCCTCGACTTCCTGGAGATCGCGAAGGCGATGAAGCTCCCCGACAAGACCGACCGGCTGACCGACGCGCTGCTCCGGGCCGCGCGCTTCGGCCTGACCATCCAGGAGACGACCCTCCGCGACCGGCGGGCCTACGGCGGCACCTACGGCCAGGCCAGCTTCGGAGTCAGCCGCGACCGCGTCCACCACCGGGACACCAGCTACGGGATGCACCTGTACCTCCGGCTGGCCGGCTACGAGGCGCCGGTGCTGTCGGCGACGGGGTGGTGAACGGGAGGGGAGCACCTCGAGCAGCTGGTCTCGCCGCGGAGGCACGGAGGCGCTGAGAGAGCCCTTCGAACGCGGCGATGAGCTTCTGTGTCGAATGAGCCTTTGCCGCGGGCGGGGCCGCCCCTCTGCGCCTCGGCGTCTCGGCGGTTAACGGCTTTGTTTCGCCCGTAGCCGGAAGAGTCGCTGTTGACGGCGCCCGGGCGGTGTACTACCATCAGCGAACGGGAGCGTTGCGGGAGGCGGCGTCGATGGCCAGGCTGATCGTCACTTCGCCGGAGGGCCGGCAGACCGAGCGGGAGCTCAAGGGCACCGTGGTCGTCGGCCGCTCCAAGGACTGCGACCTGCCGCTGGCCGGCGACGTCAAGGCCAGCCGCAACCACTGCAAGATCGAGCAGCGCGGTTCCGAGTTCGTGCTCAGCGACATGGGCAGCGCCAACGGCACCCGGGTCAACGGCGAGAAGATCGGCCAGCGGATCGTGCCTCTCGAGGAAGGCGACGTCATCGTGGTCGGCGGCAGCAAGCTCGAGTTCCACGGCGCCGGCGCCTCCGGGGCGGAGCCCTCCGGCCCGGGCGCGTCCGGCGGCGGCATCCTCGACAAAGTCAAAGGGGCGCTGGGCGGCGTCTTCTCCAAGGGCAAGGGCGGAGGGGGCGGCGGGGTAGGGGGGGGCGCCGACGGCGCCGTCTTCGGCGACAAGACCATCACCTGCTCCTGCGGCGCGGTGCTCTCGACGGCGGCCAAGTCGCCGGGCCAGAAGGTCGGGTGTCCGCGCTGCCGGAAGATCTATGCGGTCCCGGGGAAATAGCCCGCCGAGAAAGACCCTCTAACCATGAGCCAACCTGAGAGCGGCGGCGCCGCGGCGCCGCCCGGACTGCTGCGCCGCAACGGAGTGTACCTCGCGGCCTTCCTGATGGACTGCGTCCAGGCCTTCAGCGCGGTCGGCGCGAGCTACCTGGCCAAGGCCCTCTTCAAAGCCGACCCGGCCGACCTGGGCCTGCTGGCCCTGGTCTTCGCCGCGAGCTACGTGGGCGCCTGCCTGGTCTTCGGGCGGCTCTCCGACCGATGGGGCCGGCGGCGCCTGATCGTCTTCGGTGCCAGCCTGGACGTCGTCGCGCTCCTGCTGCTGGCCGGAGCCGACAGCTTCTGGCAGGTTTGCATGCTCCTGGGGCTCTTCTCGGTGGGCCAGGGAGCCTTCTGGCCGGTGTTGGAGGCGGACATCAGCGACCACTCCAGCCCGCTCGAGTTGCCCCGGCGCCTGGGGCGCTTCAACGTGTCCTGGTGCCTGGGGTTCGTGGTGGGCTGGCCCGCGGCCGGCCTGGTCGGCGAGGCGCTCGGCAGATGGCTTTCCGGAGGCACGGGACCGGCGGCGGCCGGCGCCGGTCAGGTCGTCGCGAGCTACGCAACCGGGCAGCGCGTGGTGCTGCTCCTGGCCGCCGCGCTGGTGCTGGTCGCCCTGGGCGCCTACCTGATGCGCCGCTTCGCGCCGGAGCCGGTCGCCGAACGCCGGCCGGATCCCTCGGCCGACGAGCGCGCCGCCGCCCGCGCCGTTCCCTTTTGGCGGATAGCTTTGCTCCTCAATTTCGCGGCCATGGGGCTCTCCGGTACGCTGCGCAGCCAGCTGCCCGAAGTGACGGGCGGCGACCGCAGCGCGCTGGGCGGGGCTTTCGGGGCGGTCTTCTTCGGCGCCCAGGTGGCGGTCTTCATCCTGCTGGCGCTCTGGCGCGGCTGGCATTTCCGGGCCGCGCCGCTCGTAGCCGGCAGCGTCCTGGCGGTCGGCGGCGGTGCTCTTTGCGGGCTCTTCGGCGCTCCCTGGCTCTTCGGTCTGGGGTGCCTGGCGGGCGGACTGGGATGCGGCGTGGCCTACTACTCGAGCATCTACTACAGCGTGGCCGCGGCCGCGGCGCGCGGCCACCGCGGCGGCATCCATGAGGCCGTGCTGGGGTCCGGCAACGCGGTCGTGCCCTTCGCCGGAGGACTCCTGGGCAACAGCCTCTGGGCCGGAATGCATTTCCCGGGTTGGAGACCGGGCGTCCCCTTCCTGCTCTCCGCCGTGGTGCTGGTCGCGGCTTTCCTGGTGGGGGCGCTGATGTACGCCAGGCTGCGCGCGATGCCCAGGGCGGTCCCGTCGGGTCCCGGACGGCAGGAAGCATGAAGCTGCCCCTCGGGCCGGCCGACCTGGCCCTGGTCGCGGTGGTCACCGCCATGGCCACGGCCATGGCCTACCTGCGCTCGCCGCGGGCCAAGTCGGTGGCCTTCTGCCTGCCGCTGCCCTTCACCGCCGCGGTGGTCTCGAGCGGCCAGCCGGTGGGTCTGACCCACCTGGCCGGGCTGGCGCTGGTGACCGCCTTCCCGTGGCTGGTCTGGCTGCTCCACGCCAGGCGGGGGCTCAACATCGTCGCCGCCGCCGGTGTTGCGGTGGCCGCCTACCTCGGCGCCGGCTTCCTCTTCGCGCGGCTGCTGCCGGGTGGAGGCGCGGTCGAGGCCGGGGCCTTCTGGGCTGGCCTGGGCGTCCTGCTGCTCGCGGCCCTGGCCTTGCTCGCACTGCCAGGGCGTGCCGAACCCGGCCACAAGAGCGCCATGCCCGTCTACCTCAAGGTGCCGGCGGTCGCGGCCATCGTCCTGGGCATCGTCGCGGTCAAGGAGCCGCTGCGCGGCTTCATGCCCATGTTTCCCTACGCGACCATCTTCGCGGTCTACGAGTCGCGCCGGAGCCTGCACACCCTGGCCTGGCGGATGCCGATAATGGCCCTGGCCTTCCTGCCGATGCTCGCGGCCTGCCGGCTGATCCTCCCCGCGCACGGCTACCTCGCGGCCCTGGCCTGCGGCTGGGCGTTCTTCGTGCCCATCGCCCTGGGGCTCGACCGGTGGTTTGCGAAGAGGACGGTGGACGGGGCGGACAGAGTGGACGTTGCGGGCGCTGTAAGTGCCGAAACGGCGTCCACTTAGCCCACGCTGTCCGCTTCGTCCACGAAGTCCACAGTTTTTTCTTGACAAAGATACTTAACGGCATGTAAAGTATCCTAAACTCGCCGGGGGAGAGCTGCCGTGCCGCGCCAGAAGAAGCCTGGGAAGAGCGAAGCGATCGCCGCCACGGTCGCCGGTGCTGCCGCCGACGACGGGCTCGGCGCGCGGCTGCGCGTGCTGCGCACCGGCCGGGGGCTCTCGCTCCGGGCGCTGGCCGAGCGAAGCGGGGTCACCGCCGGGGCGCTCTCGCTCATCGAGAACGGCAAGAACTCTCCATCGGTGAGCACCCTCAAGAAGGTGCTCTCGGCGCTCGAGCTCACCCTCGCCGACTTCTTCACCGGCGGCCAGGCCGATCGCGAGGTCGCCTGCGTGGTGGTCCCCGGCTCGCGTCTCGTCAACGTGGCCTCGGGGCGCGGGCTGCAGTACCTGTCGCTGCCCGGGCCGCGCGACGGCCGGGTCATCCAGGTCATGCACGAAGTCTACAGTCCCGGGGCCGACACCGGCCCGGAGCTCTACAGCCATGTCGGCGAAGAGGCCGGGTTCTGCGTCTCCGGGACCATCGAGGTCACCGTCGACGGCCGGGCCGAGGTGCTCAAGCCCGGCGACGCCTTCTACTTCTCGTCGAACCTTCCCCACCGCTGGAGAAACATCGGCGGCACCACCGCGCGGATGATATCCGCCTGCACGCCGCCGAGCTTTTAGGACAGGAGAGGAGAGAGGACACCCATGGCCAGGAAGCTGAAGTACTTCGTCAACGGGGAGTGGGCCGAGACCAAGAGCGGCCAGTACATGCCCTGCTACAACCCCTCGACCGGCGAGGTGATCGCCGAGGCGCCCAAGTGCACCGTCGAGGAGGTCAACGCCGCGGTCGAGGCCGCCGCCGCCGCCTACCCGGCCTGGCGGGACACGCCCATCACCAAGCGCGTGCAGGTCATGTTCAAGCTCAAGGAGCTCCTGGACAAGCACCTCGACGAGTTGGCCAAGCTCCTGGCCACCGAGATGGGCAAGAACCTCAACGAGGCCCGCGGCGACGTCTTGAAGGCCATCGAGTGCACCGAGATGGCCTGCTCCGTGCCGGTGCAGATGGCCGGCTACTCGCTCAACAACGTCTCGACCGGCTTCGACACCGTCGCCAACCGCCAGCCGCTGGGCGTCTTCGTGGGCATCGCCCCGTTCAACTTCCCGGCGATGATCCCCATGGGCTGGATGGCCCCGATGGCCGTCGCCTGCGGCAACACCTACGTGCTCAAGGCAGCCAGCATGGACCCGCAGACGGCCATGCGCATGGCCGAGATCTGGGCCGAGGCCGGCGTGCCCAAGGGCGTCTTCAACCTGGTCACCTGCTCGCGCAACGAGGCCGAGATCCTCTTGAAGCACCCGGCGGTCAAGGGCATCACCTTCGTGGGCTCGACCAAGATCGGCCTGCACGTCTACTCGACGGCCGCGGCCGCCGGCAAGCGCGTCCAGAGCCTGACCGAGGCCAAGAACCACGCCCTGATCCTGCGCGACGCGCCCATCGCCGCCACCGCCCAGCGCATCGTCAACTCCGCCTTCGGCTGCGCGGGCCAGCGCTGCATGGCCCTGCCGGCCCTGTGCATCGAGGAACCCATCGCCGACGAACTGGTCGCCGAGATCGTCGCGCTCGCCAGGAAGCTCAAGATGGGCCCGGCCTGGGAGCCGGCCACCGACCTGGGCCCGCTGGTCTCCGCCGACCAGAAGAAGTGGGTGCTCGACTGGATCGAGAAGGGCGTCAAGGAGGGGGCGAAGCTCGTCCTCGACGGCCGTGACGCCAAGGTGCCCGGCTACGAGAGCGGCTTCTTCGTGGGCGCGACCATCTTCGACCACGTCAAGCCCGGCATGCGCATCGGCATCGACGAGATCTTCGGGCCGGTGCTCTCCGTCAAGCGGGTCAAGGACTTCGAGGAAGGCCTGGCCATCATGAACGCCAGCGAGTTCGGCAACGGCTCGGCCATCTTCACGACCAGCGGCGGCGCGGCCCGCGAGTTCGCCCGGCGCACCGACGCCGGCATGGTCGGCATCAACGTGGGCATCCCGGTGCCGATCTCGGTCTTCCCGTTCACCGGCCACAAGCAGAGCTTCTTCGGCGACCTGCACTGCCTGGGCCGCGACGCCGTGGCCTTCTTCACCGAGACCCGCGCGGTGACCAGCTACTGGTTCAACGAGGCGGACATCAAGGGCAAGAAGGTCGGGACCTGGGAAGGCACGATCACGCGGACCTAGAACCTTCGTGTGCAGCGATGGCGTTTCCTGCGTGGCGAGTGCCCTCCCGGTCGAAAGTCGGGGCGGGGGCACGATTCAACCTTGGCCGCCGCAGGCGGGCAGGGTTGAATCTGCCTTCCCCTCGGCGCTCGGGCGTACTTCGGGGCACGACCACGGTCATGGAACGCTGTCGCGTTCCATAACTGCACAAGTTGCCGGGAAGTTCGTCATGATGCGAGCAGGGCTCTTTCGAGCCTGTC
>CALGYR010000112.1 GCA_937935355.1 uncultured bacterium | reverse complement strand
TGGCTCCTTTCATCCAGCTAGACTGGCCAGGCTTCGCCTGGCGCTCCAGAGCCGCGGAGACGCAGAGATGAGACCCTGTCCGCGGTCGGGGGCTTTCCCCTGCAGAAGCGGTCCGCCGCGTTCCTGAGCCAGCTCTGCGCCTCGGCGCCTCCGCGGTGAAAACCGTTTCCTGAAATGGCCGTGCCGCGCCTCCCCGGCATTTTTCCCTTTATGCCGGCGGACCTTCGGCTATCATCTGCCAACGGCCGAAGCAAGGAGGGTGACGCTTGGCGGACGAACCCATTGAAAGCTCGTTGGGGCCATCGCCCATCGGTTCGAGGCTGCCGCCGCCGGGCGGACGGTCCAAGGAGAACCAGCGTCGCCCCCACCACCGGTCGTCCCGGACCCTCAAACGCAGCCCCGAGGAGGCGCGCCGCGAGCTCCAGGCCGAGATCAAGCACGGCAACGAGCTCCTCTCCAAGCGCGGCCACAGCATCACCCTCGAGTTGATACCCGGCAACGGCAACGTGCCCGACCGCGTGGCCATCTGCCTCCCGGCCTCGGACGGCTCCGGTGCCCGCTGCATCAGCCGCGCCATCCGGCGTTGGCAGCTGCAGGAGTGGCTGGCCCGGCTCGAGGGCCTGGAAGGACTGCTCATCGACACGGAGCGCTAGTGCTGCCTTCGGACAGCACAGAGCAGGCGAACAGGGGAGCAGGCGAACAGGTGACGATCCGGCAACCCAAGGAAACGTCCGTTTCGGGGGACGCAACGCGCGGTTCGCCTGCGGTCCCCTGCTCCACTGCTCACCTGCTCGTCTCCGCGCCTTGTGCGCCGACGGTGGGGTCTTGAGCAGCCCATCGGTCGCCGAGCCTCCCGGCCGGTCCGCCCCCGGCGGTCCCTGGCGCCTTGTGTCCGGTCCGCACAAGCACCACCACCCCACGGTCGTCGAGTACTTCCGGAACGAGCCCCTGGCCAACGGCTACGACGACTACTTCCGGGACAGCGAGCTCTTCCGCCACGACGTCCGGTTCATCGAGGAACTCTGCCCCGCGCCGGGCCGGATGCTCGACCTGGGCTGCGGGACCGGACGGCACCTCGAGCACTTCGCCCGGCTGGGCTGGGAGGTCGCGGGAGTGGACCTCTCCGAGCCGATGCTCGAGCGGGCCGCCGCCAAGCTCTCGGACCTGCCCCCGGGCCGCTGCCAGCTCTACCGGGCCGATCTGCTGGACCTGGACTTCCTGCCGGCCGGCTCGTTCGACGCGGTCATCTGCATGTTCAGCACCCTGGGGATGATCGCCACGGCCGAGCTGCGCCAGCGTGCCGTGTGCCAGGCGGTCCGCTGCCTGGCGCCGGACGGGAAGCTCGTGCTGCACGTCCACAACCGCCTGCACTTCCTGCGTTGGGCCTCGGGTCGCCGGGAGCTCGTCGAGGCTTTCGTCCGCAGGCTGGCCGGAGGGGCGCCATTCGGCGACTGCGTGATGCGCTCCTACCGCGGGATCCAGGACCTGTACCTGCACACCTTCACCCTCGGCGAACTGGCCGCCCTGGTCCGCCGGGCGGGCCTCAAGGTGTCGCGCGCCCTGCTGCTCAACGAAGCCCGCAACGGAGAAGCCCGCGGGCTTCTGAACCGATTGACCGCCAACGGATTCCTGCTGGCCGCCGGCAGGCGGCCGTCGCGGGGTTGAAGGAGGACCGGCATGTCCGACAAGGCCTTCCTGCTCGATGCAAACAAGCTCACCGTCCGCACCAACCTGGACGCGGGCCGCGAGGACGAGCTCCGCCGCAACTGCGACCAGCTGCTGGCCCGTCCCGAGACCGATCTGATCGTGGACCTGACGGCCGTGGAGTACATCCACAGCCTGTCGGTCGGAGCCCTCTCCTACGCCTGGGTGGAGGCCGTCAGTCGGGACAAGGAGATGACCTTCGTCGTCTCCCCCTACGTCTCCGACATCTTCGCCCGGACCGGTCTGAGCCGGGTCTTCACCTGCAAGAGCTCCGGCTCCTGACCCCCGGGACGGGCTGAAGTGCACCGGGAAGACCGGCGCGTCCTCGTCATCAACCCCGGCTCGACCAGCACCAGGGTGGCGGTGTTCTCGAGCCGCGGCGAGGAGCTCTCGCGCGAAGCCGCCGCCCGTCCCGAGGACCTCGCCGCCGCCCGCACCACGCTCGACCAGCTGCCCTTCCGCCTCAAGGTCGTGGAGGAGGCGCTGGCCGCCGCGGGCATCGCCGTCGGGGAACTGGCCGCGGTCATCGGCCGCGGCGCGCCGCTGGCGCCCGTGCCGGCCGGGACCTACCGGGTGAACGAGGCCATGCTCGCCGACGCCCGCGGCGGCGGCTACGTGGACCATGTCTCCAGGTTGGGCTGCCTCATCGCCGACGCCCTGGCCCACCCGCACGGCCTGGGCGCCTTCATCGCCGACCCGGTATCGGTCGACGAGTACGACGAGATCTCGCGGATCTCGGGAGTCCCGGGCCTGCCCCGCCGGAGCCTGACCCACGCGCTCAACATCAAGGCCGCCGCCCGGCGCCACGCCGCCGAACTGGGCCGGCCCTATGAGGAGCTCAACCTCATCGTCGCCCACCTGGGCGGCGGCATCAGCGTGGCCGTCCAGCGCGGCGGCCGGATGATCGACTCGGTCGACGCCAACGGCGAGGGACCCATGAGCCCGGAGCGCTCCGGCGGGTTGCGCGCCGACGACCTGGTGGATCTGTGCTTCTCGGGGAAGCAGGACCGCGCGGGCTTGAAGCGCCTGCTCACCCGTGGGTCGGGGCTGGCCGGCCACCTCGGCACCACCGACGCCATCGCCGTCGAGAAGCGCATCGGCGCCGGCGACGGGAAGGCGCGGCTGGTCTACGAGGCCATGGCCTACATGATCGCCAAGCACATCGCGGGGCTGGCCGCGGCGGTCTCGGGCCGCGTCGACGCGGTGATCCTCACCGGCGGACTGGCCCGCAGCGAATTTCTCACCGAATACATCAGGGAGCGCGTCGGCTTCCTCGGCCCGGTCGCCGTCTACCCCGGCGAGAACGAGATGCTCGCCCTCTACCAGTGTGCTGAACGGGTCATCTCCGGGCGGGAGCGCCCGCGCGTCTACCCGACGGGAGAGGAGGAGCCGTGAGCGCGCCGCGCGACTTCCAGGCCATCCGGGAGAGGGCCCGCTCGCTCGGTCCGCGCCGGATCGCCGTGGCCGGGGGCGCCGACGACGAACTCCTGCGCAGCCTGGCCGAGGCCCGGCGCTCCGGGCTGGCGCTCCCGACCGTGGTCGGCGACGGCGACCGGGTCAACCGCGCGATCCGCGATGCCGGGCTCTCCCCGGCCGACTTCGTGGTGGTCGGCGCGGCCGACGAGGCCTCGGTGGCCCCGCTGGCCGCCGGGCTGGTGCGCAACGGCCAGAGCGACATCCTCATGAAGGGGACGGTGGACACCGCCTCATTCATGAAAGCCGTGCTCGACAAGGACAACGGCCTCCGCGGGGCGGGGCTCATGAGCCACGTCTTCGTGGCCGCCTCGCGCCGCCTGGGCCGGCTCTTCCTCGTCACCGACGGCGGAATCAACATCGCGCCCTCGCTCGAGGACAAGGCCCGGATCGTCGCCAACGCCCTGCCGCTGGCCCGGGCCTTGGGCGCCGGCGACGAGCCCAGGGTCGCGGCCCTCTGCGCGGTCGAGAAGCCCAACCCGAAGATGCCCGAGACCCTCGACGCGGTCGAACTCATGCGCATGAACCGGGCCGGAGAGCTCCCCGGCTGCATCGTCGGCGGCCCTCTGGCCCTCGACAACTGCGTCTCGGCCGAGGCCGCTGCCAAGAAGGGCATTTCCGACCCGGTGGCCGGACGCGCCGACGTGATCCTCGTGCCCAGCGTGGTCGTGGGCAATGCGGCCTGCAAGGCCATTCTCTACTTCGCCGGGGACGAGTGCGGCGGCTACGTGGCCGGGGCGGCGGCGCCGGTGGTGTTCCTCTCGCGAGCCGACGACGCCGCGACGCGGCTCAACTCCATCGCGCTGGGGGTGCTGATGGCGGGGACGGGCGGCTGCGGAGGCTGAACCCGCCCGTTGAATCTCCGCGCCGGCCAGATAGGATATCATCATGAGCACCAGCAACGACCGCCGGCTGATGTCCGGGAACGAGGCCGTGGCCCGCGGGGCCTGGGAGGCCGGCTGCACGGTCTCCACCGCCTATCCCGGCACCCCGGCCACGGAGATCAACGAGTTCTGCGCGACCTACCCGGAGATCGACGCGGAGTGGTCGGTCAACGAGAAGGTCGCGCTCGAGGTGGCCATCGGCGCGAGCCTGGCCGGGGCCCGGGCCATGGCGAGCATGAAGCAGGTGGGCGTCAACGTCGCCGCCGACGCGCTCTTCTCCCTGGCCTACACCGGGGTCAACGGCGGCCTGGTCATCGTCACCGCCGATGAGCCGGGGTTGCACAGCTCCCAGAACGAGCAGGACAACCGCTTCTACGCCAAGTTCGCGCAGGTGCCCATGCTCGAGCCCTCCGACAGCCAGGAGGCCAAGGACCTGGTGGCCGCGGCCTTCGAGATGTCCGAGCGCTACGACACGCCGGTCTTCCTGCGGTTGACCACCCGGATCTGCCACTCCACCGGGGTGGTGGTCGTCGGGCCGCGCCGCGAGGTCCCGCGCCGTCCCTACGTCAAGAACGCCGCCAAGAACGCCATGGTGCCCTCCAACGCCTACGGCCGGCACTTCGAGCTCGAGCGCCGCCAGACGCTGCTCGAGGCCGCCTCCGAGACCTTCGAGGGCAACCGCATCGAGATGCGCTCGCTGCAGTACGGCGCGGTGACCAGCGGCATCTCCTATCAGAACGTCCGTGAGGCTCTGCCCGACTTCTCGACCCTCAAGATCGCCATGACCTATCCCCTGCCCCACCAGATGATCCGCAACTTCGCCAGCCAGGTGCAGAAGCTCTACGTCATCGAGGAGAACCGCCCGTTCCTGGAGGAGGAGATCCTGGCCACGGGCATTCCCGTCGAGGGCAAGCAGCAGCTCCTGCGCGTCGGGGAACTGCCGGCCTCGGCCCTGCGCCGGCGCATCCTCCACAAGGACTCCGGCCAGAAGCCGCCGGTCGAGAACCTGCCCCGGCGCGCGCCGCAGTTCTGCCCGGGCTGCCTGCACCGCGGGATCTTCTACCTGCTGGGCAAGCTGAAGTACACGGTCACCGGCGACATCGGCTGCTACGGCCTGGCGGCGCTGCCGCCCTACAATGCCATGGACTCGCTGGTCTGCATGGGCGCGGGCATCACCATGGCCCACGGCTTCGACAAGGTGCTAAAGGCCGTAAGACGGTCTACCGCAGAGGACGCAGAGAACGCAGAGGACAACGGCTCTGCTCCCGTTGCTCCGAAAGCCGAAGGCCCAAAGCCCAAAGCCGATACCGCACCGTCCTCCGCGCCCTCAGCGCCCTCTGCGCCCTCTGCGGTGAAAGCTTCGCCGGCCGAGCGCGTGGTCGGCGTGGTCGGGGACAGCACCTTCTTCCACTCGGGCCTGACCGGTGTGGCCAACGCGGTCTTCAATCGCGGCGTATCCACCTTCCTGATCCTCGACAATCGGATCACGGCCATGACCGGCCACCAGCCCGACCCGACCACCGGGTGGGCCATCGATCGCAAGCCGGCGCCGAAGATCGACATCGAGGCGGCCTGCCGCGCGCTGGGCGTCCAGCGGGTCTTCCGCGCCGACGCCTTCGACCTCGAAGGGCTCAAGCGGCTGCTCGAGGCCGAGACGGCGGTGGCCGAGCCCTCGGTGATCGTCGTGGAGGGCCCGTGCATCTTCACGGACCGGGACAGCCGCGGCGCGGTCTGCACCGTGGACCAGGAGAAGTGCGTGAGCTGCAAGCTCTGCTTCCGCCTGGGCTGCCCGGCCCTGACCATCGAGGACGGCCGTGTCAAAGTCCTGGCCGACCTGTGCTGGGGATGCGGGCTGTGCCTGCAGGTCTGCCCCCGCAAAGCCATCTCGCAGCCGAAGCCGGAGAACGCGCCATGAAGGACCAGCCGACCGCCAACGTGTTCATGGCCGGCGTCGGGGGCCAGGGCATCGTCCTGGCCAGCCGGATCCTGGCGGAACTGGCTTTCTCCGCCGGGCTGGATGTCAAGCAGAACGAGGTCCACGGACTCTCCCAGCGCGGGGGCAGCGTGACCGGACATGTCCGCTGGGGCGCGACGGTACGCTCCCCGGTGATAATGGAGGGCGAGGCCCATTTCGTCTACGCCCTGGAGGAACTCGAGGCGCTGCGCTGGGCGCACTTCGTGCGTCCGGACGGGATCATCGCCGTCAACCGCCACCGGCTCCTGCCCGCCTCGGTCACGGTCGGGGGCGAGTCCTATCCGGAGGACGCCGTCGAGCGCCTCGCCGGCTACGGCCGGGTCCTGCCGGTCGAGGCCCAGGCCATCGCCGCCTCCCTGGGGAATACCCGCACGGCCAACATCGTTCTGCTCGGGGCCATGAGCGCGCACGTCCCCGGCTTCACCTTCGAACAGTGGCAGGCGGCGGTGTCGGCCTGCGTGCCGCCCAGGCACCGCGAGCTCAACCTGGCCGCCCTCGAGCGCGGACGCAACGCCGCATCCGCGCTTTTGCCCTCCCGCCCGTCCGATGCGTAAGGCCCTCTTCGTAGGCAACCCCATCGCCGGACGGGCCGGCCACGGCCTGGTCCGGGCGCGCTGCGTCGAGGCCATGGCTGGGCTGGGCCTCGAGGTCGAGATGGTCGAAACCTCCGGCCCCGGCCAGGTCGCCGGCCTGATCGCCGAGCGCCGGAACGCGGACTTCGACATGCTGGTCGCCGCGGGCGGCGACGGCACCATCCGGGAGGTGGCGGACACCGCCAGCCGCATCGACGTCCCCTTCGGCATCATCCCCGTGGGCACCAGCAACTCCGTGGCCCGCGAACTCGGCCTGCCGACGAAACCGCTGGAGGCCGCCCGCGTCGTGGCCACTGGCGCGCCCCGGTCCGTGGACATGGCCGACGCCGCCGGGCGGCGCTTTCTGCTCTGCGTCGGCGTGGGCTTCGACGCCGAGGTCGTATCCACCATGCACGCCACGCGCCGGGGCGGGATCAGCCTGGTCCACTACTTGCCGGCGGTGGTCCGCGCCTGCCTGAGCTACTCGTTTCCCCATATCGAGGTGGTGGTGGACGGAGTCCCGCAGCCGCCCGGGCCGGTTCAGGTGGTCATCGGCAACACGCGCGTCTGGGGCGGTCCCATGGTCCTGGCTCCCGAGGCCAGGGTGGACGACGGGCTCCTCGACGTCTGTCTCTTCTACGGAAGCCGCCTGTCGCTGCTCGGACAGGGAGTGCGCGCGCTGCTCCGCAGGCCCATGGCCGGACGCCGCAACCGTCTGTCGGGCAGCGGCGCCATCCTTTGCCGTGCGCGGGAGGTCTTCATCCCCGGGCCGCCGAGCGTCCCGGTAGAGATGGACGGAGATCCCGGCCCGCCCCTGCCCCTGGCCATCAAGGTGCTGCCCGGCGCGGCCAGGGTGATCGTGCCGACGGACGCGGCCCGGCAATAACGGTGCCCGCGCCGGCCGCTTCGGGCCGCAGCCTCAACTGCCAACAGGACTTGCGGGATCGAACGACCCGGCCGGCTACCGCCTTCGCCGGTATGGCGGCACCCTGCGAACCGCCGAGGTCTTGAACCTGGTCGGGGGCCGGATGCCGCCGATGGGCCGGGGCTTGGCCGCCACCATCGCCACCTCAATGGCCGCGATCATCTCGGGCGCATTGCGGAACCGCTCGTTGGGTTCCTTGGCCATGGCCTTGACGACCACCTTGGCCACGTCGGCCGGCAGTTCCGAGACCACCGTGCGGGGGTCCGGCGGGGCCATCGACAGGCTCTGGTTCAGAACCTGATTGGCGTTGGCCCCCGAATAGGGGTGCTGACCGGTGAGCGCGTAGTACAACACCGCTCCGGCCGAATACAGGTCGGCCCGGGAGTCGAACTTGTTGGTCAGGGCGCGCTCCGGGGCCACGTAGTGGTAGCGGTCGCCCAGCAGAAAGCGCGTACCTTTTCTCGCGCCGCTGCCCAGGCCGGCCATGGTCAGCTTGACCGTGCCTTCCGAGGTGATGATCAGGGACTGCGGGGATATCTCGCCATGGATGAGGCCCTTGGAGGCCATGTGCTCGACCGCACGGCAGAGCTCCATCACCACCTGCAGGGCCCTGACCGCCTCCATGCGGCCACCCAGCTTGATGTTCTCCTCGAGGCTCTTGCCTTCGATGAGCTCCATGGAGTAGAAGTAGTACTTGTCGGTCCGCCCGATCTCGTGGACCCGGGTCAGACTGGGGTGGTTGAGCTGTCCGGCGTTGCGCGCCTCGGTCAGGAACCGGTCCACGAAGACCCGGTCGGCGGTCATCTTCGGAGGCAGCACCTTGAGGGCCACCAGCCGGTCCATGGCCAGCTGCCGGGCCTTGAAGACCGCCCCGGTGTCGTCCTGGCTGATGCGGCCCAGGATCTTGTACCCCTTGATCGGCTCCCCCGGCGTGGACGACGCCGTCTGCGGCGGCGGAGGCGGCACGCCCGCCGATCCCTGCTCGGGACGCAGCGTGGTGTCGTGCTCCCCGCCGCCGATCGGCATGATGATCTCGACCGTGCCGGTGTCGGTGGGATAGGTGATCCGCGGCGCCCGCGGCAGCTGATCGCCGGCCTGGCCCGCCGGCGGCGCCGCCGGCGCGGGGATTATCCTCGGGGCCTCCGGCGCGCCGGTCGGCGCCGCACCGCCCGGGCTCCCGGGCTCGGCGAGGTTCGAGTATGCGGCGTCGGGCACCAGGCGGGGGTCGCCGGACCCGGCCTTCTGGGACATCTGGGCGAGCACCCGCTCGGCCTGGCTGCGGCTGATGATCTTCCGCGCCACGAGGAGCCGCGGCAGCGAGGGGACCTCCTGACCGGCGAAGGCGTACTTGAATTGCGCCGATAGCGCCTCGTTCACAGCGTCGCGCCCGGCCAGACCCATCTCCACGACGACGTCTCCGCAGAGGCGGTCGCGCGGCGACGGAAACTCCTGAGGCTCGGCGAGGTCTGCGGTCATCCTGGGCTCCGCCCTTTCCGGGTGCGGCGATTCTAATGAGCGGGCCTGTGGAATGCAACTTCCGCAGGCCGGTCATCGCCGCCGCAGGCACATTTGCAGACCGCGGCCGGTCCGCTATACTGCGGCCTCGTAAGACCGTCGCGACCGGAACGGCCGGCGACGGCCGCAGCCCAGAAAGGTCCAGGGATGACCCCCAGAGATCGCTTCATCGCCGCCCTGCAGCGCAAGCAGACGCCCGGTCTGGTCCCGCACTTCGAGCTGGTCTTCTTCCTGACCATGGAGTGCTTCGGCAAGGTCCACCCCAACCACCGCAACTACAAGCAGTGGGGACAGATGGAGGAGAAGGAGCGCGAACTGCACCGCCGGGACATGGCCGACGTCTACATCGCCACGGCGGAGCGCTTCGAGCATTCGGCGATCTTCATCCTCCCCGTCGCCGGCGCCGAGGAGGTCGCCCATGTCGCACGGGTCATTCGCGAGAAGACCGGCGACCGCTACTTCCTGCTCACCCACGGGGACCCGACCTACGCCATCCCCACCGGCCAGGACATGACCGAATGGTGCGCGTGGCTCTACGACAACGTCCAGGAGGCCAAGGACAAGGCCGCCCGGCGCGTCGAGCAGAGCCTCGAGACCGCTGCCCGGCATTACCGCGGCGTGCTCGACGGCATCGGGATGTGCGCCGACTACTGTTTCAACACCGGGCCGTTCCTGGGCCCCGACATGTTCGCGGAGGTCGTCGCGCCCTATCTCCGTACGACCTGCACCGGATACCGGGAGATGGGGCTCCATACCATCAAGCACACCGATGGCAACATAATGCCCATCATCGATCAGCTGGTCGATGCCGGACCGGACGCTCTGCACTCGCTCGACCCCCAGGGTGGCGTGGACATCGCCGAGGTCAAGGCCAAATACGGCGACCGCGTGGCGCTCGTAGGCAACGTGGATTGCGGCAAGCTCGACACCGGCACGGATGAGGAAGTCATCGCCTCCGCTCGATATTGCCTGAAGCACGGCATGCCGGGAGGAGGGTATATCTTCTCCACGTCGAACTGCATATACACGGGCATGCGCCTCAAGCGCTACGAGATGATCCTGGATATCTGGCGCCGGGAGGGACGCTATAGTTGAGGCCTCAAGCCCGCTGAACGCCCCATTTGATGCGCAAGCCGCCATATTGCGCATCTTGCGCGTATGTATCTATGTTGACAGGGCTTACGACTCAGCTATAATCCCCTTATCTGCAGTTTGAGGAGACTGCGCAACCGCAGCTAGGAGGAGCGCCGGTATGAAGATAGGCCTGTTCACCGTTCTCTTCGGCCAGAAGCCGCTCGACGAGGTTCTCGACAACATCTGCCAGATGGGCGTCGAAGCCATCGAACTGGGCGTGGGCAACTACCCCGGCGCTTCGCACGTGCCGGTCAAGGACCTGCTCACCTCCGTGAGCGCCAGGAGCGAGTTCCTCGCCAAGATCAAGGGGCGCGGCCTGGAGATCAGCGCCCTGTCCTGCCACGGCAATCCGCTGCACCCCGACAAAAAAGTGGCCAAGGCCCACCACGAGACCTGGCGCGATGCGCTGCGCCTGGCCAAGCTGCTCAAGGTGGAGACGGTGGTCTGCTTCTCGGGCTGCCCGGGCGACAGCGACCGGAGCCTCTACCCCAACTGGGTCACCTGCCCCTGGCCGGACGACTTCATGAAGGTCCTCGACTGGCAGTGGAACAAAAAGGTCCTGCCCTACTGGAAGGTCGAGGCCAAGCAGGCCGCCTCGGCGGGCGTGCGCGTCGCCTTCGAAATGCACCCCGGTTTCATCGTCTACAACCCCGAGACCATGCTGCGCATGCGCGAGAGCTGCGGTCCGCAGCTGGGCTGCAATCTGGACCCCAGCCACCTGTTCTGGCAGGGCATCGATCCGCTGGCGGCGACCCGCGCTCTGGCCGGTTGCATCTACCACGTCCACGCCAAGGACACGCTCATCGACGCGGCCAACACGGCGGTCAACGGCGTGCTCGACACCAAGCACTACGGCGGCGTGGCCAAGCGGTCCTGGGTCTTCCGCACCGTCGGCTACGGACATGGCGAGAGCTTCTGGCGGAACTTCGTCAGCGCCCTGCGCCTGGCCGGCTACGACGGGGCACTCTCCATCGAGCACGAGGACTCGCTGATGAGCACCGCCGAGGGCTTCGGCAAGGCCGTGGAACTGCTCAAGCGGGTGGCCATCCGCGAGCAGGCCGGCAAGATGTTCTGGGCCTGAGGATTCCGCTCTTGGCACTTGACATTGTGCCTGGCGTCGGTAAAGTTGCCGTTCGGAAAGCAAGCGGGCGTAGCTCAGTGGTAGAGCACAACCTTGCCAAGGTTGGGGTCGAGGGTTCGAGCCCCTTCGCCCGCTCCATACTCAACGATTCGCCGGGTGCCTTCCAGGTCGCCCGGCGATTCTTTTGGGGGATGATCAGATGAGAACTGCTTCCGCTTCCGCCCTGCTCTTCGCTTCCATGGCCGTTCTGGCCGGCTGCGCCCCCACCGTGGGCAACAGCCTCGACTGGCAGGAGAAGTCCGTTCGCAAAGTCACCGCGAACGTGCCGCGCTACGGCGACGACCGTCTGGCCTTCGCCACCAAGACCACCGAAACCGGCCTGGCGGACGAAGGTGTCGTCCAGCAGTTCGCGATCGAATTCCGCGGCTTTCCCGAGCAGGCCACCGTCTCGCTGCGCTGCCTGCGCGACTTCCGCGCCGCCGTCTGGTTCCGCGGGTTCGAGGCCGACAAGCTCAAGGACATCAAGGCATCGCTGGTCGATAACCGCGGACACGAGTTCAAGCTGTCCAGGGTGCGCCCGTCCTACGGCTGCGCGGCGGAACTCGCCGTCGACCGCCGGCAGAACGCCGACTGGATGGAGTTCAACAACCGCAGTTACTTCATGACCCTGACCGTCGAGTTCACCTACGACGGCAAGCCCATGAAGGCGCACTTCCCGAAGATCCTCTGCGTCTTCGACAAGTACTCGGGAAGCTGAACCCGGGCCCTTCCTCTCTGCGGAGCGGTCCAGACGAACGGGGCCGGAGGCATGTCGCCCCCGGCCCCGTTCCTTTTCTCCGAAGCCATCAGGCCGGAGAAGTTTCGCCCGGCGGACGCGTCTTCCAGCGCCGGTGCAGCCAGAGCCACTGCTCGGGATGCTCGCGAACGGCGTCCTCGATGTTGCGGGTGTACTCCGCCGTGATCCTCGACACTTCGATCAGGTAGCGCTCGTCGCGCGGGCCGCGCCAGCGCTCCGTCCGGATGACGCTGCCCAGGCGCAGGCGATGCACGCCGGCGGCCTCGTCCCGCCAACTGGTCACGCAGACGATCGGCGCGCCGATGCGCAGCGCGATCTCCGCCGCGGTCGGCAGGGTCGACGCCGCCCGCCCGAAGAGCGGCACGAAGACCCCGTGCTTCCCCGCGTTCTGGTCGAGCAGCATGGCCACCGGCGTCCCCTCCTTCAGAGCGTGAAGGGCGGCAACCAGGGCGCCGCGCTTGGCCAGGATCCTCTGGCCGAAGCGCTCCCGCACCGAGTCGACCAGCGCATTGATCCGGGGGTTGTCGAGCGGCCTCGCTATGGAGGCGACGCTCCAACCCCACGCCGTGTAGCCCAGGCCGCACATCTCCCACAGGCCCACGTGTCCGGTGACGAAGATGGGGGCCGGCCGCCAGGCAATGGCTTCTTCGATAAAACGCACCTGTTCGTCGGTCAACGCCCACAGGGACTTGACCTCGTCGCGAGGGAGCGTGGCGAGCCTGGCGAACTCCGCGGCCGCCAGCCCGATGTGCCGGTAGCACCCGCGCACGATAGCCAGGTGCTCGCCGGCGGATTTCTCCGGGAACGAAAGCCTGACCGCATCCAGCGCGATCCGCCGGTGACGGCCGTCGAGCGCATGTCCGGCCCTGCCCACCGCTATGCCGAAGGCCCGCATCAGCGGCCAGGGCAGCAGCCTTGCGGCCAGGACCAGGGCCCGCACCGCCCAACAGCCCAAGAGCCCCAGCGGTCCGGCGGAGCTCCTGGCGCTCATGAAGGTGTGCTACTTGGCCAGCTCGTTGGAGAGCTGTCGCAGAAAGGCGCCGAAGCGGGCCTCGTTGCGTTTGTCGATGACCACCAGATTCTCGTGGGCCTTCTTGACCAGCTCCAGGCGACGCTCGGCGCTCGGCGGCGGCGCCTCCAGGCGCTCGGTCTCGATGTCCTCCATGCGGTAGGGCCCGGCCAGCTTCAGGAACTTGTCCGCGCCCACGATCTGCAGGAGCTCGGCGGTGTCCGTGCTGGCGTTGACCACCGCGGCCCGCCCGCCGTCTTCCTGGGCGGCGGCGGCCAAACCGACCATCGCGCCCATGAAGGTGCTGTCCAGGCCCTTGCAGCCCGACAGCTCGAAGATGAACTGGGTGTAGCCGCTCTTGAGCATCTCGGTGGTGAAGTCCATGAGGCCCATGGCGACCTTCATATTGCCCAGGCCGATCACCCGGATTATGACGGTCTGCTCGCTGCGCGCTATCTCGAGAAAGTTGGGCGGAGGCGGGGGCAACGGCCCCTGGCTCTCCGTCCCTCCGAAGCGCGGCGCGGCCCCGGCCTCGGATGGGCGCTGAGCGGCGTCGGGCTGGGAGGACTCTTCTTCCTGAGGTCTGGGCATCTTAGGCAGGGCAGCTCTCCGGCGAAGCCAGTGGCGCTTCGCCTATCTGATCTTGGACCCGGCGGGCAACGACTGCTCGATGCCGAGCAGCACCGGAGCGCCATCCGGGGCGGTGGCGGCCAGGATCATGCCTTGCGACGTCTGGCCCCGAATCGTCGCCGGAGCCAGGTTCGCCACCACCACGACGCGCCGCCCCATCAGCTGGGCCGGCTCGTAGTGCCCCTTGATCCCGGCCACCAGTTGCCTCACGCCGCCCTCGGCGCCCAGGTCGACCTTGAGCAACAGCAGCTTGGAGGCGTTGGGGTGCTCGGCAACCTCCTTGACTTCGCCGATCACCAACTGGACGCGCCGGAACTCATCGATGCTCATCGTCGCGGCAGCGGGCTGCGGAGCAGCCTGCTGCGCCGGCGCAGGCGTTGGCGTCGGCGTTGGAGGTTGCGTGGGGGCTTCTGACATTTCTATCCGGACCTTTCCTGTTTCTACTTCCTGACCGGCGCGGGCGCGGTCTTGACCGGCGCGAGCTTCTTCACGTCCGCCGGCGCCTTGGGAGCGGTCTTAGGGGCGGCCTTGGCCGCCGCCGCCTCGGCGCGAGCCTTGTCCTGCTTCGCGCCGGCCAGGCTCTTCTGTACCGCCACCAGCAGGCGCTTGCACGACTCGCAGGACATCTTGCCCTGGCGAAGCTTGATCTCAGCCTTGCTGAAGGTATCGACGGCCTTGTCGTACTGCCTGTCGGCCGAGTAGGCGCAGCCCAGGTGGTAGAGCACGTCGGCATCGCTGCTGGCGTTGGCGGCCTTCTCGAGCGTCGCCACCGCGTCCTTGGCCTGCTGCTTCTTCACCTGGACCCAACCGAGCGTATCGAGGTAGGCGGCCTCCCCGGGTTTGGCCGTGACGGCTTCGGCGGCCAACTGCCCGGCCCGCACCAGCCCGTCGGCCCGCCCCGCGTCGGCCAGGGCGTAGGCCAGCGAGTTCTTGACGTCCAGATCCTTGGAGTCGATAGCCGCGGCAGCCTCGAACTCCTGGAGCGCCTCGCGGTCCTTGCACAGCCGGCGATAGGTCTGGCCCAGGCGCAGGAGCGTGGGGACGTTCGTCGGGTCGCCCCGCTTCGCAGCTTCCAGGGCGGCGGCGGCCTCGGCGGCCTTGCCCTGCTCGTTCAGCACCACGCCGAGGCGATAGAGCGGCGTGATCTCCGTCGGGTTGGCTGCAGCCGCGCGCCGATAGGCCTCGGCCACCTTGTCCCGGTCAGGCTTGGACTGCTCCCAGTACGCGGAGGCCATGTCCATCAGGACCTGGTAGTCCTCCTTGATCTTGGCCGCCTCGAAGTAGCACGCCGCCGCCTTGGCCATGTTCTCCGGCTTGGCGCGATAGAGCTCGGCGCTGCGCTTCCAGGCCACGAAGCCGTTTTCGCCCTTCGGATCGAGCGTCTTGGCCACGACCATGAACTGCTCGATGGCCTCCTTCTCTCGGCCGCCGGCGGCGTAGAGGGAACCGAGGCCGAGATAGGCGGGGATGTAGCGGTCGTCGCGCTGCAGCGCCAGCTTGTAGCTGTTGACCGCGTCCTCGGGCTTCTTGAGCCCCTCCTGAGCCGTGGCCAGCAGGCAGCAGCCCCGGCAGTATCCGAGATCGTCAGCCTTGCTCAGGTTGATGACGTTCTCGAAGTACCCCTTCGCCTTCTCGTAGTCGGGCTTCTTCATGTAGAGCTGACCCAGCTCCCGCTGGATCCGGGCATCCGTGGCCCGCGCCAGCACCGCCTGGCGATAGGACTCGATGGCCGCGTCGAGGCGATCCGGACCGGCCAGGTCGAAGACCAGGCCCTGGGCGCGCAGGACGTCGGCGTCGCCGGGAGCCAGCTTCAGCGCATCGGCGCACTCGTCCAGGCCGGAGGCAACCTTCTTCTGGCCTCCGAGGGCCACCGCGAGGTGGGCCCGGCCGAGGATCGACTTGGGGTCCTTGACCAGCGCGGCCCTGGCGCTCTTCTCGGCGGCGGCGAACCTGCCGAGCTCGATCTGCGCCTCGGCCAGGCCGACGTAGACGGCCGCATCGGCGGCGCCCAGGCGCTCCGCCGTGGAAAGCTCGGTCGCGGCCTCGGCGTAGTTGCCGACCGCCAGCTGCGAGAGCCCCAGGCTGCGGCGGATGCCGCCCTCGATCTCCGGAGGAACGCTCATGGCCAGCGCCGAGGAGAAGTCCTTGGCGGCCAGGGCGAAGAGCTTCTGATCGTATCGCTCGGTGGCCAGCTGCAGCCGGCGGATGGTGTCGCCCGTATACCCGGCCTTCCTGACCGGACGGAAGGCGTCGACCACGATCCACGCGGCGCGGCCATAATCGGAGGCGACCGTCCCGTAGATCCTGACCTGCTGGTAGCGCTTGAAGCCGTCGAGCTTCTCGAGCAGACGCTCGGGGTTCTTCTCGATGATGCCGCCCGCGTCCTTGGCCACATAGAGGTACGGCAGGCTGTTCTCGATCTCCTTGGCCAGCCAGAGCCTGGCGCCCGACGGCCAGACCGTGAAATTCACGTACTCGTCTCCGGTGAACTGGGTGCGGAACGGCTGATAGAAGTCGCTCTTGCAGGCGAAGTACGCCTCGAAACAGACCTTGCGATCGACGAACTCCTTCGGCGACGCGTTCAGGTCCGCGAGACTGACCTCCGTGTAACCCGCGAGCGCCTGCGCCGACATGTCACCATCGGCGGTCCGCCGGGTGCAACCCGTCCAAACGGCCAGGCTGGCCAACCCCAGAACGCAGAGAGACCACGCCAACAGTCTTCCAGAGTTTGAGGACATCCGGCATCTCCTTACTCTGCCCTGCAGCCATCCGACCCCGGCCTACTACAGAGTGGCAGCGGGGAATGCAGCCCGTGATTCTACGTTCCGGCGGGCTCCTGTCAAGCGTGAGCGGCAACTTTCAGGCGGCATACTCCTCGCCCGCAGCCGGTCAGTCCCGAGCGGCCAACCCCCGGAAATCCCCGCCGAAATTGTATACCCGGGCGCAGGCCTCATCATCGACGTGTGCGGCCACGACCTCGCCGGCGAAAATGGTGTGGTCCCCGGTGACCAGACTCCCCCGCACCCGGCACTCGAAATTGGCCAGACATCCGGCCAGCAGCGGAGGCCTCACCGCCGCGGCCGGCACGGTGCGGAGCCCGGCTGCCGCTATCTTGTCCGTGTCCCGCCCGCTCTTCGTGCCGCACAGCCGGCAGGCCCCGGCCAGCTCGGTCGAGGGGAAGGCGAGCACGAACTCGCCGCCCTCTTCGATCAGTCTGTGGGAGTGGCGGGTGTGGCCTACGGATATGGCCCACATCGGCGGCGACCCGCTGGTGGGCATGGCCCAGCCCAGGGTGATCACGTCCGCCCGTCCTTCGGCGTCGGCGGAAACGGCCAGGACGATCTGCTCCGGGTACTTCCTGCTGATGGCCTCGACATAGGGCGCCTGGCGCATGGCTCCGGACTCCTCGGCTGCCGCCGCTGCCGGGCGGCTACTCGGCAAGCAGGTTCATCAGGGTCTCGGCCAGGTGCTCGCCGTCGACCGGCTTGGTCAGATAGCGGAGCTTCGGATACGTGGCCACCACGAACTCGTCGTCCATCCGGTCGTAGGCGGTGCAGATGACCACCGGCAGGTTCTGGCCGGCGTCGGCCAGGCGCGAGAGGATCTCCAGGCCGTGGAGCCCGGGCATCTTCATGTCCAGCACCGCCGCGCTGATGCCCCCGAGCTGCAGCCGCTTCCATGCTTCCTGGCCGTCGCCGGCTTCGACCACGCTGTAGCCCTTCTCCTCGAGTTTCAGGCGATAGACCATGCGGATGCGCTTGTCGTCGTCGGCGAGCAGGACCAGGGGGCGTCCGGCCGCCGGACCGAGGACCGCCTCGGTGGTCGGCTTGCCCCGGCTGTCTCCGAAGAATGTGTCCATGGACCTGGCCGGATCGGCGCCAGTACGACCGGCCGCGGGCGGCGCCGGAGTGGGCGGCGGCACGGCGCCCGCAGCTCCCGGGGTGCCCGCTTTGAGGATCTCCGCGGCCTTGCCCCGCAACGGGAGCGGCGCGCGGGGCGCGGCCGGCGCCCCGGTCGCAATCGTCGGCTTGCCCGCCGGAGCCGCGACCGGAGGAGGCGGCGGTTCCGGGGCGGGCGGAGCCGGTATCGGATCGGGCGACGGGGCGGGCCTGCTCGCGTCGAATTTGGCGCGGAACGGCGAATGGACCTCGCGGGTCTGCTGCGACGCCGAGCCTCTGATGGGGGTGTTCACCCGCACGTCCTGCGCGGCGTGCGGACCGGCCGAGCGGACGGTGGTCCGGCCCGTTCCCGGAGGCGCGCCGAAGGCCTTGCGCAGGTCCTCGATGCGCCCGACCGGCGTACCCGCGGACGCCAGGGACTCCAGGACGGTCACGCCCAGCGTGGCCTTCTCACCCGCGTCGGCGGCCAGGAGGTCGAGCAGTTCCGCGAGTTCGCTCGTGGCGAACTCGCAGGCACAGGCCTCGCTCACCAGGATCTGCGCTTTGGTCTCGCGCCCCAGGCGCTTGATGAGTTCCGGCGACGCCAAGGTGAGGCTCCTTTCGCGCCTTGATAATATGCCTTCCGCACCGGCATGTCAACGCCCGACAGGCCGCTTGCCGGGGCCGGGGTGATCCAACGCTCCTGCGGGCCGGGCCTACCCTGACAGGGCAATCCGTTCGTCGGGATTGCCCTGTCAGTTCCAGGCGTTGCGTCATCGGCTTCCACGACAACGCCATGCGGGAGCCCTGGCGGCGGCCCAAGGCCGCGCCAGGACGGTCCTGCTGCAGACCGCCTGCCGCGTTCACGAGCCGCCCTCCTCCGAGGTCCCGGCGGCCCTGTCATGCTTTATCGGCATAGCAGGCGACAGTCCCGGCACACGCAGACCGTTCCAACCAGCCTCGAACAACGCCAGCTCCACGGTCCCCGCGCGCGCGAAGCCGATTCGCCCGACGGCAGACACAACCGGCATCGCCATATATGGGGCCGTCCTTCCCGCGCGGCCCATTAGTTGTGATTTTGCCGCTTTGTAAAACGCAAAATATGGTGGTTTGCATGTGCATCCGCGGATTCCCTGAAGTCCTGCGCCACTCCCGACGATGGCCCTATACAGGAGATTGGGGGTGCTGACATGGCGACCACAAAATTCGGGGTTTTTTCCTTGACTTCCAAAATCGCGACGGTAAATTCTGCGCCCGTTGTTGATTCGGGGCAGGGGGATGTGAAAGGGAGCACAGCGCCGATGGTCAAGGTCAGTGAAACGCCAAGCATCAAGGTGTATGGAAAGCCGGGTTGTGGACTGTGCGAAGCCGCCAAGCAGAAGCTGGGTATGATGGGGCTCGACTACCAGTCCCTGAACCTCTCCGACTACACCGAACTGCACGATGGCTGGCGCACTGACCGCTCCTGCGAGATTCTGGCCGCCTACCGGCTTATCGACAAGATGCCGGTGCTCGAGATCGACGGCAGCTACCACGATTATCCCACCGCCATGCGGTTGCTCAAGGACCGCGTGCACAGCTCGAAGGAAGGAGCGGCGGTCGTAGCCGAGAACTGACCTCCCCCCAAAGTTCTCAGCACTGTCCGGGAGGCTCCCGGGCAGGCGATCGCAGCTCATCCCCACGCCGGAGCCGCAAGGCTCCGGCGTCTTTTTTGCCACTGCCCTTCTCCCGGCTTCCGGGATGGGGACTCCATGGCATCCAGGGAATCTATGGCGTCGGGTTCGTAGGCGTCGGCCGCGGCGGTTCGCTGAACGTCCCGGCCGGGTCGGCGGAGAGCCGGTCCCGGATCTCCAGGTCGATATCCTCGCCCGGAGGCACTCCCGCCTTCCTGGCAAGCTCCAGCGCGCCCTCTCGTAGTTCCTTGCGCGCCTGGCCTTCGATGGGCGCAGGCGAGACCACGACGATGTTCGCCGTCGGCGCCCAGAAGAGCATGTCCCGGCCGGGCAAGTCGGCCTTCAGCCTGCGCACCAAGCCCCGGCGCAGCCGGGCGTCGGCCATGGCCGCGGAGATGTCCGGACCGATGGCCAGCCTGGCCTGCGCCTTGTCGATGGTCACTCCCTTGGCCGCCACCACCTGGAAGACGGCCCGCTCCACGTCGCGGGCGTAGCGCGCCTCGAGTTCCTTCTCGGGCGGCAGTCCGGCCGCGGGCAGAAACCTGGCGTGATCGGGGCAGTCCAGGCTCCAGGCCAGGTCCAGGCCGCGCCACTCGACCGTGGCCACCTGCGCCCCGAGGTGCATGAAAAAGTCCTTGGGCCGCGGCTTCCTGGCAAGCCATGCCTCCTGCCCGCAGCTGCAGCGCCGGTCGGTGGCCTTGGGCGGGCTGATTCGACCAGTGGCCGGGTCCAGCCCGAGCAGGCCGGAGAGCGCCCACTCCACCGAGCCCGGCGCCGAGAGGTTTACCTCTCCCACCAGGGCCGCCAGGTTCAGCCGGGCCACCTCGGCCCCCGAGCCGGGCGCCCCGCCCTGCGCGGGCTTCTCCCGGATGTCCAGCACCGCGCCGCCGGTCAGGCTCGCGTCGTAGGCCCGCAGCGCCGCTCTGGCGCGGTCGCCGATCTCGGCAATCGCCCTGAGCCTCGCGGCCTGGGGCCAGACGAACTGGTGCAGCCCCTCTCCGATGGACAGCCCGGCCTGGACGGCGAGCCTCTCGGCCTCCGCCATGTCGAACGAGGCGCGGTATTCGCCCCTCGAGAGCATCCGATCGTCCACGGCCAGACCGAGGGGGGCAAGCTCGCGTTCCGCAAGCCGGCGAAGTCCGGCCGGGGCCATGACCGCCTCGGCCACGAATCGCCCCTGGGCCAGCTGTCGCCATTGACCGGGCAGCCACTGCCGGTACGTGGGAATGCTCTTCCCGAGCTCCGAGCGGTCTGCCTCGGTCAGCCTGACGGCCTGGCGCCGGGCCGCACCGGCGCCGGATGCCTTGCCGACCAGCACGCCGAGTTCGGCCGCCAGCCGGTCATCCTCGCTCCGGTCGGCGCCGACGCGCCGGCAGGTCAGGAAGTATCCCGGACCGGCCTTCACAACCACCGGTGCGCTTTTGGCAATGGACTCGCCGGCGACCTCGGCCCAGGCTTCGCGCACCGACAGCACCCTTCCGAACGCGTCGCCGAAGAGCCGCTCGGTGGTGAGCCGCCCCACCGCATCGTAGGCTCCGGAGACGTCCAGCCGCCCCCAGAGCACGTCCCCCTCCTTCCCGGGCTCGCCGCCGGCGCCGAGCCGCGCCACGGCATCGCAGCCGGTCTCCGGAAAGTAGCGGAAGAGGATCGCCTCGCCGAAGGCCGGAGCGGCCGGGGCCGGCGCTGAGCAGTGCGCGCAGGGGCCGTCCGGCGCCGGCGCGGCCCACCCCTTGCCCCGCCCAAGCCCGACCCTGAGCAGGACCTCCCGCACGTCCGCGAGACGATCGAAGGGCGGCTGCTCGGGAAGCAGGCGATGCGCGGAGTTGAGGGCTCCGCAGCGCGGGCACTTCCAGACGGACGCGACCAGGTCCGGCGTGGCCGGCCGGGTCGCGGCTCTCTGGCGCACGCGCATCGCGTCGAGCCCGGCGGGCAGCGTCTCCGGCCCGGCTCCACCCTCCCCCGCCCTCCCCGCGAACGGCGCGAGGAGGATGAGCCAGCAGGCCGCAAACAGAAACAGAAGAGGAGCGCCCCGTCCGGCGCTCCCCTCCCGCGAAAGGTCCAGTCGTCGAATCACGCTGCTCCCGTCAGATCCTCATCTGCTTGCCGGCGGCCTTGACCGACTTGACCTCGGCCAGGGCGAGCGCCAGGCTCTTGAGGGCCTCGTCGCCGGTGACCGTCTTCGGCGCGCGGTTGGCCTGGACGCAGTCCAGGAAGTAGTCGAGCTCGCGGCTGTAGCCATCGCCGGCGGCCACCTTGGGCGTCACGGTCTTGCCGTTCTTGAGGTGCACGGCGAAGGCCGGGGTCTTGGTGCAGTTGTAGACCACGGTGGCCTTCTCGCAGACCAGGATGAAGCTCATCTCGAAGCCGAAGCCGCCCGGCAGGGCCCAGCCGCCCTCGGCGGTGACCTGCCTCACTCCCGGGTAGCGGTACTGCGCGACGACGTGGTCCACGCCGCCCTTGGAGACGGCCCCGACCGCGCCGAGCGCCCAGACCGCCTTCGGGTCGCCGAAGAGGTAGCGGACGTAGTCCACGTCGTGGATGTGCAGGTCGACGGCGGCGCCGCCGCTCTTCTTCCCATCCATGAGCCAGTTGGTCCAGCTCCAGACCGGGGTGGCCGAGAGCCGCCTGAAGCTGGCCGAAAGCACCCGGCCGTACTCCTTCTTCCCGACGACGTGCTCCCTGGTCCAGGCGTACTCCGGCCAGAAGCGGATGCAGTGGCCGACCATGAAGCGGCCACGGGCGCGCTTCGCCGCAGCCACCACCTTCTTCGCGTCGGCCAAGTTGTCGCAGATGGGCTTCTCGCACATGACGTGCTTGCCGGCCTTCAGGGCCGCCAGCGTGTACTTGGCGTGGAGGTAGGTCGGCAGGGTGATGTCGACGAGGTCGACGTCCGGGTCCTTGATGAGCTCGAAGGCGTCCCGGTACTTCCGGATGCCGGCGAGGTCCACGTTGCCGGCCGAGCCGTCGCCGATGTTGCCGGCGATGGCGCTCCAGTCTCCGGAGAGCTTCTTCTCGTCGACGTCGGCGATGGCCACCACCTCGCTCTTGGGGTTGGCCTTGTAGACGCCGAAGTGCATCTTGCCCATGAAGCCGATGCCCACTACCCCGACCCGAACCTTGCGCGCCATCAGGATTCCTCCGCCATCATTCTGGTAGTCCGGGACGACCGCGCCCGGACCGTCGTTCTCAGACCCAGTCTAGCCGGTCCCCCCGGCCAGGCAACAGCATTGAGCCACAGATGAACACCGATGAACACAGATGTGAAAGCCAGCATCGCTGTTGTTGTTGTCGTTGTGATCCGTGTGCATCTGTGTTCATCCGTGGCAAATGCTCGGGCTCCTGTTACTGGATCGCCACCTCGCGCCCGCCCTTCTCGGCCGAGGCGTAGATGCCGTCGAGCATCTTCTGGACCATCAGGCCGTGCTCGGCCGGGGCCTCGCAGGGCTTGTTGTAGAGGCACACGTCGACGAAGTTGCGCATCTTGTACTCGAACTTGTCGACTTTGGGAATGAAGCCCGGCGTGCTGTTGAGCATCAGCCCGGCCTGGTCCTGGAAGATGGCCGTCGGCTCGTAGACCGCCCCGCCCTTCTCGCCCATGATCTGGAAGTTCCAGACGTCCTTCTCGATGTGCGCGGCGAAGGAGGCCTCCACATGGATGACCGCGCCGGTCTTCATGCGGATGTGGCCGATGGCCAGGTCCTCGACCGTGTAGGTCTTGTAGTTCCAGTTCGGCCACATGCACATGGTGTTGGAGGACTTGTTGCCCAGGTACGTCCAGGTCTGCCCGGTGGCCGCGACCGGCTCGGGGGTGCCGATGGCGTAGTGGGCCATCTCCAGCGCGTGCACGCCGATGTCGATCATCGGCCCGCCGCCCTGGAGGTCCTTGCGGCCGAAGACGCCCCAGTTGGGGATGCCCCGGCGCCGCAGGGCCTGGACGCGCACGAAGAGCACCTTGCCGAAGACGCCCTCGTCGAAGGCCCGGCGGATCACCTTGCTCCGCCCGTCGAAGCGGTGCTGGAAGGCGATCATCAGGTGGCGGCGGTTCTTCTTGGCCGCGGCCAGCATCTTCTCGCCCTCGCGGGCGTTCATGGCCAGCGGCTTCTCGACCAGCACGTGGCAGCCGGCGTTGAGCGCATCGACCGTCGGCTGGCAGTGCAGGCCGTTGGGGGTGCACACGCTCACGGCGTCGAGCCTGGCACCCTCGATCATCGGCTTCCACGAGTCGTAGAGGCCCTTGACGCCATATTTCTCGCCGAACTTGGCCAGCCGTGCCGGGTCCACGTCGCAGGCCGCGACCACGTCGGCGTCATTGAACTTCTTGAGGTAGTCGACCTGGGTCCCGGCGATGCCGCCCGACCCGATGATCCCGATCCTCAGCTTCCTACCGGCTTTGCCCATCTCTTCCCAGTCCTTAACAAGTGCGGACCAAGCTGCCAGAAAGACCGGGAAGCCCCTCCCATCGGCCCCCGCTGTCTCCCTTGGCGCGGAATGGTAGCGGCCGCCCCGGCGGACGCAAGCGCCGGTACGCGCAGCGCTCCAGATCAGCCACAGATGGACACAGATGAGCACAGATAGGGCTGCGACGTCCAAGGCAGACGGCTGTTGGGCCTGGCGCCGCCACAACCAATACCCGGCACTCTGGCTAACTGTTGTTATCTGTGTTCATCTGTGTTCATCTGTGGCTGAGTTGCAGCCCAGTGTTGCTTCAGGCTTCGGAGCGGACGATGTCGCCGCCCGGGTCGCCGGCGGCGACGCGCGAGCCCGGCGGCACGACCAGGAACTCCTCGGCCGGCCAGTCGCCGGAGACCAGCCGATCGAGGAGCGCGAGGTCCCCCTCGGTGCGGTCGAAGCTCCAGCCGCGCTCGGCGGCCTTATCCCGGGCGGCCTCCTCCGTGCCCGGGGCGGCTGCGAAGGGCGGCGCGATGTAGAGCATCCGGGTGTAGTGCTTCAGGCCCCCGGAGAGCTGCTCGATGATGAAGTCGGCGTTCTCCTCGCCGTACTCGGCGACGAGTTCCTCGCGGCTGCGACCCCAGCCGAGCTTGTCCTTGATGTTGGGCACGCCGGCCGGCGAGGCGAGGTTGGTGTGGTCGCGCTCGAGCCAGCCCGGGCTCATGAAGTAGGTGCCGGGCGACTGGCTGAAGACCTGGTCGTAGCGCGCGCGCGCGCCCAGGAGCAGCGTGATGCAGTCGTGCGCCCGGGGGACGACCAGCGGCACCGAGCGGGCCGCGAGGCCCACGATGCCGTTGTTGCAGAGCGCGTAGGCCAGCGCCACCGCGTCGTAGAGCTCCGGGTCGGCGGCGTCGACCAGCTTCTGGAGTGCCTCGGCCATCCCCGGCTTCTCGACGTCGTGGAGTCCCTGGGTGACCAGTTCCACGTCCACGATGCGCGAACTGCGGGCGGCGGCGTGGTGGACCTCGCGAGCCAGCACTTCGCAGGCCAGGACTAGAAGGCGCTTCTGCTCGGCCACGGTTCAGGACTCCTCCACAATCACGCGGGTGCCGCGGCGGGCCCTGAGCCGGGCGGCGGCGCTCCCCGACGACACGGATATCTCCAGGTGGCTGGAACTGCCGGCCAGCACGAGCAGCTCGCCGGCCGGCGCGTCCCCATAGGTTCGCGAAAGCCCGCGGACCGCGTCCTTCTTTCTGCCGACGCGGAAGACGGGATTTCCGCCGCGCAGGTCCCACGGGCGCAGGTTGGTCACCAGGTTCCCGAAGCGGTCGATGTGGACGACCTCGCCCTCCAGGCCGCGGGCGGTCCGGCGCACGGCCGGCAGCTTGAGGCGAGCGACGGCCTTCACCCTGGGACCGAGCGCCGCGAAGCTTCCGCCGGAGGCCAGGTGCGCGGCCGCCCGGGCGAAAACGTCGCGGCCGTGGAAGGTCGCCGCCGCGGCCGGAGGAACGAAGAGACGCCTGGCCTCCACGCCGCGCAGATCGTCGAGGGCCGGAGTCAACAGGCCGTTGTCCGGAGCCAGGAAGAACTGGCCGATGGCCGAGCGTACCGCCAGGCGCGCCTGGTCCGTCCCCACCGCCGGGTCGACCACCGCCACGTGGACCGTCCCCCGCGGGAACTGCATGAAGGCCGAGGCCAGCGCGAAGGCCGCGCCGCGCACGTCGCCGGGGGCGATCTCGTGGGTCAGGTCCACGATCCGCGCCTCAGGAGCCCGGGAGAGGATGGCGCCCTTCATCTGCCCGACGTAGGTGTCGGCGGTCCCGAAGTCGGTCAGCAGCGTGACGATAGCGCTCCGCCTGGGCATGGCGCTCAACCCGCGGCCGCGGCAGAGCCGCGCTTGGGATGGTTCCGAACCAGCTGCAAGATCTCCCGTACGAAGGCGCATTCGCACTTCGCCGGACAGCTGCGAAGCTCCTCCCGGTGCAGGCAGTAGCCGAGGCAATCCGGCCCGCCCGTCCGGCGCTTGCCGAAGATAGGCCCGGCGTAGAGGTCCGCAAAGGCCTCGGCTTTGAGCGCCAGCGTCGTGTTGCAGGAGTGGTTGAACATGAAGAGCCCGGCCCGGAGGTCGTCGAACATGCACTGGTAGCCGACAACGAGCAATTCCGGATCGGCCAGGAAGGCGTCGCGGTCTGGCCAGGCGCGGCCGCAGTTGCCGCAGGTCTTGAAGCTCACGGTTTCTTGTCGGCGGCCATCCGGCGGACGACCTGGAGGATCTCCCGCACGAAGGCCGAGGCGCACTCGGCCGGGCAGGCTTCCAGGTTCTTCGGGTCGAAGCACTTGCGGGGGCACTTGGCCGAGGGCGCCCAGTTCACCTTGTGGATCGGCCCGGCATAGAGGTCGGCGAAGGCGCTCACGCCCACGGCGATGGTCGTGCCGCAGTCTTTGGTCCTGTGGTCGAAGAGCAGCGCGCTGCCCCGCGGCCGATCGGTGTCGACCTGGCAGCCGGAGAGCGCCACGGCCGGGTCGGCCAGGAACGCCTCGCGCTCGGCCCACTCCCGGCCACAATGCGTGCACTTGCGGAAGCTCATGGGGTCGTTCCTCGAACCTGAGGGAATGGTAGCAGCCGCCGGCTGCAAATCAAGGACGGCGATCCGGGCGCACCGACCGACGCCCTCAGGCCTGGACCGGCCGACGCTACCCAGCCGGCTCGGGAGGACTTGCGCTGGCCATGCCACCGGCGAGAATGTGCGCCAGACAGCGGCCTGGCAGAGGCATCTGCCGGCCCAATAGATCGAAAGGAGCCCGCAATGCCCGAGAGAATGCCAACTCCAACGCGAGTTTTGCGCCTGGCCGCCCTGATGCTCTCCCTCCTCCTCCTGCCGACCGCAGCGCTCGCCGGCAAGGACTACATCGAGGCCGGCAACCTTCTCAGGCGCGGCGACCCGGCCGGCCTCGAGAAGATGGAGAAGGTCTGCAAGAAGGAGCCCTTCGCCAGCAACGCCTTCCTGGACCTCTCGCGCGGATACCTGCGCATCAAGAAGGACGCGGCCCTGGCCATGGACGCGGCGCTCCGGGGGCTCGAGCAGTACGACGAGAAGTGGCAGTTCAAGGTGCCCAAGCAGGCGCTCTACGAGGCCTTCGCGGCGGCCGCGGCCCAGGCGCCTCCGACCGTGGACGGACTGGCCAGGCCCATGGCGCGTCTGGAGAAGCTGGCCAAGCGCGACGGCCAGGCCGCCCAGGCCGTGCTCGCGAAGTTCGACGCCTTCCGGCCGGCCAAGCTCGTGCCCGCCGCGGCCGCCCAGGCCGGAGCGCTCCAGGCCCGCGGGGCGCTCGGCCAGGCCCTGGTCCTGTACGACCAGGCTGCCGAGGCGGCCAGGATCGCCGGGCTCGAGTCGGAGCTCGAGGCCAGCCTCAAGC
The DNA here is from genome assembly GCA_937935355.1 of uncultured bacterium. GTDB lineage: Bacteria > Planctomycetota > SZUA-567 > JAKLDR01 > JAKLDR01 > JAKLDR01. The sequence continues at coordinate 28,515 of CALGYR010000112.1, read as the reverse complement.
CCGGCCGGGAGCTCGTCGAGAAGGCCCGCCAGGAGCTGGCCGAGGCCCTCAAGCTCGAGGGCCAGAAGCGCGCCGATGCGCTCCAGGCCCTGGCGAAGAAGTACGACGGGCATGCCGTCGGCAAGGAGGCCGCCGCGAAATCGGAGGAGACCGGCAAGGCCGCGGGCGGCGAGGCACAGGCGAAGTAGGAGCCAACCTCGATACGCGGCCGACGGGCCGGATGCGGAGGATCGATCCGTGGGCGACGAACAAGTCAGGCTTGCCGAGACCCTCGACGCCGAGCCCTACGAGCCACCGAAGGCACGCAAGAGACGCTTGGTTGCCGTGCTGCTCGGCGTAATGGGCCTGTTGGTAGTCTCCGTTGCCGCGCCTATGGCCATCAAGTCCATCAGGAAGGCCAATGAGACGCATGCCGTCAGTGCCCTGCGGCAATATGCCGAGGCACAGATGGCAACAAGGCGCCAACAACACAATTTGGGAAGCCCGACCTACGCCGACCGACTCGCCTCACTCCAGGATCTGCTTCCCATGGAAATCGTCGCCGCTCACGGTCCCGAAGGCACGCCCTATCATGGCTACCTGTTTCGGGAGTGCAGGACCTTCGCGGGAGCACCCATCGATTGGAGCCAGGACTACGCTCTGTGCGCAACTCCGGCCAGCTATGGGCTGCTGCGCCGCCAGACGTTCCTGATTGCCACCAACGGCTGCATCTTTGGGTGGGACCTGGGACAGTCGGGCTTCGTAGACGACTATCCGGAGTTCACGGAAGGCGGATGGGTTGTGGATGACGACACCGTGCGTCAACCTCCTCTGCCACTGCCTGTGCAGACTCCGTTGCAGAGGAAATAGATCCTTGGGCGACAGCCGCACTCAGTCGGCCGCCCCGCCCCGCCGCACCTGGCGGCCGATGGCGCTCTGGAGCGCCGCCATCGTGCTGGCCCTCGGACTGGCGTGGTTCGCGGCCGCCATCGCTGTGCCCGCCTATCAGACCCGGAAGGTCATCATGGAATGCGACGCTCGAATTGCGGGGGATAATACGGAATTTGCCAGCACTTGGCCGGCAGACCACAGCGCTGAGGCCATCACTCGCCTCGGCGGTCCGGAGCGCGCTGCCGAGCGGCTCGACCTCTACCTGCGCCTGCCGCGGTTCCTCGCCGACCGACGAGGGCGGGCGGCGCTGCTGCTCGGCCGCTGCGGACGGCCGGCCGTTCCCGGGCTCATCCGGGCGCTCTCCGACCCACACGGCAACGTCCGGCTCTTCGCGGCCCGCTCGCTCGGGGAACTCGGTCCCGACGCGACTGCGGCGATCCCCGCTCTCGAGCGGCTGCTCGAGGAGGATGACCAGGCGCTCCGTCGCGCAGCAACGGATGCGCTCGCAGAGATCAGATGGCCCGCAAGCGCAGGACTGTCCGTCGACTGTCCTGCGACCGCGAAGCAGTTCGAACTCTGCGAGCTGACCGTCGCCTTTCCCGACTCCGGGGAATTCCCGGCATTCAAGCACCTGCCCGACACCCAGGTCCACGACGCTTATGACGCCGACCGTGATGGCGTCTCCGTGCGCCTTACCGCATCCTTCTCGCGCGACGGCGCGAAGGCGACCGAAGCCATGGTCGTTCCCGGTTTCGCCATGCGCGAGACGCCGGATGGCCCCTGGCTCTGGCGGGTGCGCTGGTCGCCGCCGCTGGCCGGCACCTGGCGAGCCTGCTTGCGACTTGAGGGGCGACCGAAGCCAGGCCTGGAATTCGTCCGGATCGAACAGCCCCTCGAACGGCCGATCGAGGTTGCCGCAGCCGGCGAGGTCGAGGGACCGCTCGTCGCCCCGCGGGACGGTGAGAACCCCGCCTACCTGCGGCGGCTCCGGACCGATGGCTCCTCGGAGGCGCTCTGGCTCTTCGGGGCCTGCCGCGCCTGGGTTGTCGACCTCCAGGACGTCCACAACGACTGGGCGCCGGACGAGTGGCTCGACCGCGAAACCGAGTTGCTCGCGCCCATGCGCGCCGGCGGCTTCAACCTGCTCAACCAGTGGATGGCCCCGTGGGAGTTCCTGCTGGTCCACCGCGACCGCGCGGAGTTCTGGCCGACGGCCGACGGGCGCTTCCGGCGCGTGCCGCTTGCCGCCGACCGGCAGTGGAGCGCATTCCAGTGCCTCGACCAGGGCCGGGCGCTGGCCTTCGACCGCCTCGTCCGGCAGTGCGAGGGCGGCCCGGGAAAGCCGGCCGTGCGCCTGCTGCTCTCTCCCCTGCCCCACCAATGCCTCCAGACCCGCGAGCACCCCTGGGGCTCGCAGGAGAGCGGCTGGAGCGTCGAGAACGACGCCGGCCGGCAGTCGCCCGAGCGGCTCAACGGCTTCAGCGCGTTCCGCCGGGACATGTCCGTCTGGGACTTCTTCGAGGCCGACCCGCGCGCGCCGCGCGACGACTGGCGCTCGCAGCTCTTCGACCATCAGGCCAACTTCTGGCGATATCTCGTGGCCCGCTGGGGCCACTCGCGGGCGCTGGGCGTCTGGGTGCTGGTCGACGAGCTCGACGCCGTCGGCGACGCGGTCGGCGTCATGTCCGAGAAGAAGGGCTGGTGGGGCCACCCGCAGTGCGATCGGTGGCTGGCCGACACGGTCCGGCTCTTCCGCGGCGGGCTCGAGCGCTCCGGCGGCGGCAGCTACGACGGCGACCCGTGGCGCCATCCGCTCCACGCCGCGACCACCAGCTTCGGCGGACAGGCCGGGCGCGGCGGCAACATCGACTGGCCGGGCGCACCGGCCGACTCTCCTGAGGCCCGGCCGGACCTGATGGGCTTTCACTGGTACCCGTCCTGGCCGCGCGGCTCGGACTGGACCGGCGTCTGGGACTACACGGTCGCCGGGGTGGCCAGCTACTCCCGGGCCGGGATCGGCGCGCGGGCGCGCCTCGTCAGCGAGTTCGGCGCCGCCGACCGGCGCACCCCCGCAGACGAGCCCTCCCGGCTCTACCCCACCCTCTACCACCACGCCATCTGGGCGGCGGTCTTCTCCGGACAGGCCGGCACGCCCATGGACTGGGACGACGGCAAGCAGTTCGGAGAGCTCTGCCCGCGAGACCGCCCGGGCATCTTCGACCGCGAGCACTATCCCATCGACCACGTCGGGCAGATGCGCGCGCTGCGGCGGTTCCTGGCCGGGCTCCGGCCGGACTCGCTGCGGCCGTGCGCGGCCGAGGACGGTGCGGTCCGCTGTGTGCCGCGCGGCGGTCTCCGGGCCTTCGCGCTGCACTCCGCCGAGGGCCGGGCCGACGGCGGGGACGGTTCGCTCTGCGGCTGGCTCTTCGCACCCGGAGACGAGACGCATCTGGAGCTTCGCGGCCTTCCGGCCGGGACCTGGCAGCTCCAGTGGTTCGACCCCTGGACCGGCGAGGCGATGGAGCAACCCGGGCCTCAGACGCTCGAGGCCGATGGCGCGAGCGCTCTGGTGTTGGACGCCGGCCCGGCGCTCGAGCGACTGCGCTCGACTGCCAAGCCGTTTCCGGAGCAGTCGCGCCTCTCGCGCGGCCGGGACGCGGCCTTCAAGCTCTCGCGCATCGCCGAGCCGCACTGATCCGGGAAGGAGCCGCACCTTGCTGCACATCTACGTGGACGCCGACGCCTGTCCCGTCAAGGACGAGGTCTACCGCGTCGCGGAGCGTTGCTCCCTCGGGGTCACGGTGGTGGCCAACTCCTGGATGCGGGTGCCGGACGACCCGCGCATCGCCTTCGAGCTTGTGAAGGGCTCCTTCGACGCGGCCGACGATTGGATCGCCGAGCGCGCCGGCCCCGGCGACATCGTGGTCACCGCGGACATACCGCTGGCCAGCCGCTCCCTGCAAGCCGGCGCGCAGGTCATCGGCCCGACCGGGAAGCCCTTCACCGAGGACAACATCGGCGGGATCGTCGCGACCCGCAACCTGCTCTCGGAGCTCCGGGGCGCCGGCGAGATCACCGGCGGGCCCAAGCCCATCACCAAGCAGGACCGGGCGCGTTTCCTTCAGCAGTTGGACGAGGCCATACAGCGCATCCGGCGCGCCCATCCCTCGGTCGGCACATGACGACTGACCGGGTTTCAAACGCGTCCAAACCGCCGCGCACCTGGCGCCCCATGGCCCTATGGTCCGCGGCCATCCTGCTGCTGCTCTTCCTCGCCTGGTTCGTGCCGGCGGTGGTCGCGCCCGTGCTCCGGGTGCGCTCCGCGCTGGCCGACCCGGGCAACTACGGCAAGGGACAGCTCAGGCTCTCCGTCGAGGACTTCGGCGGGCCGGAGCAGGCCCTGCGGCCGCTGGCCATCTATTTCCGGCTGCCCGACAGATTCGCGCCCAGGAAACACGAGGCGGCGAGACTCCTCCTCGAGTGCGGACCGCGGGCCGCCTCCGCCCTGCTCCCCGGCGTTTACAGTCAGGACACCTCGTTGGCCATGTCCGTGGCGCCCCACGTCCTATCCGAGGCCGGCGAGCGCGACCGGCGGCAGATCCTGCGCCTGGCGCTCCGGGCGGCCCGGGAGGATCGGGCCTACAGCGGGCGCGCCGCCTATCTCATCGACCAGTTGGGCATCCCCGACCCCGGGGCCGTCGCACTGCTCGTCGACCTGCTCGACGCGCCCAGCGATGAGTCGGCAATCGGGCATATGTATAACGCTCCAGCCTTCAGCCACACGGAATGTCTGGAAGAGTCCGAACCTCTCGGCGAAGCCGACGCCGATACGGCAGCCGACACTTCCGAGCAATACGTCGACTACGACGACTTCCTGGGTCTCCTCAGCGGTCGCGTCGATACGCTTCCGGTTCGCGTGCCATACGTGCCGCCGCCCTTCAGCACGGATCCCGGGATGGTTCTTCTGCGGCTCGGAGCCCGGGACCAACTCGAGGCTCTGCTGAAGAGCGCCGACGGGCGCACGAGCGCTCTGGCCGCCCTGGCGCTCCTGCGCAGCGACCCGGCGCACGCCGACGCCCGACGGTACGCACTCCAGGCCGCCTCGAGCCCCGACGTTCGAGTCCGGCGCGCTGCCGCGCGTGCCATTGAGCTGTTTGCCGATGCCACGAGTTCCTATGCGCCGGATGCCTGGCAGCGTGCCGCCGGCGACGAAGATGCCGGGGTCCGGCTCAGTGCGGTCAGGGCCAGCCTCGAGTCGGCCCCGTGGAGCGAGGAGGCCCGCGCGATCATAATCGCGCTCCTCTCCGACCGCTCCGCCGCGGTGCGCATGGCGGCCTGCGACGTGCTGCTCGCCGTCGGAGCGGTCGGCGCCATCCCGGAGCTCGAGAAGGCCGCGCCCGAGAGCCCGACCAAGGTGCGCCGGGCCATGGAGCAGGCCCTGGCCAAGCTCCGAGCCATGCGCACCCAGACTGCCCTACTGGCCAGACTGCTTCCCAATGGCGCCCAAGAGAGCCGGTCGGCCGGTGCGGTGACGCTCGAAGCCTCCGGAGCCGTCCGTCTCGGAGAGCGCAGCCTCTCCACCGATGAGCTCCGGGTCGAGCTGACCGCAGTGGCGGCGAAGACCGGAGAGGGAGAAGGCAGCCAACCGCTCCGCGTCGACCTCTCCGTGGAGGTCGGCACCCAATGGCGCTCGGCGCTCCTGACGCTCGCGGCCTGCTGCCGGGCAGGAATTCCGGATGTGTCTTTGACGATCGACGAATCCGGTGCCGGAACCGCAATGCTCCTGCGCTGCTCCTTGCCGGAGGACCGCAGGCTCTCACCAAGTTACGGCGGCGGCCGGGTATTCCACGTCTCCACGCGCCTGGACGACGGGGTCGTCATCCACCAAGTGCGCGAGGTGTCCGGGCTGGAGGCCGACGTGCCGGCGTTCCTCCAGGCCATGAAGTCATATGCCAGCCGCGAGCAGGTCACCAGCCTCATGCTCCGCGCCCACCCCAGCCAGCCGGTGCCGGCCCACGCGGTCCTGAAGTTCGCCGCTGCGGCCAGCGCGGCGGGCTTCGCGGTGAGCTTCCACGGCTACTGCGACAACGCCGAAGCCCCGGATCGCTGAGCTGGGGATCCCGAACCGTGAGTAGCACCTCCACCCGACTCCGCTGAAACTGCGTCGGGCAAGGCCCCCCTTCAACCCTCCACCCTCCACCCTCTACTTTACTTTGCACCGCCCACGGCTATTGCGGGAAACGGTCTTCACCGCCGGGCCTTCCCCTGAGGTCCACCGCGGGCCCACCGCGGTCGGACCGCGGCAAGTCATTCGCACACAACGGGATAACCTCGTTTTCGACCGCATTTCGAGGCCTTAGAAGCCCCTGATCGTGCGAGAAACTGCCCGCTAAGCTGCACCATCAGTTGTTTCCGCGCCCCTCTTCGCATCGCGTTCTTGACGCCCCCGCCCCCGCCGCTACCATCTCTCCCCGGAGGAGACCCAACATGCGCACCGCTCTCGCCGCCACGCTCCTGATCTGGCTCGTCGCCGCTTCGCCCATTGCCGGCTCGGCCGAGCCCGAGCACATGCCCAAGCCGGGCGAGCTCAACCTGCCGCTGGCCGTCACCGACTTCAGCGGCACCAACCGCCTCGGCGAGGTGGTCACCGGCGGCGTGCCCCTGCCGCGCGGACTGGTCCACGACGTCTCGAAGCTCCGCATCGTGGACGCCGCCGGCAAGCCCGTCCCCTGCCAGTTCTCGGTAATGGACCGGTGGTGGTCGGAAACCGGGGGCGAGGGGCGAGGGACGAGGGACGAGGCGAAGGATGGCGCGGCTCCCGCCCCTCGCACCTCGCCCCCCGCCCCTGCCGTTCAGCCCTCCATCCGCTGGGTCCTCGTCGACTTCGTCGCCGAGGTCTACGCCGACGAGACCGCCACCTACTACCTGCGCGACGACGGCGGGGAGGCCGCGCCGGCCACGAAGCTCAAAGTTTTGGAGGACGACGACCGCGTCACGGTGGACACCGGCCCGCTCAAGTTCACGGTCAGCAAGAAGGCCTTCAACCTCTTCGACGAGGCCTGGTACGACCAGAACGGCGACGGCCGGTTCTCCGACGAGGAGAAGTACGTGGTCTCGAGCCCGGACAACGGCGGCGTCGTGACCTCCGGCGACTGGCCGGAGCAGGGCTACAAGGCCGGCGACAAGTACTACAGCGCGACCAAGCCCCCGCGGGTCTTCACCGTCGAGGAGAGCGGGCCCTGCCGCGTCTCCATCCGCGTGGACGGAACCCACCACGCCCGCGAGGGCGGCGCCGAGGATGGGCTCTACGACTACCGCGTCCGGATCCAGGCCCTGGCCGGCTCGCCCGGCGTGAAGGTCAGCTACTCGATCTCCAACATGCGCGTGGCCGAGAAGTGGAAGACGCCGCCCGTCCAGGACTTCGAGGTGGCCACCAAGGTGGAGTTCGCCGGCGAACACGCCGCGGTCTTCATGCTCGACCCCGATCACCTGGCCGCCCCGCCGCTCTACCGGGAGGGCTCGGCGGTCAACTCGCTCTACGGCGCGCGGCCGGACATGTGGGGCCGGCGAGTCTCGGACAGCCGGGTCACCCTCTACCAGGACTCGAGCGGCGGCGAGGAGTGGAAGGACCTCCGGCCCAACGGCTACAACAAGCGCTTCTACGGCGGCAACGCCGTCCCCGGCGTCACCTTCCGCGGCTTCAAGATCTTCAAGGACGGCAAGGACGAGGTCTCTGGCCACCGCGCCGGAGGGCTGGTCGAGCTGCACACCAGCGGCAACCGCGTCGAGGTGCCCCTGCGCTTCGCGATCGACCCGACCATCTCCAACCAGAAGGAGAGCACCAACCGCGGGCTGACCCTCATCCTGCGCGACTTCCGGCAGCTCTACCCCAAGGCGCTCTACGGCGAGAAGGGCCGGCTGGCCGCCAAGATCTTCCCCGAGGAGGCCAAGCGGACCTTCCACGTCAACCGCTCGAGCTGCCGGACGCACGAGATGCTCTTCTTCTTCCACGGGCCGAACCTCTACGAGCGGCACTTCGACTGGCTGCTGCTGGCCTACGACAACCCGCTGCTGCCGCGCGCGCCGGCCGAATGGTACGCCCGCACCCAGGCCTGGGACATGGGCGTGGCCCGGGTGGCCAGCATCCCGCTGGCCGAGTTCGACAAGCACAAGTTCGACGGCATCCGCATCGGCGAGGAGCTCTACGGCTGGATCACGCCCTGGAACCCGGGCGGGCAGCACTGGAACGAGTCCAGCCAGTTCGCGCCCTGGGCCACCCGCGGCGACTGGGCGGCCTTCCGGGTCGCCGAGGCCTCGGCGCGCTGGGAGCGAGACCTGGTCCAGACCCAGACCGAGGCGACGCCGGAGCAGTACCAGCGCTTCGCGCTCTACCTCATGGGCTGGAACCGCCTCGACGAGTGCAAGGTGACCGACGTGACCTATCCGGGCTACAAGAACACGACCGCCTGGATCGGCATCCCCGACAGCGGCCACGCCGGACAGCTCCAGCTCCTCGAGCACTACCGCCTGACCGGCGACCGCTTCAGCCGCGACGCGGTCGAGCGCCTCGGGTTGCGCGGCCGGGCCTACGCCTGGAAGCGTCTGGGCAAGGGCGACCCCGAAACCGACCCGAAGATGATGAGCGACAACCGCTACAACGCCTGGCCGCTCTTCAACCACATGCAGGGCATCTCCCTCTCCGGCAGCCGCGAGGAGATGGCCGAGGCCCGTAAGATGGTGCTCACCTACCGCAACGCAGTGCGCTACAGCCCCATCGGCTGGATGTGCCTGTGCATCAACGACAAGGGCTCGGCGGAGGTCTACGGCAAGCAGTACGCCGCCGAAAAGCGCGGCCCGGGCGCCGGCGCGGTCTACGCCAACTTCCAGTTCGGTCTGGTGGTCATCGCGCTCGCCAAGTACTACGAGGAGACCGGCGACGAGGAGGCCCGCGACGCGATCCTGGCCACCTGCGACGTGCTGGTGAACCGCTCCATGCTCCGCGACGAGGCCGGCCGGCCCGTCGGCTGGACCTACTGCTGGAGCGACGTCTGGGGACCGAACGCGCCCGGTGGCGGCGCCGGCGGCTTCAATGACGACTGCATAGCCGCGGTCGGCTACGGCTACCGCCTGAGCGGCCGCGCCGACTTTCTCGAAGCCTTGAAGGCCGGCTACGAGGCCACCAAGACCGAGTACAAGCCGTTCGCCCAGCCCGGCTACGCCTGCGTGGTCCACCCGCGGCTCGACCAGACCCCGCCCTCCCCCGTCAAGGACCTGGCCGCCGAGGCCAAGGGCAACGGCGAGGTCAAGCTCACCTGGACTGCACCCGGCGGCGACGCCGACAAGGGCCGGGCGGCTCTCTACCAGGTCAAACACTCGGCCGTGAAGATGGTCGAGCGCGTGACCGACTGGCCGCCTCCGGGCGTCGAGATGCCCGCGGACAAGGCCGGCTACCGCAAGCTCGCCGACGAGCACCGCGCCAAGGTCTGTTCCTTCTACCAGGCGCTGAACGTCGCCGACGAGCCCGCTCCGCAGCCGGCCGGCGGGAAGGAGAGCCTCGCCCTCAAGGGGCTCGCGCCCGGGAAGCACTGGGTGGCGCTCAAGTCCTTCGACTCCGAGCAGAACGAGAGCGCCCTTTCCAACGTCGTGGAAGTGGAGGTCAAGTGATGGCGGCCAAGCAGAAAGCAGCAGGCAGTGGGCGGAAGGCAGCGTCCGGAGGCCATAGGGCGACGCAGCCCACCCGCCGCGAACCGCCCACCGCCAACCGCCAACCGGCACGGCTCCCGGCCGGAAAGACCGCGCCGGAGCTGCTCGACATGTACTTCCTGGACGCGCGCATGCACCTCCTGGAGACGGCGGCGATGCTCGACCGCCTGGAGCGCGCCCGGAACTTCGACGAGATCGAGGCCGACCCACGGCTGGGCAAGCTCCGCGAGGCGGCGCTGCTGCTGGCCGACGGCCACCCGGAGCGCGCCGAGCGCTTCCAGCGGCTCTTCTCCGTCGAGTAGCCCACCCAACCACAAAGGCACCAAGACACTAAGGGGACACGAAGTTGGACTCCGGTTCGAGCAAAGACACTGAGCCTGCTTCGTGTTCTCTTTGTGACTTCGTGTCTTTGTGGTTAGATAACCGATCGAGGGTCTAGAGATGAGAGTGATCGAGCCGCACATCCACATGATCGCCCGGACCACCCAGGACTACCAGCGCATGGCGCTGATGCACACGGTGGCCTGCGTGGAGCCGGCCTTCTGGGCGGGCTACGACCGCGCCGGGGCCCAGGCCTTCTACGACTACTTCAAGCACCTCACCGAGTTCGAGCCGACCCGGGCGGCGCAGTACAACATCAGGCACTACTGCCACATCTGCATGAACCCCAAGGAGGCCGACAACCTCTCGCTCTCCCGCGAAGTAATCTCCTTCGTCCCCGAGTTCCTGGAGAAGCCCACCGCGCTCGGCATCGGCGAGATCGGCCTCAACAAGAACACGAAGAACGAGATGACCGTCTTCGCCGAGCAGGTCGAGCTCGCCGTGAAGCTAGACAAGGTCATGTGGCTGCACACGCCGCACCTGGCCGACAAGCTCAAGGGCACCAGGATGATGCTCGAGTACCTCAAGGGCCACGGGCGGGTCAGACCCTCGATGGTCTGCTTCGACCACGCCGAGGAGCACACCATCGGAATGATCATAGAGGCCGGCTTCTGGGCCTCCATGACCATCTACCCCGTGACCAAGAACAGCCCGCCGCGCGTCGTCGACGCCGTCGAGCGCTTCGGCCTGGATCGCATCATGGTCGACGCCTCCGGCGACTGGGGCCCGTCCGACCCGGCCACCCTCCACGACGCCATCTTCGAGATGAGGAAGCGCGGCCACCGCGAGGAGGACATCGAGACGCTCTTCTACGACAACCCCGCAAGGTTCCTCGGGCAGAGCCCGAAGTTCGCCTTCAAGCCGCGCGAATGAACACGCCCTTCACCGCCCGGCGAATATGCCTGGTACTGCTCGGATCGGCCCTCGTCTGGGGCGTGAGCGCGGCTGTCACCTTCTCGATCCTCCGGGAAACCAGCGTGCTTGAAGTACTTACCGTCCTCTGCATCGCAATCGCTGCCTGCCTGGTGCTGAGCCTCGTCGTGCTGAGCGGCTCGGTCAGCGCCATCGCCTCGCTGGGGGAGATCTGGGGATATTTGCGCCGCGGACGGACAGGAATCCGGGAGCTTCTGGCTCTGATCAGCCAGCGACGGGAATCACTGGCAGCAGGATTCACCCGGACCGTCCGCTGGTCAATGGCCGCCATGCTCCTGGCCGGGCCGTTTGCGGCTCTGGCCTATGCGATCACCACCCTTTCCGTCCTCATCGCTCGGACACTTTGACCGTGAAGGAGAAACCGCCGATGCCGCTCAAGTGGAAACCCGACTGGGAGACAGCCAAGGCCAACCTGATCAAGTGGTGGGACCGCAAGGGCCTGGCCCTGGAGGTCACCGCCCCGCGGCGCGAGCCGGTCGAGAACCTGCCCCGCCCGGAGCCGCCCGCCGACATTGCGGCGCGCTACACCGACCCGGTCTACCGCCGCGCCAAGGCCGAGTACGAGATGTCCCGCACCTTCTTTGGCGGCGAGGCATTCCCGTACTACGACGCCATCCTCGGCCCGGGGAGCCTGGGCTCCTTCCTCGGCGCGAAGCCCGGGTTCTCCGCCGAGACCGTCTGGTACGACCCGTGCATCGAGGACCCGGACTCGTGGGGCCCGATCCGCTTCGAGCCGAAGGGCAACAAGTGGTGGGACATCCACGTGGCGCTCATCGAGGAGGGCCGGCGGAGCGCCCGGGGCCGCTACCTGCTCGGCGTGCCCGACCTCATCGAGAACATCGACACCCTCGCGGCCATGCGCGGGACCGAGCCGCTCCTGATGGACATGATCGAGCGGCCCGACTGGGTCAAGCGCAGCATCGAGGAGGTCAACCAGGCCTTCTTCGCCGCCTTCGACGGCATCTACGAGCGGGTCAAGGACGAGGACGGCGGCAGCGCCTTCGCAGCCTTCGGCATCTGGAGTCCGGGAAAGACCGCCAAGGTCCAGGGCGACTTCACCTGCATGATCTCGCCGGAGATGTTCCGCGAGTTCGTGGCCCCCGCCCTCTCGGCCCAGTGCCGGTGGCTCGACCGCTCGATGTACCACCTCGACGGCACGACCGCCATGCAGCACCTCGACGCGCTCCTCGAGATCGAGGCGCTCGACGCCATCGAGTGGACGCCCCAGGCGAGCCTGCCCGGCGGCGGCTCGCCCCAGTGGTACGACCTCTACCGCCGCATAAAGGCCGGCGGCAAGTCGGTCCAGGCCATCCACGTCAAACCCGAGGAAGTCCTGCCGCTACTGGACGCGGTCGGTCCGGAGGGCATGTTCCTGTCGGTCCGCGCTCCCGATGAGGACACGGCGCGGCGGCTGATCGAGAAGGTCAGGGGCTGAATGACATAGTTGCCAGATAGCAGTTATCAGTTGCCAGTTGCCAGTCAAAGACGATCGAACCAAGAGGGGCGGGCCGCCTGGCCCGCCCCTAGTAGTTGTCCCCGGTTCTTTCTGGCAACCAGCAACTGACAACTGGCAACTGCCGCACTCAACCTGCCGCAGGCGGTCCAGCGTAGGGTCGCACGGCCCTGGGCGCGCCCAGGAGTTCGAGGTACACGATGGCCCTGGCGGCCTCGGCCCGGTCGAAATTCATCCCGTCGAGGTTGACCATGGCCTTGGGGCCGGCGGCGACCCGCGCCGCTTTGCTGGCGTCCGGACCACCGGCCATGCCGGCGGCGGCCGCCATCCGCGCCTTGCTCGCGGCCATCAGGGCGCGCTGCTCGGCGGCAACGGTCGGCCCCTCGGCGGTGGCGAAGGCCGCCTTGGGCTTCCGGAGCACGACGCGCGGCGCGCCCGCCCTGACTACCGGCTCGCGGTAGGGGCGCGCCTGTCCGGCAGGCCGGGTCGCCGGCACCGGCCTGGCCATGGGCACGGGGCGCGCCACCGGGATCGCCGGCTTCACGGCGACCGGCCGCTCCTCCATCCTCTCGAAGTGGTCGTCGGGGGTCCGCGGACGCGGCTCCGGTGCCGGCGGCCGGACCCGCTCCTGGGAGGCGGCCGGAGCCCCCGCCTGCGCCTGCTTCCGACGCTGCTGCATCTCCCGGAACATCCGCTCCAGGGCCTCCTCCGGAGAGAGCGGCTCCCCGCTCCCGCCCGACGCCCTGCCCGGCCGGCCCGCCGGGGCATCCCCGTCCGCGCCCGCCTTGCGGGACAGGACCTTGCCCAGCACGGACAAGACCATGAGGACGACCAGAACGATCAGGCCTATCGGGAATTCTTCCATCAGCGCGTCACTCCGTCCGCGAACGGCCGCTCATCTTCGACTGCCGGGCGCCCACCGTTCGTCGCCTACTGGTCCTTCTTGCCCTGCTCGCCGACGATGCCGTCGCGCATGCGCGTGTCGGCCTGGATGTTCTGCAGGCGGTAGTAGTCCATGACGCCGAGCTTGCCCTCGCGCAGCGCCTGGGCGAAGGCCTTGGGCACCTCGCTCTCGGCGAGCACCACGAGCGCGCGGTTCTTGCGCACCTCGGCGGCCATCTCCTGTTCGTTGGCAACGGCCAGGGCGCGGCGCTTCTCGGCCTGGGCCTGGGCGATCTGCTTGTCGGCCTCGGCCTGGGCGATCTGCAGCGTCGCGCCGATGTTCTCGCCCACGTCCACGTCGGCGATGTCCACGGAGAGCAGCTCGAAGGCCGAGCCCGAGTCCAGGCCCTTCTGCATCACCGTGCGGCTGATGCGGTCGGGGTTCTCGAGCACCTCCTTGTGGCTGCCGGCCGAGCCGATGGTGGTGACGATGCCCTCGCCCACGCGGGCAATGATGGTCTCTTCGGTGGCGCCGCCGATCAGGCGGTCCAGGCAGGTGCGCACCGTTACGCGCGCCTTGGCCTTGAGCTGCACGCCATCCTTGGCCACCGCGTCGATGGTCGGCCGGCCCTTGGACGGGTCGGGGCAGTCGATGACCTTGGGATGCACCGAGGTGCGCACCGCGTCGACCACGTCGCGCCCGGCCAGGTCGATGGCCATGGCCCGGTTGAAGTTCAGCGGAATGTTGGCCTTGTTGGCGGCGATCAGCGCCCGGACCACGTTGGAGACGTGCCCGCCGGCCAGGTACAGGCTCTCGAGCTCCTTGGTGGTGAGGTCGATGCCGGCGCGCACCGCGGCGATGCGGCTCTCGACGATCAGGGTAGGCGGCACGTGCCGCAGCCTCATGGCCACGATGCCGGTGAAGAAGCCGACCGGGGCGCCGCTGGTGGCCGCCTGGATGTAAAGAAGGCCGTACTTCATCAGCAGGCCGAAGAAGACCAGCAGCAGGATTACACCGACGACCACCGCACCGATTATCAGGGGATTCATCAAACGACTCCTTTCGACAACGCCTGCGGCCGCGCTTCGCGTCCGCAACAATCCGCCCCGGCCGCCGCGCGGGCGCTCCGGGGACCTCGACTCCTACAGGGTCTCCTTCTCGACCACGACCTTGAAACCTTCGACGGCCACGACGCGGACGCGGGCGTCCTGCTCGATGCAGCCGCCCGCGGCGACCACGTCGACCTTGCGCCCCTCGATGAGCGCGGTGCCGCCCGGCCGGAGCACGGTGAAGGCCACGCCGCTCCTGCCCACCAGGTCGCCGGCCTTCTCGACCGGCACATAACCGCCCTCCTCGACGCTCGTCTTCCCGAGGGCCATCGGACTGCGCGGCAGGATTTTGAAGGCGGTGACGAGGGCCGCGACCAGCCCGACCGCGTTGAGCGTCACGAAGAGCCATCCGGTGCCCGCCCCCAGGGAGAAGGCCGCCCAGCTGGAACCTACGGAACAGGCCAGCCCGCAGGCCGTCAGGATGCCCATGGAGGGGACGAAGGGCTCCAGGAAGAGGAACACCATTGCGCCGACGAGCAGCACGATGGCCAGGGTCAGCAACAAGCTCAGGCCCTCCTCACCACGATGCGGTTCGAGTCGGCGGAGACGATCCGGACCCGCACGCCGGCCTCGATGAACTCGCCGTCGGAGACCACGTCGAGCAGCCTGCCGTCGAAGCGCGCCGAGCCGCCGGGCCGCAAGACCGTGGAGGCCACCCCCACCAGGCCCACCAGTTGCTCGGGCCGCTCGGCGCCGGCCGCCTGCGCGGAGGTCACCACCGCGCCGGAGAGGTCGGCGCTCAGCACCATGCGGTTGAAGAGCGGCAGGCGCGGGAAGAAGCGCATGAGGATGGCGATGGCGGCCGCGCCCAGGCCGAAGCCGGCCAGGACCGGGAGCACCGCCATCCATAATCCGTCCCAGCGGATTACCGGCGGAGTGAACCCGCCGCCCTTTCCGCCCGGCGACGTGAAGACGTCCGGCGGGATGCGCGCCACCACCATGCCGAGGACCACCAGGATGGCCCCGCTGATTCCCGTGACTCCGAAGCCCGGAATGAAGAATATCTCGATCGCCAGCAAGGCTGCGCCGGCCAGCACCATGATGATGGACACGGCGTTGGCCGTGCCGGCCATGAAGCTGGCCCAGAAGAAGAGCCCCAGCGCCAGCAGGAAGAACCCCGCGGCCACGCCGGAGGGGTGGTTCAACTCCATGTAGAGCGCAATGGTCGCTGCGGCGATCAGCAGCGCGACGATGAACCCGCTGGAGAAGAAGCGGGCCATCACCTCCGAGAGGCTGGGCTCCATCATCACGATTTGCCTGTCAGCCAGTCCCACGGACTTGACCAGGGTGTTCAGGTCGTGGGGATTGTCGACCGCCAGCCCCCACTTGACGGCCTCCTTGTCGGTGAACACCAGCAGGCGCTTCTCGTTGTTGACCACCTCGACGATCTGCACCCGCCGGCCGTTCGGGCCCTTCAGCGCCGCCTCGTACTCCTCGCGGTTCATCAGTTCGATGGGCCCGTCGGAAGCCCTCCGTACGGCCAGAACCTCCAGTCCGGGGTCCACCATGGCGGCGGCGATCTGCGCGGAATGGCCCTTCTTATGGGCCATGGCCTCGAACTCGGTCACACCCGCGCGCATGAACTTCTCTTTGACTTCCTCCGGCAGGTTGGCCACTCCTTCGCTGGTCAGGAGAATGGGGGTCGCCGCGCCGACGACGCTGCCCGGCTCCATATAGATGTCGTCGCAGGCCAGGGCGATCATGGCGCCGGCCGAGAAGGCGCGGCCCTTCACGTACATGGTGGTGTGAATATCTCTGGCACCGCTGATGGCCTCGGCCATCTCGGCCATGATCTTGCCGGAACCGCCATTGGTGGTCAGCTGGATCACGAACAGCCCGACCTGCTGCTTGCGTGCGCGCTCCAGGCAGCGCTGGATATAGCCCACGTTCCAGGTGCTGATCGCCCCGCCCGGCGAATCCTCGGTGATGGTCACCACGACAACCGGCCCCGGGCCCAGCGGCGCGGGGGGCATCTGCGGCTTGGGCTTGAGCAGGTTGAGGCGGGGCTGCTCGTCCGCAGGCTGCGGCGCCGCATCCGGAGCAGGCGACGCCGCACCGGCTTCGGCAGGTCCGCGCTCCTCCTCCGCCGCACAGACCGGCCCGAACAACGCTGCCACCAACGCCGCGAGCGTCAGGCCGGCAGTCCATTTCGCGCTTGTCGACATGCTCAGTATCTTCATTGATGTGCCCATTGTATGGCGCAGCCCGGTCGCCTGCAAGCCACTTGTCGAGACTCATCTCCGGCTCCCGAGGCCCCCGCCCTTCACCCGGCGGAACTTTCCGCCGGGCTGCCGGAGAAACGCGCCGCGGCGCCCGGGGAGCGTGCGCGCCAAACTCCATCGAATGGATTCCACAGCCACAAGATCGCACTTAACCGCCACATTGTTGGCGACTTGCGTTCACCCGGAAGAAACTTCCGCTGCCCGCAAGCCAATGGCACGGCCATTGCTTTTCCCGCGGTCGGAAACCAGTGCCGGAGGAGCGAATGCTCGTAACCGACAACCTGACCGACGGCGTGGATCTGGCCTGCGCGAGGCTCGACGGCCTGGCCAGCCTGGCCGGCCCGGAACTCGGCCGCTGGATCATCGAGGTGGCCGGGCGCTACGCGGCCGACTCCTGCCGCCGCCGGACTCAGGGGCCTGCGGGCAGCAGGCAGAAAGCAGTAGGCGGCAAGCAGAGAGGCGTGGGCGGAAAGGGGCGGTCCGCTTCCGTCGGCACTTCGCTGCCCACCGCCAACCGCCAACTGCACGCCGAGGTTCGCCCATGATCCACGGCCTCTACACCGCCACCTGGGGCGCCATCGCCTCGGAGATGCGCCACCAGGTCGTGGCCAACAACCTGGCCAACGTCAACACCCCCGGCTTCCGGGCGGACTGGGCGGCGATGAGCAGCTACCGCAACCGCGACGAGGTCCGCGCCGACGCGCTGCGCCCCGACCGCCGGGTGCTCTGGACGGTCGGCGGCGGCGCCATGGTGGCCGAGACCCGCACGGCCCACACCGCCGGCCCCGCCCAGGAGACCGGGCGGAACACCGACCTGGCCATCAACGGCAACGACGGCTTCTTCGCCATCCAGCGCGGCGAGGAGGTCCGCTACACCCGCGCCGGCAACTTCCAGGTCGGCGCGCGCGGCGAGCTGCTGACCGCCGACGGCGCCTGGCAGGTCCAGGGCGAGGGCGGCGCGGCCATCTACGTCAACGGCACCGACTTCACGGTCGGCCGCGACGGGACCGTCAGCCGGTCCCGCAACGGCGTCAGCGAAACGCTCGGCCAGGTCCGGCTGGTGCGCTTCGACCGGCCCGACCGGCTGATCAAGACCGGCGACACCGCCTTCGTCGCCCCCGAGGACGCCGGGATGCGCGCCGGCGGCGCCGACGTGACCGTCGAACAGGGCTTCCTGGAGGGCTCCGGCACCAACTCAGCCGAGGCCATGGTCCAGATGATCGAGGCCTCGCGGAGCTACGAGGCCAACATGCAGTTCATCCGCGTGCACGACCAGATGCTCAGCCTGGCCGCCAGCAACATCGCCAGGCTGGCCTGAAGACGCAAGGAATGAGGAGGAGGTAGACGATGCTCAGATCCCTCTGGACCGCGGCGACCGGCTTGAGCGCCCAGCAGCGCAACGTGGACGTCACCGCCAACAACCTGGCCAACGTGAACACCGCCGGCTTCAAGCGCAGCCGCGCCGACTTCCAGGAGCTCTTCTACTCGCGCCTGCGCGAGCCGGGAGTCCAGGCGGCCACCCCGGGACTCTTCGTCCCGGCCGGCATCCAGGTGGGCAACGGCGTGACCAACGTGTCCACGACCATAACCTTCAGCCGCGGGGCGCTGCAGAACACCGACCGCCTCTCGGACGTGGCCATCCAGGACGACACCAGCTTCTTCCAGATCACCACCCCCACCGGCGCCACGGTCTACACCCGCGACGGCAGCTTCCAGCGCGACTCGGCCGGCAACATCGTCACCGCCAGCGGCCTGCTGCTGGCCCCCGGACTGACCGTGCCCGACGACGCCGTCAACTTCACCTTCGGGCCGGACGGCACCGTCTGGGCGGTCATGGCCAACGGCCAGCCCAACCAGAACATCGGCCAGATCGAACTGGCCTTCTTCCCCAACCCGGCCGGCCTCAAGGCGCTGGGCGGCAACCTCTTCGGCGAGACCGACTCCTCGGGCGCCCCCACCACGGGAGTGCCCGGCAGCGCCCAGTTCGGCGAGGTCCAGTCCGGATACCTGGAGGCCTCCAACGTGGACGCAGCCCGCGAGCTCATCAACCTGATCCAGGCGCAGCGCGCCTTCGAGATGAACTCGCGCAGCATCCAGACCTCCGACGAGATGCTCCAGACCACCGCGGCGCTGAGAAGGTAGGAGCCGGGACGTGACGCGCGCCCCACTGGCCCTCGCCGCGCTGCTCCTGGCGTCCGCGGCGCTCCTCGCCGGCGCCCGCGCCGGCGAGGCCGGCGGTCGGGCCGAGCGGCCCGAGCTGCTCGTCACCCTCCGCCCGGCCGCGGCCGCCGTCGGCGCATTCGTGCGCCTCGACGAGGTGGCCGAGCTCGACGGCGCGCGCGCCGCCGAGGCCGCCGGGGTGCTCCTCGGCCGCGCGCCGCTCGCCGGACAGGCCCAGGCGCTGACCGCCCGGACCGTGGGCCTGCGCCTCGAGGAGGAGGGCTTCGACGCCCGCCGCTTCGAGGTGGTCGGCGCCGCCGAGACCGTGGTCCGCCTCGCAACCGCGCCGGCGGGCACCGCCGCTCCAGCCGCCCCCGCGAAATCCGCCCCGGCGACCGCGGTCCGGCCCGCCCCTGCCAAGCCCGCTCCCGCCGGGCCGTCCGACGAGGAACTCCGGCAGGCGGCCTCCGCCTGGCTGCGCGCCTCGCTGGCCGCGCGGTTGGGCTGCCCGGCCGACGACCTGGACGTCCAGGTCGCCTCGGTCCGGCAGTCCGGGCTGGCCGGGGCCCTCGACGGCCTCAAGGCCGACGTGCAGTGGCCGTCCGGCCGCGTGCGCCTGGGCCGGCAGAACGCCGCCATCGTCCTGACCGAGGGCGACCGCCCCGCCGGGCGTTTGCAGGTATCTCTCGACGCCGGCGTCCTCCGCACCGTTCCGGTGGCCACCCGCGACCTGACCGCCGGCCGGAGCATCTCGGCCGACGACGTGGGCTCGGCGCGCGTGCGCCTGACCGACCTGGCCATGGAGATCCCCACTGACGCGGCCGTGCTCCCGGGCATGCTGGTCGAGCGGCCCATCAAGGCCGGCGCGGCCTTCGACGTGCGCCAGCTGGCCCGCCAGAACGTCGTGCGCCGCGGCCAGCCGGTCACCCTGGTCTCCGAGGCCGGCGGCGTGCGCATCACCGAGACGGTCGTGGCCCGCTCCGACGCGGCCCTCGGCGAGCCGGTGACCGTCGAGCGCATCGGCGGGCGCAAGCAGCAGCTGGTCGGCAAGGCCGCCGGCCAGGGCATCGTGAGGATGGAGTAGACCATGAGAATCGCGACCTCCGCGCTGGTCCTGGCCGCGACCGCGGCCCTGTCTCTGGGCGCCGCCGCCCAGGAGCGCCGCGCCGGCAACCCGGGCAGCATCTGGGGCGGCGGCAACCTGCTGGCCGAGAAGGGCTTCAGCCAGCACGACCTGGTGACCATCGTCATCAAGGAGACGTCCAAGACCGGCACCAAGATGGACACCACCTACGACCGCAAGAGCAGCGTGAACCTGGACATCGCCAAGGCCTTCAACCTCAAGACCGACGGCGGCCTGTCCTACGAGCCGCTGACCTCGACCAGCAGGAAGCCGGAGCTGGACATCTCCGCCGACCGCAAGCACGAGGGCTCCGGCGAGATCAAGACCCAGGACTCGTTCACCGCCAATGTGACCGCCGAGGTCATCGAGATCCTGCCCAACGGCCAGCTGATGCTCGAGGCCCGCAAGCGCATCAAGATCGGCGAGGAGACCACCACCCTGGTGCTGACCGGCCGCTGCCGTCCGCAGGACGTGTCCAGCGACAACACCGTCCAGTCCGACCGGGTGGCCGATCCCAACATCCAGTACAACCCCAAGGGCTCGGTGGGCGACGCCAACAAGCGCAGCCTGCTGACCAGGGTCTTCGACTTCGTGAACATCTTCTGAAAGGGACGGACCGGTGCGAAACCTGATCCTGACCATTGCCGCCGCGACGCTCGCGATCCCGGCCCTGCCGGGCGCGGCCCGGGCGGCCACCACCATCCGCGACCTGGCCGACATCAAGGGCGCCCAGGAGCAGCAGATCCAGGGCATCGGCCTGGTGGTCGGCCTGCGCGGCACCGGCGACAAGAGCCGCGAGACCTCCAGGCGCATGGCCCAGCTCCTGGAGAACGGCTTCAAGTTCAACGTCCGCGCCGACGACCTGGCCACCAAGAACGTGGCCCTGGTCATGATCACCGCCCGGGTGCGGCCCTTCCTCAAGCAGGGCCAGCGCCTGGACGTCACGGTGAGCTCCATCGGCGATGCCGCCAGCCTCGAGAACGGCATCCTGCTGCCCACCCCGCTGCACGCCGCCGATCCGGACGTGCAGTACGTGCGCGCCGAGGGCCTGGTCTCGGTCAAGTCCGCCGATGGCGCGGTGGTCTCGCCGACCTCCGGCGTGATCACCGGCGGCGGCATCATGGAGTGCGAGATCCCCTGCCCCGCGCTCGAGGGCCACCGGATCGACGCCGCCGGCCGGCGGGTGGACTACGTCGAGCTGGTCCTGCGCCGGGGCGACTTCCGCCTGGCCCGCGAGGTGGCCGAGGCCATCAACACCTCCCAACGCGCCCCCCAGGACGCCCCGGTGGCCACGGCCGCCGACCCCTGCCTGGTGCGCGTGGACATCCCCGCGGCCGAGGCCGCCCGCAAGATCGGCTTCATCGCCGAGATCCTCAGCCTGCCCATCGCCTACGACCCGCCGGCCACCGTGGTCATCAACGAGCGTACCGGCACGGTGGTGGTGACCGGCACGGTCCGGATCAACAAGGCCACGGTCACCGTGGGCAACATCCGCGTGGAGATCAAGGAGGAGGGCACGCTGTTCCCGGACTTCCAGACGGCGCTCCGGAAGACCAACGTCTACAGCAACGCCGAGATCATCGCGGTCATCAAGGAACTGGACAAGGCCAAGGCCCTGCAGGCCAAGCTGGTCTGCGAGTAAGGGAAAGCGGCACGTGACCACCGCCCCCGCCACCCTGACGCCCGGCGCCGGACTCGACCGGTCCGCCGCCGCGAGCGGGACCGCGTCCGCGAACCGCTCCCGCGAAGGGCGCTGGGAGATGATGCTCCAGATGGGGCGCCAGCCCACCTCCGGGGCCGACCGGCAGGAGTTCCAGCGCTATCTCTGCCGCCAGCTCGAGGCCACGACCATCAACACCATGCTCCAGACCGCCCGCAAGGCCTCGCCCGACAAGGGACTGCTCTCGGGCGGCTTCGCCGGCTCCATGTTCCAGGGACTGGCCGACGAGGAGTACTCCCGCATGCTGGCCTCCCGCGGCGGCTTCGGCCTCGGAGACCAGATCTACCGGCAGATGGCATCCGTGCAGGCCGCCAGGGCCTACGGTAATGGCGCTCAAGGCGCCCCCCAGAAGTCCGATAACCAGACAGGAGGCGGAAATGTCCTCTGACATCGACAGGCTGGCGACGGTTCTCGAGGAGGAGCTGACCCTCAGCCGGCGGCTCCTGGATCTGGCCAAGGACGCCCGGGCGGCGGCGGTCTCGGCCGACCCGGCGCTGCTCGCCCAGATCGTCGCCGAGCAGGAGGAGCAGGCCGCGCGGCTGGAGGCCGTGGAGGCCGACCGCGCCGCCGTCGTCGCCGCCCTCGCCGGCGAGCTGGGCCTCGAGGGGGCCGGCCGCGTCCGGCTCGCGGCCATCGCCGACGCGCTCGGCGCCGAGGACGGCGCCAGGCTCCGCCGCCTGGGCGGCCGCCTGCGGGCCTGCGCCGCCGACCTCCGCGAGGCCAGCGCCCGCACCCGTCAGGTGCTGGAGGCCTCGCTGATCCACATCGACGACTTCTTCGGCCTGCTCGCCGAGGTGCGCAGCCAGCGCGGCAGCGCCTACGGCGCCAGGCGCGAGCGCGCCGCGGCCACCGCCGGGGCGGCCCTCATGGACCGGAAGGCGTAGGCGCCCCATGGCTGTCTGC
Source organism: uncultured bacterium (assembly GCA_937935355.1). GTDB lineage: Bacteria > Planctomycetota > SZUA-567 > JAKLDR01 > JAKLDR01 > JAKLDR01. The sequence goes on along the minus strand of CALGYR010000112.1, from coordinate 6,055 downwards.
CCGGCACTCCACACCGCCCTCTCGAGCCTCCTGGCCCAGCAGGTCGGTCTCAACACCGTCGGCCACAACATCGCCAACGCCAACACCCCCGGCTACAGCCGCCAGCGCGCCATCCTGCAGCCGGCCACCGCCAACCACTACACCTACGGCGCCATCGGCCAGGGCGTGGTCATCGACAGCGTCGAGCGCATCGTCGACGAATTCATCAACTCGCAGATCCGCGACGCCGACAACCAGGCCCAGTCCGGAGAGATCCGCCAGGCGGCCTACAACCGGCTGGAGGCGCTCTTCGACGAACTCAGCGGCAACGACCTGTCCACGGCCACGGACCGCTTCTTCCAGTCGATGCACGACCTCTCCGCGACCATCGAGGACCAGCCCACCCGGGACCTGGTGGTCCAGGAGGGCGAGAGCCTGCGCGAGCTGGTCAACACGCTCTACGCCGCCATGACCGACTACCGCACCACCCTCGACAACAACGTGCTGGTCGAGGTGGACAAGGTCAACAACCTGCTCGACGAGATCGCCAAGCTCAACGTCCAGATCGGCATCAACGAGGGCACCACCGGCGCGCCCGAGAACGACCTGCGCGACGTGCGCGACAGCAAGCTGCGCGAACTGGCCGGGATCATGGACATCACCGCGATCGAGCAGCCCAACAAGAGCGTGACCGTGACCACCAAAGGCATGCCCCTGGTGATCTTCGAGCGCACCTACCACCTCACCACCCGGCTGTCCACCGCCGAGAACATGCCCATCCACGAGGTGGTCTTCGAGGACGGCGGCGGGAAGCTCCTGACCACCAGCGGCTCGCTGCCGGCCAGCATGGAGGCCCGCGACCAGATCGTCAAGGGCTTCATGGACGACCTCGACCAGTTCGCGGCGAGCCTCATCTTCGAGTTCAACCGCATCCACTCCCAAGGGGTGGGCACCGACGCCCTGACCTCGGTGGTCAGCGAGAACGTCCCGCTCGACGCCGACGTGCCCCTCGACCAGATGAACCTGGGCTTCACGCCCATGTCCGGCACCTTCACGGTGAAGAACGGCTCCCTGACCATCGACATCGTCAACGCCGCCACCGGCGAGACGCTCAAGTACCGCGTGCCCATCGACCTGGACGGCGTGGGCGCGGACACCACCCTGAACGGGCTGGCCGCGGCCATCAACGCCGCGGTGCCGGCCGGCACCATCACCGCGTCGGTCGACACCCTCAACCACCTGCACATCGACTCCGACGACCCGGCGGCCTACGGCTTCTTCTTCAGCGAGGACACCTCGGGAGTGCTGGCCACCCTGGGAATCAACAACTTCTTCACCGGCCACAGCGCCGGCAGCATGGGCATCAGCGACACCCTGACGGCCAGCGGACGCTTCCTGGCCACCGGCAAGACCCTCAACTCCGGCGACAGCGACAACCTGCTGGCGCTCCTGGACCTGCGCGACCAGCCGGTCCTCGACGGCAACTCCAAGTCGCTGGAGGAGTTCTACCGCAGCATGATCGGCCGGATGGCCACGGAGAGCGCCACCAACACGACCCGGTTGCAGGTCAACAACGACGTGCTGGTGCGGCTGGAGAACGAGCGCGAGAACATGAGCGGCGTCTCCCTCGACGAGGAGATGACCCGGATGATCGAGTACCAGCGCGCCTACCAGGCGTCGGCGCGCTTCATGGCGGTGCTGGACACCGTCCTGGACAGCCTGATCAACAGGACTTAAGGGGCGCCGGCCATGCGCATAACCGAGGCCATCCTCGCCAACAACTTCCTGCGGGACCTGGGCTACAACAACACCAAGATGTCCCGGACCCAGCAACAGCTGGCCAGCGGCACGATCATCAGCCTGCCCTCGCAGGACCCGGGCATCGCCGGCCAGGTAATGGACATCAACGACCACCTCCGCCGGGCCAGCGAGTACATGCGCAACGCCAGCGTGGGCACGAGCTTCCTGTCCGAGACCGACAACATCCTCTCGAACATCAACAGCCTGATCATCTCGGCCCGCACCCTGGCGGTGCACGCCTCCAACGGCACCATCAACGCCGCCCAGCGCCGCGGCACCGCCGCGGAGGTCCAGCAGATCCTCGACGAGATCGTCGACTCCGGCAACCGCCGCTTCCGCGGGCGATTCATCTTCGCCGGCTTCAACATGCTGGAGACGCCCTTCGAGATCACCGGCGACGGCGTGATCTACAACGGCGACGCCGGGCGCATCGGCATGCGCATGAGCGATAACTCCAAGAACTTCATCAACATCACCGGCCGCGAGGCCTTCGGGGCCTTCGACGCCACGGTCCAGGGCGGCGTCGACCTGGACCCGGCGCTGGACCTGGCGCCCGACGGCACCATGCTCCGCGACCTGAACGGCGGCGTCGGCTTCACCCCCGGCTACCTCGACGTGACCTACGGGGCCGTCCCGACCACGGTCCGCATCGACCTGTCGGGCGCCGAGACCCTCGAGGACGTGGCCACCCTGATCCAGGCCGGCACCGGCGGGGCGGTGACCGTGGGAGTCGACGGGACGGGCCACGCCCTGACCCTGGCCGGTCCCGGCACCGTCACGGTGGCCGACGTCAACGGCAACACCACCGCCCGGAGCCTGGGCATCCTCGGCTCCGGCGCCGGCGGGTTCACCGGCATGGACATCGACCCCCGGATCACCGCCCTGACCAGGGTCTCCTCGCTGCTCAACGGCGCATTCGACACGTCGGGGTTCACCATCACCAACGGGTCCGCCTCGGTGACCATCACCGCCGCCGACCTGGGCGGGACCGTCCAGGACCTGCTCGGCGCCATCAACAACTCCGCGGCCAACGTGCACGCGGAGATATCCGCCGACGGCCGGAGCCTGGACATTTCCAGCCGCGTCAACGGCGCGACCATGACCATCACCGAGAACGGCGGCACCACCGCCGCCGACCTGGGCATCGCCAGCGCCGGGGTCCGCGCCGACAACATCTTCACGACCCTGATCGACCTGCGCGACGCCCTGATGGCCGACGACGGCCCGGGCATCGAGGCCACCATCGCCAAGTTCGACACGGCCCTCGACAAGATCCTGCAATCGCGCTCCGAGGCCGGCGCCCGGGTGCAGCGCTTCGATTACTCCAGCGCACGCCACGACGACGAGCACTACAACATGACCGCGCTGCTCTCCGAGGTCAACGACGTCGACTACTCCAAGGCGGTCATGGACTACCAGCAGCTCAGCAACCAGATGGAGGCGGCGTTGCGGGTGGCCGCCAACGTCCTGCCCCTGAGCCTGGCGGATTTCCTCTAGCGACGGGGCCGGCCCGTCGCTAGAATTCACCGGCCGGCGGAGCGAAGCGGAGTGCGCCGCTCCGACCAAGAGGAAGCGATGAAGATCAAGACCACCAGATTCGGCGAGGTGACCGTGGAGGACTCCGCGGCCATCAGCTTCCCGGAGGGCATGGTCGGCTTTCCGGACGCTCGAACCTTCGTGATCTTCGACGGTCCGGAAGGCACCCCCTTCAAGTGGCTCCAGTCCGCCGACAAGCCCGACCTGGCCTTCGTGATCTGCGATCCGGCGGTGTTCAAGCAGGACTACCGCATCACGGCCACGCCGGCGGAGCTGTCCGGACTGCAGCTCGACCGGCTGGAGAACGCCGTCGTCTGCGTCGTGCTGTCCATCCCGTCGGACCCGTGGAGAATGACCGCCAACCTGCTGGGGCCGGTGGTCTTCAACGCCGCCCGAAAGCTGGGCAAGCAACTGGTGCTGGCCGGGACGGAATACACCACCAAGCATCCGGTCTTCCCCCAGGGCTTCTCCCCCGCAAAACCCTCGGGCGGGGCCGCCGCGCCCGGAGCGGCCCGGACGGGAGCCTGACCGATGCTCGTGCTCTCCCGCCGCAAGGACGAGACCATCGTGATCGGGGAGGACATCCACATCACGGTGGTGGACATCCGCGGCGACACTGTTCGCCTGGGTATCACCGCGCCCAAGAGCATTCCGGTCTATCGCAAAGAGATCTACGAGGCCATCCAGCGCGAGAACGTCGAAGCCGCCCAGGCCAACGCCGACGGCCTCGACGCGTTCAAGGGCTTCTTCCCGTCGGGACCCGCGACGCCCGGGACGCCCGGGACGTCCTCGCCTTCGGCCCCTCCGCCCAAACCGAAGAGCCAGGACGACGGCCGGGGCTCGTCCAGCTAGCGGTCGCGCTCCCTATTTGCCGGAGCCCTGCGGCGCCGGCGGCCGGTGGACGAGGTAGCGGATTATCGACGCCTTCTGCCCGCCGCTTTCGAGCAGGACCTCCAGGCGCAGCCAGGGCACGTCCTTGAGTTCGCGATTCCGGTACAGTTCGGGCTTGAGCAGCCTGACCCGAAGCTCCACGTCCGCAATTCCGCCCGCCGGCGCCTCGCCGGAGACCGGGGTGACTTCGTAGTCGGCCTGCGAACGCTTCTCGGCGCGGACTTCGAAACGAACCGGCCGGTCGGGCGCTCCGATTCCCAGCTTGAAGGTCATGGCCTGCCCGCCGCGGGGGTCCTCCGGCAGCCCCAGCCCCTTGAGGCTCGGGCGGACCGCCTCACGCAGATCCCCGTATCGCTCCTCCGGGACCGCGCCGGCCAGCCACGCGGGATCGAGCGAGCCGTCCGCGCGCTTGTCGATGGAGAAGGCGTCGAGCTCCCGCCCGTCGGCGCCGATGCAGCGGCCGCTCAGCCGGTCGCGCGAAACGGTCACGGCCAGGAAACTGGGCTCCGAGGCGTCGCTGGCCGCCAGGAACGGCTCCCTCTCCAGGCGGTAGAGCCCCGGGCTGCCGGCCGCGGCCACCACGTGGGTGATGGGCCGGCCGTCGTTCTCGCCCTTCGTGAACATGGGCTTGAACCGCTGGTAGCTGTGGTCGTGACCGGAGATGGTCAGGTCCACCCCGTGCTTGCGCAAGATGGGCAGCAGGTCCTTGCGGCCCCAGGCGGAGAGGTGCTTGCCGACGTCGTAGCTGGGGAAGTGGTGGAAGACCACCTTCCAGCGGGCCCGGGAGGCAGCCAGGTCCGCGTCGCACCACTCCAGCATGGCCCGGTGCCTGCCGCTCTTGTCGCCCCGCCCGAGCAGCGAATCCAGACAGACGAAGTGGGCGTCGCCGTAGTCGAAGGAGTAGTAGTGCCGTCCCTCCGGCTCCGAGAAGAACCGCGCCAGCCACTTGGCGGATTCGTCGTGGTTGCCGCGGGCGACGAACATCGGCCAGCGCCCCGCCGCCGCGTTCATGCCCTCCGAGAAGAACCGCAGGTACTCGGGATAGCGCTCGCGCGCCACCAGGTCTCCGCAGTTGACGAGGAAGGCCGGTTTCTGCGCGGCGAAGCCGCCGGAGATGCCGTCCCGGCAGTGCACGTCGCTGAAGGCCAGGAAGGTGAAAGGCTCCGCCTTTTCGGGCACGGTCCGGAATGAGCCTGCGGCCCCGGCCCCGCCGCAGTCGACCGAGTAGCGATACTCCGTGCCCGGCTCGAGCCCGTCGAGGCGGGCCGTAAACAGGTAGTGCTTCTCGAGGGGCGGGTCCGGAGCAGCGGCGGCCGGCGGCGGCGCAGGTTCCGGGGCCTTCGCCGGTGGCGGGCCCGGCGTCGCGGCCGGCGGGTTGGGAGCGAACTCGATGGCCAGCGGAGAGCCGACCCGAGCCTCCCGTTCCGCACCTCCGGCGGAGTTCAAGCGCAGCACGCACTCCTGAGAAGAGCCCGATATCCAGCTGATCGTCATCGACGTCCGCGCCGGGAAACGCAGCCAGGGACGGACCACGAACCCGGTCCCGCCCTCGCCGGCTCCTGCGCCCGCCGCGGCGATCGGCGGCACGTCCTCGGAGTCGTCGTCCGGGGCTTCGCCGCCCGGCGCCGCCCGGCCCGGCCACGCCAGGGAGAGCAGCAGAAGCAGGAGGGGCGGCCACCAAGCCGCCCCTCCGTTGACCGCTCGTCGGATCTTAGCCACCGGCTGCGACCTACTTCTTCTCCGCGCCGATCACGAAGCGAACCGGCTTGCTCTCGAGCGTGAAGGTCTTCTTCTGGGGCTCGCCGCCCGGCAGCTGCCAGGTGACGGTCACCTCGCCGGCGTCGGCGCG
>CALGYR010000111.1 GCA_937935355.1 uncultured bacterium | reverse complement strand
GCGACGAGGGAGGGGCGCGGGCCGAAAGGCCCGCCCCCTCTACTCCACCGCTGAAGTTCCGTCTTGTCGAAAGGAGTTGCCGGCGATTTCCTGGGCGGCGATGCCCGGATGACGGAGCGCCGGGCTCCGGCCTACCGTGCCGCGCCGCTCGACGACGCGGTGTCCCGTCCCCGGCTCACCGCCAGCTTCCCGGTCGCCGCGGCAAGCTTGCCCCGGAAGGGCCCCTCCCTGAACTGGCGCCTCCACGCCTTCATGATGAAGTAGCCGCCCGAGCCGACCACGGCGTTGCGCCAACGGCGGTACCAGCGGCCGAAGCGCTCGCGCAGGTTGACGAGCGGCAGCATGGCCAGCGGGAAGCGCAGCGTGTGCACGGCCACCCCTGGCACGCGCAGCAACCGGTAGAAGCGCCCCATGATGGCCAGCGCCGAGCGGCTCATCTCCTCCGGCGTCAGGGGCTCGTCGGGAACCATCAGCGGAAAGTTCCCGTCGTAGTACTCCCAGCCGATCTCCGCGAGCTGGAAGACCCGGCCGGCGGCCTCCATCCTGGCGCGCAGGTCCGTGCCGGGCAGGGGCACGGGGAGCATGACCTGGACGGTGTCGAGCCGGGCCCGGCGGATGAAGTCCCGGAAGCGCCGGACGCGCTCGGCTCCGCTCATCCGGAACCCCGAGCCCTCGCGCATCGGGTAGCCGAAGATGAACATGCCGTGGAGCAGGAACCCCCGGCGGTGGTAGGCGCGGGCGTGCTCCAGCATCTCGGCCACGCGGAGCTTCTTGCCCATGGCCCGGAGCTCCTCGTCGATGGGCGACTCGATGCCGATGGCCAGGTTGCGGATGCCGGCCTCGCGCATGGCCTCGAGCATCTCCTCGTCCCGGGCGCAGTCCAGGCGGATCTGCACGGTGACGAAGAAGCTCAAGCCCAGGCGCCGCCGGTAATCGCCGAGCATCCGGCAGAAGCGGATGGTCTCGGCCCGGTCCTGGGCGAACTGGTCGTCGACCACGAAGAACTCCCGCGCGCCGCGGCCCTCGGCCAGCAGGCTGATCTGGGCCATGAGCCGTTCCGGCGAGGCCGCCCGGGCCCGGCCCTTGACCGCGCAGAACTCGCAGTTCATCCCGCAGCCGCGGATGCGGCCCACCGGGTAGACGCTCAGCCGGGCGAAGCGCAGCAGGCCGAAATCGGGCAGCGGCTGGTTCTCGAAGTCCTCGATGGGCGCGCGCGGATCTGTCCGGTGCTCCCGGTCGGCCTTGAGAATACTGATGCCGGCCACCTCGTCGAGCGGCCGCTCCGCGCTCCAGGCGGCGAGCAACTCGGCGATGGCTTTCTCGCCCTCGCCGTGGACCACGACGTCGACGCTCGAGCGCAGGGCCTCCCCGGGCAGGGCCTCGACGTGATGTCCGCCGGCCACGGTGAAGGCGCCCGCCCGCCCGTAGATCTCCGCCAGCTGGTAGAGCCGCGGGGCGGTGCTGGAGAGCCCCCCGTAGAAGCCCACGGCGTCGGCCGGCCGCAGGGCCTGGAGCGCCCCGTGGTCCGGGGCGCCGTCGGGACCGACCGGCCCGGGGGAGCGGTAGTTGTTCTCGTCGATGATCTCCGCCTCCCAGCCGGGGAGGCGGCTGACGGCCGTGGCCACGCACACCGGCCCGAGCGCGGTGGTGGCCCGGGCCACCCGCGAGTAGATGTTGAAGGCCGGATACCTGGGAATCACCAGCCGGAAGAGTCTGCGCGGCGAGAGGCGGATCGAGGGGCTTTGGGCTGACCGTATCATGCGGCGGGTTCCTTTCCAATTCGGCGACGAATGCGATTGATGACAGTAAACGATCCCGCCGGGGGCGGCTATTCCGGTGGCGTGCGAACCGGTACACGGACATTCAACCACCAAGGCACCAAGACACCAAGTGGCACCGGAACCGTGCACATGTTGTGTACGCGGCGAATATCTGGTGTCTGCCGATACGCCATTGCCGCGAAATGTGTATCATGCGCCCCTTCGTGCTCTCTTGGTGACTTGGTGACTTGGTGGTGAACCCCGGCCGTGCAGCCCTTGCGCCGGCCGGTGCGGCGGCGAGAATGGCCGCCCACGTCGGGGAAGAGCCCGGCGCCTCCTTTTCTGCCGTGAGCCAGTCAGGCCGGAGACGCGATGTCGCCCCGCGAAGAGTACGCCCCTACCGATCCGGCCGCAGCATCGACGGAGCCCGCCGGCGGGCAGCGGCTCGGCTCCGGCGGCATGGTAGCCTTCATCGCGCTCCTGAGCGCCTTCATTCCGCTCTCCACGGACATGTACCTGCCGGCGTTGCCCGGCATGGCCAGGCAGTTCGGCGTGCCGTCGAGCCAGATCAATCTCACCCTGGTGCTCTTCTTCGTGTGCTTCAGCGCCGCCTCGCTCTTCTGGGGGCCTATGAGCGACCGCTACGGCCGCCGGCCGGTGCTGCTCACCGGGCTGGCCATCTACACGCTGGCCAGCGCCCTGTGCGCCGCGGCCCCCGGCGTCTGGTGGCTCGTCGCCTGGCGCGTGCTGCAGGCGGCCGGCGGGGCGGCGGGTGCGGCGGTGGCCACGGCCATGGTCAAGGACCTCTACTCCGGACGGCGGCGCGAGTCGGTGCTCGCCCTGGTGCAGTCGCTGGTGATGCTCGCGCCCATCGTGGCGCCGGTGCCCGGGGCGCTTTTGCTCAAGGTCACCTCCTGGCGCGGCATCTTCTGGGTCTTCGCGGCGGTCGGGGCCCTGACCCTGCTCATGGGGCTGGCCGTCCGGGAGACCTGCCCGGAGCGCCAGGAACGGACCGTGCCCCAGACGCTGGCCCGGCTCGCCGTCGTCCTCCGGAACCCGGGCTTCGCCTGGCTGCTCGCGACCTTCTCGCTCGTGGCCATGCCGGTGCTGGCCTACGTGGCCTCCTCGACGCACATCTACCAGACCGGCTTCGGCCTCGACAAGGTGACCTACAGCTGCTTCTTCGCGGTCAACGCCGCCTTCGCGGCGGTTGCGCCGATCCTCTACCTGTGGCTCTCGCGGCACGCCCGCCGCACGCCGATCGTCACCGTGTGTCTGGCGACGGTGGCGGCGAGCGGGGTGGCCATCTGCCTGGTTGGGAGCATGAGCCCCTGGCTCTTCGCCGCCGCGATCATGCCGGCCACGCTCACCGCCGGGGTGATCCGCCCGCCGGCCGCCAACCTGATGCTCGAGCAGCAGAAGGAGGACACCGGCTCGGCCGCATCGCTGATGGGCTGCTTTGGCATCCTGATGGGGAGCCTGGGGATGCTGACCATCTCCATCGACTGGGGCAACACCGTCCTGGCGCTGGGCGTCCTCTACGTGACGGTGGGCCTCGCCTGCACCGGGCTCTGGCTCTACTCGTTGCGCCAGCCCTTCGTAACCCGGGTCGCGGAGCGCCACGAGGAGGCCGTCCGCGAGGTGCAGGCTGAGGCCGCCGAGGAAGGGATGCCGGTGGCCTGACCCCTATGCCGTGGCCTGCCTGCCAGGGCGATTCCGCATCCGGAATTGATCTGGCCGTAGGGGCGACCCGCCGGGTCGCCCCTACGTGGGTTGATCATGACCGTACCGAGGTTCTTTCCGTAAGCTCTAAACTGCTCTAATATGTGCCTTATGGAGTCGTGGTGAGTCCGATTGCCAGGAATCGCCACCATAACTGAGTCTCAGAAAGTCTCATAGAATTTCGTTTTCCAGTAAATGAGCTCTTGTCTTCCTGCCAATCGGTGATACAGTATGATACGCCATGAGACCGCCAAACGATGCGACGACAGCCGGGAACTGACGCCGGGAAAGGGACCAGCCATGCCAGAGAACACCCCCAACGAGACCATGATGACGCCGGAGGAGGCCGCCGAGTTTCTCGGCGTGGGCCGGGCGACCATCTTCCGCTGGATGCGCGAGGGCAAGCTCGGCCACGTGAAGATCGGCCGGGCCACCCGGTTCCGCCAGCAGGACCTCGAGGCCGTCCAGCGCCAGGTGACGCCCAGGGAGACCGGGGCCGAGCGCGCGGCGCGCTGCGCGGTCTGCGGCCACGGTTTCCTGCTCGCCGGCGACGCCAGATCGACCGGCAGGCTCTACTTCCAGCCGGCGAAGACCAGGTTCTGGGTGCTCTCCGACTCGATGGTGGCGCTCAAGGCCTACGCCTGCCCCATCTGCGGGCACGTCCAGCTCCACGGCGACACCGATAAGATCGCGAAGCTCATGAAGCCGGAGGACGAGGCGGCCTCGCGTGCGGCGGGGGACGGGGACGACGAACCACAAAGCCACGAAGAAGGACACGAAGACACGAAGGACAACGACAAAGACAACAACGGCGCATCAACCGCCGATTCACGCCGACCAACGCCGATCGAGGATGACAACGGCAAGAACAACGGCGGCTCAGCCACAGATGCACACGGATGAACACAGATGGGCGCTGAAGAGTTCGAGAGCGGTTCTGGCGGTCTGGCGGGGTGGCTGGCCCTGCGGAGGACGCCGGCCTATGCCATCGAACTCCGGCGCCTTCGGCGGGGTTGGTCCCGAGCCTGGCGGTTGGGCCTGTTGATCCTGGTATGTTCGACAGCCGGTGTTTTCGCGCTCTACGCCTTCGGCATCGCCTGGCTGGGAGACGACCCAAAGGAAGCTGCCATCAAGGGCGCGCTGCTGGTAGTGGTTGGTCTCTGCCTGGCCATGCTGGCACGGGCGTCCCTGGCCGGGCTTCGGACTTTTGCCGCCGAGCGTGCCGGCGATACTATGGACGTCTTGCGTCTGGCGTCTCTGTCTCAGCGAGACCTGGTGCTCTCCCGGCTGGCGCTCGCCTGCAGGCCGAACGCAGCGTTCTGCGGAGTGATTGCCGGTGTCCTGCTGATCTCTGCATTGATGCACCGCTCGTTTGGTTGCTGGCAGTATGTGACAGTCGGGAACATGGTTCTTGCCTTGGCTCTTGGCTTCTTTCACTTCTCGCTGACGGCCCTCCTCCTTTGCCTTGGACTGCCTCTCGGCTTGCGGATTCGCTCCTCGGCCCGAGCGCTGGTCGCAGCCATATCGCTCGCGCCGGCCGTGGTCGCGGCCGAAGCGGGCCTGACTCTCCTGGGCGCATGGTTGCTCGTGCCCGATTACCGGGCTGCCGAAGGACTGGTGCCGCCCTTCCTGGCCCTCGGGGCCGTGAACCTGTTCGTCGCTCGAGGACTGCTGGCCCGGACCGTGCGGCATTTCGAGGACTGGGCTTCCGGCGAGCCCGTTGAACGGGGGACGCGTACGTGAGCGTCGGGCGTGTGCTGGCCACGGCTGCAGGACTCTGGGCGGTCCTCGCCGGCGCCGCGTACGCCCACGGCACGAGAGTGTTCCTTTCCACACCGGTCTCGCCCCCCGAAGGCTTTGCATGGGTGACGCTTGCCTCGTGTGCGCTACTTGCGGCAGGCAACTTCTGGTTGCTCTGGAGTGTGGGCCGGGTGGGCTGGCGCTGGGCCGCGCTCTCGGCCGGCGCGGTCGTCGGGCTGGGCGGGCAGGCCTTCTACTGGTTCGGCTCGTGGGCCGCCCACATCAGCACGGCTCCGCCCTCCGGGCTTGGCTGGGGCGCCTCGGTGCACTGGGGCTTCGGGTGGAGCGAGGTGGGCGGCGAGTTCACCACCTGGAACGCCATCGGCCTGATCTTCCTGCTCGTGGCGGCGAGCGTGGCTTGCCTGATCTTCGGCGTCCGGGGGTGGCGCAGGACTCCGGTGATTCTCGGCTGCAACGCTCTTCTTTATGCGCTGTGTCTGGTGCCGTACATCGGTTCAGGAGCGTTAAGCCACGGCTGGCCGGGAAGCTATACGCATATGGCCTGCCGTAGCCAACTCGCCAACCTGGGCATGGAGATACTGACCCACGCGAGGGCGCACGGTCGGTTTCCAGATGGCATACAGGTCGCCGCAATGCTCGAGAAAGCCAACCGCTGGGGCAGCAGGAAGTGCGGCATATGCCCGGTTGGCGCCGCAAGGGAACGGCATCCACAGACCTATCGGTGGAACTCCCGGTTCTCAGGAATGAGCATGGAGGAGTTCAGGGGTCTGAAGGGGACGGAGGTGCTGCTGTCCTGTCCCTATCACCCCGTGAGGGATGACTGGCCGGAGCGTCACATGCTCCACGCTGAGCACCTGCTCAACACCAAGTTCGAGGGTGGACAGGAGTACGTCTCGTTGGAGTAGCACCGGGAGTGCGGCGGAGAGGGAAGACCTGCAGGGCGGCCGAACAGGAGGGGCGAAAGTGCCGGCGCGAATCGTCCTGATCTGCGGAGTTCTGGTGCTGTCGTTGCCACTGGTCCTCTCCGGCGCCGCGCGGGCCGACGGGTGCTATGTTCCGGAGAAGGCCATCCAGCAACTGCCTGCGATCCCGACCCAGCGAGCGCTGGTCGCCTTCCGGGACGGCAAGGAGACGCTCATCGTCGAGAGTGAGCTCCAGGGCCAGGGCCGGCGCTTCGGGTGGATCGTCCCGGTGCCGGCCAGGCCCGACTCCATCGAAGCGGCCACGCCCGGGACGCTCAAGTCGCTGGCCATGGGGATCCAGCCGGAGATCGTGCATGACTTGAGCAAGCAGGCCAGCACAGCGTGCTGGCTCTGTGCCCTGGTGCTGGCCTTCGTCTTCATGGTCTGTAGGGCCAAACGTTCGGGACATGGAGTGAAAGCCATTCTGGCTGCCGGAGTGCTCATCCTGTTGCTTGCGGCCGTGGCGTTCCCGTCACTCTTGGCCGCGCGTCGGGGTGGTCTGCCGGCCGGCCAGGTCTCGGTGCTCGACCGCGGCCAAGTCGGATCTTACGAGATCGCGGTGCTGGCCGCGGACGATGCCGCGGCGCTCTATGCCTGGCTCGATGGCGAGGGATTGGCCATCCCGCAGGCTCTCCGCCCCGTCGTGGACGACTACGCCTGGAGCGGATGGAAGTTCGTCGTCGCCAAGCTCATGACCGATGCCGGATGGAACGCGCTGCCCCACCCTCTTCGGATCAGCTTCAGGACCGACCGGGCGGTCTATCCTATGAGGCTCACCGGCCTGTCCGGCGCGAACCTGGCCCTGGAGCTGTACGTCGTCGGTGAGGAGGCGGCTTCGGCGGCTGGCATGAAGCGCGTCTTCTGCGATCGGTTGGCCAAGAAGGAGGGATGGGACGACTATCGCGACCCGGTGCGCCGGGCCGTTCGCCCCATTCGGGCTGGCAGCTACGGGGAGATCTTCCTAGGGGCCGCCAGCCGGCTGAGCCTGGGACACCCGGGGCTGGTCCCGGTCCTCTGGGACGGCTGCTGGATATCGAAGCTCACTGGAGAGATCCCGGCCTCGGCCATGAGCGAGGACTTCTACATCTCCTGGCAGAAGCCGGAGCCCGAGCGCGAGAAGTTCTACAGCCATAAGGGGGCCGGCTACGTGGGTCTCATGGCGGGGGCTGCGATCCTGGCGCTGGCAGGCGCGCTGACGTGTGGGCTCTGGGGCCTGCGCCGCATCGGCAGCCGGATGCTGCCGGTTGGCTTGTTGGCATCGCTGGGCGCAGCGACGATCGCCTTCTGGACGCTGCATGTGTTTCTTCCGCAAGTGGAGGTGAGCACCTATCAGGGCAAGGGCCGCGCTCTCTACAGACTCGAGGGAGAGCTCTTTGGACTCCAAAGCAGCGTCCATGAGGGCGCAATGTCGCCGGGGGATGCCGAGAAACGGATCCGGTGGCTCCTGGCCGGCCAGCGCAACCCCTATACCGGCGAGCCGATCATTGAGGACGACTCTCCCGGTAACTACACGATCGCCAGTACGAGCCGCCTGGTCGCGAGGCGTTTGCCCGCGACCGTGCGCAGTGCGCCCAAGATCGATAGCGGCGATTTCCGGAGCCCCGAGCTCCGCCAGCTGCTCAACCAGGTCATCGAGCTTGAAGCCAGGAACGCTCCGCCTCCCGCCGAGCCGACGGAGGGCGAGCGCGCTGAAGAGCGGACGGTCACGGTCCAAGTCGAGACGCTTGCCTTCAGCATGTACGATCTCGGCGGCGCGCCGGTTACGGTCGAGTTGGAGGGCAAGCCGTGAACGCTCGCGCTTCGAACGCCGACCGCCGCGAGACCTGGGTCATGGCCCTGGTCTTCGCCGGGCTGCTGGTCCTGCCGCTGATCGGATGGGGCTTGGTGAAGGCGGTATCACGCCCCCGCCGCATTCCCTGCTATGGAGGCAATGCCATCAGTTCCTGCCGGGCCTATGCCGAAGCCCAATTCATGTACAAAAAGAACGACTGGGACCAGGACGGCAAGCTCACCTATGCCCCGACGTTCCCGCTCCTCCACACCACCCCGGACGAGAACGGCGTCCCCATCCAGTTCATTGACGCCGCCTTCGCCGGAGCCGGCCCGGGCGGCGCGCCCAAGCACGGCTACCTGTTCCGGGACATGGTCAGCATCGCCGGGCAGCCCATCGACTGGGAGAAGGACTGCGCGCTCTGCGCGACGCCCGCCGTCCACGGGCGCACCGGCTACCGGACCTTCATCGTCAAGGCCGACGGCACCGTCTTTGGCAAAGACTTCGGCGGCTCGCGATTCGTCGACGACTTCCCGGCCGACCCCACCGCCGAAGGCTGGATCATCGCTGAGTGAAGGCGCAAAGGCGAGGAGACGAGAGATGGAACGATTCTCGCGCCAAGACGCCAGGAACAACGCCCGGAGCCTTCACCGCAGAGGGCGCGGAGTAGCGCAGAGGATCTGCTCTGTCTCTTCAGGCCGGGCTTGCTCGGGACTGAAGAGGCAGAGCAACTCCTCCTCGTCCCCGGCCTGCCGCCCTCTGCGCTCCTCTGCGTCCTCTGGAGCGCCAGGCGAAGCCTGGCCAGTCTAGCTGGATGAAAGGAGCCAGCC
>CALGYR010000110.1 GCA_937935355.1 uncultured bacterium | reverse complement strand
TGTTAGCCATTCTTCCCGCCCCCGCAGACGCAACAGGTATTTCGCCGAAGGCCGTAAGCGAACACCTGAGCTTCTGCCTCCCCTCACAGACTCCAGGGTGTTTGACCGCTGCCCAGCCGTTGGTGAGGAGGCAGCCGGCCAGGGCCTGCCCGGCGATGTCTGGGCGAGACGGCGCTTCCGTACCGGGCCTGCCGCGCAGGCAGGCAAATGACCGGCCGGCGGATTCCTCCCCCGGCAAGGCGTATGAGGGGGTGCCCACACCGCTCAAGGCATCGTCGGTCAAGAAGTGACAATAAGGCGCGCCGGCACTCGCGCCCGTATGGGCCAGGACTCTCCCAGGCAGTCCGGCCCAGGCGACGAGGAAGAGGAGAATGGGCAAGAACGCCCGCGCACTCGCAGCCATTATCCCCACTATACCCGATTCCGGGAGGCGACTCAAGCCCTCCGGAAGCACGCGCACGGCCATTTCAGGAAACGGGCTTCACCGCCGAGTCGCCGAGGCGCAGAGGCGAAATGCCGTACTCCTTCGCTGACCCGGTGGGCGAAGGAAGCGAGGCTTCGCAGAGCAGCGGTCGCTGAGACGCGGAGGAAGGCCGCCCCTCTGTTTCAGGCTTTCAGCCTGTGAGCGCGCGGCTCTTCCGAAAGCCGAAGGCCGAATGCCGAATGCCGATTCGCGGTGGGCGAGGCGGGACTTGAACCCGCACGACGGTTGCCCGTCAGCGGCTTTTAAAGCCGCAGCGTCTGCCGTTCCGCCACTCGCCCGGTCCGGGAGATGCGATGGGGCGCGCTCAGCGCCGGCCGCGGTCCTGCTCCACGCGCTCGGTGATGGTCGGCCGCTCGCCGGCCGGCTCGACCTTCACGACGATGAGCTTCTCGAAGTAGACCCGGCCTTCCGGGTAGACGTAGGTGGTCTTGTCGGCGTTGATCAGGTCGCCGTGCTCCACCGCGTCGGGATCGCCCATGATGTGCTCGACGTCGGTGAACATCATGCCGGGCTTCACGTCGCTCAGCTGGCGCGAGGAGCAGCCCGCCACCGCCGCAGCCGCCGCCAGAACCGCGGCCAGCAGCACCCGCCTCAGGATCATCCGCAGCATCCGCAACCTCCTGGCGCCCGGGGCGCCGAGCGTGGAACCGGACCGGCCGGCGACGCCCCCAGTATCGCCGCCGCGCGACGAAGCGCAAGCGGCCGTGAGGAGAGATGCATGACGCCTTTCGCTCCGCGGAGACGAGCAACCAACAGCCAACATCCAACAACCAGCAGCCAACACCATTGAACGGAACAGAAGAACAACGGCAAAGTCTGCCGTCCCGCCTTCGTCAGATTGCAGGCATGGGTAGTTGTTGTTGGTTGTTGGTTGTTGGTTGTTGGCTGTTGGCTGTTGGTTGTTGGCTGTTGGCTGTTGGGCCTCCTCCTCGGGAGGAGCCTCCAGACCTGGGGCGTCACGCGCCCTCGCTCAGGAGCCTCTCCCGTTTGTCGCTTGCGCGCGTCCGGCCAAGGCGTAATCATGTTTCCGGCCGGGCGCGGGGTCCGGCCACGGACGGGAGGCTCGGCTCGTGATCATCTCCGGCGACCGCACGGCGGTGGAAATCGCCAAGGAACTCGACGGCATCATCGAAAAGAAGGGGCGCGAATCCATCCCGCGGATGATCTTCCTGGGGATGCTGGCCGGCGTGTACATCGGCTTCGGAGCCATCGCCTGCAGCACGGTCAACGGCTGGGGCGGGGTCGACCCGGCGCTCTCGCCCGCGATCGTCCGCTTCCTGGGCGGCAGCGTCTTCGCCCTGGGCCTCATCCTGGTGATCGTGCCGGGCTCCGAACTCTTCACCGGCAACGTGCTCATGGTCGCGGGGCTCGGCCGCAACGTGAGGGCCCGGAGCATCCTGGCCAACTGGTTCTTCGTCTACCTCGGCAACTTCCTGGGCGCGGTGGCGCTGGCCGGGGTCTTCTACGGCACGGGGCTGATGTTCAACGTCGACCCGGCGACCCACGAGAAGACCCTCTCGGCGGTGGGCGCCTGGGCCGTCAAGAACACCCAGGTCCGCATCGAGCAGATGCCCTTCTGGGACGCCTTCTTCCGCGGCGTGCTCTGCAACATCCTGGTGTGCCTGGCGGTAATCCTGGCGCTGGCCTCGCGCAACGTGATCGGCAAGGTCATGGGCATCTACTTCCCGATCATGGTCTTCGTGCTCTGCGGCTTCGAGCACTGCATCGCCAACATGTACTTCCTCTCGGCCGGGCTCATGACCAAGGGGACCTTCTTCAGCGAGTTCGGGACCATGTGGCACAACCTCGTCCCGGTCACGCTCGGCAACATCGTCGGCGGCTCGATACTGGTGCTCATGCACCCGGGACGCTGGCGGCGACTGGCGCACATGGTCGGCGGAGCCGGAGAGGAGTCGGGTGCCGAGCACGACACCCGGGTGATCCCCACCAAGGAATCCTGAGCGCCGCGCCGGCCCTCAGACCGGCTCGCCGACCAGTCCGGCCCCGGACCGGACCGGCGCGCCGGGCCTCCTCGCCGCGGCGCCCTGCGCCCTTCGCGAGGCGGCCGCCAGCCGGCGGCTGCGATCGGCGCTCCGGGCCGCAACCTGGCGGAAGACGCGGTAGTCGCAGCTGGCCAGGGCCAGGAAGTTCTCCAGGCGGAAGCGCATGGCCCCCTCGCGCCCACTGTAGCCGGCGATGCGCATCATGTGACAGTTCTCGTCGCTGAGGTTGGTGGCGATGCCCTCGGCCTCGGCCAGCCGCCGGAAGCGGTCGCACTCGGCCATCACCGCGTGGAAGCCCCGGCCCTCGAGCGAGAGGTCCAGCGGCGTCCACATGTCGGTGGGCTTGCACAGGCAGTACTCGTAGTCCATCAGCACCGGGATGAAGTCGGCGTTGAGCTCGAACCCGTACTCCGCGGCGCGCTCGTGCCAGTCGGCGCCCTTGATCGGCGCCGGGGGATTGGGCTGGACCACGTCCGGCCGGCCCTCGCGGATGAGCCGGAGGTTGTCCCCGACCACCTCGTCGAGCGGGACGCGCCCGAGCGTCGGCACCGGGTGGATCATCGAGAGCACGATGTCGCAGGGCAGGCCCTCCTCGTCGCGCGCGCGGCGCAGGGCCCGCATGGTCCAGACCAGGTCCTCGCGGCGGACGCCCTTGTTCATGACGTGCTCGTTGACCCAGTCGTTGCCGGTCTCGGCGCCGATGAAGACGGCGCGGAGCCCCGAGCGGATCATGATCCGGTACTGCCCGACGAGCGCGTCGAACCGCTCGCGCGCGCCGTTGGAGGCGCGGTGGCCGGTGACGTACTCGACCGCGAGCCCGGCCTCCAGGATCGCCCGGGCCAGCTCCTCGCCGCGCGCGGCCGGCAGGTCCGACTCGGCCAGCCGGAACATGCCCACGCCCTGCCGGGCCATCTCGCGCATCTCCGCAACCACCTCGGCGACCGGCCGGGGCCGGTAGTGGCCGTTGAACTTCCCGTGGACGCAGAAGCTGCACTTGCCCCAGAGGCAGCCCACCGCCTCGGTGAGCACGTGGACCGGCACCTTGCGCCCCTGGTTGCGGTAGTCGGGGACGGTCTTGGCGCCGAGGTGGTGGGCCTCGCGCGCGGTCTTGACGATCGCCCCGGCGCGGCGGTAGACGAGGTTGGGCAGCCCGCCCCGGTCGGCCATGGCGGTGAGCTCCGCGACGACCGCGGCCTTGCTCCAGTTCCCGCGGTGCCCGGCAGCCACCTCGAGGATGCGCCCGAGGACGAACTCGCCCTCCGAGACCACCGCGAAGTCGAAGGGGCTGCGCCCGAGGAGGTCCTCCTCGTAGAGCGTCGCGTGGTAGCCCCCGGCCAGGACCAGGCACTCCGGGTCGAGCTCGAGGATGCGCGCGGCGAGCCTCCGCGCCCAGCGGTAGGCCTCGCCGTACCAGACCTTGATGCCGAAGACCCGGGAGCCGCCGGCCACGAAGCGCCGGGCCAGGTCCTCGATCCGCCGCTCCATGCGCCGGCGCTGGATGCGCCCGAGCACGGCCTGCAGAGCGAGCGAGAGCGCGCCGAGCGCCCTGCGCCTGGCCGGCCCGGCCTCGACCATGCGCAGATAGATGCCGCGGAGCGCCCCCGTGAGGGGCCGCGGCGATAGCGAGTCGAAGAAGTCGAAGTCCGCCCAGTCCTCGCAGTGCACCCGGCGGCCGAGCCCGGCCAGGTGGGTCTGCAGGATGGCCACGCCGTTGTCCAGGAAGACGTCGCTGATCGAGCGGCAGCGGGTCGGCAGCGAGTTCCACAGCCACATGTCCGCGCCGCGCCCGTCGTCGTCGTCGGCCGCGCGGGGCAGCTTCGCGGCCGCGGCCAGGGCCTCCTCCGGGAAGACGCCGGACGGGTAGCGCTCGGCGATCTTCTCGAGCTTCCCGCGGTCGGCGCGGGCGAAAGTCTCGGTCTGCTCCATGAAGAAGTAGCGCAGCTCGCGCGCGCTCATCGGCCGGGCGCCCTCGCGGAGCACGCGCAGGAGCTCGCGCTCGCCCTCGCCCCGCTCGAACTGGGCGTAGAGCTTGGGCGCGTCCCCGCCCCGGCGGCTGGCCTCCAGCAGCGGGATGTTCCTGACCAGGTCGCAGCGCTCCAGGCAGCCGACCGCGCCGTTGGCGCGCGGGTCGGAGCGCTCGGGCCCCAGCGGCTCGAAGCCCAGCAGCTTCCGGTAGAAGCGCGCGTGGCGGGGCTTGACGATGATCTCGAAGTCGGTGCAGCCCATGATCCGGTGGGCCACCAGGAAGACCGCGTTGAAGAGCTTGGCCAGCACCGGGGCCTCCTGCACCTCCATGGCGGCGCCGAGCGCCACCACCCCGGCCAGGCGCCGGCCCCGGGCGCGCAGCGCGTCAAGCTCGGCCTTGTAGAGGTTGTCGGTGGGCAGCCCCAGCGGCGAGTCGGGCACGACCGTCACCGCGGCCAGGGTCCGGCCCTCGCCCTCGATGACGATGGTCACTGCCTCGGGCAGCGCCTGGAAGAGCGATACGGCCATGCCCGAGGGGTGCGGATCGATGTAGCCCTTCTCGCGGTAGAGGCCGTAGACCAGCCGGAAGGCCTCACGCCGGCTCCTCAGGTCGCCGGCGACGCGCAGGCGATAGCAGCCGTCCGGGCCGAAGGCCAAGCCGTCCGGCTCGCGCCGGCCGGCGCCCGCCGAGAGCAGCCGCGCTGACCTGTGGGTCACCCGCCTGGCCAGGGACTGCAGCCGCCGCGAGAGCGTTCCGACCTGCATCGGGGCCTCCCTTTCCCGCGCCATCATCGGGCGCGCGGCGACAACAATAGCAATGGCCGTACCCGGTCAGAGCTCTGTCGGCGTGGACCGGCACTGGATTTCTCGCCGCACGCAAACGGCCATTTATCAGCCCGTTACTCGCAGCGGCGACCGACTCACGACGCGCCATATCATGGCGGCTGTCGGCATGATCACTAGTCTCACGGCGTTGACGTGGGCCTATATTGGGTGTATGCTACCCCTATAGATAGGAGGAGCCTTGCCAGCCAGGAAGAGCTCGAGAGCCAAGCGCCACCCGGTGGTCGAGGTCTTCGCCGGCAGCGACAGGCTGCTCATCGACGTGCTCAGGGACATGCCCGAGCCCCGCGAGCCGCTGGTGGCCACCATGCTGACCATGGCCGAGGCGGCCTACCGGCTGCGCCCCCGCGACGAGGCGCTCCGGCTGGCCGAGGCCGCCGGGACGGCCGGCGCCGACCCGGATCTGCTGATCCTCTTCTACTGGACGTGGGCCCAGATCCAGCCGGAGCGGCACTACACCGCCCAGTCGTTGCTCTACGATCGGGCCGAGGGTCTCATCACAGGCTCGACGCCTCCGGAGCTCAAGGCGCTCGTCAAGCAGGGGCGCATCGGCATCCTCTATCACACCGGCAGGAAGGACGAGGCCCTCGAGCTTCGCCGGGAGCTCCTCTCCATGGTGCCCAGGACCTCCGGATCCTACGCAGCCTTCTTCAGGGACTGCGCCCTGATGCTGGCCTACGCCGGCTACGGCGCGGAGGTGGAGGAGGAAGTCCGCGGCCTGGCCGCACGCAGCCCCGGGATGAGGGACCGCTGCGCCCTCTTCTTCCTGGTTCACTACATCGAGACGGGCCGCCTTCAGGAGGCCGACACCGCGCCCGAGGCGGTCATAGGGGGCGAGTTCTACAGGAAGGTCTCCACCCACGCCGACGAAACCAGGATGGTGCTCGACGCCCTGCTCGGCCGCCGGCGGGACGACTACAAACCCTGGGCACTGGCCCTCGTCGAGCTCCTCGCCGGAAGAGGAGAGAAGGCCCTGGCCCTGGCGCGCGAGCAGGCCAAGGACCAAGCCGACTTCCTGTACGGCTACTTCCTGGACGCCTTCAACATGATCCGCGCGGAGCTGGCCACCGGCCAGGCGGCAGCCGCGCGCCGGCTCATTCGCCTGCGTCGCGAGATGGGCAACACCCATTACCTCGACGACTTCTTCCTGGCCCGCGCCGACCTGATCGAGGGCCGGGACGACGACGCCGGCCGGCGCTTCGCGGCCGCCTACCGGGCATGCGAGCGCTACAGGGCGCTGCCCCGGCTCGAGCTCGAAATGCGCATGGCCTGCGAGATGTCGCCGGCGGCAGCCATGCGGCTCACCCGCGAGGCGCTCGGCGCCGGTGCGGCGAGGACCGCCGCCTCGGCCGCGCCGGCCCCGCCCGAGCCGCCCGCGCCGTCCCGGACTCCCGATCCTCCGACGAGCGCCGGGCCCGACGCCCGCGGCGCCGAGCGGCTCCTGGGCTCGAGCCCGGCGATGCGCGAGCTGCGCCGGCTGGTCGCGCAGGTCGCGGCCTCGGACGTGCCCGTGCTCGTGACCGGCGAGACCGGCTCCGGCAAGGACGTGGTGGCCCGGGCCATCCATGAGGCCGGCCCGCGCGCGGAGCTGCCTTTCATCGCCGTCAACTGCGCGGCCATCACCGGCACGCTGCTCGAGAGCGAGCTCTTCGGCTACGAGCGCGGCGCCTTCTCCGGCGCCGAGAAGGCCCACCAGGGCATCTTCGAAACCGCCGGGCGGGGGACGGTCTTCCTCGACGAGATCGGTGACGTCTCGCCGCAGATGCAGGCGGCGCTCCTGCGGGTGCTCGAGACCGGCGAGATCCGTCCGGTGGGCAGCGCCCGCCAACGCCGGGTCGAGTGCCGGGTCGTGGCCGCCACCAACGCGCCGCTCGAGAAGCTCGTCGAAGAGGAGCGCTTCCGCAAGGACCTCTTCTTCCGGCTCCGGAGGCTGGAGGTCCAGGTGCCGCCGCTGCGCGAGCACGCCGGGGACGTGCCGGCCCTGGCCGCCCACTTCCTGGCCAGGGGGCGCGCGGCGGGCGAGGTCCCGGTCATGACCCGGGAGCTCTGCGAGCTGCTGGCGGCCTACCCGTGGCCCGGCAACATCCGCGAGCTGCTCAACGAGATCGAACGCATGCGGCTGATGAACTCCGACTGCCTGGCCTACGGCCGCGAGCACGCCTCGCCGGCCATCCTGGCCGGGGTCCGGGCCGCGGCCGGGGCAGGGCCGGGGACCCGATCCGCTCCGCCCGCGCAGTCAGCTCCGACGGCGGGCGCCGAACGGGAACTTCTTCGCGGGCGCTCGCCGATGAGGCACGTCGAGGAACTGCGCAGGCTCTTCGAACGACACGGGAAGCTCACCCGCGCGGAGGTCGCCGCGACCCTCGGCGTGGCGGTCAACACCGCCACGAAGTACCTCCAGCGTCTGGTGGCCGAGGGAACGGTCCGCCGGGTCGAGCCCACGGCCTCGCCGCGGACGCACTACTTCGAAAAGAACGCCTGAGACCGCCGGTCAGGTCGTGCCCAGCCCCTGCTTCTCCTCGGGCTCGAGGGCCTCGAGGTGTCCGGCCAGGGCCTGGCGGGCCTGCCCGGCGAAGAGGTTCTTGCCGAGCTCCTCGGCGCGCCTGACCATCTGCTCCCAGTCGCCGGGCGCGACCAGTTCGGGCATGACCTTGGCCACGCGCTTCAGGACGAAGGCGTCGCCGGTCTTGAAGGCGTGGCTCTTCATGCGCTCGAGGCCCTTCCGGTCGCGGGCCTGCTCGAAGAACTGCAGGGCGTCGTCCATCCGGCCGGCGTCCTCGTAGGCCTGGCCGTACTCGACGAGCGTCTCGGGAGAAACGCCCTCCCCATAGAGAATCTCGCGGCGCTTGAGGGGGTCGGGCAGTCTTACGGCCATGCGGGTCGCCTTTCTGATGCCGACAGGGACAGGACGGCTGATTCCGTTTCGATTCTCGCACCGCGGAGCGATCCTGCAAGTGCGTTCCGGGGGGACTGCCCGGTTACTCGTCTCCGATCAGCAGCGCCCCGAGGGCGGCCAGCGGCGCCGGGGCGCGGACCTCGGCCCACAGTCCGGCCGGAGAGCGTCCGGCCACGAGCTCGAGCGCGCCGAGGTGCGCGGCGAGCTCCTCGGGCTTCGGCATCTTTCCGGCGGCGCCCACGGGCAGGAGGTCCCTGACCTCCGGGTCGCCGGCCAGCGCCATCGCGAAGGGCATGGTCGCGCCCAGGTCGACGCGCGCGCCCAGAAGTCCGGAGCCCAGCCGCCGGGCGTCGCCGGCCGGGAGCCACTTCTGCCCGCGGCCGGAGAGCAGTTCCTTGACGGGAGCGGTCGAGCCGGCCACGAGCAGCCGGTCGCCCTGGAAGGCCGCACACGGCGACGGACAGAACGGGGCGACCGGGGCATGCCCCTGACGCCAGCTCAGGCGCGATCCGGCGTAATCGGCGGACTCGACCGTTCCGCCCTCGCCGAAGAGCTCCAGGGCCGGAGCGGGGGCGTCGGCGAGCTTCGCCGCCGAGCCCGGCGCGAGCCCGGCACAGATGAGCGTCTGCGGGAAGAGCGCCTGGCGCTGCAGCGTCCAGGCTACGGTGACCTCGCCGCGCACGGCCGGGGCCACGTCCTTCGCGAAGTCGCGGTTCGAGGCGGCGGCGAGCGCCGCGGCGGAGCGCTCGACGATCCGCTCCGGATCGGCCGGCTCCAGCGCCCTGCCCAGCTCGGACCAGAACCGTCCGCCGTCGGCGACGTTGGCGGTGAGGCACGCCAGGGTCGTGGCGGGAAGTCCCTCGAGCGCCGGCCGCTCCCCGCCGGAGGCGAGCGCGCCGAGCAGGCCGCCGCCGGCCGCCGGCCGGCCGCCGAGCACCAGCCGCTCGGTCCAGCGACCGTCGGCTCCGGAGGACGCCGAATAGGACAGCCATCCGGCCGGCTCCCAACCAAGGGCCGCGGCGGGCAGCCGCCGGGCGAGGTCGTCATCGAGGCGCAGGCAGCCGGAGAGCCGCCCGTCGCCCGCGACGACTAGCGCCCCGGCGAGCGCCCCGGCCGGGGCGGTCCCGGCCGGCCGGGCCAGGCAGTCGAGCATCCGCTTGCAGCCGGAGACGCTGCCGGCCACCGCCAGCCAGTTGCCGCAGCGGCCCCAGGCCAGCCCCTCGCGGCCGGCGGGCGCAGCCGTCCTGCACACCTGTCCGGCGCCGGCCGGCACGTTCCGGACCTTGGCGACGGGGGCCTTGAGCGCGTCGGCGACCAGCACCAGGGCCCGGTCGAGCTCCGCGGACCTAAGCCGCAGAGCCAGGGCGGTCTCGAGATCCCCGTCCCCGCCGGGCCTCCACCGGGCCAGGAACGCCGGGCCGTCGGAGCGCCCGGCGAGTTCCAGCCCCAGCTCGAGCCAGGCAAAAGCCTCGCCGGCCGGCCCGGCCCGCTCGACGGCCAGGGCGTCGAGGAAGACCTTGACGCTCGGCTCGGCGGCGGCCTTGCCGGCCGGGCCCTCCCGCAGCTCGGCGACGAGCGCCGGCAGGTCGGAGGTGCCAAGCAGCAGCACGGCGTCCTCCGGAGCGAGCGCCGCCCATTCCGGAGCGCGCGCGGCCGGACGGAAGGCGGCCGCCCCCCCGTCGCCCGGCCCGGTCGTCGCGCCGCCGGAGCCGTCGGCACGCTGGTCTTGCGGCCGGCCCCGCAGGACCAGCCAGGCCGATACCGCCGCGCCGGCCAGCACGGCCGCCGCCAGGAGCGCAAGGAAGTGTTTGGGTTTCATGGGCGCGATGATACCGCGGCCCCGGAACCAGTCCAGTCCCGTCGCGGTCGGTCGTCAGCCACAGATGGACACAGATGAACACAGATAGAGACGCCTGGCTCGCATCTCCTCGATCTGTGTGCATCCGTGTTCATCTGTGGCTTGTCTCCGTCTTGTCGCATGGCGGGTGACTGGCGGCTGTTCGACGAACAGCTGTGCCAAGTTTTCCGGTGGCCCGCGGCCGGGGGTGATATAATCCGCCCATCGCGACGCGAAATCACCGACCAGGGAGGCCCGCCATGCCCCCGGAGATAACCGAACTCACCTTCCTCGAACAGCTCGCCGAGCGCTCCAAGATCCCCGTGCCGGAGCACGTCTCCGGCGAGCGCCCCGCCAAGGACCTGAAGGCCGCGCTAGACCGGTGGGGCGGCAAGGCGCTCGTGAAGCCCGACGTGCTCGCCGGCAAGCGCGGCAAGGCCGGCGCGGTGGTCAAGGTGGCCGGCTTCGTCGAGGCCCAGAAGGCCATCAAGAAGGTCTCGGGCCTGGAAATCGGCGCTCGGCTGCCGCGCACCGCCTACGCCGTGCAGCTCGTGCCCGCGGCGGCCGAGGCCTACTCGGCCTTCACCTACGACTCGCGGGCGCTCGGCCCCATGCTCACCGTCTCCATGACCGGGGGCATGGACATCGAGTCCGTCCCGGAGAAGGACAAGGCCCGCCTGGCCGTCGACGTCTTCAAGGGCCTCGACGCCTACCAGGCGAGCTCGGTGCTCGGCAGGCTCGGCTGTCCCAAGAACGCCGTCGGCAACTTCTCCCGGGCGCTCGTCAACCTCTGGGACATGTTCATCTCCACGGGGATGCGCATGTGCGAGGTCAACCCCTGGCGCGTCGCCCCCGACGGCAGGGTGCTGGCCTGCGACTTCAAGGCGGTCTTCGACGACGCCAACTACAAGTTCCAAAATCTGAAGCTGAGCCTGCCCGACTACCCGGCCTCGACCAGCGCCTTCGAGGACGAGATGGCCGCCTGGAACGCCTCGAGCCACCAGGGCCAGGCCCACGTCTCGGACCTGGGCGGGCGGCTCATCCTCCCCATCCTCTTCGGCGGCGGGGCCTCGACCATCATCTGCGAGACCCTGGAGAACGCCGGCGGCTCGCCCATCTTCCTATCGGACTTCGGCGGCAACCCGCCCTACGAGCGGATGCGCGGCACAGCCGAGATCTGCTTCAGGCACCACCTGGCCGGGGCGAAGCTGCTGCTGATCCTCGGCGGCAAGGCCAACAACACGCTCATCGACGTGACCTTCCAGGCCGTCGCCGACGCGCTGACCGCCTTCGTCGAGGAGCGCGGGGCGCTGCACATCCCGGTGGTCATCGGCCGGGGCGGCCCGCGCCTGGTCAAGGGCCTGGCCTACATGCGCAACGCCCTGGAGGCGCTGGAGATGCCCTACGTGATCTTCGGGCCGGACACGCCCGTGACCCTGGTGGCCGAGTACGCCGCGGGCCTGGCCCGGGCGGTCTCCGAGAAGGGAGGCCGGCGGTGAGAGCTGCCAACGCATCCCTAACCCGCAGAATCGCCGGCGAAACCCGGGCAGGGGGCTCGGTTCTTCGGGCGGGGGCACAGATTCAAACCTTGCGGCCGCAGGCCGCAGGGATTGAATCTCATCTCCAGCTCGCGCCTCATCGCTCCACGCACGGCGAAAGACCGAATCCGGCTGAAGAAACGCTGCGCGTTTCTTCACCACGGAGTGCCCCCGCCCGAAGAACCGAGCCCCCTGCCCTCCGGCCCTCGACGAACG
>CALGYR010000109.1 GCA_937935355.1 uncultured bacterium | reverse complement strand
GGCGGGGGCACCCCTGGTGAAGAAACGCGCCAGCGTTTCTTTGCCAGGGTTCCGTCCCTGTCCGCTCCGCCTTGCCAGGTCATCGGCGAGAGAGAGCCGATTCAACCCGTCGGCCTGCGGCCGCCGGGGTTGAATCGTGCCCCCGCCCCGAAAACTTCTGGAAAGGACTTTGAGATGTGGCGAGGTAGTAGTACAGATGAACCCATCCCGGCACAGCCGGAACCGAAGTAACAGAAGCCACAACAGCGATAGAAACGACAGCTCGAGCGCATCCGGTCGTTGAGACTTGCATCCCGGGACGCGAAGGCAGGCCGTGGTGGCGGCAAAGGCAGCCCGGAACGGGGCGCGGTCAATCAAGATCCGTTCTCCTGGCAATAGCGCACGGCTCCCGGCTCGCACGGCTCGTTACGCGCAAGGTTGGCGAGGATCGCACCGCTGCCGCGCACCGCGCCAGTTGGCCGTTGTGCCGCGTGCCGGGCAGTCTATGGATGCCACGTTCCGCTCTGAAGAAGGCGGTGCCGCACCTTATCCGGAATCGCGCCGATGAGGCGCGGCCCTCTCCCGCAGGCTTGCGGGAGAGCGGGGAGGGGGATGACCGCGCCGGGGCGTGGGTCCCGGGCTCGCGGGGCGAAGCGTTGTGGGGGCGGGTTTCAAACCCGCCCCTACGCCGGGCCCCGCGAGACAGGGCGCCCCGGCGCTAGTCATGTTTGACGGCTTCCTCCGGACCTCGAGGAACCGAAGCGGATTTCAAGATGTTGCAGGGCAGTAGTACAGACAGGGCCGGAAGCGGCCTGAATCCTGTCTCTGTCGTATCTGTATCCATCTGTGGCTCATCTCCCTGCCCACCGGATCTGCGTTCATCCGCGTTCATCTGCGGCTACCTCCCTCGTCGTTCTTGGCGCCTTGGCGGTTTCGAGTCGTGCCAAAGGCGCGAATCCTCCGCGCACCCCCGCCGTTAGCAGAGTTGCGTGCGGCGAGGCCGAGGGCTAGAATGCAGCGCATGAAATCGAGAATCGCCACGGCATTGCTGGCCCTGATCGGGGCCGTGTGTTTCGTTTCTTCCGCGGCCCGGGCGGACCTGCTGATCGAACGCACCGTGCGGGAGTACGGCCCCAAGCCGGCCCCCGCCCCCGCGGCGGAGGCGCCGGCAGTGACCGCCGAACCCGCCAGGGACGGCGCGGCCGCCAAGGCTCCGCAGGTCCCGGCCGTCCCGCCCAAGCCGGAGATCGTCGAGCTCTCGGCCAGGAGCTCGAAGCTGAAGATGGCGCCGGGACGCTTCCGCGAGACGTCCGAAGACGGCAAGACCGTGACCGTCATGCGCTCCGACGAGGGCGTGCTCTGGCTCATCGACACCGAGAACAAGACCTATCGGGAGATCGCGCTCAAGTCGCTGTCCTCCGCCGCCAGGTCCAGCCGGGACCGCCTGAGCAAGCGCCTGCCCACCGTCAGCGACCCGGCCATGCGCGAGCGCCTCGAGGTCTGGCTCGGCACCGGGGAGGACCTGCCGCCTGTCGCCATCGAGCGTCCGGGCACGAAGAAGACCATCGCCGGCGAGGAGTGCGAGCTGGTGATCGTGAAGGCCGGGGCGGACGAGCTCTTCCGCGCCTTCATCGCCAGACGCCAGACGCCGGCGCTGGAGGAGCCCTGGCTGCGCGCCGGGCTCATCTTCAGCCGGGAGGCCGCCGACAAGCTCGCCGAGATCAAGGGCCTCGTGATGGAGGCCGTCTTCCCGCTTCCGGACGGAGGACGGATCGAGATCGGCACCGATCGCATTGCGGAGATCCGCGAGGAGCCCGGCGACTACGACGACCCGGCCAAGTCGGGCTTCACCCGCCTGGGCGGCCTGGAGAAGGCCTCCCGCAAGAAGTCCGACGAGAAGAAGCCGGACGACAGGAAGCCGGACGAGAAGAAACCCGATGGCGGGGCCAGGGCGGGCAAAGGATCGCCGACCAAGTCCCCGTCCGCCAAATGAACGTCCTCGTCAGCTGCGACGACGGTTACGACGCGCCGGGCTTCGCCGCCCTGGCTGCGGAGGCCGCACGGCTCGGGCCGGTGCGAGCCTCGGCCACCGAGCGGCCGGCCTCGGGCGTGGGCCACGCCGTCACCCTGCACCGGCCGGTGGCCGCCTGGCCCGTGACGGTCCCCGAAACCGGGAAGGCCATGGCCGTGCGCGGCACGCCCGCCGACGCGGTGAAGCTGGCCCTGGTCGAGCTCTGGCCGGGCTGGGCCGACCTGGTCCTCTCCGGCATCAACGCCGGCCCCAACGTCGGCGTGAACGTCTTCTACTCCGGCACGGTGGGCGCGGCGGCCGAGGGCATGGTCAGCCGGACCTCCTCGGTGGCGCTGAGCCTGGACGTCTCCGACCCGTACGACTTTCCGGCCGCGGCGCTCCGGGCGCGCCCGGTGATCGAGGCGCTCGCCGCGCTGGTGCCCTTCCCCAAGGGCCTGTTCTTCAACGTCAACCTGCCGGCGAGCCGGAAGCCGGTCCTGGGCATCCGGCTCACCCGGCAGGGGCTGAGCGGCTTCCGCGAGTACTACCGGCCCTGCCCCTGCCCGGAAGGCGAGGCCCGGCCGGACGCCTGCTTCTACCGGGTCTCCGGCGACATGGTCATCGACGATCCCGACGAGATCACCGACGCGGCGGCGCTGGCCGCCGGCTGGATCTCGGTGACGCCCATGTTCCTGGACCTGACCGTCGAGCCCTTCCGCCGGCGGATGCCGGAGCAGGCCGGGCTGATCGCCGAGACGATCTCTAGGCTCAAGGAGTGGCAATGACGTCTCCCAACATCCTCTACATCCACTCGCACGACACCGGGCGGCACATAGCCCCGTATGGCCACGCGGTGCCCACGCCGAACATGACGAGGCTTGCCGACGAGGGCGTGCTCTTCACCAACGCCTTCTGCTCGGGGCCAACCTGCTCCCCGAGCCGCGCGGCGCTCCTCTCCGGGCAGTGTGCGCACTCCAGCGGCATGATCGGCCTGGCCCACCGCGGCTTCTCGATGCGCGACTACCGCGAGCACATCCTCCACACCCTGCGTCCGGCCGGCTACGAGTCGACCCTCATCGGCGTGCAGCACGTGGCCGACAGGGCCGAGCGCATCGGCTACGACCGGATAGTGCCGACCGAGACCCGCGAGGCGCGCCACGTGGCTCCGGCGGCCGCCGGGTTCCTGCGCTCGGCGCCGAAGCAGCCCTTCTTCCTGTCGGTGGGCTTCTTCGAGACCCACCGGGTCTTCCCGGAGCCGGGCCCCGAGGACGACGCGCGCCGCTGCCTGCCGGCCCCGACCGTGCCCAACGCCCCGGAAACCCGCGCAGACATGGCCGCCTTCAAGGCCAGCGCCCGGCGGCTCGACGCCGGGGTGGGCGAGGTGCTCGCCGCCCTCGAGGCCGCGGGGCTGGCCGGCAATACGCTGGTCATCTCGACCACCGACCACGGTATCCCCTTCCCGGGCATGAAGTGCAACCTGACCGATCACGGCATCGGCGTGCTGCTCATGATGCGCGGGCCCGGCGGCTTCACCGGCGGCAAGGTCCTCGACGGCCTGGTCTCGCACATCGACGTCTTCCCGACGATCTGCGAGCTCCTCGGCATCGAGCGGCCGGCGTGGATCCAGGGGCGCTCGATATTGCCCATGGTCCGGGGCGAGAAGCCGGAGGTCAACGAGGAGATCTTCGCCGAGGTCAGCTACCACGCGGCCTACGAGCCGATGCGCGCGGTCCGCACCCGGCGCTGGAAGTACATCCGCCGCTACGACGGGCGGACGAGGCCGGTGCTCGCCAACGCCGACGACGGGCCCAGCAAGGACGTCTGGCTCGCCGCCGGCTGGGCCGCTCGTCAGGTCGAGGCCGAGCAGCTCTACGATTTGGTCTTCGATCCGCAGGAGCGCAGGAACGTCGCCGCCGACCCGGCCAACGCCGCGACGCTCGCCGACATGCGCGGCCGGCTCGAGCGCTGGATGCGCGAGACGAAGGACCCACTGCTCTCGGGCACGGTGCCGGCACCGGCCGGGGCGGTGGTCAACTCCCCCGACGCGCTCTCGCCCAAGGAGACGCCGCAGAAGGTCGGGTGAGCCGGGGATCCTGGTTTCAGGTGTCAGGGGATCCGGCTGACTCCTGAACCCTGACACCTGACGCCTCGGGCACTACTTCTTCGCCGGCGGCGGGGGCGCCTCGGCGACGATCTCCGCCAGGGTCTTGACCTCGACCGTCTTCGGGTCGATCCGCAGCGCCGAGACGTCGGCGCGCGTGCCCACCGAGTAGATCAGGTCGCGCTTGGCGTCGTAGGCCATGGCGGAACTCAGCCCCCACGGGTGCGGTCCGGGGAGCTTCAGGCCCACCCAGCGGTTCTTGGCCACGTCCAGCGCCGCGGAGTAGCCGCCGGGCAGGTTCGAGCTGAAGATGAACATGTCGAGCCCCGGGTGGTAGACCACCTCGCGGAGGATCCAGGTGCCGAGCATGTTCTCTCTGCCCGCGTAGAGCGCCTTGATGTGCTCCGAGCCCTCCGGCTTGAAGGAGGTCACTTCCAGCGAGGGCACGGCCATGACGAAGACTTCGCCGGAGTAGGGCGTCCCGTTGTAGGTCCCGCCGCTGAAGTAGAGCACCCGATTGCGCTTGGGGTCGTGGACGAAACCGCTGAAGTCGCCGCCCGCCCCGGGCAATTTGCCCTTGGCGCCGAGTGGCTTCCACTCGAGTTTGGCGTCATCGAGCAGCCACCTGCCGGCCTCGATCATGCCCAGCCCCGGCACGTGCAGGACGCCCGCGCTCATGCAGGACATCTCCACGTTGCCGGGGACGCGCTTCTCCCAGTCGGCCAGGTCGGGGTCGTAGAGGTAGATGTTTACGTCCGGGTTGCCCCAGCCCTTGGGCCAGCAGGAGCTGGTGTAACGCCCCGCGACCACCAGGCGCTTGAGGCCCGGGTGGTAGCGATAGGAGTTCCAGAGGTGGTTCGTTACCCAGGGCCGGTGGTTGAAGCTCCAACCCGGCACCGAGCTGCCCGAGGCGCCGATGTAGTTGAGCGGGTACTCGACTTCCACCGGCTGGTCCCAGCGGCCGGTGGCCAGGTGGTAGTGCGCGACGTCCGTCCCGGCGTAGGCCGAGTGCCCGCCGTTGTAGAAGTAGATCATGTCCCGCTCGGCGTCCCAGCCCAGCGTCCCCCAGTCGCGGTTGCCGGCGAACTTCGGCGCGGGCTTCAAGTCGACCCAGGTGTTGGCCGGCAGCCCGGCGAGGACCTTGCCGTAGGTTGCGGCGTCCGGCCGTTCGCCTGCGGTAAAGTGCTCGGGGAGGTGTCCGCCGGTGCGGTAGCCGCGGGTGTCGGCGGGACACATCGGCGGGTCGGCCGGCCCGGTCCAGGCGTCGGCGGCCAGATCGTAGGTCCAGTCGCCCGGCCCGGCGTGGACGTAGGTGTTGCTGGCCCAGCCCTGCGGCCGCGGGTGGCGGTTGTAGAGGAGACCGCCGCGCATGGTGAGCCTTCCCTGGCCGTCGGAGGTCAGCGTGTGGTCGGCGCGGGGCTCGGGCGCCATCTTCGGGTGGCGCTGCATCCAGCGCGGCGCCTTGGGGTCGAAGACCCACAGGTCGTTCGTGAGATAGTCGAAGTGATCGCCGCCGAAGACGGCGAACAGGCCGGTCTTGGCATCGTAGGCGGGCATGGAGAGAGCCCGCGGCGGCGGCTCGGCGTCCAGCGCCTCGGCGGCCTGCTCGAGCGCCACGCGCGCCAGGCGCAGCGCGGTGAGCTTCTCGTGGCTGGTGCGCGCACCCAGAGCCTCGACCGCCGGCGCAACCTTGTCGAGGAAGCCGAGCGCGAAGGCCACCTGCCCGGCGGCGTACTTGTCGTCGGAGCCCTTCGACGAACTCAGGGCTTCAGGCGGTGAACCAGTCGAACCGGCGCCGGCCTTGGCGAGCTCCGCGCGCGCCTCCTTGAGCTTGCCGAGGAATTCGGCGGCCTTCGGGGCGATCTCCTTCTCGACGAAGGCCTTCTCGGCGGCCTCGCCGCGGCCCTCGAAGTAGATGTGCCGGGCGAGTCCCGTTACCAGCTTGAGCGGCCGGACGAGCCCCTCGAGCCGGTCGTGGTGCGGCTGGAGCGGGTTCTTCTTCCGGAGCTCCTCGTGGATGAAGACCCACTTGCCGTCGCGCCGTACCTGGGTGCGCACCGCCGGGTCGTCGTTGCGCACCAGCTGCCCGTTCATCTCCTGCATGGTCCAGGTGGCCAGACCTCCGAAGGCCAGCCCGGATCCATCAGCCAGCTCCAGCCTCCAGCCCCACATGGAGCGGGCGTCGAGCTTCCCGCAGTTGAATTTGTAGTCCGAGCCGCGCTTGGCGGGCTCCGGCGGCCTGGCGTCGGGCCGCTCGATCATCTCGAGCTTGCAGCCGGGCGCGCCGGCCTCACCGGCCGGGATGCCGGTGGACACCAGGCTTAACACGACTGCGAATACCAGAACGGGCCTCATGGTCGGTCTCCTTCCTGCCTCACTTGCCGGCCGCGCCGGTCTTGGGCGCCTCGGCGACGATCTCGGCGAGCGTCTTGACCTCGAGTGTCTTCGGGTCGATGCGCAGAGCCGAGACGTCGGCGCGCGTGCCCACCGAGTAGATCAGGTCGCGCTTCGCATCGTAGGCCATGGCCGAACTCAGCCCGTACGGATGCGGCCCGGGTAGCTTCAGACCCACCCAGCGGTTGCCCTTCACATCCAGCGCCGCGGAGTACCCGCCGGGGAGGTTCGAGCTGAAGATGAACATGTCGAGCCCCGGGTGGTAGATCATTTCGCGCAGAATCCAGGTGGCCCTGGGATTGGCCCTGGTGCTCACCGCGCCGATGTGCTCGGAGCCGGCCGGCTTGAACGCGGTCACTTCGAGCGAGGGCACGGCCATCGCGAAGACCTCGCCGGAATAGGGGGTGCCGTCGTAGTTTCCGCCGCTGAAGAAAAGCACCCGGTTGCGCGCCGGGTCGTGGGCCAGGCCCGCGAAATCCATGCTCGATCCCGGCAGCTTGCCCCCGGGTGCGAGCTTCTTCCACTCCAGCGTCCCGTCGTCGAGCAGCCAACGCCCCCAGTCGATCAGGCCGAAGCCCGGAACGTGCAGGACGTGGGCGCCCATGCAGCTCATCTCGACATTGTTGGGCGTGCGCTTCTCCCAGTCGGCCAGGTCCGGATCGTAGAAGTAGAGGTTCACGTCGGGGTTGCCCATCCCCTTCGGGAAGCACGGACTGGTCAGCCGCCCGGCCACCACGTGACGCCTCAGGCCCGGGTGGTAGCGCTGGGAATTCCAGGTGTGATTGGTGATCCACGGCCGCCGATTGAAGCTCCAACCCGGCACCGAACACCCCGAGGCCCCGATGTAGTGAAGCGGGTACTCCACTTCCACGGGCACGTCCCAGCGGTTGGTGGCCAGATGGTAATGGGCCACGTCGGTGCCGCCGTAGGCCGAGTGTCCGCCGTTGTAGAAGTAGATCATGTCCCGTTCGGCGTCGAAGCCGAGCGTCCCCCAGTCGCGGTTGCCGCCGAACTTCGGGGCGGGCTTCAGGTCCACCCAGGTATTGGCCGGAAGCGCGGCCAGGATCTTGCCGTAAGCCGCGGCATCCGGCCGGTCGCCCGCCGTGTAGTGTTCCGGCAGGGCCCCGCCCGCCCAGTATGACCGGGTGCCGGAGGCCGCCGATTCGGCCTCGCCCGGAGCGGTCCAGGCGTCGGTCGCCAGGTCATAAACCCACCGGTCCGGTCCGGCGTGGACATAGGTGGCATGGCGGTTCCAACCCTTGGGTACCGGCCGGCGGGAGTAGATGTAGCCCCCGCTCAGCGTCAAACGCCCCTGCCCGTCGGCGGTCAGGCGGTGGTCCGCCCTCGGTTCGGGAGCCGGCGTGGCCGGGTGCCGCTGCTGCCAGAGCTCCTTCCCGGGGTCGAAGACCCACAGGTCGTTCGTAAGGTAGTCGAAATGCTCCCCGCCGAAGACGGCGAACAAGCCGGTCCTGGCGTCGTAGGCGGGCATGGAGAGCGCCCGCGGCGGAGGCTCGGCGTCCAGGAACTCGGCTGCCCGCTCCAGGCTCACCCGCGCCTGGCGCAGGGCCAGGAGTTTTTCGTGGTTGGTGCGGGCCCCGAGCCCCTCGACCGCCGGCGGCACGGTGTCGAGCATGGCCAGAGCGCGAGCCACCTGTCCGGCCAGATAGCGGTCTCCGGCCGTTCCGGCCTTGGCCAGTTCCGCGCGGGCGGACTTGAGCTGGCCGGCCAGTTCGGCGGCTTTGGGGGCGATCTCCTTCTCGACGAAGGCCTTCTCGGCGGCCTCGTCGCGGCCCTCGAAGTAGATGTGCCTGGCGAGGCCCGTGACCAGCTTGAGCGGCCGGACCAGCCCGGCCAGCCGGTCATGGTGCGGCTGGAGCGGGTTCTTCTTCCGCAACTCCTCGTGGATATGGACCCACTTCCCGTTGCGCCGCACCTGCGTGCGCACGGCGGGGTCGTCGCTGCGCACCAGCGCCCCGTTAATTTCCTGCATGGTCCAGGTGGCCAATCCTCCGAAGGCCAACCCCCGGCCGTCGGCCAGTTCGAGCCGCCAGCCCCACATGGCGCGGGCGTTGAGGTTGCCGCAGTTGAACTTGTAGAATTCCCCCCGCGGTCCCGGCTCGCCCGGCCCGCCATCGGGCCGCTCGATCATCTCGAGCTTCTGGCCCGACGGGGCGGCCGGGGCGGATGCCTCTCCGGCCGGGGACGGGCTGGCAAGGACCAGGAGGGCTGCCAACGTAACGCTGGTTCTCATCGCTGTTTCTCCTGTTGCGACTGCGCCTTGAACTTCTCCGTCTTCGGGTCGTAGCGGAAGAGCGTGGCCGGCTTCGCGTCCGTCCCGGTTCGCAGCGCTCCTCCCCCGCGTCCCGTCATCGCCCAGGTTCGCGCAGCTTCATGGGCGCCAGGATGCGGGCCGCGGGCAGGTCCGGTTCGCGGCGGCGCTCGGCTATCCGGTTGAGCACCAGCCGGGCGACCTCGGCCATGGACCAGGTCGCCGTCGCGCAAGATGAGCGCAGCTCCGGGCAGTCGGCGGCATAGCTGCCCGCGATTTGCTCCTCGAGCGACCAGCCGACGATGTCGAGGTCCATGCCCAGCTCCAGGCCCAGTTCCCGCGCCGCCCGGGCGATGGCCTGGGCCGCGGTCTGCCAGAGCGCCAGCACCGCCCGGGGACGGTCGGGCGAGCTCAGATACGCGCGGGCGTCCATGGTCCCGCCCTCGGACTCGCGCCAACCCTGTGCGTCGATCTCGAGGCCGGCCCGCAGCAGCGCCTCGGCGGCGCCCGCGAAGCGCCGCCGCGAGTTGAAAGTGGCGGTCAGCGGGCCGTACCAGCCGATCCGGCGGTGGCCCCTGCGGATCAGATGCTCGGTGGCCAGCAGGGCTCCCTGGGCCTCGTCGCGCACCACCTGGTCGAGGCCGGCGGCGCTCGTGACCACGTCAAGGCTCACCGTCGGCAGTCCGAGCGCGAGCAGTTCGGCCGCCAGCTCCGGTGGAAACTTCTCGCCGACGTCCTGGAGAACCAGGGCGGTCGCGCCCATTCCGGCCAGCTGCTCGCCGATCCGGCCGGCGTTCTGCCCTTCATAGGGCAGCACCACCGAGGCCCAGCCGCGCAGCGAGGCGCCGCGGCGCAGGAAAGACAGCTGCACGTCGAAGATATCCCCGAGGGACTCCTCGTACCCGACCGTGTCCTCCAGGAAGGCGACGACCTCGGCGGCCCTGGCGGCGCCGCCGGGCTCGGCCACCTGGTAGCCCTCGCGGGACTTGGCGATGGCCAGGCCCTTATCCACGAGACGGCGGAGCGCCCGATGCGCCGTCTGCTGCGCGCACCCGAACTCCCTGCTCAAGGACCTGACGCTCGCGAGCGAATCCCCCCGTCTGATCTCGCCGGAGAAGATCCGACGCTCGATTTCTTCCGCAATCCATCTGGATCCAGACATCTTCATTGTTTCCACTCTTCACCTGTCCCCAATCTGTTGCATCACAGATGTTATGCAGTGTCATTACACCGCAGCCATGAGCTGCGTTCAACAAAAGCTAGAATCTTGGACTCTAATCCTAAGATACCGCAACGCGTATTATGGGTGCGCCTTCGCTATTTGGTGACTGCTGTGCTGTGTATGGCATTACAGTGTGATGTCGCGTGCTTGGATGACTTGCGGAGGATGCCGGGTCCGGCGTCGGCCCTTGCGCTCGGACGCCGGACTCTGTCGTGCCCATCTACTTGTCAAGAGCTTCCGGAAGGAACCTCGGGACGGGCCTGCCTGTCTGGGTCGATCAGGCCCGTCCCGAGGTTCCTTCCGGAAGCTCTAGGTCGCGTCGAACTTGTCGGCGCGGTCCGACAGGTCTGACCGCTGGTGCCCCGCTTACTTCACCTCGCAAGTTGCCTCGGCCGCCGCACCGAGCCTGACGCGGACCACGCGCATGTCAACGGTGTCGTTCACGTAGGCGTAGTCGTCGGAGACGGCCACGTAGGTCGGCCAGGCCAGAGGGATGTCCTGGTGGCGCGGTCCGCTCTTCGCAGCCGCGGTCTTCCCGACTGAGCCCTCCGTGCCGCCTTCCGCTGCCGGGAGCCCCTTGCCTGCGCCCTGCGAGTTCTGGTTGCCGTAGGCGCCGAACGTCGCGATCGTGTTGTTGGCCGCGTCGGCAGCCTCGACCCGGAAGCGGAAGAGGTTGGTGTGCCACACCCGGCCCCAGCCGTCGACGTCGAAGCCCGCGCCCTCGCACATGCACACGGGCGTACCCGCGCCGTAGGTCTCGGAGTAGGGCGCGTAGCCGAAGCGGATCCAGTCGGCGCCCTGGACTTCGCAGGTCTTGTGCGGGTGGTGGCCGCCGGGGAAGTACTGGCACTTGACCCTGGGCCTGGCGGCGACCTTCTCGGGCAGGTCGGCGGCGACCTCGCCGGCCTCCTTGTCGCCCGTCCAGAGGAAGGCCCCTCCCTCCGGCGGGAACCTGACGATGGCCCCGGCCATGTAGGTGTACCAGTAGTGCGGGCCGTTGCCGACCCCGTTGTAGTAGTCGGGGATCTTCCCGAGCTTGCCGTCGAAGAACTCCTCGAAGTCTCGATCGGCCGGCCGGAGCGGAACGGTGGTGTAGATGTTGCCCTTCGCGTCGACCCGCAGGCAACTGCCGCGCCGGACGTTCCAGACGACGCGGCGCTTGACCTTGAGTCCCTGGTCGTAGACCTCCACGTTGTGCGGGCCCTTGACGGGCTTGATCACGTAGATGTCATTGCCCAGCAGCGCCAGGTAGTTCAGCTGGAAGGTCATCATTCCGCCCCACTCGCTGCGGTTGGTGTCCCTGCCCTCCCAGTTGAGGGGCTTCAAGTCCCGGCTCCAGCGCATCAGCCCGGCCTTGTCGCCCCAGCAGTGCAGGACGTAGTCGCCCGAGGCATCGATGCCCAACTGCGATCCGGAGCTGCCTGCGTAGGGGCCGCCCTTGTTCTTGTCGAAGCTGACCAGGCGGACGTACTTGCCGGTGGCCTCCTCGAACTGGTGCCACTGCTCGCCCTGGACCTTGACGTAGAGGTCGCCGCGGGCGCGGTCGACCACCAGGTCGCGCGGGCCGTTGCCCCAGGGGCCCTTGGGGGAGGGCACGTCCACCGGCTCGATCTTCTCTCCCACGTCGCGGTAGCAGGCGAGATGGCTGGCCGCTCCCCGCGCGTAGGGCAGCCCCGGCGCCCAGAGGAGCGGCGGCTCGGCCGAGGCGTCCAGCGCGATGCGGTGGGCGCCCCCGTTGGGGCTCAGCCCCGTCCGCGGCAGCGGCATGGTGACCGCCGGCTTCTCGTCCTTGTAGCTCTTGAACTTCAAGAGGTTCGCGTCGGTGATGCGGCACTTCCCGTCGCCTCTGGGTTTGGCCTCGGGCACGTAACTGACCACGTAGACCGCGCCGGTCTTGGGGTGGACGTGTACGATGTGCGGCAGGACGCACTTGATCTCGCCGACGTACGAGCGGTCCTCTTCCTTGAAGACCGCCACCCGCCCCGCCTCCGGGTCGGCGACGTAGAGGAGCCCCTGGGCGGCGGCCACGCCGCGGGGACTGGAGAGCAACTCCTTCTCCTTGCCGGCCTGATCGGGCTTCCCGACGAAGACCTCCGATTTGCGCGTGGCCGCGTCGATGCGCCAGACGCAGGGGATGGCTTGGGTCCCGCCGCCCCAGCCGTCCTTGGCGTGGGTGCTGGTGGCGTAGAGGTGCTTGCCGTCGGAGCTCATGCACAGCGTCGGCCCGTGGCCGTGGGTGGCGGCGTTGGGGAAGCCCGGGAAGAGCGGCTCGCTGAGGTACGTCTCGTACGGGATGCCGCCGTCGGCGTCCAGGGCGCAGAGCCGGCCGTCGCCGATGATCCAGTAGAGCCGGCCGGAGGCGTCCACGACCGGCTGCCCGAAACCGGGGAAGCTCCTGTTCCGTGCCGGGACCGTGTCCGGATAGAAGCGCATCGTGTGCCAGTTGTGCAGTTGCGGCACAAGGCTCCCGTCCCCGTCCTGGAAAGCCCCGCTGGCCTTGACCTTGTCGTGGGGCAGGTCGGCGGGGAAGGGCAGGATCTGGCGGACGAATCTGCCCTCGCGGGTGATGATCCGGACCTTGAACCCGCCCTGGTTGCCGTTGGCGGTGGGGTCCTTGTAGAAAGCGTAGACCTCGCCCTTCGGCCCGGTGGCCAGGGCGCTCACTCCCGGAAACGCGTCAGGCTCGTAGAGCATGAAGCGGTCGAACTCGGGCTTCAGGCCCAGACGGACGCGGGCCTTGAAGGGGCTGCCCGCCGCGGGCTTCCCGGCGTCGTCCTTGCCGTCCCACTCGATCGACTGGGCGAGTCCCGACTTGAGCGGCTCCGGCGGCGGCGTCTTCGCCCCGAGCACGCCGGCGGCCAGGTGGCGCACGATCTTGCCGCCGGCGTCGAGCACCGCGACCTCGACGTCAGTGGCCGCGGCGACTGCGAAGCGGATCGTGAACTTGTCGCCGGCCTTCGTCGCGGTCGGCTTGGCGGCGAACGAGGCCTCGCCGGCGGAGGCGAGCCCTGCTAGCAGCAAGAGGCACTGAGGCACTAAGGCACTCAGGCACTTAGTGTGCTTTGCACGCGCTGCCGGACTCGCCAATTCGGTTGCCATGCTGTTCTCCGTTCACTCAGTGCCTTAGTCCCTTAGTACCTTAGTACCTCAGTCCCTACTTCACCTCACAACTCTCCTCCGCAGCCGCGCCGAGCTTCACCCGGACCACGCGGTTGGCGAGCGTGTCGTTGACGTAGGCGTAGTCGTCGGAGACGGCCACGTAGGTCGGCCAGGCCAATGGAATGGAGCGGGGTGCGGGGGGCGAGGTGCGGGTCCCTGAATCGGCGCCCTCGCTCTTCCCTTTCCCGCTCGCCCCTCGCCCCCCGTCCCCCGCCCCGCCGTCGTCCTGGTTGCCGTACTTGCCGAACGTCCCGATCCTGTTGTTGGCGTTGTCCACGACCTCGATCCGGAACTGGCCGAGGTTCGGGTAGAAGACGCGCCCGTAGCCGTCGACGTCGAAGCCGGCGCCCTCGCACATGCAGAAGCCGGCGCCGCGGGTCACGCCGTAGGGCGAGAAGCCGAAGCGCACCCACTCGGCGCCCTGCACCTCGACCGGCTTGTAGCCGTAGCCGATGTGCGTGTCGAAGGTGAGCTTGGGCTTGGCCAGGAGCTCGGCCGGCGGAGCGCCCTCCACGCCGTGGGGCAGGTCCTTGTTGTACCAGATGACCCCGCCCGACGGCGGGAACTTGACGATGCTGCCGTACATGTTGCTTTCCCAGAATGCGGCGGCCCCCTCGGGGTTGCCGCTCAGGCCGCCCACCGACTTGCCCCTGGGGATCTTCCCGATCTTCCCGTCGAAGAACTCCGGATAGAGCCGGCCGGCGGGCTTCAGCATCTCGGCGAGGTAGATGTTGCCCCTGGCGTCGACCCGCAGGACCGCCCCGGCGGTGCACTGCCAGATGACCGTGCGCTTGGTCCCGCCGTCTGTGCCCAGGACGTTGACCGAGCTGTAGTCGCCGCCGCTCGACTTGGGGTTCTTGCGGTATTCCGGCGGCAGGATGATGAATATCTCGTCGTCCCTGGGCAGCGCCATGTAGCGCTGCATGAAGGTCATGATCCCGCTGTACTTGATCGCGTTGGTGTCCCGTCCCGGCCAGTTGAGCGGCTTGCCGTCGCGGTCGAGGTGGCGCAGACCCATCTCCCCCCAGCCGTAGATCACCAGG
Organism: uncultured bacterium; assembly: GCA_937935355.1. GTDB lineage: Bacteria > Planctomycetota > SZUA-567 > JAKLDR01 > JAKLDR01 > JAKLDR01. The sequence continues at coordinate 50,626 of CALGYR010000109.1, read as the reverse complement.
CTGCCGTCCGGCGAGGCCACCAGCTGGCTGCCCGCGGCCCCGCCGCCGGCGATCTTGACGAGCTCGGTGACCTTGCCGGTCTTCTCCTCGACCCGGAAGTAGCGCTGGTCCGAGCCGCCCTTGACGTAGAGCTCGCCGCGGGCGCGGTCGAACGTCAGGTCGCGGGGCCCGGGCGCCCAGGCGCGCTTGAGGTCGCGCGGGTCGGCCGTGATCTGGAACTTGTCGCCGGCGTCCTCGATGCGGGTGAAGGGCGGGCCGTAGGGCAGCCCCGGGACGTAGACCAGCACGGGCTTGGCCGAGGCATCGACCGCGATCCGGTGGACCCCGCCGTTGGGAGAGAGCCCGGTCTTGGGCAGGGCGATCCTGTAGAGCTCCTTGCCGGTGTCGTACTTCTCGAATTTGATGAGGTCGGCGGTCCCCTTGCCGGTGTAGGCGCAGACGTACACTGCACCGGTGGCCGGGTCGACGCCGATGCTCTGCGGGTCCTTCACCTTGATCTCGCCGGCGAAGGAGCGGTCGGCCTCCTTGAAGACCGCCACGCGGTCCGCTCCGGGGTCGGCCACGTAGAGCAGCCCCTTGGCCGCGGCCACGCCGCGCGGCGCGGTCAGGCGGTCCTTCTCCTTACCGGTCTCCTCGAGGTTGCCGACGAAGACCTCGGCCTTGCGCGTGGCCGTGTCGATCAGCCAGACGGCGGGCAGCGCCCGTGAGTTCTTGCCCCAGCTGTCGTCGGCCGCGCCCAGACCGGAGACGTAGAGGCCCTTGTCATCCGAGGCGGGGCACAGCGCCGGGCGGCCGACCAACGCCTTGAAACCGGCCACGATCGGCGGGCTCAGGAACGTGTCGTAGGGCGAACTGCCGTCGGCCTCGACGCACTCCAGTTGGCCGCCGCGGACCAGCCAGTAGGCCCGGCCCTTCCCATCCACCGCCGGGCAGGAGAAGCCCATCATGGACGGGCCGCGGTCGCCGCGGCCCTCGTAGTTCAGGTTGAGCTGCTGGATGTTGTAGACCCGCGGCACGAGGCTCCCGTCGTCGTCGAGGAAGGCGCCCAACACCTTGGCCTTCTCGGGTGACAGGTTGGCGGGGTAAGGGATGAGCGTGCGGACGTACTTGCCGTCGCGGCCGATCACTTTCAGCTTTTCGGCTCCCTGGTTGCCGTTGGCGGTGCAGTCGTGGTGCCAGATGTAGAGCTGCCCGCCCGGGCCGACAGCCAGCGCGCCGATCGAGCCGGTGCCGACCGGGTTGTCGAGCAGGAAGCCGTCGAACTCCGGCTTGAGCCCGAGCTTGACGCGCACCTTGAATGGTCCGCCGGAGGCGGGTTTCCCGGCGTCATCCTTCAGGTCCCACTCGAGCGACTGCGCGAGACCCGGCTTGAGCGGCTCGGGAGGCGGCTTCTCCCCTCCGAGCATCCCGGCGGCCAGGTGGCGGACGACCTTGCCGCCGGCGTCGAGCACGGCCACCTCGGCGTCGGTGGGGCCTGCGACCGTGAAAGTGATCGTAAATTTGTCGCCGGCCTTGGCCACGGCGGGCTTGGCGGTGAAGTTCGCCCGCTGCGGCGGGGAGGCTTCACCGCCAGCCGCGAAAGCCGCGCAGAGGATCAGGCCGGCAAGAACGGCAGATGCTGTCTTCATTGGTCCCAACTCCTTTGTCAGACCGGTCGGACGGGTCGGACCTGTCCGACCGGTCCGACTGCCCAGGCCCCCGTTCAGTTGCCCTCGCCAGCCGCCTGGAATCCCGGCATCGTCATCTTCTCAGCCTCCTGCCGGCGACCGCACGCTGCCGCGCTCGACCAGTTTCAGCCCGACGCGCAGCACCATCCGCTCCGTCCGGCCCGTCCTGATGCGCTCCTCGAGCGCCAGCACCGCCAGCCGGCCCATCTCCTCGCGGTCCCAGGCCACGTAGGTGAGTCCGGCCAGGCCGCCCGCGGGCTCCTCGGCTCCCGGCGCGCCCCAGACCACGATGGAAAGGTCCTCCGGGCAGCTTAGGCCGCGCGCGGAGAGCTCTTCCATCACGCCGCCGAGCATCTCGCGGTGGCAGACCACGATCGCCGAGGGGCGCTCTCCGGCGTCCAGGATCGCCGCGGCCGCCTCGCGCCCGCCGGCCGGGTCGAGCGTGGAGCGGGCGACCCACGCCGGATTGAAGGGCGCCCCGCGGCGCAGCAGCCACTCGCGGTAGCCGGCCAGGCGCTGGCGGGGATGGACGCCCTCGAGCTCGCTGAGGACCAGCGCGACGTCCGTGTGCCCCCGGCCGGCCAGGTGGTCCATGACCAGACCGATGCCGCCGACGTTGTCCTGGATGACCGCGGTGGTGGAGGCGTCCTCCAGGTCGTTCTCGATCATCACGAAGGGGATGCCCTTGGCGGCCATCAACCCGGCCAGGTCGTGGTTGGCCCAGTCGAGCAGCACGCCGCGGAGGTCCCGCTCCCAGCGCTCGACCAGGGCCCGGGCGAGCTCCGCCGCGCTCTGGCTGGTGGCGTAGAGCTCGACGCCGAGCTTCTCGGCCTCGCGGAGGGCGCCGTTGACGATCCCGGTGTGGAGCGCATCGAGGGTCGGGCGGCCGGTCAGGTCGCAGTGCACGAAGAGCACGGCCTTGCCGGCCGCCGCCGGCCGGGGCTCGCCTCCGCCCTGGAGGGCGAAATATCCGCGCCCGGGATGCGACCTGACCAGCCTCTCGGCGCAGAGCTGCTTGAGTCCGCGGCGAACCGTAACCCTAGATATTTTAAAGCGTTCCGAAAGAGTGCGCTCGGACGGCAGCGACTGGTCCTTCCATCGGCCGGCGCGGAGCTCCTCGCGCAGGCGCTCGGTGAACTGCTCGGTCAGCGTGCGTGCTTCGGGCATGGCCATCTCCACTGACTGGTATTATGGTGCTAAGACCGGTCTTATATACACCGGAAGGACTGTGGAGTTGGCTGGAAATCCAGAATCTCGATGGGGGCGGGAAAGGCGCGAAGCGCTTCAGCCCATGTCTGGAGGCTACTTAACCAGCCTCGCGACCTCCCGGAACGCCGGGTGTTCGGCGGTGCCGAGCATCTCGAAGAGGGCCATCTCCACCGAGGTGAGCTCGGCCGTGCCGCGGCCCAGCCTGGCGATGGCCAGGTCGCGGTTGAAGGGCTTGCGCGAGGAGACCGCGTCGGCGACCAGGTGGACCTCGTATCCGCGCGCCTTGAGCGCGACGGCGGTCTGGTGGACGCAGATGTGGGCCTCGATGCCGGCGAGCAGCACCTGCCGGCGTCCGGAGGCCTCGAGCGCCGCTATGAAGCGCGGCTCGCCGCAGCAGCCGAAGCTCATCTTGGAGATGGGCGAGAGCCCCTCGGGCATGGCCGCGGCGACCTCCGGGACGGTCGGGCCCAGGCCCTTCGGGTTCTGCTCCATCCAGATGACCGGCACGCCGAGCGCCCGGCAACCCCTGACGAGCCGCGCGACGTTCTCGAAGAGCGCCGCGGCCTCGTGCATCAACCCGGCGAGCTTGCCCTGGACGTCGACCACCACCAGCACGGCATCGTTGGGAGTCAACATGGAGCTGCCTCCTTTGCAGAGAAGACTACGGCGGCAGTCGGCGGCGTCAATTGCGCTTTTGCCGTTCGACGGCCTGCCGCAGATGAACTTCCACCTTTCATGCGCTCCAAAGGAACGTCAAGAGAAGCTCCGAAAGCCATTTGCAAACCGGGATTGATGACTAGAATGCCCGCAGGTTCAGGCCGAGTCGCCGATGCGGCTCGGAAGCTAAGTGTGGGGGTGGGCCTGGAACCACTTTTTGGAGGGCCGGAAATGGGGATTCTCGGTACTCTTCTCCTGGTCGTTGGTGGAATCGTGGCGTTGATCGGCGGCATCATGGTGCTGATCGAGGCATTCAAGGAGAGCGTCGGTTGGGGACTGGGCAGCCTGCTCGTTCCGGTGGTCAGCCTGGTTTTCGTCGTTCTGCACTGGAGCGTCGCCAAGAAGGGCTTTCTTCTCTACTTGGCGGGCATTGGCCTGATAGTTGTCGGCGCGATCTGCGGGGCCATGGGCGCGGCGTCGGCGCAACCTGCGCCGTGATGACTGCCGCGAACTAGCGGCAGTCCCTGGTGCCGGGGCGGCTGGTCAGTCCGGTCGGTTGAGCAGACCGGACTGCCCGGCCGCCCGCTTTATGTGCCCCTGAACCACATGTGCCGATGCATTGTTCGGTGTATTGACAGTGACAGGGAGAAGATGAGGAAGGAAGGCTCGAAGTGAGACGCAGCGTCATCACCGTCTCGGTTCTTCTGCTGGCATCGGCGGCGGTCCTGGGACTGCCCGGCTGCCTGGGCCTCTCCGGCCGGGACGCTTCCTCGGGCAGCTTCCCGCCCAGCCGCCTCGAGACCTGCCGGCCGCGGCTCTTCTTCCGGCCGGAGTCCTGGCCGGGCGGGCGCTCGGTGGCCGAGCTCCGCGCGCGTGCCGCGACCGAGCCCTTCAAGGACCGGGTGCGGCTGCTGCGCACCACCCGCGCGAACCTGGCGCTCAAGTGGCTGATCTCCGGCGACGAGGCCGCCGCCGCCGAGGCCCTCGCCGGGCTCAAGTCGCTCCGCACCAAGCTCGGCACCAGCGACGAAGGCACCGAGCTCGTCGACGCGGCGCTGGCCTACGACTGGCTCTTCGCCTGGAAGGGCTTCTCCGCGGAGGACCGCCGGATGGTCGAGGACCGGATGCTCTCGCTCGCCGCCGGGATGCGCGCGTATCTCGAGGGCGAGGGCGCCCACGTCTTCCACACCCGGATGTACGCCTGGACCGCGGGGGTGGGCCTCGCCGGGCTCGCCCTCCACGACGTCCGGCCGGAGGGCGCCGGGCTCTTCGGGTTCGCGCGGCGCTACTACGAGGAGCGGCTGCTCCCGGCCCGGGCCATCCAGGACGGGGCCATGCACAACGGCCTGAGCTACGGGCCCAACTACATGATGTTCCCGTTGCTCCAGTTCCTGGAGGGGGCGAAGAGCGCGGCGAACGTCGACTACTTCCACACCGCCCGCGCGGCCGACAGCGACTGGCTGCGGGCCACGGCGCCATTCCTGACGTACGCGGTGCGGCCGGACTTCCGCCATGTGCTCTACGGCGACGTGGCCACGACCGACCCGGCCAAGCACTTCCGCTTCATGCTCGACATCCTGGCCGCCGAGTACCGCGACGGTTATGCCGCGGAGCTCGCCCGCCGGATCAGCGAGCGCTTCAAGACCAGCGGCTACCACGCGGAGTGGATCTACCTCTTCTTCGCCTTCCACGACCCCGAGGTGGCGCCCCGGTCGCTCGAGGAACTGCCCGTCTTCCGGGTCTTCTCGCCCCACGGCGTGGGCCACGCCTTCTGGCGCTCGGACTGGTCGGAGTCGGCGACGCTGGTGCACTTCCGCTGCGGCGACTACTTCGAGGACCACGGGCACTTCGACCAGGGCAGCTTCACGATCTTCCGGAAGGGCGGGCTGGCCCTCAAGGGCGGCGGCTACTGGGGCTTCGACACCGACCACCGCCACCACTACTACAAGCAGGCGGTCTCGGCCAACACGGTGATCTTCTCCGATCCGGCCGACCCGGCCGACGAGGGCCGCCAGCGGCAGATGCACTACCAGTCGGCCGGCACCGTCGCCGACTATCTCGCCCACAAGGAGCCGGGAGCGGAGCCCTGCGTCGAGACCGGCGAGATTCTGGCGGTCGACGACCCGGCCTGGGCCTCTGGCACGGGCGCCGGCTTCCACAGCGTGGTCGCCGACGTGACCGCCGCCTGGGACCAGGCCAAGGTCCGGCGCTTCGTCCGGCGCCTGGCCTTCGTCGGCGGCAGGCACCTGGTGGTGGTCGACGAGACCGAGACCGTTCGCCCGGAGATCCGCGCGCGCTGGCTGCTGCACGCGCCCGTCGAGCCGAAGCCGGTCGCGGCGGCCGCGGTAGCGGCCGGGGCGGCGGCAACGGGCGCCGGCCAGCCCTCCGTCTGGGAGGTGCGGACGCCCGAGTCGGTGCTCTACGTCCGGCCGCTCCTGCCGGCCGCCACCAAGGCGACGCTCATCGGCGGCGAGGGCCATGAGTGCGAGGTCAACGGGGTCAACTACCCCTACACGACCTGCGACAAGTTCGTCCGGGTCCACAAGGGCCGGAAGGACCTCAAGCCCCTGCCCGAGGAGGGCCTCTGGCGCCTGGAGCTCGAGTCGCCGGCGTCGGCGGCGAAGCGGCTCTTCGTGACCGTGCTCACCGCCGACGACCCGGCGGCCGCACCGAGCGAGGCCTCGGCGGAGCTCGCCGGCGGCCGGCTGGTCGTCAAGGTCGGCGCGGAGCGGGTCGAGTTCCCGGGCATCGGCGGAGAGATCGGAGCTTCGGCCACAGATGCACACCGATGAACACGGATGACGCAGAGCCAAGTGTTCATGGGCGGTCCTCCTGCTGACATGCCGTGGACGCGCTGCGCCTGAGCTTGTCGGAGGCGCCGGGCGGGCGATAATCGGGCCATCCGGCTAACTGATACGGAAACGCAATCGGCGTTGTGGAGGCTGGCGTGAGCAGTCTGCGCTACAGGTGCCCGGTCTGCTGCGGGGTATTCGAGCTCGATGCTTGCGGTATGACGGAGACGCCAGCCGGTGACTGACGGGCGGGACCCGTCAACCGGCCGACAGCCGGAGGCTCCGGCCTCAGCCGGCTTCTCCACCGGGTTCTGGAAGGAGTTCCGCCTCCGGCACGGACGGCCGGGGGCGTACGTCGCGGTGGTGGCCGCCTATGCGCTATACGCGCTCGTCCTGCTGGCCACCGCCGACTCGCCTCGGGATGTCTGGCAGCGCTGGCTCGCGCTCGGCGTGCTGACCGCGTCCGCGAACGTGGCCGCCGCCATCCATGGGGCCAGCCGTGCTCCGGGGCGCAAGAAGCGCGACACCCTCCGGGATCTCGTGCGCGAGGCGTCCCCGGCCCGGCGGGAACGACTGCTGCAAGGCTGGTTTCGCGACGAGGCCCATCGCGCCCTGGTGGCGCCGGCCGTGGCCCTCGCCCTGCTCGCCCCGCTCTATCTCGCCCCGGGGTTGGTCGGCCCGGAGCTGAATCCTTCCTGGCTTACGATCGGCGCGCTGATGTGGGTCCAGGCCGCAGCCTCGACGGCTGTCGCCGTGGCGGCCGGGGCCTGGGCGGCCCAGACCGGAAGCCTCGAGCGGCCGGGCGTCCTGCGCATCGCCGCCAGGGCGCTCCTGGCCGTGGGCGCGCGCCTTCCTCTGAGCGCGGTCTTCGGCCTGCTGCTGACCGTCGGGTATTGGGGCGGTCTCGACGACCGCGTGCCGGGCGCCATCGTGGCCGGAGCCTTCCTGGCCGGCGACGTCCTGCCGTGCCTGCTGGCCTGGCTGCTGCTGGTCAGGGGCGGGGCCGGAAGGCTCGGCGAGGCTCTGCACTGGCGCGAGAAGAATCCCGAGCTCAAGGACCTGGCCCGGGAGGAGCCGGAGAGCCTGGGGCTGGACGTCTCCTTCTGGGCGCTTTGGCGCTGGAAGCTGTTCCGCGACCCGCTCTTCAGGGCGGAGCGCCGCGGGTTCTGGACGTGGCGGCGGCTGGCGGTCCTCTGGGGCGGATTTCTGGTGGCGGCGTGTCTTCCAATCCCGGTGCAGATCTACGGCTGGCGGATGGCGAACTGGGGACTGCCCGAGATTGCCTTCGATCTGGCCGTGACCTCTTTGTACGTGCTTCCCTTCCTTGCCATCGCCACCATCGTGGCCGCCACGCTCGCGACCGACCGGCAGTCGGGCGTGTCGGAGTCTCTGGCCATCACGCCCGTGGCGCCGCTGCGCCTGGCGGCGAGCAGACTGGCCGGCAAGTGCGCGCATCCGGCCCTGGTCCTGTGCGCCCTGATCGTGCCCACCAGGGTCTTCTGGTGGTGGTATGGGGCACACGTCGGAGGCGCCGGATCAAGCGAGTCTGGGGCGTCCATGCTGGTACATGGGTGTTCAGGAGCCCTGGCGCTGCTGAATCGCACGATGATCGTGGCCATGTACGGGGCCGTTGGACTGTACTGCGCGGCACGCTGGCGTTCCGTGGTCTGGGCGCTGATCTCTTCGTATGGATTCCTCGTAGGCTTGACCTTCGCGACATCATTCCTGATTCGGTGGTATTGGTTCTTGTCCGTGAGACATTGGTCGGAACATAGCTTCGCCATCATAAGCGGGATGCTGATCGATGTGCTGTACCTGCTGCTCTATGCGATCCTGTTCCGCTTCTTCCTGATGGCCGCGGCGCGGAGGCTGGCCGTTCTCTCGGACGACTAGCCGGACGCGCCCTCAGCCGCCTGCGCCGTCTCTCGTCCTGAAGTAGTGCGTCCGCGGCGAGGCGGTCGGCGCCACCTTCTCGACCAGCCCCTCGCGGCACAGGACCTTCAGGTCCATGGTGGCGGTGCGGAGCGACACGCCCAGGATGCGCGCGGCCTCGGTGCGGCTGAGCTTGCCGTGCCGCCGGAAGAGCTCCCGCAGGCGGTCGAGCCGCCGGAACTGGGTGCGGCCCTCGCGCAGGAAGCCGGCGACGTCCGCGGCCGGCGCGGGAGCCGATGCGGGGGGCGTGTCCGCCGCGGCCTCGGTCCCGCCGGCAGGCGCGTCGGGGGCGGCGGCCCCAGCCGGGCCGGTGGCCGGCGCCTCCGGTTCGTCCGCCGCGGACCGGCGCCAGCTCGCCAGCGAGTAGCGCAGGCCGTCGGAGTTGAGCAGCCGCAGGCGCTCCATGGCGTTGCGCAGTTCCCGGGCGTTGCCGGGCCAGTCGCGACGGGCGAGCTCCGCCTCGAGCTCCGGCTCCATGGCGGCGGCCTCGCCGCCGGGGCGGCCCTCGTTGAGGAAATGCCGCGCCAGCGGCACAATGTCCTCGCGCCGCTCGCCGAGCGGCGGGATGTGCACGAGCAGCCGCCTGAGCCGGTAGAAGAGGTCGCGGCGGAAGCGGCCCTTCTCCACGGCCGCGGAGAGGTCCGCGTTGGTGCTGGCCAGCACCCGGCAGCGGATCCGCTGCGCGCGGGGCGCGCCCACCGGCCGGACCTCGCCGCTCTCGAGCACGCGCAGCAGGGCCACCTGCAGCCGCGGGGAGATCTCGCCGATCTCGTCGAGCAGGATGTCGCCGTCGGCGGCCTCGAGGAAGAGCCCCCGCGCCGCGCGGTCGGCGCCGGTAAAAGCCCCCCGGGCGTGGCCGAAGAGCTCCGACTCGAGCAGCGAGTCGGGAATGGCCCCGCAGTTCACGGTCACGAAGGGCTTCGCCGCCCGGGGCGAGGCCTCGTGCAGCGCCCGGGCGACCACCTCCTTGCCGGTCCCGGTCTCGCCGGTGATGAGCACCGGCAGGTCCGAGCCGGCCAGCCGGCCGAGGGACTCGCGGATCCGGGCCATGGCCGGGCTGGGGCCGATCAGGCGGTCGATCCCGACGGCCGGGCCGCCGTCGGGGACGCCCCCGGCAGACGGGCCCGCGGTCGTGGACGATCCGGCGCGCCGGGCGCCGCGCCCCGCCTCGCCTCCAGCCGACAGCAGGAAGGCCAGGTCGCGGGGCGGGAGCTCGCAGGCCAGCTGGAGCTCGAAATCCACCCGGCCCGAGGCGCCCAGCCGGCGGCACTCGCCGTCGACGGCGGCGAAGCGCCGGGCCGCCGCCGCGCGGTCCCCGGCGAGCAGGTCGGCGCGAGCCAGGAAGAGATCGTCGAGATGGTGGGGGTTGCCGATCTCGCGGCGCATGGCGACCAGCCGCCTGGCCGCCTCGCCGCGGCCGTTGGCCAACTCGGTCCGGATCAGGTTGAAAGCGTCGAAGCGCGTGACGCTGAGCGCCTGACGCGGGGAGGCCGCGGCCAGGCGGCGGGCCAGCTCCAGCGCCCGGGCCGGCCGGCGGGCGAAGAGGTGGTCGACCACCGCGATCCACTCCGGCGCGGAGCCCGGCTGGCTGTCGTATGGAGCGGCGGCTTGCGCGGGCATCTTGTCGCGGAGTACGTCGAAGAGGAACTCGTAGGTCCGGTCGTAGCCCACCAATCTGGGGACGTTCTGGGAGATGAGCGGGTGGAGCCGCACCGCCTCCTCGATCCGGCAGCACTCCAGGGCGTCGATGAAGTTGATCCTGTCGATCACGTGAATGGTCCGCGGATTCCCGGCCAGCAACCGCTCCAGTCGGGGGCGCACTTCCGTTGCCCGGCCCATCTGGGCCAGGTGCAGCGCATAGTTGATGAGGTAGAGGGGGTAGTGAGGCGAACTTTCCGGCAGGAGCTCGAGGGTCTCCTCGAGCATGCCGCCGTATGACCGCACGTCGCCGCGATGAGAGGCCAGGATGGCCTCGGCGAAGCGGACGACGGCGTGCAGGCCGGCCGGCATGTCCGGCGAGAGCAGCAGCCTGGCGCGCTTGAGCACCGTGGCGGCTTCGGCCGGCCGGTCGAGATGGGTGGCCAGCTTGGCCCAGGCCTGCAGCAGCAGGACGGCCAGCCCCGGGTCGCAGCCGGCCAGGTCCATGCCCCGTACCGAGGCCAGCTTCTCTCGGCCGCCGGTTTCGTCGTACAGCGCGCGGCTCAGCCTGACAATGGCCGCCGCCGCCGGGTCTCGCGGGCTTGCGCCCATCTTGTCAATGAATCCGGTGGGGTGGGCCTCGAACTCGGCCACCACCGGATGCAATTGCGCAGGACGGTTCGCGCCGGACTTCTTCCTGCCGGGACCCTCTGCGTCGGTCTGCTTGGCGCTCATGGCATAGCGCAGTATAGGTGATGTTTAAGTGATGTCCAGGTGATTATTCATTTGGTCTGGGTAGATGGAACTCCCGCGCTCACGCTTAAGCGCCGTGATATCGCCAGATCGAATCTGCGGAAGGCTGCATGGCGCAGGCATGTGGATTGCTTTAGGGGAGTCGACGGCACGGGAGACCACCATGAAGACCACGAAGCTGAGCCAGAGACTCAAGGCCCTGGAGGGAACTCCCGATGTCGCCCGCACCGGTTATGAGGGACCCGCGTCGGTGGGCGCGGCGGCGGCGTATCGCATCCGCGTGGCCAACGACCTGGCGAGCCGCCGGAGCGCCTATGGACTGATCTACCGCCTGTACCTTGAGAAGGAATACGCCCGACCGCATCCCTCGAGGCTGTGGATGTCCATCCATGACGCCCAGCCCGACACGGTGACGCTTCTGGCCGAAAAGCGCCTGGTGGAAGGTGGAGGGTGGAAGGTGGAAGGAGCCGATCGCGACAGTTCGGCCTCCGCCCTTTTGTCTTCCACCCTCCACCTTCCACCTTCCACCGCCGTCGTCCCCGTCGGCGCTCTCACCGTGGTCTTCGACTCGCCGCTGGGATTGCCGGCCGACGGACTCTTCGGCGCGGAGCTCGACGCCCTGCGGGAGCGCGGCCGGCGCCTGGCCGAGATCGTCTCCCTGGGCATCGACGAGGAAACCGTCGCCGGCTCGGAGTTGTTGGTTCGCCTCTTCAACCTCGCCTACCTCGTGGCCCGCCGCATCCGCGGCGCCACCGACTTCGTGATCACCGTCAATCCACGCCACGCCGGCTTTTATCGGCGCAAGCTGCTCTTCGTCGAGGCCGGCCCGGAACGCGCCTACGACCGGGTCGGCGGGGCCCCGGCGGTGCTCTGCTCGATACCGCTGAGCACCCCCGACCGGATCGGCGAGTCCGAGCGCCACCGCACCATCTACCGCCTGTGGATCCCGCAGAGCGGCGAGGCCGGGGCGGTGGACGAGCTCTCCCGGGAACTCCGCCCGATGGGCGAGGCCGAGCTGCGCCACTTCCTCTCCGTCCGGCCGGAGTTGCTGGCCGGGGAGAGTCCGGAGCGGCGCGCGGCTCTCGAGGCCATGCGCCGACGGGCCGGCCTGGTCCCGGCCGGGCGCGAGGAGGTGCTCTGATGGGCGCGGCGGGCTGGTCGTACTCCGAGGCCACTTCCCGGAACATCGGCATGGTCGCCGAGCGCGAGCAGGAACTGCTGCGCGGCGCGACGGTCGGCATCGCCGGCGTCGGCGCGGTTGGCGGAAACTACCTGGTGACGCTGGCCCGCATGGGCGTGGGCGGCTTCGTGATCGCCGACCCGGACCGCTTCGAGCCGGTCAACCTCCAGCGCCAGGTGGGCGCCTTCGCGCATACGCTGGGCCGCGGCAAGGCCGAGGTCATGGCCGAGATGGTCCGGGCCATCAACCCGGAGGTGCGCATCCGGGTCATCCCCCGGCCGTTCGGCGAGGACAACGCCGACGAGTTCTTCCGGGACGTGGACGTGGCCCTCGACGGCATCGACTTCTTCCAGATCGACGCGCGGCGCCTCTACTTCCGGAAGGCCCGGGAGAAGGGCGTCCACGCCATGACCTCCGCACCCATCGGCCACGGGGCGTCGCTGCAGATCTTCGACCCGCAGGGCATGGGCTTCGACGAGTACTTCGGCATCGTCCCGGGCATGACCCGGGCCCAGCGCATGGTGGCCTTCGGCGCGGGCCTCCTGCCGCCGATGCCCTGGTCCTGGGCGGCGGGGGCGGCCATCGGCATGCTGCGCGGCGCGGTCGCGCCCCGGAGCATGCCGGTCGGGGCGGTCATGGACCGCGAGCACGTCGACTTCGAGAATCAGCGCGTCCCGGCCATCGCCTCGGCCATGTCCCTGGCCGCCGGCATCGTCGCGCCGGAGGTGCTCCGGATCGTGCTCAAGCGCGGCCGCCCCCGCTGCGTGCCGCACGCCTCGTACTTCGACTCGTACAGCGGCGAGTTCGTCAGGACCTGCCTGCGCCGCGGCCGGGTGACCCTGCGCGACCGGCTGGTCCGCTGGATCGGGATGCGCATGTACCCGGGACTCGGCGCCCTGCACGAGCGCGAAATCACCGCGCGGGCCGGCGCGGGGGCTGCCTGCTGACCGCACAAACTGAAGGGAGACGGACATGGCCAGAAGAATAGCCGGATGGTTCTCCAGGGTGCGCCGCAGCCTCGGGAGGGCGGCGCGCTCCGCCGAGTTCCCGTCGAGCCCGGGGATCGTTCACTGACCCGGCAGGGCTTCCGCCGGAGGCCCCGTGGCCGTCCCCTTCGCTCGCCGGACGATTCTCCACCACCGGCGGCGCTTCGCCGCCGCGCTGCTCGGCGTGATCTTCGCCGTGGTGCTGGCCAACCTGGAGGTCGGCATCCTCTCGGGCTTCATGGCCAACGCGGTGGTCTTCATCGAGCGCATGCCCGCCGACGTGTGGGTCATGGCCCCGAGCACGCCGAACTTCGACATGTGCCACAACATCCCGGAGTCCCACGCGCAGCGCGCCGGCTCGGCGCCCGGGGCGCTCTGGGCCGAGAAGATGCTGGTGGCCTGGGGCGCCTGGCAGACCCCCGGGGGCACCATCGAGAACACCGAGGTCGTCGGGCTCGTGCCCGGCGGCCATCTGGGCATTCCCTGGGAGGTTTCCCCCGCCGGAGCCGGCCTCTCCGACGCTCCCGACGGGGCGATCATCGACCGCACCGACCGGCGCCGTCTGCAAGTCACCGGGCCCGGCGACTGCGCGGAGCTCACCGGCGCGCGGGTCCGGGTGCTGGGCTTCACCAGCGGCATGCGCAGCTTCACGACCAACCCCTACGTGCTCATGCGGTACGAGGACGCCGAGAAGGCCTCGCGGGCCGTGCCGGGCATGACCAGCTACGTGCTGGTCAAGGCCGCCCCGGGCACCTCCCCCGAGGCGCTCCGCGACGCGGTCCGGCGCGAGCTGCCCGAGGCCGACGTCCTGACCGCGGCGGAGTTCGGCGAGCGCACCAGGAACTACTGGCTCTTCGGCACCGGAGTCGGCTCGGCCTTCCTGCTGACGGCGTTGCTCGGCTTCCTGGTCGGCGGGGCCATCGTCTGGCAGGTGCTGCACGCCCTGGTCCAGGACCAGCGCGCGGAGTTCGGAGTCTTGAAAGCCATGGGCGCCGGCGCGGCGGCGCTGCTGCGCATCGTCGGTGGCCAGGCGCTGATCGTGGCCCTGGTCGGAGGACTGGCCGGCGAGGCGCTCAGCCTGGCGCTGGCCGAGGCGGTGCGCGCCTCCGGCTCGCCGATCCTGCTCAGCGGCGCCTTCGCGGTCGCGACCGTCGTCGCGGCGGTGCTGGTCTGCCTCGCCGCGGCCGCGCTGCCCATGGTCCGGGTGCTCAGGCTGGAGCCGGCCGTGGTGTTCAGAGGGTAGGCGGTTGATTCCCAGCCGCACCCTGGTATGAATTGATCCCCGGAAGGCGACGATGAACGAACCCGAACCCGAACCCGGCCGGCCAGGCCGCAGGCGGTGGCGCAAAATGCTCGCGATCCTGCTGCTCGTGCCGCCCGGCATCTACCTGATCCTGGTCGGGCTGCTCTACGTCTTCCAGGACCGGCTGATCTTCGCCCCGAGCCGGGTCCTGCACGGCGACCCTTCCTCTGCCGGGATCCCCTTCGAGGACGTGACCCTGCGCGCGCCGGACGGCTGTGCGCTCGGGGCCTGGTACGTGCCGGCCGAGGGCCCGGCGCGCGGCACGGCCCTCTTCTGCCACGGCAACGCCGGGAACATCTCGCACCGGCTGCTGACCATCGAGAAGATCCGCAGGCTGGGACTCAACGTGCTGATCTTCGACTATCGCGGCTACGGCCGGAGCGATGGCCGGCCCTCCGAGGCGGGCATCTACAGCGACGGCCGGACTGCCTGGGACTGGTTGGTCGAGGTCAAATGCGAGTCCCCGGACCGCATCGTGATCTGGGGGCGCTCGCTGGGCAGCGCGGTGGCGACCAGGCTGGCCGGCGAGGTGAGACCGGCGGCGGTGATCATCGAGTCCGCGCACACCTCCGTGCCGGACGCCGGCGCGCGGGCCTATCCCTGGATGCCGGTGAGGCTCATAGCCCGTACGAGGCTCGACAATCTCGAGCAGGTCCGCCGGGTGAAGTGTCCGTTGCTGGCGGTGCACTCCACCGAGGACGAGATGCTGCCCATCGAGTTCGGCAGGAAGGTGTTCGAGGCCGCCCCGGGGCCCAAGGCTTTCCTGGAAATTTACGGCAGCCACAACTCCGGGTTCCACACATCGGGAGAGCTCTATACCGATGGCGTCAGGCGTTTCCTGGACGGAGTTCCGGGGCTCGAGGGCGGCGGCCGGTCTGCCGGGTAGCGCCCGGCGCGGCGCGGCGCTGAACGGCGCCTCTCCTCAGAAGACCCAAGATCCGGGGCAGGCGCGGGGCGACGAGTCCGTAGACCGCGTAGGCCAGGATCACCGCGCCCAGGACCGTGAGCATGGTCTTCTCGTCGGCCAGGTTCTGGGTGAAAGCCGCGACGAAGGCGATCCCGGCGATCAGAACGATGCTCATGGTCCGGCGATTCTAAGCCGCCGTCTCCCAAAGTACAGGGCGACGCCAAAGGCGCGAAGCCATCCAACCACAAAGGCACAAAGACACGAAGACATCACCAAGAACAGATTGGGGCATGGGCGCGGCAACGTTCGTCGATGAGCTCGGAAGCTTCCGCCGCGGACACGAAAGTCGCTGCCGTCCTTCGTGTTCCTTCGTGTCTTTGTGTCTTTGTGTCTTTGTGTCTTTGTGGCTTCGTGGTTAGAATGCCCGCCCGGTTGACGAAGGGAGATGGAGATGGCCTGGGAACTGCCTGCTGTGATCGGTGAGCTCAAGTCCAGCCCGGTGGTCGTTCGCCACCCGGCCAACCCCGTGCTTTCGGCTAAAGACGTGCCCTACCCGGCGACGCTGGTCTACAACGCCGGCATCGCCAGGTACCGGGGCAAGTATGTGATGGTCTTCCGCAACGACGTCTACCCGCCGGACCAGCACGTCACCGGCAAGATACTCGAGACCAACATCGGCCTGGCCACGAGCGCCGACGGCGTCAAGTGGGAGGTCGCCCCCAAGCCCTGCTTCTCCTGGCGCGACGACGAGGTCATCCGCGCCTACGATCCGCGCATCACCGTGCTCGAAGGGCGCGTCTACATGTGCTTCGCGCTCGACACCCGCCACGGCCTGCGCGGCGGCATCGCCGTGACCGACGACTTCGAGAAGTTCGAGGTGCTGCACCTGACCGTCCCGGACAACCGCAACATGGTGCTCTTCCCCGAGAGGATCGGCGGCCGGTACGCGCGCCTGGAGCGGCCCTTCCCCATCTACAGCCGTGCGCGCAGCAAGGACCGCTTCGACGTCTGGATGTCCTGGTCGCCGGACCTGCGCTACTGGGGCGACTCCGCGCTGGTCCTGGGCGTCGAGGACGTGCCCTACGCCAACGACAAGATCGGCCCGGCGGCCCCGCCGGTGCTCACCGAGAAGGGCTGGCTGACCCTCATCCACACCGTGGACCGCGACGAGAACCGCGGCAAGAACGGCTGGGAGCAGAAGTGGCAGAAGCGCTACTGCGCGGGCCTGATGCTCCTCGACCGCCAGGACCCCTCGAAGGTCGTCGGCCTATACCGCGGGCCGCTCATCGCCCCGGAGGCCGGGTACGAGGTCTCCGGCGGATTGCGCAACAACGTGATCTTCCCCGGCGGCATGATCCTGGAAGACTCCGGCGAGGTGAAGATCTACTACGGCGCGGCCGACACGGTCGAGTGCCTGGCCACCGCCGACGTGGGCGAGCTGCTCAAGCTCTGCGAGCCGTTCAGCCGGTAGGCCCAAACCACCGAGCACCAAACCACCAAGGCACCAAGACACCAAGAGGACACGAAGAACGGCAGAGCCACCGTGCGCGGCGGGTGACGATCACGTCGCCGGAGTCCCACGCCGCGGATGGTAGTCAGTCCGTCTCCCTTTGTGTTCTCTTGGTGTCTTCGTGTCTTTGTGGTTAAGGGGTTTCTGACGGGAATCGCCTGAGGCGCCAGCCGGGTTTATAGTGCGGTCTGGAGCCCGAGCCTATGGAAACCTCATCCGCCGGGATGCACTGCGGCCTCTGCGGGATCTGCGAGTCGATCGCTTCGAGCTCCAGCGTCGAGGCGCTCCTCGACAATCTGACCGGGGCGGCGGCCTCGGCTCTGGCGGCCGACGGCGCCCTGGTCCGGCTCCTCGACGAAAAGCGCGAGACGCTGAAGCTGGCCTCCGCCGCGGGGATGAGCGGGCAGGCCGTCGGTGCGGGCGAGCTGGAACTGGCCCGCAGCCCCGTGGACAAGGCCGCCATCGGCGGCGCGGTCGTTGAAGTCCGGGACGTGGCCGCGGAGGACGGGCTTCCGGCCGGGGGCGGGACGCCCGCCGGCGAGGTCGGCTCGGCCCTGGCCGCCCCGCTTTGCCTGGCGGACCGGTGCGTGGGCGTGATGCACGTCTACCGCCGGGAGGTCCGGCCCTTCTCGGACGAGGAGAAGGCCATGGCCCGGACCCTGGCGACCCACGCCGGCATCGTCCTCGAGCGCCTGCGCCTCTTCCGACAGACGCGCGTGCTCGGAGAGATCGCCGCGGCCATCAACTCCAGCCTCGAGGAGTCCGCGGTGCTCTCGGCCATCGTCCGCCAGGCCGCCGAGGTGCTGGGCTTCAAGGGCGCATCCATCCGGATGCTCGACGACGACGGCCGGCGACTGGTCCTCAGGGCCGCCCACGGCCTCAGCGACGAGTACAAGGGCAAGGGCCCGGTGGAGCTCGACAAGAGCCCGCTCGACCGCGAGGTGCTTTCCGGCAAGGTCGTGTCGTTGTCCGACGGCGAGGTGGGCGGCCAGCTTCAATATCCCGAAGAGACGCGCCGGGAGGGCATCAAGGCCGTGCTCTGCCTGCCGCTGGCCGTCAAGGGCCGGCCGGTGGGCGTGCTCCGCGTCTACAGCTCCGTGCCCTACAGGTTCACGGACTCGGACGTCGACTTCCTGAAGTCGCTGGCCGACCACGGCGCCATCGCGGTGGAGAACGCCCGGCTCTTCGAGCACCTGCGGCGGGACTACGCCGACCTCACCCGCGAGGTGTGGAAGTGGTACGACTGGGGCGAGCGGCCGCCGAAAATCTAGAGTCCAACATGCAATATTCAACACGCAACATGCAACACGCAGAGCGGGACAAGGGGCAGAGGAGAATGAGCCGCCGAAGATCGGATGGCTATCATCAAGACAATCGGCTCCTTCCACTGATTCATTGCATGTTGAGTGTTTCATGTTGCCCTTCGACCATGCTCAGTGCCCCGAGCGGAAGTGTGTCGAGGGGCATGTTGCCTGTTGGCCCCCGCCGTCCCTCGATCGCTCCCGCCCCGGGACGCCCGGCTCATTCGCCCCTCGAGCCCGGTTGAGGTGAGAGCCCGATGCCCGCCGCCTTCCCCGCCCGCCGCCTCGCCCGCGAAGACCTCCACGGCCTGGTGGTCCGCTGGGCCGGGGCGCGCGAAGTGGTCGCGCCGGTCCGCGAAGGGAACGAGGTCCACTGGCGGCCGGTGACCGACGCGGCCCAGGTCGATTGGGACTACGCCTCGACCATGCTGCCGCCATCCAAGGTCCTGTACAAGCCGCTCGTCGACGTGGCGCGATTCACGCGGGCGGGCGATGCGGTGGCCACCGGGGCGGTCGAGCCCGACGCGCGCCCGTCGCTGCTCCTCGCCGTCCATCCCTGCGACCTGCACGGGATCCTGGTCCTCGATCGGACCGTAAAGGGCCGGCGCTTCGTCGACCCTTCCTACGCCGCGTGGCGCGCTCAGACTCTGATCGTCGGCCTCAACTGCCGTCACGTCGGGGAGCTGTGCTTCTGCGCCTCTTTCGGCACCGGCCCCTTCTACTCCCGGTGGATGGATCAGGGGCCGAGCGATGGCTGCGATCTGCTGCTCACCGAGCTCGAGGGGGACTGTCTCGTCGAGGTCATGAGCCGCCCCGGCGAGGAGCTGCTCGCCGGGACTCGGATGACGGAGGCCTCCGAGACGGACTACGCCGAACGCGACCGGCTTGAGGAGAGCGCCCGCTCGCGCTTCAAGAAGAAACTGGAGATCGGCGGACTGCCCGAGTTGCTCCTGCGCAACCTCGAGCACCCGGTCTGGGAGCGGGTCGGCGAGGGCCGGTGCCTGTCGTGCACCAACTGCACCATGGTCTGTCCGACCTGCTACTGCTACGACCTCCAGGACCGCAGCTCCCTCGACCTCCGCGAGACCGTGCGCGCCCGGCGCTGGGACTCCTGCCAGGATCGGAACTTCGCCGCGGTGCACTTCGGCAACTTCCGGGCCACGCGCAAGGCGCGCCTGAGGCAGTTCGTCTGCCACAAGCTCAGCTACTGGGTCGGGCAGCACGGTTGCTTCGGATGCGTCGGATGCGGCCGCTGCATCCGGCTCTGCCCGACGGGCATCGACCTGGCCGAGATCGCCGGGGAGATACGGCGAACGGAAAAGGCAGAAGACCTGAAGGGGAAGGCAGAAGGATGAAGGCAGAAGGCAGAAACCGAAAAGGAGGGGCTGTCCCACGCCCCTCGTCCTTCTCCCTTCGTCCTTCTGCCTTCTGCTTTCTCCCTTCTGCCTTTCCCCGTGAAGGCCCCCGCCCATGACCCCCAGCCCCCTCCTCCCTCTCGACGCCGAGGTCCTTCGCGTCAGCGAGGAGTCATCCGACACCCGGACCCTGGTCCTCAGGCTCCGGGACTCGTCGGCGCGGATGGACGCCCGGCCGGGGCAGTTCAACATGGTGGGCCTGCCCGGCATCGGCGAGGCGCCCATCACCTTCAGCGCCATCGGCGGGGACGGGGAGTTCGCCCACACCATCCGCGGCGTGGGCAGCGTGACCCGCGCGCTCATCGGCGTCGCGCCCGGTGGCACCGTCCAGGTGCGGGGTCCCTACGGCTCCTCGTGGCCCGAGGAGGAGCTCGCCGGCCGCGACGTGGTGGCCGTGGCCGGTGGCAACGGGATCATCCCGCTCAGGCCGCTGCTCCAGAAGATGGTCGCCGACCGCAGACCCGATGGCAGCCGGCTGCTCGTCCTCTACGGCGGCCGGGAGCCGGGCCAACTGCTATTCCGCAGGGACCTCGACGCCTGGGCCTCGGCTCCGGGCGTGGAGGTGCGCCTGACCGTGGATGAGGTCCCCGACGGTTGGAAGTGGGACGGGCCCCGCGGGGTGGTCACCGGCCTTCTCGATCATCCCTCGGCGGGGCACCCGGCGGAGCTGGCCCTGGTCTGCGGGCCGGAGCTCATGATGCGCTTCGCCGTGCGCGAACTGCTGCTCCGGGGCATGCGCCCGGCGGACGTCTTCGTCTCGCTCGAGCGCCGGATGAAGTGCGGCATAGGCCACTGCGGGCACTGCCAGCTCGGGCCCAACTACGTCTGCGCCGACGGGCCGGTCTTCCGGTATCCGCAGGTGAAGCCGTATCCGGATGCGATGTTATGAAGAAGCCGCGCCTGGGCATCTTCAAATACAGCTGCTGCGCCGGCTGCCAGTTCCAGCTCATCTTCTTCCAGCGCAAGGTGGCCGAACTGCTCGGGGCCGTGGAGGTGGTCTACGGCCGTATGGAGACCGACGCCGGCACCCCCGAGGGCCCCTTCGACCTGGCCCTGATCGAGGGCACCATCACCGAGTCCTGGCAGGCCGACGAGCTCAAGCACGTCCGGAACGTCAGCGGCTTCCTGGTGCCCATCGGCTCCTGCGCAACCAACGGCGGCATCCCGGCCATCAAGAACCTGGTCAACGAGCGCGAGGTCGAGGCCCGGGTCTACCGGGACCTCTCCACGGTTCACTCGGTCCGGGCCTCGCCGGTGGACCACTACGTCAGGGTAGACGCCTACGCGCGCGGCTGTCCGGTGGGCGAGGCAGAGGTGCTCGAAGTGGTCTCGGGGCTCCTGCTCGGCCGTCGGCCGGACACGGCCGCCTACGCTGTCTGCGTCGAGTGCAAGATGCGCGGCAACACCTGCGTGCTGGTCTCTGACAACCTGCCCTGCATGGGCCCGGTGACGAACGCCGGCTGCGGTGCCCTTTGCCCGTCGAACGGCCGCGCCTGCTACGCCTGCTGGGGGCCGATGGAGAAGCCCAACGCCCCGGCGCTCGCCCGCCAGTTCCGGCTCATGGGCCAGCCGCCGGACGAGATCGCCCGGCGCTTCAGCGAGTTCGGCTACCCCACCCACGAGTTCCAGCCGGGGGTGGAGCTCTATCGGGAGTGAGCAGATGAACGAACAGCCAACAACCAACAACCAACGTCCAACAACCAACAATGATGTTGGCTGCTGGTTGTTGGCTGTTGGTTGTTGGCTGTTCGGCTCGCCCCGCAGGGAGGGGGTCTGATGCCCACTCGCCGCAAGATCGACGTCGGCTATCTCGCCCGCGTGGAGGGCGAGACGGCCATCGAGGTGCGAGTGCCCGCGCCCCGGGGCGGAGAGACCGTTCGCCTGCGCATCTTCGAACCGCCGCGCTTCTTCGAGGGCTTCCTGGTCGGCCGGCGCTACGACGAGGTCGGGGACATCGTCTCGCGGATCTGCGGCATCTGCCCGGTCTCGCACATGCTCACCGCCATCCGGGCGCTCGAGAACGCCATGGGCATCGAGCCGAGCGAACAGACCCGCCGCCTCCGGCTCATCGAGACGACGAGCCAGGTGGCGGCCAGCCACCTCGTGCACCTCTACGCCCTGGTCATGCCCGACCACCTGAGCCTCGCCGGGTTCCCGGAGATGCTCCCGGCTCACGGCGAGCACGTGGCCAGGCTGCTCCGGATGCGCGAGGCCGTCAACGACCTCACCGCGCTGGTTGGCGGCGGCCGGCCGCTCCATCCCATCGGGACGGTGGTGGGCGGCTTCACGCGCGTGCCCCCGGCCGCGGAGCTCGCCGGGGCCCGGGAGCGGCTCATCGCCATCCGGCCCGACGCCCGCGAGCTGGTCCGGACCGTGGCCCGGTTCCAGACGCCGCAACTCGAGCGCGACCGCGAATTCGTGGCGCTCCGGCCGGCGGAGCGCTACTCGGACAACGTCGGGATCGTCGCCTCCACCGCCGGCCTGGCCGTCGCGGAGTCGGAGTACCGGACGGCCATCGGCGAGGAGCAGGTCCCCTACGCAATGACCAAGCGCGCGACCTTGCGCGGCCGGGGCGCGATGATGGTCGGGGCGCTGGCCAGGATGAACCTCAACGCCGACCGGCTGTCGGCTCCGGCGCGCGACGCGGCCGGGGAGGCGGGCCTCGCGCTCCCGGACCGGAACCCCTTCCACAACAACCTGGCCCAGGCCGTGGAGGTCGTCCAGGCGGTGGAGGACTGCATCGAGCTGCTTGAGGGGCTCTCACCCCGGCCCGAGCGCCCGGCGGTGCAGCCAGCCGCCGGCGAGGGCGCGGCGGCCACCGAGGCGCCGCGGGGGCTCCTCTATCACTCCTACGCGGTTAACCGCAAGGGCGTCGTCGAGCGCGCGGACATCGCCACGCCGACCGTCCACAACTTCCTCTCCATGGAGGAGGACCTCCGGGCGCTCGTGGCCCTCCTGGAGGACCGGCCGGCGGCGGAGATCAGGCTGGCCTGCGAGATGCTGGTGAGGGCGTACGACCCGTGCTTCTCGTGCTCGGTACATTGAGCGCCGGAGGGTGCCTCTAGTCCACCGATAGCTCGTAGTTGCCGGTCAGATACCAGTCGTCTCCCACCTTCACGAACTCGTATATCGGACCGGACATGGGCCAGTGATCGCTCCCGGGGTGCAGCCTTGCTGCGCGCCCCCGCACTCTGAGGTAGCGACCGGGCTCCAGGGCAAGCCAACGCTCTCCCATTTCACCAAAGCGCTCCTTGAACTGAGCCAGGGAATGAGCCTGACGATATTCCGGAGACATGCAGGAGTAGGCCGAGTCGTAGTCCTTGTCGTGCAACGCCATGTGGAAGTCCATGTACACGGTGTCAATTCTTCTCATGTCGCAGCGGTGCGGAAACTCATAAAGCCAGACTGTCGCGTAGAGAGCCCCGACAGCTGCAAAGGCGGCGATGAACACCCGCAACACATGCCTGCCTGGGTACTTCCAAGTCGGCCTGCTATGGGCCGTATTGTCAGTCTGATCTGTGCCCGGGGCGCCCATCAACGTCTCCTATGTGGCCATGACTATTGGCGGCAATTCAGTCCACGCCAGCCATCCTCCCATTCCCGTCCCGCCTCGTCTCGCGGCACAAGCCTACTGCCGCCCGGCCATGGGCCCGTAGCGCGCGCGGTTGAGGAGGGAGGCTATGAGGATGAGGTAGTAGGCTGCCAACGCCAGCAGGCCCGCTATGGCCGCCCAGAAACCCAGTTCGGAGCTCTGATCGAGGAGGTTCCCTCCGAGCCCGATCGCGTACACCGGGCCGGCCAGCGCCAGCGGGAGGAGCAGATACGTTTTCACGTAAGTCAGGACGGCTTCCTCGAACCTGAACGGCTCGCGTCCGATCACCCGGCACTCCGTCTGAACCGGTGCCCAAGCCAGCACCGATAGCGGACCCCTCCCCAGCTTCAGGAGTTCCCTCAATCCGTACAGGAACCCTTTCTTGGGCGGCATTGGCAGGCGTACCCTATAGCGCCCCAAGGGGAGGACGGGCAAGTAGAAGACCGACAGCCACCTGGTGGCCGTGGCGATCCGGCCGCGCGAGCTCTTCCACCCGTAGAAGAGCGTTCCGGTTCCGTATATCGCAGCCATGCTGGCTCTCCCGCTCACCATATCTATCGACAACCGCCGGCTGTTCCTGAATCGGGCGGCCCCGCCCGGGGGCGCGGCGCAAGTCCGTGGTCGCCTAGCGGTTCGGACTCAGGAACCTGCGAGGGGACTTGCACTCGATGAGGGCGAACTTCGTCCAGGGGTCGGAGGACAGCAGTCGCTCGCCCCGGAAGGTCTCGTAGGTGCCGGCGAAGACGCCCACTTCAGCAGCGTCGCTCTCCAGCGCCGATGTGGCGTAGAGCCTTACGAAGTACCCGGGGAACTGCCAGATAGTCTCCTGGGTCGGGCAATCGCCGCACTCGGAGTAGTATGTCTTTGGCGGTACGGCGAATGCCGCCGAAAGTTCGTCATATGTCTTGTCGACAGACTCGGCTATCGCGCCGGACCACACGCCGAAGGAGTCGAGTGTGTTCATGCCGAATCGCCTGGCAATAAGCCCCTCTGGGCAATGCTTGATGCGGATGGTTGCCAGCCGGAAGCGCCCTAGATCGGTACTGGTGGCTGTTACAGCTGCGACCGCCCCCAGCGTCAGCAGGATCCCCGTTGCCCACAGGATCATCGGACGCTAGGTGCGACGCAGGCGGACGGCTTGCTCACCGGGCTCCGACATGACCCCTCCGCTGCCATCCTCCCAGCCCCGCAGCAAGGGGCCTGCAGCCCTATTCGGCGATCCCCGCCTCCCCGAGTACCTTCCTGAGCGCCGCGAGCGTCGCTTCGCTCCGCTCGAGCCGCGGCTTCATGTGGGTCTCGACGGAGACGTTCCCGGCGTAGCCGTCGGCCTTGAGCGCCGCGAGCTTCGCGGCCCAGCCGAAGTCCTTGCCGGGCTCGGCGCCACCGAACTCCGGGGCGTCGACCGCCTTGTAGTGCACGTGCCGGACGTGCCGGCGGACGCGCTCGAAGCCGCCGTCCCAGGAATCGCCGGTCGCGGCCGGGTCCCAGCGCTGGAGGTTGACGCCCAGGGCCGGCGAGCCCACCGCCTCGACGAGCGCCGCGGCCGCCGAGCCCGAGTCAGCGTAGCTGCCGCCTTCGATCTCCACGGCCAGGTCGAAGCCGGCCTGCGCGGCCCTGTCCGCGACGGCGCCGAGCGTGTCGAGGACCTGCGCCGGCGCGCGCTCCTCCCGGGGGGCGCCGGCCGGACGGTCGAAGCCGAAGAGGATCACCCTGCGACAGCCGATCAGGTCGGCCAGGCGGAAGCTGGCTTCGAGCTTCAGCCCGGCCTGGTGGGCGACCGACCAGTGGCCGGCCGGGCACTTGAAGAGGCCGGGGCTCACCGCGACGAAGCGGATGCCCTGGTAGGTCTTCCGCAGCGAGGGCAGGAGTTCGTAGAAGGCCTCGTGGTAGAAAGGCGCGCGCTCGAGGTAGACCCGACGGAGCTCGAACTCCCGGATCCCCCACCTCCAGCCGATGGACACGGCGGTCTCGAGGTCGTGGGAGATTTCATCGGTCACGATGGAGAGCAAGGCGGTCCTCCTGTCCGGTCTCAGCCCCCGGGGCTCTTCGGCTCTCCGGGAGGGGGCACGGATTCAAGCCATGCGGCCGCAGGCCGCAGGGTTTGAATCTCATTCCCGACGCCAGCCACACATTTCCGCGCCCGACGAGAGATGAAACCCGGCTGAGGAAACGCTGCGCGTTTCCTCACCGCGGAGCGCCCCCTCCCGGAGAGCCGAAGAGCCCCGCTGCACGCTGTGATTGCCAAGGCTCAGGTCGCCCGCGGCAGCCGGCCGCTGGGCCGGTCGGAGTCCCCTCCGGACATGAACTCGTCGATGGCCTCGCGGACCTCGGCTATGGAGAATGGCTTGGCCAGGACGCCCTGGGCCCCGGAGGCGCGCGGGTCCTTGAGCGTGCCGTCGTCGGCCCGGGCGGTGAGCATGCAGACCGGCGTGTGGCGGCTGCGCTCCTCCCGCCTGAGCCGGGCGAGCACCTCGGTCCCGTCCATGTCCTCCATGGACAGGTCCAGGAATATCAGGTCGAAGTCGCCGGACGACGCCGCTTCGAGGCCCTCGCCTCCGCTCTGCGCCGAGACCAGGCGGTTGCCGCTGTCCTTCAGGATGCTCCGGAGCAGTTCGTGGACGTCCGGGTCGTCGTCGATGACCAGGATGGAGGCCCCGGTGCGGCCCCGGCCATAGGGCGCCGGCTCCGGCTCCGACACGGCGGCCGCCGGCGCCCGGCGGGTCGCTCGTGCCGCGCTCGCCGCCAGCGGCAGGGTGAAGACGACGATCGTGCCACGCTCCCCGGGGCTCTCGGCGTGGACCGTGCAGCCGTGGGCCTCGAGGATCTCGCGGACGAGCGAGAGCCCGATGCCGGTGCCGCCGTAGCGCGGCGAGACGGTGCGGTGCGAGCGGTAGAACCGCTCGAAGACCTGGGCGAGCTCCTCGGGGGGGATGCCCACGCCGTCGTCGGAGACCCGCACCTCCACGCGGGATTCCGAGACCCGCCGGGCCTGGACGCGGATGACGGCCTCGTCGCCGGTGAACTTCTCGGCGTTGGAGAGCAGGTTGGTCAGGACCCGGTGGATGTTCTCCTCATCGGCCTCCACGGGCGGCAGGCCCTTCTCGACGTCCATCTCCACGTGCAGGGCCTTCTTGCTGGCCCGCACCTTGAGGTCGAGCAGGCAGTCGTTGATCATGGCCTCGAGGTCGAAGCGGCCGACCACCATGGACTCCTTGCCGGAGCCCAGCCGCGTGAAGGTCAGCAGGTCGTCGATGAGGTTGACCAGCCGGAGCAGGTTGCGGTGGGCCACGCGCAGGCCCTTGCGGATGTCCTCGTTGATGGGCCCGAGCCCCTCGTGGAGGATCAGTTCGATGTAGCCGACGCCGCTGACCAGCGGGGTGCGCAGCTCGTGGCTGACGTTGGTCAGGAAGCGGTCCTTCATGGCGTCGAGCTTCTGGAGGTCGCGGTAGGCGCGCTCCAGTTCGGCGGTGCGCTCGCGCACCTGGCGCTCGAGTTCGGCCAGGTGGCGCTGCTCCTGCTCGAAGAGCCGCCGCTGCAGCGACTTCTCCCGGGAGACGTCGCGCCACAGGCCCACCATGGCCACCGCCCGGCCGTGCTCGTCGCGGACCAGGCTGGTGGTCATGTACGCCGGGTAGGTCGAGCCGTCGGCGCGCACCCCGGTGACCTCGCCGCTCCAGCCGCCGGCCAGCGTCGAGCGGGCGATGGCCCGGATCTCCTCGCCGGGGGTCTCCTTCGAGTACATGATGGAGACGTCCTTGCCGAGCAGTTCGGATGCCTCGCGCCCGGTCAGGGCGGCGATGGCCGGGTTGACGTAGGTCACCACCCCGGACATGTCGGTGAGGGCCATGCCCTCGCGGCTCGACTCCACGGCGTGGGCCAGCAGCGTCACCAGCTTCTGGGCGGCGCGCTCCTCGGTGACTTCGCGGATCACGAAGGTGTAGCCGGCGAGCGTCCCGTCGCCGTCGTGGCGCGAGGTGCCGGAGACCCGGGCGGTGAAGGTCAGGCCCTGGGCGCGGAGCAGTTCGGCGTCATCTTCGTAGCGTCCTCCGCGCCCCAGGTCCTCGAGGGCGGCGGCCAGGGCCGCGCGGGACTCCGGCGGCCAGAGGTCGGCCACGTTCAGCCGGCCGACCGGTCCGGACTGCCGGACCCCGAAGAGCCGCTCGGCGCCCTCGCTGAAGTAGTTGATCGTGCCTCCGGCGTCGGTGGCCACGATGGCGTATTCGCCGGCCGAGCTGAGGATGCCGGAGAGCAGGCTGGCGGTCCGCGCGCGCTCGCCCTCGGCGGCGCGCTCCTCGGTGACGTCCTGGGTCAGTTCCAGGACCTGCACGACGCGGCCGTCGGCGTCCCGGACCGGCGAGGTGGTCAGGCGGATGATCCTCTGCCCTCCGTCCGACGCGGGTACGGGCATGTCCGCCACGTGCTGTCCGCCGTCCTGGAAGGTCCTGAGCGCCGGGCATTCCCGGCAGGCGCTCTCAGAGCGGGCGAAGATCCGGTGGCAAAGGCAGCCGGCCATCTTGTCTAGCGGCCCGAAGGTCCTGGCCAGCAGATCGTTGGCCCAGACTATGCGCAGATCCCGGTCGACGAGGCAGAGGCCGGCGCCGACGGAGCGCACGACCTGGTCCAGGCGTCCGCGCTCGGCTTCCAGGGCGTGCTCGGCCTCGACCAGGGCGGATATGTCGCGCAGGAACCCCTCGCGGCCCATGGCCTCTCCGGCGGCGTTGCGCACGGTGCGGGCGAAGCCCTCGGCCCAGAAGGTCGTGCCGTCAAGGCGCCGGACCTGCATGCGCATGACCGCGCCCCGCTCGTCGGCCGCCACGCGGGCCCGGAGGTCCGGCTCCTGCGAAGGCGTCGCGTAGAAGTCGGTCACCGGGCGGCCGACGACCTGGGCCGGTTCGGCCGCGCCGACCATGCGCAGGCCGCCGGCGCTGATCGTGGCGATGCGGTTGTCCTGGCCGATCTCGAAGGCGCAGATCGGCAGCTTGTCGAGCAGTTGCGCGGTGCGCTTGCGGGCCTCTTCGGCCTCGAACAGGGCGGTCACGTCGGCGAGCAGTCCGTGCAGGCCGACGGCCCGTCCGTCGACGATCTCCGGCCGGGTGGAGGTGCGCGCCCAGCGGGCCGTGCCGTCCTTGGCCACGATCCGGAAGGTGCTGGGCTCGACGTCCCCGGCCAGGCCCTTGCCGAATTCCCTGGCGACCAGTTCCATGTCGTCGGGGTGAACGAACCGGGAGAAGGGCTGGCCGACGATCTCCTCCGGACGATAGCCGGACATGCGTTCGATCACCGGGCTGCAGTAGGTGATGACTCCGGCTTCGTTCACCGTGTAGATGGCGTCGTTGAGGTTTTCCACCAGGTCGCGGTAGAGCTCCTGGGAGCGGCGCAGTTCCTCCTGGGCGCGCCTGCGCGTGGTCGAGTCGCTGCCCACGCACAGCAGTTCGGTGATGCGCCCGGACTCGTCGCGAATCGCCCTGTTGGTCCAGGAGATCCAGACGCGCTCGCCGTCGCGCCGCAGGTTCTCGTTTTCGTTGAGCGCGTAGCGGTCGGGGTTCCGGCCGATGTCCAGGATCAGGGCCTTCAGGTCGCGCCCGGAGGACTCGGTCTCCGGGACGATGGTGCCGATCACGTTGCGCCCGACGAGCTCGTCCTTGCGGAACCCGAAGAAACGCTCGCCGAATTCGTTGAGGAAGGTGACGCGGCCCTCGGTGTCCATGCGCAGGATGATGCTGTTGGCCAGCTCGACGAGCTCGCGGTAGCGGCTCTCGGTGCGCTTCAGAGCGCCCTCGGTCTCCAAGAGCCCGGAGATGTCCCGTCCGAAACCCTCGAGGCCGACGGGCCGGCCGGACGAATCGACGATGCGCCTGAGGTTGGTCTCGCACCAGCGCACCTGGCCGTCGAGTCGGCGTAGCCGGAACCGGAACTGGCGGACCTCGCCGTTCTCGGCCAGCAGCGCCCTCAGCCGCTCGCGCTCGGCCTCGTCGGCGTAGAACTCGGCGAAGCGCCGCCCGATGACCTCGGAAGGGGACGCGGCGCCCAGCACCGCGGCCCCGGCCCGGTTCACGGCCAGCAGCCGCGAATCCAGGTCGGCCCGGAAGACGACGACATCGAAGGCTTCCAGCGAGGTGAGCAGCCCGGAGCGCTCGGCGCTCAGGCTGCTTTCGATGTGAGCCAGGAAGGCATCCATGGCCCAGCCGATGACCCGGTCGGCGGCCTCCACGGCGGCGAGCACGGCGGTGACGTCGCCGCCGCAGGACTCGACCGTGCGCCCGATCTCTCTGCAGAATGCGGATTTGGCGGCCAGGCAGTCGGTAAGGGTGACACCGGCCGACATCATCCGGGCGACGCCCGCGCCGGACTCCTCGCGCGATCGCGTCAGCCCGTCATCCATGAACTGGGCCACGGCCGTCACGGTCATAGGACCGGCCATCTCCCAGAAGGCGCGGGCCTCCGGGGGGGTGTCCGGCCTGATGGGACCCTCCGGGCACGGCGCCAGCACCCGCCCGACGATGTCCGCCGAGCGCTCCCGCAGCATCGGAGCGAATCTGGCGAGGTTGACCGGCACGCGTCCCTCCACACTGAATATAACCCGGACAGGGGCAATTATCCACAGCCCCCCCGGCGGCTTCCAGGGCCGTTTCAGAAGGTGCCTGCACCGCAGAGGCGCGGAGGCGCAGAGCTGGCTTATGGACGCGACAGACGGCTCTTGCAGAGAAAAGCCCTCTGCCGCGGCCAGTATCTTGTCTCGGCGGCTCAGCGTCTCGGCGGTGAACCGCGTTTCAGGCGATGGCCGTTGGCCGGCTTCGAGCCGGTTTCGGTTGCGCGCCGGACCGGAGCTCTTACCATCGGGGCCATGCGCATCCAGGGGCGTTTCCTGGCCGAGCCGGCGCCCGCCGGTGCCGGCGACGTGGTGGCCCTCCCGGCGAAGGAGAGCCGCCACCTGCTCCAGTCGCGCCGGGCCGCACCGGGCGACCGGGTGGAGCTCTTCGACGGCCGCGGGCGCGCCTGGCGGGCCGAGCTCGTCGGGACCGAGGGCGAACAGGCCCTCTGCCGGGTGCTGGAGGAACTGCCCGCCGGCGTCGCGGCCGGCTGGCGGCTGACGCTGGCCGTGGCCGTGCCCAGGGGCAAGCGCATGTCCTGGCTGGTCGAGAAGTGTGCCGAGTTGGGCGTCGCCGAGCTCTGGCCGGCGCAGTGGAGCCGCAGCCCGCGCTCCGGCTCGGAGAACGCGGTGGAGCGCTGGCGCCGCCTGGCCGAAGCCGCCGCCAAACAGTCGCGGCAGGCCAGCCTCATGCAGGTGGCCGGGCCGATGGCCGCCGGCGAGATAGCCGCTCGCGCCGGGGAGTTCGGGCGGGTGCTCGTCCTCGAACTCCGGCGCGGGGAGCCGCCGCGCCGGGCGCTCGCAGGGCTGCCCGCCGGCGAACGGGTGCTCGCGCTCGTCGGGCCGGAGGGCGGGCTTACCGCCGGCGACCTTGCCGCCATCGAGTCGGCCGCCGGCGCCGAGCGGCTCCGGCGCCTGACCCTCGGGACCAATGTCCTTCGCGTGGAGACCGCCGCTGTGGCCCTGGCCGCCGGACTGCTCTGCGAGGGCCTGAGCCTGGCCGCGCCCCGCCCCGCGCTGGACTGAAGCGCCTTGGCCTCTCCAGAGACCTTCCGGATAGTCAGCCTGGGCTGCAAGGTGAACCAATACGAGGGCCAGTGCCTCGCCGAGCGCCTGGAGGCGGCTGGGCTCCGCCGGGCGGTCGAAGGCGAGGTGGCCGACATCTGCCTGACCAACGGTTGCGCGGTGACCGCCCCGGCGGCGAGGAAGAGCCTGGATGCCGCCCGGCTCCTGATGCGCGGCAGTCCCGGCGCCCGGCTGGTCGTGGCCGGTTGTCTGGTAAGCCACCTGGGCCGCGAGGAGGCGCTGCGCCGGAGCGGAGCCGACCTGGCGCTCAATCAGGAGGAGAAACTGGCCTGGCCGGAAGTCACCGCAGAGACGCAGAGGGCGCGTAGTGAGCGCGGAGAGGATGGGAGTGGAGTTGCCACTATGTCCCTCCGCAACGAAACGTCGTCGTTGTTCTCCGCGTCGTCTCTGCGCTCTCTGCGTCTCCGCGGTGAATCGTCGCGTTCGACGGAGGGTATCACCCGCTTCGACGGCCACTCGCGGGCCTTCCTGAAGGTCCAGGACGGTTGCGCGGCGGGCTGCACGTACTGCGTCGTGCCGGCCCTGCGCGGCCGGCCGCGGAGCCGCCCTCTCGCGGCGGTGGCGGCCGAGGCCGCCCGGCTCGCCGCCGACGGGCGCCGCGAGATCGTCCTCTGCGGCACGCACCTGGGGTGGTACGGGCGCGACCTGGACGGCCGGCTGGAGCTAGCCGACGCCGTCGAGGCGACGCTCTCGGCCGCGCCGGGCGCGCGCGTGCGGGTCAGCTCGCTCGAAGCCGGGGAGCTCTCGCCGCGCCTGGTCGCGCTCGCCGGCGGCGAGCCCCGGGTATGCCCGCACTTCCACCTGCCGCTGCAGAGCGGCGACGACGGCGTGCTCCGGGCCATGAACCGGCGCTGTCGCGCGGAGGAGTTCCTCGCCGCCGTGGAGCAGCTCCGCGGACGGCTCGACCTGCCGGCGGTCTCGACCGACGTCATGGTCGGCTTCCCGGGAGAGGACGCCGCGGCCTTCGACCGGACCCTGGAAGTCTGCCGCCGCGCGGGGCTCTCGCGGCTGCACGTCTTCCGGTACTCGCCGCGCCGGGGCACGCCGGCCGCCGGGTTGCCCGGACGCGTCCCGGTCGACGAGGCCGGCCGGCGAGCCGACGAGGCCCGGGCCCTCGGTCGGGAGCTCGCGGCGGCCTTCGCCTCCGCCTGCGTCGGCCGGGTCGAGGAGGTGCTGGCCGAGAACGCCACGCTGGCCGGACTGCCGGCCGGCTACACCGGGCGCTACGTGCGGACCGGCTTCCGGCTGCCGCCCGGAGCGGAGCGGCGCCTGCGCGAGCTCCATCGCGTCAGGATCGAGCGCGCCCGGGGCGCCGACCTGATCGGCAGCGTGACCGAGGCTGGCTCGGAGACCTTGTAGGCACTAAGGCACTAAGGCACTAAGGCACTAAGGCACAGAGGCGCAGAGGCGGACCAAGCGTCAACTTTGTCTGAGCTTGGTGTCGTCTTTGTGTCTTGGTGCCTTGGTGGTTTCGGCCTCTTTCGGGCTTGCGCTCCGTTCCCCGAAAACTATGATGCCCCGCGGGAGGGGACGGAGGCTTTATCCGCGATGGGCGACTCGGCCGGTTCCCGCGAACGTGTCCGACGTGCGGCGATTCTCGTCCTGTGCGCAGCGGCGGCCGGCCTGATCCTGGCGGCCGGGCTGCGGATCAGGCATCTCCTGGACTCCCGGAGCCGTCCGCCGTCGCTCGCCGAGGGGGCGGCTGCCGTTCCGCCCGAGCGCCCCGCCTCGTCTCCCGCCACAGCCTCCTCCTCCGACGGGCGCGTCCTGCTGGGCGTCCCGATGTTCAAGCAGTGGGACCCGGCCTGGGGCGGCGACGAACTCGGCGGCAGCGGCGAGCAGCTGCGCTGCGTGGGCTGCACGGTCTCGTGCGTGGCCATGGTCTTCCGGCACTACGGCATCGAGGCCGATCCCGGGCGGCTCAACGCCTGGCTCAAGGGCAACGGCGGCTACACGGCGAGGGGCTGGCTCAAGTGGGACAAGTGCGTCGAGTACTCCGGCGGGCGGGCCGCCCTCGAGTACGTCGGCGAGCCCGACGCCGCGCGGATGAGCCGGGCCTTCGAGGCCGGCCGGCCGGCGATCGTCAAGGTGCTCCTCGACGGCGGGGTCCAGCACTGGGTGCTGGTGGTGGGCCGCGAGGGCTCCGACTGGCTGGTCAACGATCCGCTCAACCTGAGCTTCGAGCCCGCGAGACTCTCCGATTACCGCTCGGGCGCCCTGGCCCTGAGGATCTTCAGAAAGGCCGGCTGAGCTTCGACCGGGGACTCGCGATCTTCCGGAGGCTACGCGGCGCCCATGACGTAGGGGCGGGTTTGAAACCCGCCCCTACTTTTTCTTCTTCCAGAAGTGATACTGGAGGATGTGGCCGGTGCGCAGGTGCATGGCCTTCACCCGCGTCCAGGTGCTGCTTTCCGGCAGGAAGACCGGCGGGCACTCCGACTCCGGCGAGGCCTCGATCCAGTGCTCGACGGCGTCGGCGGCGTACCCGGCCTTGCCCGTGACCGTCGCGGCGTAGGCGTGCAGGTCGGCCAGGAAGAGCGGCGCGTCGAAGAAGTTCTCCGGGAAGGGCTTGTCGCAGCCGGCGGTGATCAGCTCCAGCACCTGCTTGTCGCCGGTGACGTGATGCAGCAGGCACAGGGCGGCGATCGAGTAGCAGTACTTGATGTCGTCCTCGGTGTAGTCCTGGGAGTTGATCTGCTCGCGGGCGTGCAGGTGGGGCCCGAGCGCCTTCCACTTCGGGACCACGTTGTCCCGGAAGAGCCCCAGGGCCTCGTCCAGCCAGGCCTTGTCTCCGGTCAGGGCGTTCATGGCGACGTAGCCGTGGATGGCCCAGCCGTTGGCGGCCATGTCGCCCTGGGGGCCGGCCCAGGGCTTGGTCTTGGCGATGTTTTCCCAGGCGACCTTGAGCCCCTCGGCGTTCCGGCGGCAGGCCTCCAGGGCCTTGGGCTCGCCGGTGAGCATGTGATAGAGCGCCAGGCCGGCCAGATGGTTGCTGCGCACGCCCGGCGGAGAGGACAGCCGGTAGCAGTGGAAGGCCGGGAAGTTGGTTTCGCCGCGCTGCAGGCCGCGGACCCCGGGCATGTCCCGGTCGGACCAGAGCTGGTCCACGTCGATCTGGTGCCGGGCCATCTCCGTGCCGAAGCGCATGAAAGCCACATTGCCGCTGCGCATGGCGTCGAGCATCATGACCCACAGCCAGTCGTGGCTCAGGCTCGTCGGGCCCCGGGCCGGCGAGGGAATGTCCCCGAAGTCCATCCAGCCGTACCAGTAGGTGCTGTCGCCGAAGTAGGTCACCGACGACCAGTTCGACTGCCGGCGCGCGGCGACGAGACCGGTGGAGCTCTCCGGATCGACCAGGCTGGCGCCCATGCGCTCCCAGGCGGAGAGCTTGGCGTCGCAGTCCGCGTCGCCGGTGCGGATCCCCTGCGGGGCGAAGAGGCCCGGGACGGCGTCGGTCGAGGCGTAGTACTCGGCGCCGGCCAGGGCGAAGAGCGGGCGGGAGAGCTCGGCGAAACTCTCCGCGGCCGGACGGCCGGAGAAGTCCAGGATGAATTCGTGGCCCTTGTGGACCGCGCCGGGCAGGTAGTAGAGCCCCGGCCTGGGCGAGGTCTCCAGCTCCTTGTCGAAGAGCCCGGCCCACTGGGTCTGGCGGACCCGTGGCCACTGTCCCTCGGTGGGCCAGAGCCACAGGCGGAGCTTGTCGCCGTCGAGCTCGACGGCCTTCTCGTAGTTCTCCCAGAAACCCCGGATCGCCGTGGTGAGTCGGCCGGCCTGGCCCTTGAGCTCGACCACCCCGTCGGTGCGGTCGCCCTTCTTTAGCTCCTTGCCGTCGCCGGTCACGGCGTACTCGTAGTCCTTGAGGCTGAAGACCTCGTAATCGTTGTAGGTCAGCTTGCGCTTGTCCTTGTTCCAGTAGCAGGCCTGGAGCACCTTGAACTTGCCGGAGGCCTCGGCGCCATCGCAGGAGGCGGCCGGCGCGCCGCCCAGCCCCAGGCCGAGTTCGACGGCCAGGCCGTCGAAGAGCAGCCACTCCATCCGGGCGGTGCGGGGCGACTTCTTGTCGCCGCCGTGGTAGTAGCCCATGGCCCCGCCGTTCTCGATCCAGAGATGCACCTTGACGTGCTTCTGTCCGGCGAAGACGGAGATTCGGGCGGTGTAGCCGAGGAGCCCATCGTGGACGTCCGGGAACCTGCCGCGGACCGCCACCGTCGCGCGGAGCGGCCCGGCCTGCTCGACGGTCACTTCGGAGGGGGCAGCGGCGACGACTTCTTTCCCCGGGCCGTACTCGGTGACCTTGACCGTGCGGTTGCCGGACTTCTTTTCGACCTCCCTGGGCTCGCCCGCGGCGTAGAGCACGATGCCGCGGCCGGCCGCTCCGGCCAGTTCCTTGCCGTCGAGCTTGACGCGCAGGAGTCCCGGCTTCTTCCTGTCGACGACCACTTCGAGGCCGCCGGTGGTCATCTTCACCTCGGCGTCGCCATCGGAGACCTTGACCGGGGCGGCCGGCGCGGCGTTCTTCCCGTCGTCGCGCACGACCAGTTCGACCTTGCCTCCGGCCGGCGCGTCGACCTGGCAGTCGAGGAGCGCCCAGCGCACCGAGCCGTCGTCCCAGGGGGCGATCTTGGTGAACTGGGCGGGCACGACCTTGCCGCCGGTCGAGACCGAGAGCCTGCCGAGGTCCTTGACCTCGCCTCTGGCGAAGGGCACGCCGGAGGTCACCGTCCCGGCCTTGCGCTCGACCCTGGCGTCGTCGGCCACGGTGAGCTTGACCTCGAGAGCTGCGGCCCGGCCCGGCAGGAGCAGCGCGCCTGCGGCGGTCAGCGTCAACAGAATGCCCAATGCGGTTCTCACGCGGATTCCCTCCCAGGCGGCGGTCGGACGCCGGTTACTTCTTCTTGGCGCCCTGCTTCCAGAAGCAGTACTGGAGCAGGTGGCCGGTGCGCAGGTGCATGGCCTTGACGCGGTTCCAGGTGCTGTTGCCCGGCAGGAAGACCGGGGGAGACTCGGACTCCGGCGAGGCCTCGATCCAGTGCTCTACGGCGTCCTTGGCGTACTCCGACTTGCCGCCGGCCAGGGCCCCGTAGGCGTGCAGGTCGGCGAGGAATAGCGGCGCGTCGTAGAAGTTCTCGGGGAACGGCTTCTCGCAGCCGGCCAGGATCAGGTCGAGCACTTCCTTCTCGCCGGTCAGGCGGTGCAGCAGGCAGAGCCTGGCGATCGAGTAGCAGTACTTGATGTCGTCCTCGGTGTAGTCCTGCGAACGGATCTGCTCGCGCTCGTGGAGGTGCGGGCCGCAGTTCTTGGCCTTGGCCAGGACGCAGCGCTTGAACATGGCCATGGCCTGGTCCAGCCACTGCTTCTCGCCGGTCATGACGTAGAGCGAGCAGCAGTTGTCGATGGTCCCGAAGACCGCGCCCATGTTGCCGGGGGTCTGCCGCACGCCGTAGTCCTTGGAGGCGAAGATCTCCTCCCAGGCGGGGGCGATGCGCGGCGCGCAGCGTTCGATAGCCTCGCGGGTCTTGGCGTCGCCGGTCAGCAGGTAGTAGAAGACCGGCCCGGTCAGGTCGGTGCCGGTGACGCTCGGGAAGCCCCGGCTGAACATCTGGGTGTGGAACTGCAGATAGGCGTAGCCCGGCCGTTGGAAGCCCAGCGTGGACTTGACCGCCTCGCGGTCCGACCACTGCTGGTCGACCTCGACGCGGTGGCGGTCCATCTCGTCGGCCAGGCGCAGGAAGTCGGTGTTTCCGGTGCGCAGCAGGTCCATGCACATGATCTGCAGCCAGCCGTAGCCGAGGCTGGTGTAGGCGCTGGCCGGATTGGGGATGTCCCCGAAGTCCATCCAGCCGTGCCAGTACCCGTCGCTGAAGGCGTTGCCCTTGCACGAGTGCGTCCGCCGGCCGGCGGGGATGCCGGCGTCCCCCTTGGGGTCGACGGCGTTGAGCGCCATGCGCTCCCAGGCGGCGAGCTTCGCGTCGCAGTCGGCGTCGCCGGTGCGAATCCCCGCCGGAGCGAAGAGGAAGGGGGCCGCCTCGGTCGAGCAGTTGTACGCCGCGTCGGCCAGGGCGAAGAGCGGACGGGATAGCTCCGCGGAGCTCTCCGCGGCCTCCCGGCCGGAGAAGTCGAGGATCAGCTCGTGGCCCTTGTGCACCGAGCCGGGCAGGTTGTAGACGCCGAGCAGGCGCAGCGGCTCGACGTGGGACGTGGCGTAGCCCGGGGCGGAGTGCTCGTAGAAGGCCCGCGGCCACTGGCCCTCGGTGGGCCAGAGCCAGAGGCGCAGCGTCCGCCCGTCGAGCTCGACGGCCTTCTCGTGGTTCTCCCAGAAGTGGCGCACGGCGACCACCGTCCGGGTCTTGCCGGACGAGAGCGCGGTCACCCCGTCGGTGGTCGCGCCCTTTCTGGGCTCGGCCCCGCCGGTGATGACGTACTCCATGTTGGCGTAGCCGTAAGCCGGCTTGGTGTAGTCCGGCGCCGGCCGGCAGTACTGGTAGACCTTGAACTTGCCCTTGGCCGAGACGCCCTCGCAGGAGGCCTCGATCTCGCCGCCCAGGTCCAGGTCGAGGTCCACGGCCAGGCCGTCGAAGGCGAACCACTCGCTGGCGGTCGAGCCGGTCTTCTCCTGGGGCGTGTAGCCGTGGGCCCCGTTGTTCTCGAACCAGACCCGGGCCTTGAGGAACTTCGCGCCCGCCCAGGCGGTCAGCCGGACGGTGTAGGTCACCGGCGCCTTGTGCTCGACCGGGAATGCGCCGCGCAGCAGGAGCACGGTCTTGACCGGGCCGGTCTCCTCCACCCTGACCTCGGTCGGGGCCCCGGCCGGGACCTCCTTGCCGGGCGCGCGGACCTGGACGGGCCGGCCCTTGCGGCCCTTGGAGTCCACCGGCGTCTCGGTCTTGAGCTCGCCGGCGGTGCAGAGCACCAGCCCCCGGCTCTTGCCGGTGACCAGTTCCCGGCCGTCGACCTTCACGGAGCTCAGGAAGTTGCCGGTCTTGCGGTCGATCCGGACCTCCATCGGGCCGGTGGAGACGACCGCGGCATCGTCCGACACCGAGGCCTTGACCGGCGCGGCCGGGGCCGGCCCGGCGCCGTCGTCCCGCAGGACCAGTTCGGCCTTCCCGTTGGCGGGCGCGTCGACCAGGCAGTCCAAGAGCGCCCAGCGCACCGAGCCGTCATCCCACTTGGCCAGCGTGCGGAACTGCGCCGGGATCTTCTTCCCGCCGACGCTCACCGAGAGCTTGCCGAGGTCCGTGACCGCTCCCTTGGCGAAGGGCACGCCGCTCGAGACCGTCGCGCCGGTGCGGGCCGTGCCGGAATCATCGGCGGCGGCGAGCTTGACCTCGAGCCCGAAGGCCGGGGCCGAGGCCAGAAGGAGACCAAGGAGCAGCGCCGGGACGGCGGCCCGGCCCGGCTCCCACAGGGGGCGTGACGAAGACATGGAATGTCCTCCCGGACCGGGCTACTTCTTCTTTTCCTTCTTGGGCATGTCGTGGAGCTCGCCGGAGCTCTCCTCGATGCGCATGGCGCCGAGCTTCCTGGCGACCTCCTCGGCGGCGGCGTACAGCTTGCCGTTGCTCTCGAGCAGGTCCAGCTTGGCGTCGGCCAGGGCCCCGCTCTTCTGGTCCTTGCCGGCCCCGCCCCAGCGGTTGACCATGCGGATGCGCTCGTCGAGCAGCTCGCGGAGCTTATTGGCCATGTCCTCGCCGAGCTTCGCGCGGTACTGCTCGAGCTCGACGGCCTTCTCCACGAAGATCCGGGCCTCCTCGTCCTGGCTGCCCTCCCGGAAGGCCTCCGAGCGGACCGTGGGCACCGCCCCGTCCTTGCCGCGGCCGAGGATGCTCGAGATGCAGTAGTTGAGGTTGAGCTGGCCCCAGTAGGACTCCGGATAGTAGCCGGCCAGGGTGGCGCGGGGCCGGCCGCGACTGTCCTTGACCACCTTCCAGAAGTCGCCGCCCAGGCGCCCGAGCCCGCAGGCGAAGCGGCTGCGGCCCTGGTGCTGCATCTCGAAGAGCGAGAAGGCCCCCATCCACATCTCCATTTTGAAGCGGTGCTCGATCAGCGGCGAGTTCATGGCGAACTCCCGCGGATAGTAGGACAGCCAGAAGTCGGTGTTCCAGCCGAAGCCGCGGCCCTGCTTGGGGTCGCAGATGTTCATGTGGATGCCCCACAGGGCGATGGCCATGCCGATCTTGTGGCCCTGCCACTCCGGGCAGTAGAAGTGCGAGTGGACCGCCCAGCGCGGATTTTCCGCGCCGGTGCAGATGTCGTCCATGGTCAGCTTGGTGGGCCGGCAGTCGCCGATGAGCCCGAAGAGCTTGCTGTCGGTCAGGCCGCGCTTCTCGAGCACGGGCTTCAGTCCCTCGTTGAAGCGCTTCCAGAGCTCCTTGGACTCGGGCGAGCCCCAGGCCGGGCCGGTGCGCTTCTTCTGCTCTCCGGTCTTGGGGTCCCACAGGGTGTACTGCATGACCCGGTCGGTGGTCCGCCCGGCGGTGCCGGCGCCGCCGGCGTGGCCCATGGACTCGACCGGCTCCCAGCAGTAGAAGATCACCCCGGGGATCTTGCCGAGGTGCTTGGTGGCCACGTCCAGGTACTTCTCCGCATTGGTGAAGTCGGGCTGGAGCTCGCCCTTGTCGTCCTTGGTCCAGCGGACCACGGCGTTCTCGTTGCCGAAGTGGGTGCGGCGCACCACGGTGACGTAGAGCGTCTTCTGGCCCATCTCCCCGAGGATCGCGAAGGTCTTGTCGAGGAGCGCCAGGTGCTTGTCGCTCCAGGGCTCGACGTCGTAGGCCATGGCCACCGACTCCGGCGACTGGATGGCGTCGAAGTGCGCGGACCATGTCTTCGGGTCGGGCATGACCCAGTCGAAGACCTTGACCTCGAGCGGCACCTCGGCCGAGCCGCCCTCAGCGCTGACCTTCACCTTGCCGGAGTATTCGCCGGGCTTGGCGTCGGCCGGGACGTAGAGCTTGAGCCAGACGCTCTGCACCGCCTGGCCGGATTTGCCCGCCGCGACCTCCGCGGGCGGATCGCTCTCCAGCGAGTCGAAGAAGGCGCCCTGCTTGAGCGGCGCGCCGTCGGCGACGCCGTAGGCGACCTTGACGGCCGAAGCCGGGATGGTCCCCGGGCCTTTGAGGTCGCCGGGAACCGCCTTGAGCCCCTTGATCGGCGCGCCGGAGCAGACCACCAATTGGGCGGCGTGGATGCCGCTGCGCACCGCCACCATCCGGACCGCCTCGCCCGACTTGCCGGCCGGCTTGAAGCCGTCCGGGAAGACGTACTCGGTGGTGTTCGCGCCGTAGACCGACAGGCCCTCTCCGGCCCGGGCGGCCTCCCCGCCGCTGCCGCACAGGAGGATCGCCGAGGCCGCCGCCAGGATGGTCGCCAGAGTGCGCATGGTCATGCTCTCTCCCGCCTTTCGTCTCGCTGAGAAGAATGTCGTCCCGCGGCCGGTTGCGCCGCACCCGCATAGGATTACACCACGCAAGTGGTCTTGTCCACCGCAAAGGCTGCGTTCGGCGGGCCTTGCGTTCGCCAGCCTACTTGTCCCCCGGGGAATTGTAATTGCCAAGCGTCCTGTCCGGGACTAACCTTCCATCGGAGGCGGGGCGGGCGCCGGATGAGCTCACCCCCCCGGCGGAAACCCCGTACAGGAGGAATGGAGATGACCGCATTACTCGTCGGCGTCCTGGTGGTGGGCGGCCTGCTCCTGGTCGCGGTGCTGGCCTTCGTGGCCATCTACAACGGCCTGGTGTCCATGCGCAACCAGGTCAAGAACGCCTGGAGTCAGATCGACGTCCAGCTCAAGCGCCGCTACGACCTGATCCCGAACCTGGTCGAGACGGTCAAGGGCTACGCCAAGCACGAGCGGGAGGTCTTCGAGAACGTCACCAAGGCGCGCGCGGCCTGCATGGGCGCGGCCGGCGCGGCCGAGGCGGCCAAGGCCGAGAACTTCCTGAGCCAGACCCTGAAGAGCCTCTTCGCGGTGGCCGAGGCCTACCCGGAGCTCAAGGCCAACCAGAACTTCCTGGCCCTCCAGGAGGAGCTGGCCTCCACCGAGAACAAGGTCTCCTTCGCGCGGCAGTTCTACAACGACTCGACCATGCGCTACAACACCAGGATCCAGACCATCCCGTCCAACATCGTCGCCGGGATGTTCGGATTCAAGGCCGAGGAGTTCTTCCAGGTCGAGAACGCCGCCGAGCGCGTCGCGCCGAAGGTGCAGTTCTAGCAGGCCGGTCCGACGAGTCGGACGAGTCGGACGGGTCAGACCAGTCTGACAGGGCCAACCATGCCGGCACAGCCCGCCTACCTCTGGGACGAGATCCGGCGCAACCGCCGCCGGAGCTGGCTGCTCATCGCCATGGTCGGCCTGCTGCTGGTCGCCACTGGGACGGTCTTCGGCCTCTCGGTCCGGGCCGACCCGGCCGGGGCGGCCGTGGGCCTGGCCTTCTCGGCGGCGCTCGCCCTGGTCATAGGGCTCGTGAGCTACTACGGCGGCGGCTCGATCATGCTCTCGGCGAGCTCCGCCCGGCGCATCGAGAAGCGCGACCACCCGCAGCTTTTCAACGTGGTCGAGGAGATGGCCATCGCCTCGGGCTCGCCGCTGCCCGCGATCTACATCATCGAGGACACCGCGCCCAACGCCTTCGCCACCGGGCGCGACCCGCAGCACGCGGCGGTGGCCATCACCACCGGGCTGCTTCAGAAGCTCGACCGCGACGAGCTCCAGGGCGTGATGGCCCACGAGATGGGCCACGTCCGCAACCACGACATCCTCTACGCGACGCTCGTGGGGGTGATGGTCGGCTCGATCGCGCTGATGTGCGACGCCTTCCGGCGGATGGCCTTCTACGGGCGGATGGGCCGGCGGAGCTCGTCGAGCCGGGAGCGGGGCGGCGGGGGCGCCCAGGCGGTCATCCTGATCGTGGCGCTGCTGCTGGCCATCCTCGCGCCGCTCTTCGCCAAGCTCCTGCAGATGGCGGTGAGCCGCCGGCGGGAGTATCTGGCGGACTCCACGGCGGTCGAGCTCACCCGCAACCCCGAGGGACTGGCCCGGGCGCTCGAGAAGATCTCCGGCGACCAGGAGGTCCTGGAGGCCGCCAACCGGGCCACCGCCCACCTCTACATCGTCAACCCCTTCAAGAGCTTCGAGAAGCGCGCCGCCGGGCTCTTCAGCACCCACCCGCCCATCGACGAGCGCATCCGGATCCTGAGGGAGATGAGCCACAATCGGGCGGCGCGGGCGGGGGGCGGGGTTGTCTGATGCACATCGCCATCTTCGCCCTCTTCGCCGCCCTCATCGTCGTCGGGGTCGTCTGGGGCATCGTCGCCGCGAAGAAGCGGCGCGAGGCTCTCGATGCGCTGGCCCAGGAGCTGGGCCTGGCCTTCTCCGCGGACGATCCGCTCAAGGGCCAGGCCTTCGGCCGGAGCCAGGGCTTCCTGGCGGGCCTCTTCGGCTCGGAGCGCAAGGGACTCCCCGGGCGCTTCGGGCAGTTCGGGGCGCTCTCCCAGGGCGACTCGCACAGGGGCTATAACGTCATGCGGGGCGAGCTCGGCGGCCGGCAGTTGACCGCCTTCGACTACCAGTACGATACCGGTAGCGGCAAGAACCGGAGCACCCACCACCTCTCGGCTGCGGTGGTGACGCTCGGCTGCCGCTTCCCGGAACTGGTGATCCGGCCGGAGAACCTCTTCGACAAGGTCGCCGCGGTCATGGGCCTCGACGACATCGATTTCGAGAGCCACGAGTTCTCGAAGCGTTTCTATGTCTCCTGCCGCGACCGGAAACTGGCCTACGACATCGTCACCACGGAGATGATGTCCTATCTGCTCGCGCACCGCGGCTGGAGCATCGAGCTCGACGGCGCCGACGTCATGATCTGGACCGGTCGCACCTGGAAGCCCGAGGAGTTCCGCGCGGGCCTGGCCGTGCTCCAGGGGTTCCTCGACCGCGTGCCACGGTTCGTGTGGAAGGCGCTCGGCGAGGCGCGCGAAGCCTCGCGCTCGGGAGGTTGAGCGCCGTGGGCTCCATTCCGACCCTTCTGCTGGCAGCCGCGCTGGTCGTGGGCGGCCTCCTGTTCTGCCTGGCGCCGATCGCCGTGGTGGTGCTGGTGCTCGTCTACGGCTTCAACGCCGCCAAGCGGCGGCGCCAGGAAGTGGCGGCCCTGGCTCGGGAACTGGGGTTCGACTATTCCGAGGCGGACCCCCTGGCGGACCGATCCTATGGCCAGAGTCAGGGCTTCCTGGCCGGCCTCTTCGATGCCGCCCGGTCCGGCGTCCCCGGAAGATTCGGGCAGTTCGGAGTCATGTCCATCGGCGGATCCAGGCGCGCGAGCAACGTCTTCTGGGGAACGCATGGGGGACGCCGGGTAATGGCCTTCGACTACCAGTACTCGACCGGCAGCGGCAAGCACCGGAACACCCGCCGCTTTTCGGCGGTGGTGGCGACGCTGGGCTGCCGCTTTCCGGAGCTCGTGATCCGGCCGGAGAACTTCCTCGACAAGATCGCCGCGGCCATGGGCCTGGGTGACATCGACTTCGAGAGCCACGAGCTCTCCAGGTGCTTCTGCGTCAGGAGCCGCGACCGCAAGCTGGCCTACGACATAGTCCATGCCGGGATGATGGACTACCTGCTGGCCTACTCCCACTGGAGCATCGAGCTCGACGGCGCCGACGTCCTGATCTGGACCGGCCGGACCTGGAGCCCGGAGGAGTTCCGTGCCGGCCTGGCCGTGCTCCAGGGCTTCCTCGACCGCGTCCCGCGGTTCGTGTGGAAGGAACTGGGGGAGACGCGGGAGGCCGCGCCGAAGGCCGGTGGCCATGGCTGAACTGCTGGAGTGGTTCGACCGCCTGAACCGCTGGACGCAGATTGGGCTGCTCTTCGGCGTTCCGCTCGTTCTGGCGACGCTGGCCGCCTTCGTCGCCAGGCTCCTGGACGGCCGCGGCAGGCGGCGGGAGCGCGAGTTGCAGTCCGTGGCAGCGGAACTCGCCCTCGCGTTCCTGCCGGAGGGATCTGCGCAGATGCCGCTGCTCTTCGCGCGGCTCTCCCGGGGGATGTTCGGCTTGCCGGTGCAGCCGGTCGACGATCTTGAGGTCGCAGTCTACGGCAGATACTACCATGACGGCGGAGCGATCCACGGGCGCTTCAAAGCTCGGGAAGTGTTGGCCTTCGATGCTTGCGATCCCACGGCCGAGGCCAGCAGAGCCGCCGATGGTTGCCGGCAGGACATGTCGATGCTGACGGTGATCGGCGACGAGAAGCGTCCGCACCTGGTGATCCGCCCGGAGCGCTGGGACGACCGGCTGGCCGCGTCCCTGGGCATCGACGACGTGGACTTCGAGTCCAACCGGGAGTTCAGCGACCGGTTCTACGTGTACTGCCGGGACGAATCCTTCGCGAGGCGGTTCGTGACCCCGGAGGCGATGAGCTACCTGCTGGCCAACCCGGGCTGGTACATCGAGATGTGCGGCTCCGACGCGCTGATCTACGACCTCCGGATCTGGAAGCCGGCGCGCTTCAAGGAGGCCCTCGAGGTGCTCGGCGGTTTCCTGGACCTGGCGTCGGCGCCGACTCCGGACGATGCGGCGGCGGGGAGGCCGGCGGGATGCGCCTGAGGCTCGACGACCGCAGGCTGTTGTCGATCGCCATCGCTGCGGCGGCCGGGGGCCTGGCGGTCTCGGTCTTCTACGTGCGGTTCCTGGGGGGGCTGGCCTTCTGCGCCGGCGAGTGGGCCCGGATCTGCTGGGTTGGCCTGGGCTCCGCGACCCTGCTTTTCCTGTGCGGCGCAGGCATTCGCGGCATGGCCTCGTCCTGGCTGCGCGTGCGTTCGCGCGAGTTCAGGCGGCTCTACGCGCTCA
Source organism: uncultured bacterium (assembly GCA_937935355.1). Lineage (GTDB taxonomy): Bacteria > Planctomycetota > SZUA-567 > JAKLDR01 > JAKLDR01 > JAKLDR01. Next base: position 6,264 of record CALGYR010000109.1, on the reverse strand, counting down.
ACGTCCTCTTGGGCCTGGCGACCGCTGCGAGCTGCGTCTGGCTGCTCTGGAGTCTGCTCGCCGGTCCCGTCGACGGCGCGGGCTACGCCGGCGGAGTCCTCCTTCTGATGCTCGGCGCGCTTCTATTCCTGAACCATGCGGCCGAAGACGACCGCCGCCGCCAAATGGCCGGACTGGCCCGCAGGCTGGGGCTGGCCTTCAAGCCCCGGGACTCCTTCGAGAGCGAGGAGTTCAACCGCCACTACGGCGTCTGGGCCTCCGACCGCAAGTTCGCCTACGACGTGGTCGATCCCCGGATGATGGAGTTCCTGCTGGCCAACCCGGGCTGGGCCTTCGAGGTTGCCGGCCCGGACGTCATGGTCTACACCGGAAAACGCTGGGCGCCCGGGCAGTTCGGCCCGGCCATACGGGCGCTGACCGGCTTCGTCGAACGCATCCCGGCGCACGTGCTGGCCAATTGGCGCGGCCTTGCCCGGGAAGTCTTCGGGGACAAGGCGATGGCGGGGGCGCCGGGAGCCGGGGAGGACGAGCCAGGATGAACGCGCCCCTCCTGCTCCTAGCCGGCGGGCCCGGGTCGCCGCCACCGTCCGAGCCACCCTGGGCGCCGGCGGCGTACGCCATTCCCTACGTCCTGTTCGCCGTCATCGTCGGGGGGCTGCTCTACAGCCTGCGCTGGTACCTGCGCGAGCGCCGGCGTGCGCGGGCTCTCGCGGGGAAGGCCCGGGAGCTCGGCCTTTCCTTCTCGGAGACCGACCAGTCCGGCCTGGCCGGGCGGCTGGGGCCGAAGTTCGACGTCCTGGCGCGCGGCGTGGCCGGGAAGCAGTCGGCCCTCAACGTCCTGGCCGGGGACTGGCGCGGCCGTCGGGTCCGGGCCTTCGACTATCTCTACCAGCGGCGGCTGACCCCGCAGGGCAAGAGCACCGCCCTGTGCTACCTGTCGGCGGTCCTGGCGGACGAGCCGTGGCTTTTCCCGCGGACGGTGATTCGGCCGGAGACCGCCGCCGACCGCGCCGCGGCGGCCGCCGGCTTCGAGGACATCGACTTCGAGAGCCACGAGTTCTCCAGAAAGTTCTACGTCCAGGGCGCCGACCGGCGTTTCGCCTATGCCCTGGTGGACCCGCGGATGATGGAGCACCTGCTGGCCCGTCCGGGCTGGTCGGTGGAGCTCGACGGTGGCGAGGTCCTGGTCTGGGATGGCAACCGCTGGGCCCCCGACCGCTTCGAGGCGGCGCTCGAGTTCCTGGCGGGCTTCCTGGACCTGGTGCCGCGGCACCTCCGGCAGGAGTACTACGTTGAGAGCCTCCATCAGCCACAGATGAACCCATCGCGGTGGCCGGCCTTCGGCCGGCCACCGCAACCTAATGAAAAGGCGTCCCGACTCTGGTAGAGTGTTTTTGGAAAGAAAGCACTCAGGCCGAGAGGAGGGACGCCATGTTGGAGTTTATAGCCAAGTGGGCGCCTGAAGTCACGGGTGTTTTGTCGGGGTTCGACCGGCTGCTGTTCCGGGGGACGTTGCGTTCGCTGTGTTTTGTTGGCGGGATGATGAGTTATCTGTGGCATCGCCAGGTGCTTTTGAAGGACTTTGGGGCGCACGTGGAGGCGGTGACGGAGCAGATTAAGGCGGCATCGACACGCAAGGCGATCAGGCTTGGGCGGGAGGTGCGATACCTGGCTTCGCCGTCGCTGCGGAAGGAGGATGTGGCCAGGGAGATAGCCGCGCGGGATGGTATCAGAGAGGGGTTGGTTTGCGTGCTCTCCAGCGTCGAGCCGTGCTGGTCCTATGAGGTTCACCGTAGCCGGGAGAGCAAGCTGCTGGAATTGCAGCCGCGGTTTCGCAAGTGTCTGCACTATTACCACTACTGGCTGTCTCCCGAGTGGGGTCCGATGCATGGCCGCATCCAGACGTGGTTTCCCTTCACCATGCACGTCTGCCTGAACGGTCGGGAGGCTTTGGCGCGGAGGTTCGACCGTGCCGGGCTGGCCTACCGCCAGCGCGACAATTGTTTCGTGTGGATCGAAGATCCGAAGCGCGCCCAGAGCTTGGCCGAGGAGATGCTCCGGACCGATTGGCCGGGGCTGCTTGGCCGCGTCGCCCGGGAGCTCAACCCGGCTCACGAGAAGATCTTTCGATGCGCTCCGCAGGAGTACTACTGGAGCGCCAGTCAGAGCGAGTGGGCCACCGACGTGATGTTTCGTTCGCCAGAAAGGCTGGGGGCAGTCTATCCCCGGCTGGTGCGTCACGGGATAACTGCATTTCAGAGCCCCGACGTGATGCGCTTTCTCGGGCGTGCGGTGCCGGCCTCTACCGGCCGGGTCAACCGGCGCTTTCAAGGCGAGGTGGTAAGCGATCTCAAGCACCGTCCGGAGGGGGTGCGCCTGAAGCACACGGTGGGCGCCAACTCGATCAAGCTCTACGACAAACAAGCCTCGGTGCTGCGAGTCGAGACTACCGTGAACGAACCGGCGGACTTCAAGGTCTACCGAACCAAGGAAGGCGAACGCAAAGGGGAGCGCTCCTGGCGAACTCTGCGCCGCGGCGTGGCTGACCTGCACCGACGCGCCCAGATTTCCCAGGCAGCCAACGAGCGTTACCTCAAGGCCTTGGCCGCGGCCGATGCCACGGAACGGCTGGGCGATCTCCTCCCGCCGCTGTGCCAACCGACCAAGTGGCGTGATCGACGCGTCCGCGGCCTGAGCCCCTGGGGCAAGGATCAACCGCTCTTGGCCGCTCTGGGCCGTGGCGAATTCGCCATCCAGGGACTGCGCAATCGCGACCTGCGCAAAGCCCTCGCCCCTGAATCGGACCAAGATCCGATCGAGCGACGCCGCCAAACAGCTCGGACCTCCAGGCTGCTGCGTCTCCTGCAAGCTCACGGCTTGATTCGCAAGGTCTCCAAAACCCACCGCTACATCCTCACGGATAAGGGCCATACCCTCGTAGCCGCCCTCTCCAGCGCCGGACAAGCCACCCCCAAGCAACTTGCCCAGCTCATCGCCTAAAACCTTCGCGCCACAACAACAAAAACAACGTCAGTAGTACAGATGGACACAGATGAAAACGACAACGGCGACGATGTCGTCATCGGTGTGCATCTGTGTTCATCTGTGGCCAAGATGGTTTGCTTTTCCGCCTTGCCCGCGTAGCCTGCGGGTGGAAGGAGCCCGCCCATGGCGCCCATCATGATTTTCCTGGTGATCCTCGGCCTCGGCATGATCGTGCCGATCGTGGCCGTCGCGCTGATGTACAACCACCTGGTCAGCCTGCGGAACCGGGTGACCGAGAGCTGGTCGAACGTCGACACCGAGCTCAAGCGCCGCTACGACCTGATCCCCAACCTGGTCGAGGCGGTCAAGGGCTACGCCGCCCACGAGCGCGAGCTGTTCCAGCGGGTGGTCGAGGCCCGGGCCCGGGCGCTGGCCTCGGGCGGACGGCCCTCGGAGCAGGCCGCCGACGAGAACCAGCTGGTGGGCTCGATGAAGAGCCTCTTCGCCGTGGCCGAGCGCTACCCGGACCTGAAGGCCAGCTCGAACTTCCTGGCGCTCCAGGAGGAGCTCACCGACACCGAGGACCGCATCCAGGCCGCCCGGCGCTTCTACAACGGCAACGTCCGCGACCTCAACAACGCCTGCCAGTCCATCCCCACGAACATCATCGCCGGGATGTTCGACTTCAAGCCGGCGGAGTTCTTCGAGATCGAATCGGCGCTGGTGCGCCAGGCGCCGCAGGTGGCCGTGTGCTGACAGGGAGCAGCTCACTCCCGGTCGCCATGTCCAGCATTGGCCACAGATGAACACCGATGAACACCGATGGGACTTGGGGCTGATACTGCGGCAATCATGCTCCTTCCCCCATCTGTGTGCATCCGTGTGCATCTGTGTGCATCTGTGGCTGGCGAGCGGCGCATCAGGATCAGCCGCCGTCGTTGCGTTTCCTGGTTGCGCCGGTTAGGCTGTGCTCATGAGCATCAAGAGCCCCTATGCGGAGGTCCCCGGCGGCGTGTGGCTGCGGGGCAACCTGCACACCCACTCCCGGCTCTCCGACGGATACGCCCCGCCCCAGGAGATGGTCGACGCCTACGCGGCGCTGCGCTACGACTTCCTGGCGCTGAGCGACCACGACGTGGTCGCCCCGACCGAGGGCCTCGCCTCGCGCGGGATGGTGCTGGTGCCGGCCAGCGAGGTCTCGGCCGGCGGACGGCACGTCTTGGCGGTGGGCTGCGCCGGGCGGATCGAGCCCAACCCCGACCGCCAGCGGGTGATCGACGCCGTCAACGCCGCCGGCGGGCTGGCCGTGCTCTGTCACCCCAACTGGGGCCGGGACTACAACCACTATCCGGTAGAGGAGTTCGGCCGGCTCTGGGGCTACGGGGGCATCGAGGTCTACAACGGCAGCATCGTCGAGGACCCGGGCAGCCCGGTCTCCTCCGACAAGTGGGACCGGCTGCTCTCCGCCGGCCGCCGGGCCTGGGGGCTGGCCACCGACGACATCCACTTCAGCGTCCAGCGCGGCCGCGGCTGGTGCGCGGTGCGCGCCGCGGAGCGCTCGGCCACGGCGGTGGTGGCGGCGCTGGCCTACGGCAACTTCTACGCCTCGACGGGCGTGACCATCGCCAGCATCGGGATGAACGGCGCCGAGCTGCGGGTGGTCTCCCCCGACGCCGAGGGCATCGCGGTCGTCGGCAAGTTCGGCTCGCGCCTGGCCTGGTCCGAGGGCCACGAGCTGGCCTGGGACGCCTCGGACTACGGCGGGCCCTACTTCCGCGTGGAGTGCCTGGGCCGGGCCGGGACCATGGCCTGGAGTCAGCCGTTCTACGTGGAGCCCGAGTAGTCCGGTAGGCCGGCGCGGCGAGTCCCGAGCCCCTAGCCCCGAGCCCCGAGCCCCGAGCCCCTAGCCCCTAGCCCCTAGCCCCGAGCGGAGGAGCCGTCCGTGACCGATGAGCAGGCCAGGCTGGCCGAGACCCTCGATGCCGTGGCCTACGAGCCGCCGAAGCCGAAGAGGCGCTGGTTCAAGCGACTTCTGGCGGCAGTCGTCGTCGCGTCCCTGGCTACTCTTGGATTTCTCGGGGTCCGTGCGAAGAGACAACATGACGCAGACACCCCCGGTCAGGCCGAGGATATCCGCTTGCTCAGAGAGCATTTGGCGGACGTTCAAAGCCTGTCCGTCGGTGAGGTCTATACGTGGAAGCGAATGCGCTACGCCTTTGCCTCGTCGGACAGCATGGTGTTCATCCGTCTGGGCCCCGGGATTGATCTGGAACCGAAATCGATCCGAGCACTGGGTTTCGACAGAGAGGAGAGTCGCAACGCGTCCTGGGTAGATTTCCAGTTCGAGTGGGATAAGGGTCCATCGTGGTGGCAGGAGGGGAAAACGGATCGCCTTGCAGAGGCATGGGGTGCCGGTGAAACGACAGTGTACCGGCGCAAGAACAGCGACATGCTGGTTATCATGAAGAAGACTGGTCGCGTGTATTACGCGGGCCGGCTATATCGCGACCTTGGGCAGAAGTAACGATCTTCGCCAACGCTAGTGTCTTCGGGGCTCGCGGGGGCTCTCGCGGCGGAGGCCCTCGCGGTCGGACCGCGGCAAGTTCTTGAACGGGCGCAGGTTAGATGCTGCTTGAGGGCGTTTTTGGGGCCTTAGAGGCCTCTGATTGCCCAAGAAACGGCCTTCTAACGCTCTGGAACGCTCTGGAAGTCGCGAAGTCGGGAAGCCCTGAAGCCCCTGAAGCCCCAAAGCCCTGAAGTCATCGCCTCTACATCTTCTCCTTGACGCTCCGGATCATGCGCTCGGCGCTCTCCTCCCGGTCGGTGCGGGTGTTGATCTTCATGATCGTGTCGATCCGCGGGGCGCCCATCTGGTGGACCTGCTCGTGGCAGCGCCGGACGGCGCCGATCACCTGGTCCCACTCGCCCTCGACCTCCGTGCCCTCGGCATGGACGTTGGGGGCGAGCCCCGACTCCTTGAAGATCCGCTGGCAGGCCACGACGTACTCGGAGACCGACGGGCCGGTCCCGATGGGCAGCACGCTGATATCGGCGATGACTTTCATAGCCTTCTCCCTGGCCGGCGCCCCCGGCTGTATGGAACCATCGAATCAACGGCGGCGCTTCAGGAGGGATTCCCGGGGCGACCGAGGCCGCCGGCCCGGACCCATTCCCTCCTCAATACCCCGCACTTCAAACCACCCCATCTTCCATCCTTCCAATCTCCCCCCCCCCCCCCCCCCCCCCCCCCCCCCCCCACACACCCCCCCCCCCCCCCCC
>CALGYR010000108.1 GCA_937935355.1 uncultured bacterium | reverse complement strand
GCGCCCCGGTAGGTGTGCTCCTCGGTGACAGTCCCCGTGGCGTCCGTCTTGCTCCACTTGGTCATCCGGCCAAAGTCGTCGTACTCCTTCCTCTCCGTCGAAACGACTGTCTGCCCGGACTTCTCCTCGATGGCCACGTTGTAGTCCTGAGACTGCGGATCCGGGTCCTTCTCGGTATTCTCGCCGTTACGGTTGTAGTAGTAGGTCTTGGTCGTCCCGCCCGCTATCGCCTCAGTCACCAACTGGCTGCGCTCGTTGTAGGTGTAGGTGGTGTTCTCCACGGCCATCGCCAGCGGCGCCACGGCGTCGTTCATCACGCGCACCGCGTCGATGCTGCCGGTGAAGCTCCCGCCCGTCGTCGACCCGCCGAAGGCGTCCGACCCGAGCGTCCCACCCAAGGCCGCCCCGTCAGTCGTCGTCCCGACCGAGTTGAACCCGACGTTGGCATCGGTGGCGACCGAGCTACCGTCGACGTAGAGTGTCATCGTACCGTTGGTCGTGCTGCCGTCGTAGACCGCGGTCACCTTGTGCCAGTCAGTCGAGGTGTAGGTGGCACTCACCGTCTTGGGGGTGCCGCCGCTCGTCACCCCAAAGACCAGGGTGCCGGCGTCGATCTTGAGTCCGAAGCCGTTGGTCGAGTCACCGCTCTCGAAGAGCACCTGGGTGCCGCTCGTGGAGGTGGCCTTGACCCACATCTCGATGGTCCGCTTCGTCGCGGCCACCTTGAGGAAGTCGCTCGCGTCCGTGAGCTGGACGTAGCCCGTGCCGTCGAAGGCAAGCCACGCCCCGGCACGGTCCGTGCCGCTCGCGAGCGCCACGCCACCGACCAGTTCGCCGTCGGGGCCGTTGGCGGTCGTCTCTGGTGTCGTCACTCCGGTGTACCTCGCCACGGAACTGATGTCTGGACGACGCGACGGCTCGTCGGCGGCGACTGGCGACGGCTTGTCGGCGTGGAGGTCCGCGGTGAAGGCGATGATGGCCTCGAGGAGGTCATCCAGGGATAGCGCGGACCGGCGAACCATGACCGAGATTGTAGGCTGGGAGCAGGGTGGCTCAAGAGGAAAAGAGCGGGCGGGCTCACGCCCCCACGTCCCACGACCGGGTTCGCTATATCTCCTGCCCCATCAGGCGGCTTATCAGCAGGGATGCGTCCTGCATGGTGAGACCCGGAAAGTCGCCCGGCTCGGCCTCGACGCCTTCTTTCTCATGGTGAAGCTCGCAGATTAGGCTGAGTTGCGCTGGGCTGGCCGGCTCCTTGTCACCCATCTCGAAGGATCGCCGGCGCTGATCGCTGGCCTGGATGATGGCCATGGCCTCGCCCTGTCGGGTCTCCGGGGTGAGCGCGATCCCGATCTTCCGGAGGAAGACGCGCTGCTCAAGAGTGGCCGGGGCGTCCATGTAGTTGCCGGCCCTGCACTCGGCCGAGCACCACTGCTTCCTTCCGGGTGGGAGCGGATTACCGCAGCGGGCGCACGTTAGACCAGTCGAAGGGGCGAGCGGCGGCAGCGGGATTGGAACTCGGAGCGCCCGATGGCCACGGACGAGCCGGCGGAGCGGACCGATCAGACGAAAGCCCACCAGCCAGCCCTTCTCCAAGCCGGATAGGAGAGAGAAGATGATCCGCCGCTGCTTGGACTTGCGCTTCCGGCCCATGGCGGGCGATTTTAGGTTGCTGAATGGTGGGCTCAAGCGGAAAAGGACGGGCAGCACGGGGCGTCCGGTGCGCCGAGATCCAGGCTGCCACGTCGTAACCCCTTCTCGGGAGCAGGGGTGCCGCGCCTCCGGCGCGCACCCCTGCGGGGTGCGCGTCCTCCGGCTGAGCATCTCCGGACCGACTGGATGAGAGCCAGTGAGATGGAATGGAGGTGGCGGACGGCCCGAGCCGTCGGGAGCCAGCGGGTGGCAGGCCCCGGATCGCGCCACCCCCATCGGGATTCTACTCCTCCGCCAGCATCCTCTCTACCGCCTCGTCGTAGGATCGCTTGAGGTCCTCCTTGACCAGCCCGAGATACCGGCTCGTGGTCTCCAGGCTCTCGTGCCCCAGCAGCGCCTGGAGGTAGCGCACGTCGACGCCGGCCTGCAGGAGATGGACCGCGAAGCAGTGCCTGAGCAGGTGCGGGTGCAGATGCTTCCGCCCACGCTTGCGGAGTTGCCTGAAGACCTTGGTCAGCGCCGGCACGTTGAGCCTCTTGCCCTCCTCTACCGGGTCCACCACCGTCATGAAGAGCGGGGCCTTCTTCCCGGGGCGCCCGCGGGCCTCCAAATACCGCCCGATGGCCCCAAGCGCGGCGTCGTTGATGGGCAGCAAGCGCTCGCGCCCGCCCTTGCCCCGAACGAACACCGTCCGCTCACCCGCGTCCACGTCGCCGACGTTCAGCCGAAGCAGCTCGCCGCGCCGGAGCCCACAGCCGTAGAGGACCTCGAGGATCGCCCGGTTCCTCCGCTGCGCCTCCGACTGCCCGTCGAACGACTCGATGACCTCCTTGACCTCGTCGGGGGTCAGCGGCTTTGGCGGGAGCGGCTGCTCCTTCTTGGGCACCTCGACGTGCTTGGACACGTTGGTGAGCAGCAGGCCACGCTCGTACGCCCAGGCCAGGAAGGCCCGGACGATCACCATAAAGGCCAGCCGGCTCGCGGCCTTGAGCTTCCGGCGAATCAGGCCGTCGTGGTAGGCCCTGACCATGGCCACCGTGACGTTGCGCAGGGTCTTCACTTTGGCGGAAACCATGAAGTACCGCAGCCGGCGGCGGTAGTTCTCGACCGTGATTTTCGAGTGGCCCAGCGCCGCTTGGTGCGCCAGGAACTCCCTGATGGCCGCGTGCATGTCAGCCCTCCCCTCTGGGGTGCGCCTGCCGGTAGACTCGGCTCAGCTCGCTGATGTCCAGCCGAGTGTAGATCGCCGTCGAGTCGAGACCGGCGTGCCCCATCAGCTCGCCGATGACCTTGATGTTCGCGCCGTGCTTGAGCAAGAGCGTCGCAAACGTCCGGCGCAGGCCATGGGGCGTGACGCGCCTCCCCACCCTGGCTGCCTTGAAACGCCGGTCGACCAGGACCTCGATGCGCCGCGGCTTCATCCTGCGACCGTTGTCGCCCACGATCAGCGCCCGCTCGCGCTTGACCACGAGGAACGGCCTCGAGTAGGTGAGGTACTTGGCCAGCGCCGAGCGCGTCGAGCGGTCGAAGAACACCATCCTCCCCTTCGCCCCCTTGCCCTTCCTGACGATCACCTCCCGCTCGGCCAGGTCGACGTCGTCGAGGTCCAGCGCGGCCAGCTCGGACACGCGCAGGCCGGACATGGCCAGGATGCTTACCGCGGCGGCGTCGCGGATGGCCTCCCGAGTCCTGGTCGGGGCCCGGAGCAGCTGCGTCAGTTCGGTCTCGGTCAGCACGTCGCGGCGGAGGCGGCGCTCCTTCTTCGGGTAGCGCAGCGCCCTGGCGGGATTGGGCATGATCAGGCGCTCCTCGGCGAGGAACCGGTAGAGCCCACGGATCACCTTGGTGAAGTTCGCCGCGTAGCCCGGCGCGTAGTGGCCGGTGCCCTCCTCGCTGACCCACGTCTGGAAGTTCTCGAGGTCCGCCGCCGTCGCCGCCAGCGGGTCGTTGACGCCGGACTCGGCCAGCCAGGCGGCAAAGCGGCCGAGGAGGAAGCGGTAGAGCCGGAGAGTGGCCCCCGAGTAGCCCCGGCGCTGGAGGTGTACGACGAAGGCCCGTACGGTGTCGTCGTAGGCCTTATAGGAGGAAGAGCGGGAGCCCCTTTCAGAGGAGACTCCCGCCCTGGACTGCCGTTTTGGCCGGTTGCGGTACGACGAGGATTTATGCCCTTTCACTCCCTTTCCGGATAGCCGAATAGCTCGTTTCGGCTTCACCTCACCCCCCTTTCTCATATGGGCTTAGGCCCAGGGCCGCGGGCTGAATACGTTCCGGATAGCTCTGGATAGCTTTCAGAGGCTCTTCGGCGGGGGCATCCGCCCGATCCCGCCGCTCTCCAGGCAGTATGGGGCCACCTGGAAGTTCCGCAAGGTCCCGTTTGTCGTTCGGTCCGGCGTCAGCAGGTCGAGACCGACCAACTCCTGCAGCGTCCTGTATGCCTTGCTGTATGGCCAGTTCAACCACTCCATGACCTCCTTCCTGGTCAGCGTGTCCTTCTTGCGCTCCTGGATGACCTTCAAAAGCGCCATCGCCGCGGGCGAGAGCGACTCCTCGAAGTTCTCGACGACGTGCGCCAAGAGCGCGTGGACGCCGATGTAGTCGCGCTTCTCCGCCACGATCACGCCGGCCTCCGGGCTCTGCCGCTGCATCTGGTGGAGCGCGGCGTGCGCAGCCACGAGCCCCAGGACCTGGCTGAACTGCCGGCGGGCCAACACGCTCGCCGACTCGTAGACCAGCCGCTTGGCGAACGGCACCCGCACCGAGACCGGCTTGAGCATCTGCATGGCGTTCTGGATCGCCGCCAGGCTCCCGTTCGGCGCCGGCCGGTTGCTCCTGGCCGCCATCCCCTCCATCACCCGCGCCGTCTGCGCGGCCGAGTCGTCCGTCCGCAGTTCGACGAGCCGGCTCAAGTTCTCGACGTTGACCGGCTGCGTCGTGCTGACCAGGATGGCCAGGCACGCCGGGATCTCGATGACCTTGGTCACCGGCGTCCGGCCGCCATCTCGGGTCGTGACCGCCAGGCTCAGGCTCTGGCTGCTCATCGCGGTCCTGATCGCGTACTCCGAGTCCTCGAGGCCGGCGTACTCGTCGACGATCAGCAGCTTGTGCAACAGATCCTGGCGCGGCAGATAGAACAGCGCCTGGGCCGTCAGCTTCGACAGGTTCATGGTCTCGCTCGCAGGCAGGAGCCGACTGACCGCCTGGATGATCTGCGACTTGCCAGAGCCCGCCGGCCCGCGCACGATGGCGCCCAGGGGTTTGTCGAGAAGCCTCGAGGCCGCCACCAGGATGCCCAACCGCTTGTTGGCCGCCTCCCCCACGATCTCCCCGTCCAGCGCCCCGGCCAGGACGTCCAGCAGCTTGGGATCCTTGAGGAGCTTGGTGGCCTCGGCCTCATCTGTGGCGGAGAGCACCTTCGGCGCCCTGCTCTGCGCCTGGGCCAACTCGCACTCCATCTCGTCGATGTGGTCCGCGATGGCCCCGAGCTGTCCCTCCACGTCGCGGCCGCTGACCCCCAGCCGCAGGCCAGCCAACTGCGCGAACTTCCTCCGGCCGGACGCCGACGCCAGGTCGAGCTTGTCCAGGAAGCTCCGCTCCCCGCGCTCCATCTTCACCCGGCTCTTCATGCCCAAGCCGGCCATGGCCGTCGACTCGATGCGGTAGACGACGTCGCCGGCCTGGAAGACGAGGCGGTTCTCGGTGCGCCCGATCATCCTGACGCTGGCCACCTTCGGCGCGGGCGGGGCCAGGTCGATGACGGACAGCGACGACTTGGGGATGATGGTCGTGGCCTTCGGAACCGTGATGGTCTCCACGGTGATGCCGGCACGCTCCAGGGGCGGGACGAGCGTCTTATGGCCCTGGCGCGTCACCAGGAACACCCGGACCACCCCGTGCTTCTCCAGGAGCGCGGCTGCGGTGCGGATCTCGGCCGGGTTGCGCAGGGCCGCCACGGCCAGGTGGCCATGCTGGGCCACGTGGAGCGCGTGGTAGACGTTCTCAGCCAGGATCAGCTCGCCGCCGGATTTGATGGCGGCCATGCCGATCATCCCGCGCGGTGGCTGCTGCCAGTTCACCGTCCGGACGCCGTTCTTGCCGCCGTAGAACCGCAGGCCATGGAGGTCCACCAGGGCGCCGTCCTCGCCGTAGACGGGCACCACCACACAGTCCGCCAAGACCTCGCGCTGGCGGTAGATCAGGCCGACGCCGGTCAGGTGCTGGCGCTGTTCCGACGACATGGCCTTCAGGGCGCGGCCGGAGCTGTAGCCCAGGCCGAAGGCCTCGACGACTTCGGCGCTCTCGATGCCCAGCCGCTTCAGGGCGCTCCGCCCTTCCTTCGATTCGCGCAGGTCGCGCTGGCAGAAGGCGAGCCAGTCCAACACGGTTTTGTCCACGGGATCCTCCTCCGAAGGCTGTTTACCTTCGTCCCCCTTTTCGGGTCTGTTTAGCTTCGAACGATGGGAAACACTCTCACGCCACGTGGCGCCGCAGGATCGCAGCCACCGTCTTCCCCGTCAGCGGCCGCGCAGAGAAGCCCTCCCGGTGCAGACGCTCCGCAATGGCCCGAAGGCTGAAGCCTTGTCGGCGTAGCGCTACGGCCATGCGGACACCAGCCTGCTCGTGATCGTCCGGGACGAGCTTCCCATTCCTGACCTGATAGCCATACGGCCTCGAGCCGCCGAGCTTCTCACCACGATGCCGCTTGTGTTCCAGCGCCATCCGCGTCCGCTCGCTGAGCTGCTGCCTCTCGAACTCGGCCAGCACCGCGAGCATCGTGAAGACCATCTTGCCGGCCGCGGTCGTGGTATCGACGGCCTCGGTCACCGACGCCAAGTCGGCGCCAGCCCTCTGCAGCCGCTCGGCCAGACAGAGCATGTCCCTCACGCTGCGCCCCAGCCTCGAGAGCGAGTAGGCCGCCAGCACGCCCTTCGTGGTACAGACCTCCTCCAGGGCCTTCTGCAGCCCCGGCCTGTTCGCCATCGATTTGCCGCTGATGCCGGCGTCGCGGTAGATGTTGAGCACCTCGTAGCCCTGTGCCGCCGCCCAGGACCGCAGACGGGCTTCCTGAGCCGCCATGGAGACACCGTCCTGCACTTGGCCGACGGTCGAGACGCGGATGTAGAGCGTTGCGGACTTGGTCATGATCATCCTCCTTTACGGGGTAGAGGCCTCATATCCTTATCCCAGACGGAGGCCCTCGTTCTACATGGGGATGGGTGGGTGGACGTCGACGACGCCAGGAGGGCTCCCAGGGGCCTCGGTGCGCACGAAAGTGCGCGCCGAGGCTTCGCCTCGTCGCGCCGGGAACGGGCTTTGCGGGGGAGCGACGACGGCTACAATGATCGGTGGATTCCCACCAGAAGGCCTTCACGGAGGATGTTCACGATGTCTGATGCGGAACCGCCAAGTTGGGGCGCCGACCCACTGTCGAGCTTCTTCCAAGAGGCAGAGTATAATTCCCGGGTAACAGCAGGTAACTGTCCGGAAGCCTTTGAGCTGCTGAAGCGAGTTGATGCAGCGTTCCTGTCTGCCGAGGGGGCAGTAGAAGTGGACTCGGATTCTGCCAGGTTGATTCCGCGGTTCCTCCTCGTTCGCGCACACGCGAGCTTTCGAGCAGCGCTCCGTGTTGGCATGAGCGGGCAAATGGCGGAAGTCTCCGTGCTTCTTCGGTCCGCTATCGAACAGTCCTGGTACGCCCTTCATATGGCCAAGGGATCTAGCAAAGAAGCAAGCTGTGTGATCTGGCTTAATCGCAATGAGAACAATCAATCCAAGGCAAGGTGCAAATCGGAGTTCACCATAAAGAACGTGAAGGCCACCCACGAGATGCTGGCCCCATCTGAAGCGTCTGAACTGCATCGCATCTACGAGATGCTTATCGATCTTGGCGCTCATCCCAATCAGCGAGGAGTCCTCGGAGGAGTTGAAATATGTGAGTCTGCCGGTCGGAAAGGCGACTTCAAGATCGGCATGCTCTATCCCGATATGCTGCCCATGATGGCTACGCTCCGCCTGGCAATTGCTGTTGCGATCGGCGCTCTGAAGATATTCAGGTTGATCTATCCTGAGCGCTTCGCATTCATGCGCCTGGACGATGAGATAGAAGCCCTTGTGCGTGGACTGAACTCAAAGTGCAAGAAGTAGCGCTTGCGGGATCAAGGACCCTTTGAGGGCCTCGTCGCACCGAGAGTAGGCACAAAAAGGGCGGAGCCCTCGTCGGACCCCGCCCTTCCCGCCGTGGCAGCGGCGTCGTCGTCAGAAGGTGCCGGCCGGCTGCTTCCGGGCCTCCGCCTCCTTGGAGAACCGCTCGATGAGCTTGCTGGCCGCCCCGGACGACAGATCCTCCGGGGCCTCGACGCCTAGATCCCTGACCGCAGCCAGGATCTCGTCGCGCGTCTTGCCCGCCGACTTGCCGGCGCCATAGACCGCCTTGACTTGGTTCACGCTCGCCTTCCGCCCGCTGCCGCTGGCCGCCGGGGCCGCTTGGACCGAGGGCTGAGCCCGGGCGGCGGGCTTGATAGGCGTTGTCGATGCTGGCTGGGCCTGAACAGGAGCGCACTGGGAGCCGCCGGCAGGACATGCCGGCGCAGTGCTGTCCGCCGTGAACTGAGCATTGACGGCCCGCTTGAGCCGGTCGAAGAGCTCCAGGACCTTGGCCTGGACCTGCTCGGGCGTGCCCTGCTCGTCCACTTCGATGTTGGCTGAGAGGTTGAACTTGATCATGTGGGCCTCCTTCTAGTTCTTCGCGGTCGCGGGAAAAGTCAACCCCTCGAGCAGACTTTCCGGCAGCTTCTGCGCTTCGGCCGCGCCAGGTTCGGTGATCTCCCAGCCCGATTCGGTCAGCATCGGAAAGCCCAACGGACTCTTGATCTCGGCCATGAAGTCCTCGGCCAGCCCGGCCACCTGTAGGCCGCGGAGCAGGCTCTCGACATCCTGTTGTTGCTCCAGGAAGGTTTCCTCGTCGAGTTCGAAGCCGTCGAACTCCGGCGAGTGGTAGACGTCGGTCACCATGGCCAGCGTCGTGCGGCCGAGCCGGGCCAGGATCTTCAGCGCCTTCTTCTGATCGTCGTTGAGTTGCATCGCATCACACCCTTTCGTTCTGTTGGCCGCCGGCCGGGCGAGCGACATGCTCGTTCATTGCCGGTGATTGGACAGGTTGTGCACCACCGATCCGAATGACCTTCTTGTTGTCGAACTTGCTGGCGTCGCCCATCTGCGCATAGGTGCGGCCGCCTTTCCTGACAGGCCCCGAGTTCAGCCTGTTTATGGAGGCCTTGAGCATGCCGATCGTGTACCCGCCGAATCCATCATGATCGCGGAAGAAGAGGTCGATCAGCCTCTCGCACTCAGGCTGCCCATGCTTCTTGAGTAGCCCGCTGATAATCTCGCCGTCCTTGCCCTTCTGGAAGTCGTAGTCCTTTCCGGTCTTCGCCCTGAAGGCCTTCACAAACCTCTCAATGAGCGCGTGGTGCGCAGCACCGGCACTCTCCGTAGTAGTCTCCGAAGTAGTCTCTGGTATTGCTTGCCGACTTTCCGGCGATGGTCTGCGACTTTCAGCGGACGGATGACGGTTTTCCGGCGACCGTTGACGATTTTTCGCAGATGCAAGTGCGACTATTAGCGCATCAGGGTGGAACAGGAAGTGGTGGGTCCGGTCAAAGCCGTAGCGCGGCCTGGGATTCTTGTGCACGCTGATGAACCCCTTGGCCACCAGCAGCGCGATCGCCTTCCGGATAGTGTCCCGGCTGTAAAGGCCCAGGAGCCCCATATGCAGGTCTTCGGCCGAGTGGAATTGGAGCAGACCCTCGTCCTGTCCCCGGTCGTCGCCGACCTTCTCGGCAATGTCGTTGGCCTGCCTGGCTTTCCGCCGCTGCTCCAGCTTGATGTTGTGCCAGTACTCGAGGAAGGAGAGCAGCGCCGCGGCGCAGACGTTCCCGTCGCAGACCATGACCTGCGACTCGCGGATGAGGAGGATCGGCTCGTCGGCCGGATATTGGATGCAGGAGGACTTCATGATGTCCTCCCGGCGTCGCCGCCCTGGCCAGGCTGGGCCGCCATGGAGGTCTGGCACGGCCGCCGGATGTCCAGGCTGTCGCAGCCTAGATCTTGAGATGTAGCTGGATTGCCTACGACACCTATTGGAATTGGCGCCCAGGAGAACATGCTGCCTCCTATGGGACATGCCACCGCCTGTGTGTTACTACGGGCAACGCAATAGCGGCGGCCGCCATGCGCAGCTACCCGCCGCGCAAACGGTCAGCGGTCAGTAAGGCGATGGCTCGGGGCCACCGCCTCACGGACCTACGCCGAAATCCTGATCCTTAAAGGAGAGAGCGTGGTCGATTGCTGAGCTGGTTCGGCTCGCTATCGACTGCCAGCAGAGGGAGTCTTCCTCTTCGCTCCAGCGTTCTTTTCTAATCGGCGAGTCAGACGGGCCTCTAATTCAGGCGCGATCTCAACCGCGATCGCCGGGCACCAAGTTCTCTTGTGTGTCCCGTCCGCCTCCCTGCAGCCGGTCCGGTTCGCCGGACCGCCAATCGCCACAGGACTTCACTGCGGTCATCCACCCACTCTAGGTGGCGCCACCCACGACGGGCTAAGCCCTTTTTTCGTAGGCAACGGCTATTATATCCGGACGGTTAAAGAAGTCAAGCGTAAAAGATATCCTATTCCGGTATAAGATAAGTGAGCCCGGGATGTTTCCATCGTCGCCCCTCCCTACCAGAGCCCCCTGACTCCGGCCCGCGCCGCCGAAGGCGGCGCGCACCTCCTCCCGGAGGTGCGCCGTAGGCGGGCCGGCCCCGACATCCCGACCGACAGAAAGGAGCCCAGCATGATCGCGCCCGTCCGACAGTCTGCCCCGACCTCACCCGAGACCGTGACCGTCGACGCCAGCACCGTCATCGGCTCGTGGCCCAAGGTCGGCCCCGGGCCGTTCAACGTCGCCCGCCTCGAGGCCGCCGTCGACGCCCTACGCTCCCCCGACCGGACCGGCTGGCCGGAGCTGGCCGGACGCGTCCGGGAGCAACTCGGCGTCGGCGTCAAAGCGGCCGAGGAGATCGTCGAGAGGCTGGCGGCCTTCGTGAAACTGCCTCCCGAGCTCGGCAGCCAGCTCGAAGCGGCCGCGCCGAAGAAGAAGTGCGACTACGACACCATCGAGGAGAAGTTCACCTCGCTGGTAGCCTCAACCGTGGCCGAGGAGCCCGGCGACTTCAAGAGCCGGCTCCGCACCGGACTCATCATGGAGGAAGGGTTGAGGTTCCTCCAAGGCCCGAGCCCCCGGGGCTATGAGCTCAATCTCCCAGATGCACAGCACGAACTGCTCAGCCACTCAAAGCTCGGCCAGCACGCCCTCGAAGTCGGCCGGCGCCGCATCGACAAGCTCGGCCGCTCGACAGGCTGGCACCCAGCGAAGCTGTTGGATCTCGTCTACGACCGTTACGAGCGCCCCTCGCGCGTCGTCGGCGCGATGGACTCGACCGTCTCCCTCGACCGAATGCTCCGCGGCGGCGACCCGAAACACATCCGGACAGTCCTGCCCTACGACCGTGACCAGCGCATCGCCTGCCACATCCCCAACACCGCCCGTCAGCAGCTCTCGGCCGAGCGCAAAGCCAAGGTCCGTGTCAAAGCGGAAACCCGGTCCAGGGCGTGGCGGCCGAGTGGGCTAACCCGCGCTCTCCAGGCCTACATCCGCAGCGAGAAACCGCTCGAGGAACTCTGCGCCGCCGACATCGAGGACCACATCGACCTCGGCGCCGGCTCGACCAAGATCGCCCGCGTCGTCCGGATCCGGAATGCGCTACGGTTCAAGGCGGCACTCCGGCGCTTCCTGGAACTTGAGGGCCACGGCGCCCAGGAGGTAGAGGCGATCCTCCAGGAGGTCGAGGAGGCCCACGACCGCTTTCTACGCGCCGAGCTCGTGCACAGGGTCACGGGCATCGACAATCTGGTCCCCTACAGGAGCACCTGCAAGCGGGCCGACGAGCGCAGGCGCCTGCTCCAACGGCTTGTGCTGGGAACTTACGGCTACTTCCGCGGCCACGACCTGATGGCTGTGGTGGACGCGCCGGACGCCGATCACGTCGAGACCCCGGCCGAGCCCGAACTCGTGTCGGCGTGACCAGGAGGCCCACCGTGGCCAAGCCCCCTATCCGGACCGCCATCCACAGCGTGCTGCTCTCCCTCGCCGCCGCGGCCGGGTCAGCGATCGGAGTGTGGCTCGCGGAGAAGGTCCTCGAGGTAATCGGCCGGGACGAGAAGTCGTCGAAGTAGTCGGGCGAGCGGACCACCGTATGGCCAGCGTGCCACGGACCGCCAAGCGCTCGCTCAGGGGCCCGGGGCGTGCCGACCAGCCGGATCGGAGTCCAGGACTGCCGGTTCGGAGCCACGGACCGTCCCGGCCCCTATCATCACGGACCCGGGGATGAGTGCCCAGCGCTGTGGCCCAGCCCGGCGCGGGACCTACCACCACCCCTGGGTCCTTCTTTTACGTGTCCTCCGCCGGGGGCGATTCCGGCTGCCCCGGGATAGGTCCTGGTTGACAATCGCCGCCCAGTTGCGACTTCTCCGACGCCGCCGTCTTCCGCAAGATGTCCTCCCAGTTAGCCATGCGGGCCATGGCTTCTTCTAGCGAGCACGAATTGTTCCTAGCGTCCGGCATCGACAAGCTGACTATGGTGCGAATGCCTATCGTGCCAGCACGCCCATCTCCACCCCCGCTACGGGCACACTCACCTAGGTGCTGAAAGATCCTCCGCTGAACGCCCTTAGAAAACTTCTTCTGCGTTGTCACCAGAAGAGGGCGTATAACGTCGAGCACTGCCTGCCCGTAATCCACCGCCTCCTGTCGGCTTGGGATTCTGCCTTTGTGCACCACAGCATTTCGGAAGCTAACGCGCTCACTATCCAAGAGTGGCGGGGGCTCGCCACACTCTCGGAGGTACAAGATTATGAAGGCGCCCAATTGCTGCTCAGAACGGTTGCTCATGGGTTTCCACGCCTTATCGATAACCTTGGCCCTGGCGTTCTCGTCCTCGGCTTCGTTCAATAACGCCGCCCTGATGAAGAACTCGTAGAACCGCTCGAGACTCGCCGCAAACGAGGAAACAGCCTCCCTGTAGTAGCCATCTTTGATCGCGCATGCTCCAATCTCGAAGAGCAGCTCGAACCCCTGGTTCTGTAGGACGACGACGGTGCGGTGCCCTTGTGGACACGTGACATCGTACCGGCCATCATTCCGAAACGACGCGATCTTAACTGGCGGCACCGGTCCAGCGACCGTCTTGCCTTCCGGCAGCGAACGCATGCATTCGGAACAGAAGATTGGCAGCTTCATGCTGGAGTCCCTCCCCAGACGGAAGTGTCCCCGGAGCCACCTCCGGTTGAGGTAGCCGCTTCACATCATCCTAACCTGCTGCTGCGTCAAGTTCACCTTGGGTTTCAGTGGAACCGGCCGGATGATCAGGCCGTTGACCGTGAAGGACATCCTGGAGGAGCAGATCGCCACGAAGCTGGCGTAGGGCCACTGATGCCATCCAGCGCCAGACCGCGCACCAACCCTGCGGCCACGACCAAACCCTCCAGCAGCCCGCTTGCGCATCCTAACCCCATATCCCCCAGCCGGATGGAAATTGAATTTGCCCCTCTGAATTCGAATTCGGCTTCCGCTTTTTGCAGGTTATGGCCGCGCCCCGCGCCGGCCTCCGACCAGCATCGCGGCTTCAGAGGGTTGCAGAGGGTTGCAGAGGATTGCAGACCTTTTCGCCCCCCCCCAGCCACCGCCGCGCCCTCGTCGACGCCCGCGCCCGACGACCACCTACCCGGCCAACCTGACCGACGACATCCCCGACCAACCCAGCCGGCCCCGCCAAGCCACGCCCCGGCGCCTTGCGCAGCCTTCGCAGCCGCGATCTCTGGCCGGTTGGTGGGATGGTAGCCGCCGAGGCCCCAAGCGCGTTCTAGGGCCGTCCTTGCCCTCTTGGAGCGATTCGTTACCGTGGCCGCCTTCGTCGCCCCTGCGTCGCCGGCATTTGTCACAGCCATTTGTCACTGCCGCACGACGACGCCCCGTCGTCCCGCCGATCATACCCATCCCCCTCCCCACGCCATACCCCTACGCCGCCGCACGTCGTATCCATACGACGCCGACGCTGTCGTATCCCCGAAAACACCGCGAGCCGGACGTCAATCCGGCTCACGGCGGGTGGGACGAGGGAGGACGACGTCATGGCGACGACAGCCCACTCTCCGCATCCGCCGCCACCGCTATCGAGACGACCCACACATGCCCGACCTCGAACTGGAGATCGAGTGGGCTGAGGTAGCCTGACGAGGAGAAGCGACGCCGAAGAGACGAGCCTTCGTACAACCGTCGGGAGAAGGTCTGCCTGCAGCTCACTTCGGGCCTCGTTCCTCGTCGTTTTGACCGCCAGCCGCGTCATTTTTCGCCTTCGTTTTGAGCTCCGTTCGACCCACATTCTCCTGGGCCGCTACACGTCGGGCTTCGGGGCGTCGGCGTCTTGACCGTCAGCTGAGTCATTTCCCGCCTTTGTCTTGGGCTCCGAACCCGCCACCTTCTCCGGATTCGTTACACCTTGGAAGTATCGGTGATTATCTAAGACAATAATGAGCACGCCAACCGCACCGACAGCTCCGACAGCAAGATATCCAGCCCACCGCATAGGATCAAGATATAAGTAGGGCATGCACGACAAGCAAACAAACGGAGCCGCATAGTTGGCCCACATTCTCCCTGTTAACGCTGCGATAGCAACCCCCAGAAGAGACAGTCCAGACACCCCTTCGGGTATGCCGACTAGGAAGGGGCCTCTCTGCTCACGAAACAGCAAGAAGAGTGCGTGAAAAAGCAGCAACAGCGCAAACGACATACACGTAATACCGAGCCGCAGCAAACGCACTCTACAAGCGCTTGTGGAAGCATCGCCACAGCCAGGGTTACGGCTCGCCTCAGGACTCTGCCAGCCCGTCTTCTCCGTCATTGCTCCCTCCGAGAGTACTGTTACGAATCGCGTGGGCACTCCGCACAAACACTCGCCACCCTTGACCTGCCCGTCTACTTCTTAGGCACAGACGTGTTCGCTGGAGGAATGTAGTACAGACCAAGAGCATCTGCGAGAGTATGGACTTGCTCCGGAACGTCATCATAAGCTATCTGCGATGACTGCTCCTTATAGGACTTCACAAACTCCTTCTTCTGCTTCAGAGCATCGGCTATCACGTCATCAAAGTCCTGCCTCGCCTTCATGTTGGCGCTCTCAACAGAGTCTCTGCCCTCCAACTGCTTTCTTAGCAACTTCTGCTGCTCTTCCGATGATGTAGCGGCTTCAATCAACTTATCCACAAGGAAACCTGACATGACTGCAACTGTACCTGATGCGACTGTCTGCCCCACTGTAACCGAGCTCTTAGGTTCTTTCGTAACGATGAACGTAGCTGCACCCGCGGCGATTCCAACGGCCGCTCCTCCATATGCAGCCTTGGCCTGATTGGCCTCTGCCTCCGCCAACGTTCTCTTGTATTGAGCCTCGATATCCTTCAAGTGTTGGAGCTCTCGCTTCCACAACTCTATGTTGTCGTTATGCCTCTTGACATTCTTTTCAAGGCGAGCCCACGCATCAACACTCTCCTTTATCGTCCTGTCCACAAGCTTTCGATGATTTGCGATCGCATCGTCTCTTATCCTATCCAAACCTTTACACCACTTTTCCTTAACAGCATCCGGAGCGCTGGTAGCTATCTTCTTCTTCCCTTCTGTATACTCCGCGATTGTCTTCTCAACATCCTCTCCGTGCCCCTTGAACCACTTCTCACCAGGCCATTCAATCTCGGTAACTGGTCCCGATGGAGCCTCGCTACCTGCTGGCCCACCTAAGCCAAGAGGGTCACAGCACATTAACGGGTTCAGGCCAGGGAACACATAGAGGTGATACAGGGAATCCCCACCCAGCCTTGGATCCCTCCGACCAAACCTCCCGAGAGACACCGAGTACATCCGGCTCCTGTAGTACATCGGCGCCCCCGCGACGCCAGCCTCCCGCCCCTGGAACTGATACCTCTGCCCCACCGCCTCACTCGTCGGCAGGTCGTAGCCGTTCGGCACCGCCGTCGGCTTGTAAGGCTCCCCAAAGGCGCTGTAGGCGTACCGATTCTGTACAACCTGGCTGCCGTCGGTGAGCGTCCTAACCGACCCCAGCCCATCGCGGCTGTAGAAGTACGTGGCTGGCGTCCCGCCCTGGACCGTCATCGACACATTCTCATCGAGGAACGGCGTGACGTACTGCCTCGTGAACGCCCCGCCCACGAGATCCCCGACGACATTGTCGCCGTCGTAGAGGTACCTGGTTTCGTCGCCCCCATTCACCTTCGTGGAGGCTCTCTCCCACCCGGCGCCCCGGTAGGTGTGCTCCTCGGTGACAGTCCCCGTGGCGTCCGTCTTGCTCCACTTGGTCATCCGGCCAAAGTCGTCGTACTCCTTCCTCTCCGTCGAAACGACTGTCTGCCCGGACTTCTCCTCGATGGCCACGTTGTAGTCCTGAGACTGCGGATCCGGGTCCTTCTCGGTATTCTCGCCGTTACGGTTGTAGTAGTAGGTCTTGGTCGTCCCGCCCGCTATCGCCTCAGTCACCAACTGGCTGCGCTCGTTGTAGGTGTAGGTGGTGTTCTCCACGGCCATCGCCAGCGGCGCCACGGCGTCGTTCATCACGCGCACCGCGTCGATGCTGCCGGTGAAGCTCCCGCCCGTCGTCGACCCGCCGAAGGCGTCCGACCCGAGCGTCCCACCCAAGGCCGCCCCGTCAGTCGTCGTCCCGACCGAGTTGAACCCGACGTTGGCATCGGTGGCGACCGAGCTACCGTCGACGTAGAGTGTCATCGTACCGTTGGTCGTGCTGCCGTCGTAGACCGCGGTCACCTTGTGCCAGTCAGTCGAGGTGTAAGTGGCGCTCACCGTCTTGGCGGTGCCGCCGCTCGTCACGCCGAAGACCAGGTTGCCGGCGTCGATCTTGAGGCCGAAGCCGTTGGTCGAGTCGCCGCTTTCGAAGAGCACCTGGGTGCCGCTGGTAGATGCGGCCTTCACCCACATCTCGATGGTCCGCTTCGTGGCGGCCACCTTGAGGAAGTCGCTGGTGTCGGTGAGCTGGACGTAGCCCGTGCCATCGAAGGCAAGCCACGCCCCGGCGCGGTCCGTGCCACTCGCGAGCGCCACGCCGCCGACCAGTTCGCCGTCGGGGCCGTTGGCGGTCGTCTCAGGTGTCGTCACTCCGGTGTACCTTGCCACGGAGCTGATTCTAACCTCATCCAGCCGTCCTGCAAAGTTCCCGGCAGCGCGGAGACCGGTGCCCGTGGTACTGCCACTGCCGATGAGCAACTTCTCGGCGGCCAGGACCTCGGCATTCGCCGGGAGCTCGCCCACCGCGACGCACTCTCCACCCATGTAGAGGTAGAGCCCCTGGCCGTTTCTGACCGCAGCCAGGTGCTTCCAGGCGTTGGTCTCGGCCTGGGTCTTCCCGACGATCCGGACCTCGCCGACTTCCGTGCCGACCGAGTACCGGACCAAGAGCGCCGGACAGCCCTCAGCCAGAGAGAGCATCACGACCGGCTGGCCATTCTCGTCCATCTGGGCGAGGACCGTCCGCTCGGCGGTCAGCACCTCGGGGTTCACGAAGGCTTCGAGAGTGAAGTTGCCGGAGCCGAGCTCTACAGCATCGGCCTCGATCCGGCCCGGGGTCTGGGCATCGGGCTCGATCCGCACGCAGGCCGAGCCGAACATGCCCTGCGCCTCGGTCGCCACCGTGTCCACGATGGTCCCGTCGTTGGCGGCCGCCGAAGAATCGACCATCGGCGACTCCGACTCCTCGAGGTGATAGAGCCCCAGGGTGCTGCCGTCCGCGGTGAAGGCCGCGGCCGGCGGAGTGAAGGGCTTGGCCGTGACTTCGTTGAGCGGCCACAGGCCGTACGGCGTCTGGAGCGCGGGCTCGGCGCCGCCGAAATCGGACTTCTTCCTCGTGAGGCGGTTGCCCGCGGCATCGTAGGTGAACTCGTCGGAGTAGACCATGAGCCCGTCGGCGTTACGCGTCCGGATCTCGCCGGTGTTGCGGTAGGCCTGGTCGTACTTGTAGGAAAGCGTGTAATCCTTCTCGGCCATGACCAAGCGGTTGCCGACCTTGTCGAGCTGGTAGCCAAAGCTCGCCACCGTGCCGGCCGTCGCCGTCGTCGTCAGAGAGAGCAGCCGGTCGTTCCCGTCGAAGGCATAGGCCGTCTTCACGCCGTTGGCGAGCTCGAGCGACTGACGCCGCCCGCCGCCGTCATAGGCGTAGGTGTTGGCCGTGTCGTTGCCCTTCTTGACCGTCACGAGCCGGCCGGCGTTGTCGTAGGTGTACGCGATGCCCTCCGGCAGGTCACCGGTCATCGAAGTGCGGAGACTGCGCTTGTCGTAGGCGTAGCTCAGACTCTTACCCGCACCCGAATCCGAAACGCCGGTCACCCGGCCGAACTGGTCGTAGACGAACTCCATCGTGGACGCGCCGCCGCTGATCACCGTCACCGCGCCAGCTTCATCACGGCTGTACTCCGTCTCGCCCACGTTGGGTCCGACAATGGTCTCTACGTTGCCTCCATCATCATAGGTATAGGTAATGTCCACCCCGTTCGGCGTCGTCTTCTTCGACATCAGCCCCGCCGCGTTGTACTCGTAGCTCTCGACGTTCGTCGGCTGACCGGTCACCACCGGATAGGTCATCGTCTTCTGCCGGCTGGCCCCGTCATACGCCCAGGTCGTGACGTTGCCATTCGGGTCGGTGAGCGTCGTCCAGCGACCAGCCAGGTCGTAGTCGAATGCCACCGCCTGGAGCATCTCGTTCTTCGTGCGGATCTTCCGCCCCAGATGGTCGTAGTCCGTCGTCCGGGTGCGGCCGTTGGCGTCCGTCACCACGACGAGCCGCCCCATCTGGTCGTAGGCGTAACGCACCGACCCCGACGGACCGCCCATCGTCTTCGTCACCTCGCCGGCCTTGTTGTACTCCGTCGCCGAACGCGAGCCGTTGGCCATCGCGGCCAGAGTCTGCCGGCCGTTGGCATCGTAAGCGTACGTCGTCACCTCTCCGGCCGGGTTCGTCTCGGCCACCACGCGATTGGCGCCGTCGTAGGCTAACTTCGTGACCTTGCCCTCGCCGTCGGCGCTCATCACGACCCGACCGCCAAGGTCGAGCGTGTAGGTCGTCGCGATCGTCACCTCGCCCACAGTCTGCGAGGTCTGGATCAACCGCCCGGCGGCGTCGTAGGTGTAGACGATCGGGGCGCGGCCGGAGACCGTCCGGCTGCTCACCGCCCCGGCCTGGTCGTAGGCCAGGGTCGTGGTCGTCACGCCGTTACCGGTCGTCACGAGCTGCCCGCCGACGTTGTAGGCGTTCGTCACCGTCACGTGCGCACCGGCCGACTCGCCCGTCGTCGTCGTGAGCACCAGCCCCAGCGGGTCGTAAGTGTAGGCCGTGGCCAGATTGACCTCGGGGTCGCCCTCGCCGTTGTCAGGATCGGAGACCGTCTTCGTCCTGCGGCTGGCCTTGTCGTACTCGTAGCTCGTCACGAGCGCGAGCCCCGACGGGTCCACCGTCACCTTCACGAGCCTACCGGCAATGTCGTACTCGCGGTCCATCACGCGGTCGAGCCCGCCCACGTCCTCGGTCACCGTCACGGCACGGCTCAGCTTGTCGTAGACCGTCGCGTGCGCCACGCCGTCAGGCTGGGTCACCGACACCGGCCGGCTGAGATCGTCGTAGACGTAGCTCGTCGTCCGGTTGAGCTGGTCCTTCACCGAGACCACGTTCCCGCTCACGTCACGAGTGGTCTCGACCACCCCGCCGTCCGGCGCGGTCATCGTGGTAACGCGCCCCGCGTCGGTGTACGCGTAGGCCGTCGTCTCGCCCTCGGCGTTCGTCGCGGTCAGCACCCGGTTGGCGCCGTCGTAAGTGTAGCTCACCACGTTGCCGTTGGGGTCCGTGCTCTCGAGCGTCAGGTTCACCCCGTCGGGAGTCCGTGACGTGACGATGGTCTTCGTCTCGTCGATGGCCTGCGACGTGGCCGTCAGGCGGTTGGCGTCGTCGTAGGTGTAGAAGACCGGGTTCCGGCCCGAAACCGTCATCTTCGTCCGGTTGCCCACCTCGTCATATTCGTAGCTCGTGGTGGTCACGCCGTTCGAGGTCGTAATCACCCACCCGGCGGCGTTATACGTCGTCGTGGTCGTCAAGTACCCGGTCGTCGAGGTCAGCTGACGACCGACGTTGTCGTAAGTGTAGGTCGTCGCGATGGCCAAGCCGGCCGGATCCACTGTAGAGGAAACGAGCCGCCCGGCAGCATCGTAGCCGAAGCTCGTCACCAGGCTGAGCTCCGGATCGCCCTGGCCGTCATCGGGATCGACCGTCGTCTTCACCAGCCGGTCGGCCGCGTCGTACTCGTTCGCCGTCGTCCTGGCCAGACCACCGACGTCCTCCACGGTCACGAGGAGGTTATCGTCGGCATCGTAGCCGAAGCTCGTCTGAACCTGATCGGCCGAACCCGTCGCCGCCGTCACGAGCGTCTGGCGCCCAAGCATGTCGTAGGCGTAGGTCATCACCTTGCCGCGGGCGTCCGTCACCGTCACGACCCGCCCGAGCTTGTCGTAGACCGTCGTCACCACCGACCCAGCCACCGGACCCGTCACCGTCAGCTGCCGGCCGGCCCAGTCGTACGTGTAGCTCGTCGTCTCTCCGGCACCGTTCGTCACCGAAGCCAGCCGCCCCATGCTGTCGTACGTGTAGGTCGTCGCGTGGCCGTTGGAATCAGTCACCGTCAGGAGGTTCCCATCGCCATCGTAGGTGTAGGTCGTCTCGTACCCCGTCGGGTCCGTGTCCTTCACCTTCCGCCGGGCGTTGTCGTAGGTGTAGCTCCAGGTGTGGTTATTGAGGTCGGTGTAGCTCAGAAGCAGACCACCGTCCGAATAGGTGTAGGTGCCGAGCTTGTCGCCAGCCCCGGCCGCCTGTCCGCAGCTCGTGCAGCCGCCGCCCATCGCAGCGCTGCCCGTGATGCTCGTCACGAATCCACGGCTGTCGTAGTGCCACTCGGTGTAGGAGCCCAACGCGTCGGTCACCTTGACCTTGCGGCCGATGCCGTCGTAAGCGTAGGTCGTCGTGTGGCTGAGCGCGTCAGTGACCGACACCAGTCGGTTCTCGCCGTCGTAGGTGTAGCTCGTTGTCTGCCCCAGCGGGTTCGTCTCGCTCGTCCGGTTGCCCCACGAGTCATAGCCGTAGGCCCAGTAGGCGCTCGGCTGAGTTTCGTCGCTGTACCAGCTCCGGCGCTGAATCACCTGCCCCTGGACGTTGTACGCGTAGCGAGTCCGACGGGTCCGGCTCTCCCCGGAAACAACCTTCTCGTCCTTGTACTCGACGAGCCCGCGCTGCGGATGCGGGTTGCTCCCGTCGAGCCACGGATACCGCGTGTAGCTCACGTCCGAGAGCGTCACGCTGCCTGAAACGAAGCGCTCCCGAGTCAGGAGGTTGTGGCTGTCGTATTCGAAGCTCCAGACCCCGTCAGGCGTGGTCTTCGTCAGGAGGTTCTGATTCGCATCGTAGGTGTAGGTGTTCTCCGTCCCGTTCGGCAGATGCTCAGCCGTCTTGTTGTAGTTCGCATCGTAGGTGTAGGTCGTGGCTTGGCCGTTGCCATCCACTCGCTTCGTCTCGCGACCATCGGGCAGACGATACGTCTTGCTCTCGACCACCCCTCCGCCGGCAAGCGCCGTCTTCTCGCTGAGCGGCCCGTAGGGCCCGTACTTGCATTCCGTCGTTGCTCCGTCCCGAGTGAGGAACGTGACTCTCGTGTTAATGGCACAAGTCTCAAGATCCGGCCTGCCCGCCACTTCACCCGCCACGGTCTCGACTTGTCCCGTCTCCGACACAGAAGTCTCTACGCCGTTGATCGTCACCTTGGTAAGCAGTCCGGCGCTGTCCCGCGTGAACACCTCACTGTGTTGCACGCCACCCGGACCGGTAGTCATGATCGACGCAATTGCCTTGCCGGTGGACGTCGTGGTCACCGCCACACTCTCGCCGGTCTGGTTATTGGTCTCGGTCGCCGTGTAGCCGCTATACGTGTAGCTCCAACTCCGTTCGGCGCTCGACCCGGCGGGCTTGAGGACGATCCGGGAAATCACCTTCGCGCTGTTGTGCTCGCAGACGTATTGGTTGCCGGACGCGTCGGTGATCGTCATCGAGCTCGCGCCGTACGTGGCGTTCACCTCGTAGCCATTCCGGTCCGTGTACTTCGTCAGGCGGTACTTCGCCGCCGCGATCCGCTTGATGTTGTCCTCTTCGATCGGCGAGTACGGAGTGCGCTCCGCGTCGAAGTCGATGAAGTCGAAACGCCACGAACGCCCGTCAGGGTAGCTCAAGATGCAGTACGGGTAGTACACGCTGCTCGGCGCGTAGTAGAAGCGCAGTTCCGCCCCGCTGGGCACCTCAGTGCCCATCACACCAGTGCCCGTCACTGGCCGGTAGATGTTCCACGGATCCTGCTGGTCCTGCGGCACCACCTGCTGGAAGCTCACGACCTGAAGCGTCCCGGGAATCAGAACACGCACGCAAGCGCGGCGCACGTGCGCAAGGTCAGCCGGTGAACCATCGGAGCCGGACGGAATGCTCACCATCCCGATCCAACTTAGATACCGGTAGTTACCGAAATTCGGCGTCCCAATCCACTCGCTCGACTTCGGCGTGTCCCCAGAGACCATGTGAAGCTCGACCGGCTCGCCCAGCGTTGGCAGCACAGCCGGGGACCCCTTGGCAACTTCTGACCCTTCGCAGACTCTCTTCGCGTCGTTTGCCTTGTTTTTGTCCTGCTCACACGGCTCACAGTCACAATCCTTCTTGATCTTGTGCTCCGTATCGGTTACCAGATTGGATCCGCTCAGGCCCACCGACGCCAAGAGTCCAAGCCCGACCACCGCCAGCAGCGCAGCCCTCAGAAAGCTCTTCGTCGCCATCTTCAATCTCCCCATCTCGCTCACAGTCTTCTCTCCCGAACTCATAGCCGCACCGTCACGGAATCACATACAGACTGTGGCACGTCACCCCCCAGTTCATCACCGCATACATCGGGAAGGTGTACGGCTGCGCACCGATGTTGTCGGACATCTTCTGCATGAGGTGGGAGCCGTTCTCGAAAGTGGCTCCGCCGCTGTAGGTGGCGAACTGCAGCTTCGCTCCAGGCACGAAAGGCTCCATCTTCACCGTGATCATGTATCGTGCGTCCCCGTCGGCGTAGATCTCATGCCGCGGCACGTTCGACCCGCAGTAGATGAATTTGAACGGCCTCACCATGTCGGTGGCCAGCACCGGCCCATCCGCCCCGCCGATCCTCGCGAAGATTCTCGGCGCCACGATGTCCGTCGTCGTGAAGGTCACGTTGATCCCGTCGGCCACCACGGCGTTCGCGATGCTCACCGTGCCGTCCGCGCTCAGGTTCACCGTCACGTTCGCCGCCTCGGCCCCGGGCGTGATCGTTATCTTCCGGGTGATCGTGTAGCCCTGCTGGCAGGCTAACACCGTCGGCAGCACCGCCTCCACCACAGTCACCGTCACTGTCCCGACTGCCGCGCCGTTCACCTTCGCGGTCGCGCTGTAGACCCCGGCCGTCGAGTACTTGTACGCGTACTTGTCGCCGGCATGGCCCGTGTAGTCGGCCGTGCTGTCGCCGTTCGCGTCGATCTCAAGCGAAAGCTCGGCGTCTCCGGGCGCCGTCAGAAGCAGCGAGTCGCCCTTCCGAATCGTCAGGCTCCCGCCCACCGAAATGTCGGTCGCCACCCACTCGATGCTCTGCGTCGCAGACTGCTGGTTCTGGCTCTCGTCCGTCCCGATCACTTCGAGCGCCGTCGAGGCCGTCGCCGAAAGCCCGATCCCGATCGCGTCCCCGCCGGCCGAGGCGTTGTCCGCGAACCACTTCATCGTCGAGGTCCGCACCACGTCGAAGGCCGTGCCACCGTTGACCTTCATCTGCACCGCCGAGACGTTCGGCCCGCACTCACCGTACACCCAAGCCGGGCTCGTCACGCTGCTCGTCCCGTTCGTGAACGACACGAAAACCGCGTCCACGAACCGCCAGTTGACGTTGTTGCCGCTGTCCGTGCAGCCCGTGCCCACGATCTGCTGGCCACCCGACGCGTCGCAGTCCTTCACGTCCACCTTCGACGGCGTCTGGTACTTGTCGGTCACGTTCAGGCTCCAGGCCGTCCCGTCCGACGTGCTCCGGAAGGTGATCGGGCTGCCCTCCGCCCCGGCCAGCTCCAGCCACTTCGTCGCGAAGGTCGAGCCGGCGGCGAACTTCACCGTGTCGCCCGCGGCCACCTTGAACTCGTGCTTCGAGACGAACCCGCTCGCGAAGGTGAGCTCCCCAGAGGGCTTGTCCACCTTCACCTTGTAGAGGCTCAGGCCCCCCAGGGCCACGCTCTGGTTCCCGGTGCCGTTGATGAGCAGGTTGAGACCGCTCCAGTCCGCACCCAGCACGCTCGTGCAAACCACGTCGCCCTTGCACGCGATCGTCCCGCCCTCGGCGAAAATCACGTGCCAGCCGCACGTCGCCGTGAGGTTGAGAGTCAGCGTGTGCTCGACCGTCAGCATGGAGGTGCCCAGGTCGTAGCACGAAGTCCCCGTCCCGCCACTCCGGTAGAAGGTCACGT
>CALGYR010000107.1 GCA_937935355.1 uncultured bacterium | reverse complement strand
CGCCTCTCTGGCCCCGGCCGCGTAGCGGCCCAAAAAGGGCAGAAGTCGAGCTAAGTGGCTCTGATATTCACTCGCGGCGCCGCGCATCCATTTGGCTAACGGATGCCCATCCAACACTTCCGCGAACAGGTTAGCAGTTCCCAGGAAGTTGGCGGGCTCCGTCTTCATGTACAAGCGTCTGAAGATCGTCACGAAGGAACGGATCTCTTCGTCAGTCACGGGCGTCCCAAGAATCGGCTCGTCACTATTAGCGCCGTCCAGTGTTACCGAGCTATCTCTGTGGAAGGCTGATGCGGTCAATTCTCGGAGGTCCCGAGTGAAATAGCCCAGTACCACGACTTTGTCTTCGGGAAGCGTGATAGTGTCAAGGCGTATTGGGGGCTTCTCGGCGAGAGCCCAATCGATGTCGTGCTGCTTGGCGCCTGGTGGAAACAAGATCACATTGGGATCACCGGTTAGGATGGGGGCCATCTGGCTCAAAGCCAACTCTGTGCCGTTCTCGTCCTCGAAGTAGTCAGTGAGGCAGAAGGCATGCATGCCACAGCGCCGTTCGCATAGCGTGTTCCGCTCTTCCGAAGACATAGTATCCGTACGGAAAAGGTGGCGATGCCGCAGGATGTCACGTTCATATCGGCCGCGCCTCATTTCATAGGCAGCTTCCACCGCTGCCTTGGATACAGCATCGAGCGCGTCGGTGTCGAGCCATAGATCGCGGTCCTTGAACTGTCTATCACGCGAATCGAGATATCTGATGCGCCAGAATAGGATCATCAGTTTGGCCTCCCTGACGCGACACGACCTGCAGCGGTTCGACGATCTTGTGTGTCGGCAGTCTTTAGGCAGATCCTCTCCAGCAACTCCCCCGCCGACTCGTACTCCCGCCCCTCTTTTGCGGCCAACTCTGCCTCGGTGGGCACGAGCTCGCCGCGGAAGGCCTTGGCCAGGATCGCCTGGGCCAGCCGATCGGCCCGGGCCGTGGCGACGGCGACGCGCCGCTCGATCTCGTCGGCGAGGCGGAAGAGGGACTCTACGCGGCGGACGATCTCCGCCTGTTCGGACAGCGGCGGCAGGAAGATGAACAGGTTGTACTGCTCACTGATCGGGACGAAGTCTCGCGTTGTCTGCGACATGACCGCGGCCATCTGCTGGTAGAGCTGCGAGGAAGTCATGAAGTACACCAGATAGTCCGGCCGTAACACCTCGGCGTTGCATCGGTAGTAGGTGGTTTGAGGGGTCAAGACGCACGGGCGCAGGTTGAGTGCTGCCCTGCCAACTGTGCCCTTATGCGTAAGCACTGCGTCATTGACCTGCGCAAACCCAACCCGGAGGCGTTCCAGGGCCTTGCCAGCAACCTTGGGGGCGCCGTCATAATCGATGGAGTAGTTGCTGACTTGGGCCGCAGTGATAAAGGGCAGACCTTCGGTCGTGAAATCATCCCGTTTCGGATGGTTAGCGCCATGATTGCCATCCTTGACGTCCAGCAGGCCGCCGCACTTGAGCAGTTCAGCTACCGATTCTTTGGCCCAGCAGTCGGGCACGTCAAACTGATCCGCCGCTTCCGATATAAACACGGCGTCTGGCACACCGCGACGTGTCTTGACCGAGGTGGAAACGGCCTTGAGCCTGGCAAGGGCCTGCGCCGCGCTCTCAGTGCTGGCATTTGCCGCCCTCCACTCCTCCGTCAACCTCCCCGAGCACGCCGCGGCGAGGATGGACTGGCGCAGGCGCTTGAGGATGGCCGGGACCTTGGCCAGGCGCTCTCGGGCGGCGGCGACGCGCTCCAGGAGCTTCTCCACCTTGGCCACGATCCGCTTCTGCTCGGCGAGGGGTGCCAAGGGATACACCAGAGCCTTGACTAGAGTCTGAGTTATCAGTGGTTGAGAGCTACCTGTCTGGATCTCCGACCATCTTACGGTCTTGAGGAACTCCGCAAGCAGTCGCCGAGTACTCTCGATATGAGGAGTTAACACGAGCACGTTATCAGTCACCCACGCATCCCCAGGGTAAGTGGTAACTGCACCCGCAGCGCCAACTCTTCCCAGAGCCAGTATCGGACCAGATGTATTTGACCTATCCGTAAAGCCGATAGGCCCGCCAGCTCCGGCCACCGGGAACGGTTTGCCTGGGTCTTTAGAGTAGTGAGACTTTGGGATGTACTTCCCGCTGGAGATACGGACCAAGTCCCCGATGGAGCAGTATGCCCACCCTTCCGGCAGCTCCCGGTCCGGCCCGACCTCGACGGGCTCCGGCTTCCTGGCCATTACCGCTCTCCCTCGCCATCGGACAGCAGGTACTGGTCCAGCATTCTGGACGTGGCCTTGCCCCGCACCTTTTTGGCGTCTTCGTAGAGCTGCCAGAAGCGCATCAGGTGCCAGCAGTACTCCTCGTCCGCCCCCAACGGCAGTTTGAAGACCTGGAAGCTCGACTGCCATCGGTAGAGAGCCCGAAGCTTCTCCACCGCCCAGCTATCGTAGATCGGCACCGCCGGACAGTGGAAGTGCAGGTACTTGGAGACGAACGAGCGTGGTGAGCGGTTCTTTCGCACCACCTTGGCGACGATCTTCATGATGCGACCATGCGCGGAGGCAATGGCTTCGAGCTTGTCTGGCGCGAGAGGCTCCTGCACGACTGCCAGCTGGCTCAAAATCTGATCCAACTCGCTCGCATTGGAGATCAGGCATTGAGCCAGCTGCCCCATCGAGCCGCCCTGGCTGCCGTCCGATTTGATCTGGCGTTCGATCCCGGTCGCAAAGCTCCGGCCGATGAGCCAAAGCTTGGCGTTGACCGTTCCAAGATCTTCGTGCCGAGGATACCGTCGGCAGACTTCGTAGAGCTGCTTGTCGAGCAAGGCCCACCGCTCGCGGTAGTCCTGACGGGCGCGGTCGAACTTAACCCGCGAGAACAACATTTCAGGGTCTATTCCTTACTGCACGACTATCAGTCCAAGAACAATCGAAAGTCATGACGCCTCCTCGGAGGCGACCGTGGGGCAGAGAGGCATCTCATGCTTCAGTTCCGTAAGCAGCCATTCCAGTTGGGTCCTGGCCGTACTGATGATCGCACTGTAACTCAGGAATCTGAGATCAGGCTGCGCATTGAGACCCACCATCCTGGTGTCCACCTTGCCGCCCACGATTATGATGTCAATCTTGTCCCCCAACACGACTGCCAAGGCGTCTCTGTATTTCTTGGCCTGATTTTCAGCATCACGCCCGACAGGTGCGGAAGGCCTCTTGAATTCGATCAGGAGATAGCGACCCAAGACGTTCTGGGCCAGAAGCAGGTCGGGGCGTCTACTGGCGCCGTCCCCTTTAGAGCTCTTGCCGCCTAGGCTTTCGATGGTTGTTGCAAGGGTCTTGTTTGACTTCATGAGCGAAAATTCCGAGCCAAAAACCCATAGGTTGCGCTCCAACACCTTATGCATCTGGCCCTCAAGCGTGCCTTGATTGGAGGACAGCGCATCTAGCTTGTCGAGGAAATCTAAGCGCCTTCTAGCTTGGTTGGCCATAACTGCCATTTCAACCATGCCGAACAGCTCAAGGGCCTCGGCGAACTTGAAGACATCGGCCTGTTCAGCCTCGTCTATCTTCTGGCACACGAGGAAATACTCATCCTTCTCAAAGGCATCCAGGACCAAGCTGACCATCGTGTCAATCTTCTCCTCCGAGTCTCCGTAGAACCGGCGGAAGACCTTGTCCGCCGCCGCCGCCGCAAACTGGCGTCGATATTCGGGCATCAGGGCAAGCCGAGCGTTGATTTCCTTTTGCTTTCTAGCCTTTAGCAGGTTCACCTCGCGGGAAAAAGCCTCCTTTAGGGCCTTGCCGATTTCCCTGTTGACCCATTCCTTGGTTTCCCGGTAGCTCTTGCTGTTCTCAATGATGGCTCCCCAATCAGCAGTTACGTCCGCTTCCAGACCATCTGCTTCTATCTCGCCAACCACTCGATTTAGCGCCTTCCTCGGAATCTCCTCGTCTTCCTCCAGCCCAAAGAAGCTGGGGGCGCCGACGACCTTGCCGCTAACCCTTGCAACTACGCCAGCATTCTTCGTAGGCTTCTCCATGATGGTGAAGTTGAGTCTGACTTTGCCCGCGTGTGGCAGGGCAATCTCTACGGAGTGCTTCTCACCCGCAAGATCCTGGTGGGAAATGACCTCTCCGTCCACGGAGATGGCAAAGTCCATTTCCCTGCCATATTCGAGGACCAAGAGACGCTTGAGCAGCAACGCATTGGGCGCTTCCAGGTTATGGTTCAAGTTCTTGAGTGTGACACGCGTGCCGTGTTCATCAGCTTTGCACGTGGAAACCGCAATTGGCAGAGCAACCTTCTCAAGGTCCACTCCAGATCGAACCACTTCCCGTTTCACAATCCGAAGCGTAGTCTGTCTGCCACGCGTCTTGGTCTCGACCTCCATGATTTCGGCCGCCACAAGCCCCGCGAACTTGCCGATACCTTTGCGCCCCTTGACAGGACGCTTCTTGCTAGGCGTCCGGTCTCCCTTGCGACGGATACGATCACCTGCGATGACAAGGTACTCCTGACGGAGTTCGTTCTCGGTCATACCACAACCGTTATCGCAAACGATGATCGGCTGTTCCTGCAGCGGCTCAGGCAGCGTGATTTCGACGTTCTCGGCATCGGCATCCCAAGCGTTGTCAACCAACTCCTTGATGGCTTGCTCAGTGGAGCGATAGTTCTCGCTGAGCAGCGTGGCCAGCTGAGGATCAACGCTGAAATTGGCGGCTTGGTTCATGATGAAGTGCTCCTTACCATCAAACCTGCCCTATCAGCCAAGCGGGCTCGGCTGGAGTCTCGCCCAACAACACTAAATCGAACCTGCCTCCACCTCAGCGCCCTCTGCGGTGAGCGTCACTTGCCGTTCTCCAACTCCGCCACCACCTTCCTGAGCTCTCCCACCGCCGCCTCGAGCTCCTCGATGGCGCTCGCGGCCAGCTCCTCCGGCTCGGGAAGGTCCCCGCCGTCCTCCAAGCCCTCGTCCTTGAGCCACTTGAGCCCGTCGAGCTTGTAGCCGCGCTCCTTGACCTCCTTGAGGTCGAAGGCGCGCCAGCGGTCCTCCTTGGAGTCCTTCGGGCTGCGCTTGGCCCCGCCGTTCGGGTCCTTGCCGTAGCACTTCTCGAACTCGGCGAAGTGCGCGACCGTGAGCGGCCGGTCCTTCTTGGTGATCGCCGGGACGTTCGTCCGGGCGTCGTAGATCCAGACCCGCTCGGTCGGCCGGCCATTGGTGAAGAAGACGACGTTGGTCTTCGTGCCGGGGCTGTAGGGGCTGAAGGTGCCGTTCGGCAGGCGGAGCACCGTGTGCAGGTCGCAGTCCTCGACGAGCAGCTTGAAGACCTCGCCGGCCTGGTCGGCGAACAGGCAGTTGTCCGGCAACACCACCGCCGCCCGGCCGCCGGGCTTGAGGATGGTCATCACGTGCTGGACGAAGTTGAGCTGCTTGTTGCTGGTCGTGATCGTAAAGTCTTCGCGCTCAGGCGCCTGGTTGGCGCCCTTGGTGCCGAAGGGCGGGTTGGTGAGGACCACGTCGAAGCGCCGGCTGTCGGGCACCTCGTAGATGGAGTCGCCCAGCTTGATGTGCGGCTCGAGGCCGTGCAGGTAGAGGTTCATGAGCGCCAGGCGCCTCGGGCGCTCGACGAGCTCTCCGCCGAAGTAGGTCTCGCCCTTGATGCGCCTGGCCAGCGCCCGGTCGAGGGCGCCGCCTTTGGTTTCTTCCATCAACCACTCGTAGGCGCACATCAGGAAGCCGCCGGTGCCGCAGGCCGGGTCGGTGACGGTGAACTCCCGGTGGGCTCTGGGGTCGGGCTTCATGCAGCGGACGATGGCCTGGATCAAGAGCCGCGGCGTGAAGTACTGCCCGGCGCCCTTCTTGCCCTCGCTCGCCGCCTTCTCGAGCAGCCCCTCGAAGGCGTGGGCCTTGACGTCCACGTCGAGCGCCGTCCACTCGACCTCGTCGATGAGGCCGATGAGCTTCTTGAGGCCCACCGGATTCGCGAACCGGCTCTGGGCGCCGGCGAAGATGTCGCCCAAGAGCCCGGGCTGCTTGCCGAGCTTCCGGAGGACGTCCACGTAGCCGTCGGTCAGCTCCGTGCCACTCCGCTTCGAGAGTGCCGGCCAGTCGCAGCCGGCCGGGAGCTTCACCCCGCGCTCGTCGGCCATCTTGATGAAGAGCAGGTAGGTGATCTGCTCGATGTAGTCGCCGTAGTCCACGCCGTCGTGGCGCAGCGTGTGGCAGAAGCCCCAGAGTTTCTGGACGATGTCGCTCATGAGCGCCTGGCTTTCTTGGGTTGCTTCCCGGTGGCCTTCGGTGCGGACCTGGACTTTGCGGCGGAGGAGCGCCGGCGGCGCCCGTACTTCGCGGCTCTCTCGCGGACCTGGCCGGAGCCGCCTTTTGCCAGAAGGGCGCGGCCCTTCGCGGTCAGCCGGTAGCGCTGCAGGCGGCTGTTGGGCTTGTCGGGGATGGTGTACTCGATGGCGCCCCGGCTCATAAGCCTATCTATCGAGCGCTTTAGTGCGCCGGATATTTGTCCATGCCCAAGTCCTTCGGCCAAAGAACTGCTCGACATGGGCCTTTGAACTAACAGGCCTAATACGGCCACATCCACGTCTGACTCAGGCCCCGACTCAGAGCGTGTATGAAAAGTTCAAGAGCAGGCGTATGAACGGCGATAGATATTG
>CALGYR010000106.1 GCA_937935355.1 uncultured bacterium | reverse complement strand
GCACGGTCGGGTCCATCGGCGTCGGCGGCGGCGGGGCAGCCGGCGTCTTCGGCTACCGCGACGGCGGCGGCCGTAAGAAGGCCGTCGGCCGCTTCGGCGGCAGCCAGGCCACCGAGAGCTCCGTAGAGGCCGCGCTCCGCTGGCTGGCAAGACATCAGGAGAAGGATGGTCAGTGGATCGCCAGCAAGTACGAAGTAACCCTGCCTCACGGCAACGTCCAGAAGCTCACCGTGGGCTGCACCGGCCTGGCCCTGCTCGCCTTCCTCGGCGCCGGCTACACGGAGAACTCCGGCCAGTTCGCCGATAACGTCCGGCGGGCCCAGGCCTGGCTGCTCAAGCAGCAAAAGGACAACGGGGGCGTCTACGATCAGTGCGGCGGCGGCAGCACGAACGCGACCGGATACGTGCACGCCGTGACGTCCCTGGCTCTGGCCGAGGCCTACGGAATGAGCAAGAACCCGGCGCTCAAAGCGGCGGCTCAGCGGGCCGTGGATTACTCGCTCAAGACCCATCAGGTCCCGTACTCCGGCTGGCGCTACGATGCCCGGGAGGCCGCTGACCTCTCGGTGACCGGCTGGTTCGTCATGCAGCTCAAGAGCGCCAAGATCGCGGGGCTGACGGTCGACGGCTCCGGCTTCCAGGGCGCCGCCACCTTCCTCAACGAGGTCACCGACAAGGACGGCCAGGCCCGCTACACCAGGGAGAAGTACCCCTCTCCTTCCATGACCGCCGTGGGCATGGTCTGCCGGCAGTTCATGGGCACGCCGAGCAACGATCCGCTCCTCCAGGCGGGAGCCGCGCATCTCGTCAAGCGGCTGCCGGCCTGGATCCCGGAGAAGAGCCGCACCCATGAGGATTTCTACTACTGGTACTACGGCACGCTGGCCATGTTCCAGATGGGCGGCGACAAGTGGACCAAGTGGAACGAGGCTCTGAAGCCCACCCTGGTCAACAACCAGTGCAAGGGCGGCCCCCTGGACGGCTCGGTCAACGACAAGGATGGCTCCTGGGACCCCAACGGATACTACGACCAGCACGGAGGGCGCGTCTACACGACCGCACTGGGCGCACTTACGCTCGAGGTCTACTACCGCTACCTGCCCATGTACGCGAAGTAGCCGCAGGCTGGATCCTGCAGGGGCTGTTCAGCCGCTGCCGTGGGTTCCTCCAACGGGTGATGGGTAAAGGCCTACTTACTTAAAAAGCACGACACCGAGGGTTACGATATCGTTGTGTGCGATCGTGTTCGTATCGCGTCGTAAGACTCCCGTTCTAGCATTTTCTGATGAACCTAGCCCCGTTTCTTCCGTATATTAACCTTGCTGCAGGGCGACCTTCGAACGCGCTGATGCGGTGTCTTGGGAGAAAGATCCATGGCCACTTCTACCGATCTTCGTTCCGCAATCGAGGAAGTACAGGGACAGCTGCCGGCCGAGGGATTGCCGGTCGAGGGAGAGTTGCCCATCGCCGAGGGCGATTGGGCGAGCCGCATCGAGCGCCGGGTGGGCGCGCTGCCCTGGTGGGTCATCTCGGCAGTGACTCACGCGGTGGTCTTCCTGCTCATCGCGTTGCTCGCCACCGCCGTGGCGCCGACCGTGACCGACGAGGTGGTCATCGCCACCGACGTGGTCAAGCAGAAGCCACCCGAGTACGACCCCAATAAGAAGCGCGACATCTTTAAGAACCCCAAGGACGTCCAGGCCGATACGATTGTCGACAATCCCGTGGTCACCCACGAGAAGATGGAGGAGACCGACCACTTCGAGACCGACAACAACATGGACAAGAGCACCGCCCGCGGCAACGAGGACGCCATCAGCGACATTCCGCTCGGCGGCACCGGCACGGTCGGCTCCATCGGCGTCGGCGGCGGCGGGGCCGCCGGCGTCTTCGGCTACCGCGACGGCGGCGGCCGCAAGAAGGCCGTCGGCCGCTTCGGCGGTTCGGCCGCCACCGAGAGCTCCGTAGAGGCCGCGCTCCGCTGGCTAGCAAGACACCAGGAGAAGGACGGCCACTGGGACGCCGTGAAGTACGAGAGCACGGGGTATCAGCCGCACATGGGCTGCACCGGCCTGGCCACGCTCGCTTTCCTGGGCGCGGGCTACACCCACAAGACCGGCCAGTTCAAGGACACCGTGGAGCTTGCGATCAAGTGGATCGTCGCCAACCAGAAGAAGGATGGCTCCATCTACTTCCAGACCTGGGGCCGGCCGGCCGGCAGCTATGGCCACGCCATAGCCGGCCTGGCCCTGGCCGAGGCCTACGGCATGACCAAGGATGAGGCGCTGCGCGGCCCGGCGCAGATGGCGGTCGACTACTCGGTTCGCACCATGCAGCAGCCGTATTCCGGCTGGCGCTACTTCCCCAAGGGACAGGACGACGATCACCTGGCGGATACCTCCTGCACCGGCTGGTACGTGATGCAGCTGAAGTCCGCCAAGATCGCCGGGCTCAACGTGGATGGATCCGGCTTCCAGGGGGCCAGCGCCTTCCTCGACAAGGTCACCGACAAGCAGGGCAGGGCGGGCTACGCCAGCCCGTCGAGCGACTCGCCGGCCCTCACCTCCGTGGCGATGGTCTGCCGGCAGTTCATGGGCATGCCCTCGGGCGATCCCCTACTGGCCGGCGGCGCCAACCAGCTGCTCACCAAGCCGCCTCAGTGGCAGGACCAGAGGGATCACAACGACTTCTACTACGTCTACTACGGCACGCTGGCCATGTTCCAGGTCGGCGGGGATAAGTGGACCAAGTGGAACGAGGTCGTCAAGCCGCTCCTGGTCAACAACCAGTGCCGGGGCCCCCTGCCATTGAGCGGAGCGGCCACGGACAAGGACGGCTCCTGGGACCCATACGGTCACAGCGGCAAGCTCGGCGGGCGCGTCTTCATGACGGCGGTGGGGGCTCTGACCCTGGAGGTCTACTACCGCTACCTGCCGATGTACGCCAAGTAGGGGCGAGCCGGCGGCTCGCCCCCACGGGCCACGGGCCAGGGGCCAGGGAAAGGTAGACTGATGGCCACCTCAACCGACCTTCGTTCCGCGATCGAGGAAGTCCAGGGACAGCTGCCGGCAGAGG
>CALGYR010000105.1 GCA_937935355.1 uncultured bacterium | reverse complement strand
TACTCATGCCATCCGTCCCATTTTCGCCCTTGACTGCTCATAGTCGGTCTCAATCCCGCGACAGTGCAGGGTATCTTCCTACGCCGTCAGTTCACCCCGCCCGGCACCCCAGGTATTTCACCGAAGGCCGTCGGAGGCTGGGCCATTGGGCGGTGCATCCTAGGCCTCATTCTCCCTGCCCCGCTGGGCGGCGCAAGAGCGGCACCTAGCCCGCGGCCAGTTTCACTCAACCATTCAGGCTCACGAAGGATCGACCGCACTTGGAGCAGACGAAGTACGACTCGGCGTCGGGGGCCTTGTCCCTGAAGCGAATCGTGGCGGACGGGCCTCCACAGTGCGGACAACAGAGCCGACCGGCAGCAAGCTCCGTCGCGAGATCCCGACAGACCGCATTGTCGGTCGCAAGCTTGGCGAGGCGTTGCGCCTCTTTGAGTTTGATCGCCTCGTCCTGCTCGATCCTCCGCTCCTGGTCACGCTTAACCCAGGCCTTTGGATAGTTCTTAGCCAGGAAGGACGTAGCCAGATTCCAGACGGAGCGCACCTGGCGGTCTTCGCTCCGGTCAGCGCAGTAATACTGCCGTTCGATTACCGTGCCGTCGCCGAGTGAGAGCCCAACCTCCACGACCGTGCCGTCGAGCATGCCTCCAGGAAGGCGATAGCCGGGTACTTCCAGGAAGCCGGTCTTGAGCAGTCTGCCAACGAGCTTCCGCAGGTAGTTCTCCGGATGGGCTTCGGACCGTGGTTCGTATCCCTCTTCCTTGGCGCGGAACTCCGCCTCGGTTTTACCTTCCCCGGCGGTCAAAGTGACCGACCAGGACGGCGAGAAGGTGCCCAGAATCTGCCCGCCAATCCTGAGTCTGGTGACCTCGTCAGGTGAGATGTCGGTCCGGTCCCGGGGCTCGGGAATGGGGGCATCGAACTGACCCCGCCGGTAGCCTTGATCGAAGCACCGCTCGACCCACTTGCCGACCTCGGATCGCGAGGCTGACGGGCCGGGCTCCAGTGGCTGGCTGCACAGCAGGCGCCGGACCTTGGCCACCTTCGCCGAGAGATCAGTCTCCTGTACCACCTCACCGTCGCGGAGCACCAGTTCATGCACTTCCCGGTACTTCCAGGCGTTGTGGAAGCCCATGTGCACGTAGAGTGCCTGGATGAAGTCGCGAGCTAAGAGAATGCCACCGGTGAAGGCAACGGAATGTTGGAGGCGATCATATACGTAATCGAACGCCGCCAGCTTGCTATGGTCCGGCCTTGGCGCCACGCCGAATAGGGGCGGCGCGACCCCTTCCAGACAGATGGCCACCGTGTCCAGAAGCAGGCGTCTTTCCCTGATGGCGTAGGTGCAGAGGAAGCCTCGCCAGCAGGCGCTGCACTTGCCGACAGGCTTCAGCCCAATGGCTCCCGGGTCAAAGAGGCCTTTGCCGTCGATGCCGGCAATGCTGTACTCGGTGCCTCTGTAGAAGACTTGGTCAGAGAACTGCGCTGTCATCCAGAGCGTCTCCCCAAGAAATCACCGGACCATTCTCGCCGCCCCGGGGCCCCCCAGGTATTTCGCCGAAGGCCGTCGCTTCTTCCCTACTCACGGCTTGGGCTCCGAACATTTCCGATGTTATGTCTTGCCATGTCACTCTACGCATCCATGTAGCTCGAAGAGCCATTGTCTGACATCGTCCTCGGAGATGCCCGGAGGTTGGCGGCCCTCGGCCTTACACTTCGCACTGAAATGCTTCAGATGCTTTCGAAGCAGCTTGGGCTGCGACGAGTACATGTCGAGAACCGCCCACTTCGTGCGAGGGTCAAGGCTCCAGTCGCAGAAGAGGCGCTCTAGTGCATCCCAGCTTACAGGCTCTTCCGGCAATGGTTCGCGGACGCCAATCCACAGCGCGGTCCGCACATCCGCATCTACTATCGTTGCCGCCTTGTCACGGACCCAACTCCACGCCCTGTCTCGGAAGACGGGGTCGAAGAGCAAAGTGTGCGCCTCACGAAACACGTGCATGGCATGTGGGGCGCTAGGCTCCTGCAACAGATCGTCCCAATAGGAGAACAGGCTATCTAAAGCTGCAGCGCTCTCTTCAGGAGTGGAGGCGTTCCTGGCAACTTCCTCCAGACGGTCGAACCGCTTCTGCACAGCTTCCCTGATAACTTGGCTGTCTTCTGTCACGCGGTTCTCACTTCCGGCATGGCGTCCTAAACCCCCACGGATGGCCCGGTTAATTTGCCGAAGGCCGTCGGCGCCCCCCCACTCACTTCCGCTGCTCCTTGCCCTTGTCGCCCTTCTCCTCAACCTCCGAGCGCGCCATTGTCGGGGTGGCCGTAGTGAGACGATTGCGCCATTCTTCTAGAAAATCATCTACTGCGGCTTTACCACCATCAGCAGCACTCCTGGCGCCCACCCCAAACGCGAATGCATCCTCGCCAACCCGGTCGTCATCTTCTCGGCATCCTCGTAGCGTTATCTGCTCTAGCAGTTGACATGCCTCTAGAATCTGGGCTCGGTTGGCGAACTTACGAATGCCTTGTGCTGCCAAGCCCTGCCCCAACGCAATGTCCTTCTCTCGGAGGCAGCACGTCTTGGCGATCATGCTACTCTCACATGAACAACTCAGGCCCACTTCTCTACGAATGCTGGCTAGATCCCATTCGCGGACGCGGGTGAAGACCTGGATCCCCCAGAAACTATATCTGATATGGCAGGCCCCACACCGGTAGCAGATGTGTACGCAGGACCGCGTGTTAGCCCGGCCCACGTACAGGACAGCCATAGTTACAACCAGCGCTGATGCGCATATGACGGTAAGCTTCAGCCTGGACTTCAGGACCATCGGCCGCCAAGTGCGGGGCGGCTTGGCGGGCTGCTCAGTCACTTCCGGCATGGCATCCTAAGCCCCCGAGGACGGTCCGGGCATTTTGCCGAAGGTAGAGTGTCTTATCGGCGGTGCGCAAGCACTGCCGATAAGAACGCCTT
>CALGYR010000104.1 GCA_937935355.1 uncultured bacterium | reverse complement strand
CCTCAACCCACGTCATTACGCTAACTTGGAACCTCATCCAAAGTGGCCACGCCCTTTCTATTTCCTGCCGGCCATATCTGTGTCCATCGGTGTTCATCTGTGGCTGACCTGTGTGTCTTGGCCGGAAATGACGGGGGCGGGGCTTGCGGCCCCGCCCCCGTCGGCGTGCGTCAGTCGTCGCGGACTAGTACATGT
Source organism: uncultured bacterium (assembly GCA_937935355.1). Classification (GTDB taxonomy): domain Bacteria; phylum Planctomycetota; class SZUA-567; order JAKLDR01; family JAKLDR01; genus JAKLDR01. The sequence goes on along the minus strand of CALGYR010000104.1, from coordinate 21,164 downwards.
CCTCGTCCATCCCGCCGCCGGGCATGGGCGCGTCCTTCTTCTTCTCGGGGATCTCGGTGATCAGCGCCTCGGTGGTGAGCATGAGCGTCGAGACCGAGGCGGCGTTCTGCAGGGCCGAGCGGACCACCTTGGTCGGGTCGATGATGCCGGCCTTGACCATGTCGGTGTACTCGTCGGCGGCCGCGTTGTAGCCGAAGGAGTTCTTGCCCTCCTTGACCTTCTGAAGGGCGACCGCGCCCTCGACGCCGGCGTTCTCGGCGATCTGGCGCAGCGGATGCTCCACGGCGCGCAGGACGATGTCCCAGCCGGCCTGCTCCTCGGCCTTGACCTTGGCGCCGGAGAGGGCCTGCGCCGAGCGGATCAGCGCGACGCCGCCGCCCGGGAGCACGCCTTCCTCGACCGCCGCGCGGGTGGCGTGGAGAGCGTCCTCGACGCGGGCCTTCTTCTCCTTCATCTCCACCTCGGTGGCCGCGCCGACCATCACCTTGGCGACGCCGCCGGCGAGCTTGGCCAGGCGCTCCTGGAGCTTCTCGCGGTCGTAGTCGGAGGTGGTGGTCTCGATCTCCCTCTTGATCTGCTCGATGCGGCCCTTGATCTCGCGGGTCTGTCCGGCGCCCTCGATGATGGTGGTGTTCTCCTTGTCGACCACCACCTTCTTGGCGCGGCCGAGCTGGTCGAGCGCCAGGCTCTCGAGCTTCAGACCCAGCGACTCGGTGATGGCCGTGCCGCCGGTGAGGACGGCGATGTCCTCGAGCATGGCCTTGCGGCGGTCGCCGTAGCCGGGGGCCTTGACCGCGCAGCAGGAGAAGGTGCCGCGCAGGCGGTTGACCACCAGCGTGGCCAGGGCCTCGCCCTCGACCTCCTCGGCGATGATGACCAGCGGCTTGCCCGCCTGGGCCACCTTCTCGAGCAGCGGGATGAGCTCCTTGATCGAGGCGATCTTCTTCTCGTGGACCAGAACGAAGCAGTCCTCGAGCACCGCCTGCATGCTGGTGGGGTTGGTGACGAAGTAGGGCGACACGTAGCCGCGGTCGAACTGCATGCCCTCGACCAGCTCCACGGCGGTCTCGAGGCTCTTGCCCTCCTCGACGGTGATCACCCCGTCCTTGCCGACCTTGTCCATGGCGTCGGCCAGGATCTTGCCGATGACCGAGTCGTTGTTGGCGGCGATGGAGGCGACCTTCTCGATGTCCTCGCGGCCCTTGACGTCCTTGGAGAGCTTCTTGAGCTCCTCGACCATCTTCTCGACGGCGGCGTCGATGCCGCGCTTGATGGCCAGCGCCGAGGCGCCGGCGGTGACGTTCTTGAGGCCCTCGGCGTAGAGCGCCTGGGCCAGGACCGTCGCGGTGGTGGTGCCGTCGCCGGCCACGTCGGAGGTCTTGGCGGCGACCTGCTTGACCATCTGGGCGCCCATGTTCTCGTACTTGTCGTCGAGCTCGATCTCCTTGGCGACGGTCACGCCGTCCTTGGTGACCGTGGGGGCGCCGAACTTCTTCTCGATGACCACGTTGTGGCCGCGCGGGCCGAGGGTCACGGCCACCGCCCGGGCGAGCTTGTCCACGCCGCGGCGGATGGACTCGCGGGCCTCCTGGTCGAAGGCAATCATCTTGGCAGGCATCTGCTGTCTCCTCTTTCCTTACTATCTCTCGCTGTCTCTCGTCCGCTACTTCTTGATCACCGCCAGGATGTCCTCCTCGCGCATCAGGAGGTACTCCTGGCCGTCGACGGTCACCTCGTTGCCGGCGTAGCTGGTGAAGAGCACGGTGTCGCCCTTCTTGACGGTCAGCGGCACGCGCTCGCCGTTGTCCAGCATGCGGCCCGAGCCCACGGCCTCGATCACGCCCTGCTTGGGCTTCTCCTTGGCGCTGTCCGGCAGGACGATGCCGCCCGCGGTGCGCTCCTCGGCCTCACTGCGCTTGACCAGAACCCTGTCTCCCAATGGCGTCAGCTTCATGTTCCTACCCTCGACTCCTTTACCTGCGGCGGCCGGCCCCGGCCGGCGCGCCGGATCCCCGAAATCCCCCTGCTCCAACTCAGAGCTTCCTGACCTCGTAGGGGTGTTTGCGCTTGGAAACGACCTCCACGGACAGAATCTTCTGGTCCTCGACCGGGCGGTCCTGGGCCCCGGTCCGGGCATTGCCGATGGCGTCCACCACGGCCTGGCCCTCGACCACCTTCCCGAAGACGGTGTGCCTGCCGTCGAGCCACGGGCAGGCCTTGGCGGTGACGATGAAGAACTGCGAGCCGTTGGTGCCGGGCCCCGCGTTGGCCATGCACAGGGCGTACTTGACCACCTTGTGCGGATTGCCCCGGCACTCGTCGGCGAAGCGGTAGCCGGGCCCGCCCGTGCCCGTCCCCAGGGGACACCCCCCCTGGATCATGAAGTCCTTGATCACCCGGTGGAAGACCAGGCCGTCGTAGAACTTCTTCTCGGCCAACTGGATGAAGTTCGCCACCGTGTTGGGCGCGTCGTCCTCGAAGAGCTCGACGACGATGTCGCCGGCCGAGGTCTTGATCTTCACCCGGGGCAGGTCGTCGCCGGCCTGCTTCTTGAGCTCCGCGGCCAGCAGTCTGCCGTCCTCGGAGTCCGCGTCCACGAACCTGACCCCGTCGGCGGCCTCGGTCCGGGGCACGACCACGGCGTGGGACGGATGGGTGACGACCTCGGCCACCAGGGTGTCCTTCGCCGGGGAGGTCTTGCGGACCAGGGCCACGAGCCCGGCCGGCTTCTTGTCGGCGGTCCGCGCCGCCGCTACCCCGACGATCTCGATCCGGTAGCCGCCGGTCGGCTTCCGGCCCATGAAGGCGGCCAGGACCAGTTCCTTGTCCCAGTCGACCTTGGGCATGTCCTCGGGCTTGCCGCCGTCGGCGACCCAGGCCTTCTGCATCTCCTCCTGGGTCTTGAAGACCAGGTTCTCATCGGCCTGGTGCGCCGGGCCCCACTGCAGGACCCGCAGGATCGCCACGAGAGCGAATGCAAGAGCAGTCACCGGCTCAACCCCTCCAGCTCTTCCTGTCCTCTTCAGCTCACCGGAGCTTCAGAGCTTCTTCACTTCGTAGGGGTGGTCCCGCTTCGAGAGCACCTCGATCGAGATCATCTTCTCGGGCTTGACCGGCCGGTCGCCGGCGCCGGTCTGGGTATTGCCGATCGCGTCCACAACGGCCTGGCCCTCGACCACCTTCCCGAAAACGGTGTGCTTCCCGTCGAGCCACGGGCAGGCTTTGGCGGTGACGATGAAGAACTGCGAGCCGTTGGTGTTCGGGCCGGCGTTGGCCATGCACAGGGCGTACTTGACCACCTTGTGCGGGTTGCCCTGGCACTCGTCGGCGAAGCGGTAGCCGGGATCGCCCGTGCCCGTGCCCTGCGGACAGCCGCCCTGGATCATGAAGTCCTTGATCACCCGGTGGAAGACCAGGCCGTTGTAGAACTTCTTCCCGGTCAGCTCGACGAAGTTGGCCACCGTGTTGGGCGCGTCGTCTTCGAAGAGCTCGACGACGATGTCGCCGCGATCGGTCTTGATCTTCACGCGCGGCAACGGGCCGCCGGCACTCTTGGCTGCGCTCACGGGGTTCTCCTTCTTCTGGGGCGGCTCGGCCGCCGGTCCGGTCTTCTCGGGCTGCTTCTCTTCCCTGGCGCGCAGGCCGTCGGCCGGCGCCTCGAGCTTTTCGGCCACGGCCTTGCCGACCACGAACACCGGGGCCCGGTCGGGCACCTTGACGTAGCGGCGCGCGCCGGAGTCCAGCCCTTCGCCGAGCAGCAGGACGAACGGCCTGCCGCCCTCGACCTCGAGGGTCACGGTGGTGACGGGCTTGTCCAGGTCGTAGCGCCCGAGCGACGACGGCGCGTAGTCGGCGATCCGCTCGGCCCGCAGCCCGGCCAGCAGCCCGAGGACCCCGTCGACCGCGGCGCCGTCGGCCTTGCCGGCCGGTTCGGGCTTCTCGATGTTCCAGCCCTGTCCGGTCCGGGCCAGGACCAGCTCGCTGCGCTTCCTGGTCACGACGATCTTCTGGACCTTGGCCTTGTCGAAGTCGAGCAGCTCGCGCCGGACCAGTTCTCCGCCCAGATCGTCGACCGACTGCCGGGAGAGCTCGCAGACCAGGTCGCCGCCGGCGAGCATGGCGTAGGTCCCGCCCGCGGCCGAGGCCTTGCCGAGCAGGAGCCGGTCGACCTTCGGGTCGGCGCCGGTCTCCACGACCACCTCGACGGAGGCCGTGGGCTTGTCCAGCCCGTACCCGGCCAGCAGCCGGTTCCGGGCCTTGGCCTCCGTCGGCACCTCGGCCACCGCCTTCTCGGCCGACAGGTCGGCCATGCGCTCGACGAGCCGGCTGGCCGAGCCGGAGTCGGCCTCCTCGCCGACCGGCGAGGTGAGCATCCACTTGCCGTCCTTCTTCTCGGCGGCGTACTTGAGCTCGCCGCGGACGACGGCCAGGCGCGAGACCTTCTCGCGGTCGGCGATCTTGAGCATGGTGCGGTCGCGGAAGGCCAGCGCCCCCTCGAGCAGCTTGTCGACGGCCTCGGCCTTCACCGCGAAGATCCCCGGATCGGCGGCCCGCTTGGCGTAGCGGAAGAGCGCCCCCGAGTCGGCCCCGGCGACTGCGCCGGGCGGGCAGACCTTGCCGAAGAGCAGCTCGCCGAGGACCACCGGCTCCGGCGGCTTCTTCCCGTCGGCCTTGTCCTTGTCCTTGTCCCCGCCGTCCTTCTTCCCGGCGTCGTCGGCCTCGATCTGCTCGACGGGGGCCTCGCCCTTGAGCTTCAGGGAAAGGACCAGCTCGGGCTTGTCCAGGCCGAACGGGGCCAGGTCGGCCGGGGCGTCGGCAAGGTAGCCCTTGATCTCGAGCGCGCTGAGCTTGCTGCCCACGTCCTCGACGGTCAGCTTGTCGGCGGAGGCCGACTCGGGGCTGGTCATCCGCCAGGCGTCGCCTTCGCGCTCCAGGGCCAGGTCCAGGCCGGCCGCGCCGCGCGCGGAGAGGGCCACGAGCCGGTCGGCCGAGAAGGTCTCCAGGTAGCCGTCGCGCAGGTCGTTGACCGTCGGCTGGAGGTCCTCCAGGTCCTTCTTCTTGACCCGGTATAGGAAGGGCAGGTCGGTTCGGCGGGCATAGACCAGGTGCGGGTAGCCCTCGACCGGCTTGCTGCCGACCAGCACCTCCTGTCGCCGGGGCTTGCCGTCCTTGACGAAGCCGAGCGCCAGGCGCATGGCCGGCTGGTCGAAGCCCTGCTTGGCGTCGTCGACGGCCTCGTGGTCGAACTCGTCGAGCTCCTGGGACAGGAGCTTGTCGCGCAGCGCCTCGATCTTGACGCGGTTGCCGCGGTCGGAGACGGGAGCGGTCAGGCGCCACTTGTCGCCGGACTCCCGGCGAGCGCGGACCGGGCCCTTGCCAACGTCGAGCTCCAGCGAGTCCACGTCGGCGGAGGCCACGTCCAGGAGGTGCCGGTCGCGGAACTCGTCGGCGCCGCGCAGCAGTTCCTCGGACAGGCGCTTGCCCACGATGTAGACGGCCTCCTCGCCGGCGGGCTTCAGGTAGTGGCAGCCGTCGGTCATGGCCACCTTGGAGCCCAGCAGGAAGCGCACGTCGCCGCCGGAGCCGCCCTTCATCTTGACGGACACCTCGGCGCCGGGCTTGTCCAGGCCGTACCTGGCCAGGTCGAGCTTCCCGCCCTCGGCCGGCCTGACGACGTCCACGTTCTTTTCGGGCTCGCAGTCGCTGATGGCGCTGGTCAGGCCCGAGACGTTGAAGTTGTTGGCCTTGCAGGCCACCGGCTCCTCGACGCGCCAGGAGCCCTCGCGGTTGGCCAGGACCACCGTGCCCTTGGCGGCGTCGCTCCGGACCAGCCGGATCTCCTCGGCCTGGTCGGCCTTGAAGGCCGGGAAGATCTTGTTTTCGCGCGCCTTGAGGTCGTCGAGCGGAGCGCTGACCCGGGCGTCGTAGATCAAGACTCCGACCACCAGGCCGGCCAGAATCACCATCGCCAGTGCGGCTTTCCAACGCATCCCTGCTACCTCCTGCGGATCCAGGCGGTCAGACCGGCGACCATCATGAGCAGGACCAGCACGGTGGCGCCCGCGAACATGGCGATGTAGCCCTGCGCGGGTCGCAACTCGATGGGCTGCTCGTTGGCCTTCTTGGGCTCTATGGCGATGCGCGTCTCCTGGCCGATCAGCCATTTGACCGCCGCCGAGAAGAGGCTCTCATTCCCATAGCGCCTGATCAGGTCGTTGGAGCACCAGGTGGCGTCGCCCACCACGGCCACGCGCCCGAGGTTCTTCTCCATGCGGCCGCCGGGCATCGGCGCCTGGCCGGCCCAGCTGGCCACCGCGTAACTGGCCGGCCGCGGAGTGTCCACGCCCTCCTGGTAGGCGGCCTGGCCCCGGCTGTAGAGCATGTTCAGGTCGGTCTCGCCGAAGCTGCCCTCGCTGCCCGAGACCAGCACGTCGACGTTCCAGTCCCCGCGGTATTCGTCGAGCCGCCGGACGCTCCGGGCCGGCCCGAAGAGCACTGGCAGGCCTCCTTCGCGGAGTTTGTCCACGGCCGGGTTGTTGCCGAATTCCATGGCCACGGTCACGGCGGGATCGTCCGGGTAGCGCCTGGCCATGTCCAGGATCCGGTCGCGGCCGATGGCGACGCCGAAGTCGGCCAGGAACCCGTCCAGGCCCAGCTCGGACTGGGGGCGATAGGCGTCGAGGCAGATCAGCAGCCGCCCCTTGCGGTCGTCGACGTACTGCTTGAGGACCTCGAGCTCCTTGGCGCCGAAGGCCAGCCTCGGCCCGCAGATCACCACCAGGTCGGCGTCGTCGGGCACCTTCTCGGCCGTGGGCAGTTCAAGCCTGGCCGTCTCCATGTTGTCGCCCTTGAGCCGGTCCTGAGCCAGGCTCAGGCCCCGCTCGTCGCGGCCGTCGGGGTCGCGCTCGCCGTGGCCCACGACGAAATAGATCTTGGGCTTCCTGACGTCCAGCAATTGGCAGATCGTCGAGGTGATGACCTCCTCGCCCTTGAATATCTGCGCCTGCATGACCTGGTTGCCCATGGGCATGTAGGGCCTGGTCTCGCAGAGCTCGTGCCATGCCAGGGCCCGGGCCCTGTCCTTGTAGACCAGGATGAGGGTGCCGTTGGCCAGGTCGTCAGGTTCGCGATGCAGCTTCTCGGCCGCCGCTCTGAGCATGGCGCCCGATTTCTCGTCATCGCCCAGACGGGTGACGGTTACCAGCGGGCTGGCCGCTGCGTACATGTCCAGAAGCTCCTCGGCCTGCATGCTGGGCCGGTTGGAGCCGGGCTGGTAGATGTAGAGCCGCCCCTTGACGAGCAGGTTGAGCGGCTCGGTGAGCTCCTTGAGCTGCTGGGTGGTCTTGCCGTCCAGTGTGAATTTCCGGACCTTGGTCAGGTCCCAGGACTTGGTCAGCGGCACGGTCTTCTTGCTCCGGGGCAGCACGATCTGGCCCTTGTAGGAGAAGAAGTAGTTGCCTGCCCCCCAGACCACCAGGGCCGCCACGCACATCACCGCCACCAGCAGTCCGGAGACGGCCGCCCGGCCGCTGATCACGTCGCCGAGCCACTCGAAGTTGAAGACCACGAAGAAGCCGACGGCCAGAACGCCCACCCCCAGGATGATGAGCGGGGTGTAGAGCCCCCAGGCCCAGCCCTTCTCGGAGCAAGCGGCCGCGCCCACCCCGGCCAGCATGAGCAGAAGGCCGAACAGGGCCACGAACGCGGTGGCCACGCGCGCGGGGCTGTCGGCGAAGTCGTTGCGGCGCTTGGTTCCGGCGGGAGTCGTTGTTGCGGGCATCCGCGTCTACCTCCACTTCCGGGATTCGACGGCCCGGACGCTGAAGTACAGCACCAGCGCCGTGCTGCTCAGGAAGAAGAAGATGCTTTTGAGGTCGAGCTGTCCAGCGATCAGCGAACTCAGCCGGCCGTAAACGCTGAGGCTCTCGGCTATCTCCTTTAGGCGCAGACCCACGTCGCCGCTGATCTGGCCAAGCAGTTGGGGAAGCAGCCAACCCGCCACGCCGATGACCAGGAGGCTCACCAGCCCGACCAGGGCGCTGATCACCTGGTTCTTGGTGAGCGAGCTGGCCAGCAGTCCGATGGACGTGTACAAGGCCACCACGCAGATCAGGCCGACGGCCCCGCTGGCCATCACGCCCCACTCGAGCGCCGGGTCGGATTCCTTGCGCATGAAGGCGAAGAGAACCACGTAGAGGCCCAGCGGCAGCAGCATGCCGGCCACGCAGAACACGGCCGCCAGGAACTTGCCCAGGACGATGTCCCAGTCGGTCACCGGGTCGGTGACCAGGATCTCCATGGCCCCGGAGGACTTCTCCTCGGCCAGCAGCCGCATGGTGATGATCGGAGCCACCAGCATCATCAGGGAGGCGCTGATTCCGGCAATCAGGTCCACCATGGCGGCTGAATTCACGTACATGAATCCGCCGGTGTTGCCGTACACGAAGATGCTCAGCACGAAGAAATAAAGCGCCGCCATGATGTAGGCCAGCGGCGACTGGAAGTAGGTGGCCAGCTCCCGGCCCATCAGCACCCGGACCCGGCCGATCCCGGCCAGGAGCAGGAAGCCGGCGACCAGCCCCCACATGAGATCGAGGGCCGGCAGGCACTGGGTGACGGCCGCGTTCGGTCGGTATTTGGCCAGGATGAGGTTCGCGCCCAGGACGATCAGGCTGCCGCCCACGGCGGCGATGGTCCAGGGCAGGTAGCCCAGGGAGGATCGCCCGGCGGTCCGCTCCGTTGCAGTTGCAGCTGTCATGGTGGCTTCGCTTGCCATGGCCGTCAGCCCTCCGCAGACGTGATCCGGACGAAGACGTCCGTCAGACTGGTGCGGCCGCAGGAGAGCTCGAGCAGGCTCCCGCCCGCGCCGGCGACGGCCTTGGCCAGGTTCTCGCGGGCGTCGGTCCCGGCGGCCACCTCGACCTCCAGCCTGGCGGCGCCGTTCGAGTCCGTCAGGGCCGCCCGGCGCACGCCGTCGACCTTCTCCACGGCATCCTTGAGCTTCTGTCCGTCGCCGCGGGCCTCGATGCGCACCCGCGAGCCGCCGGCCGCCCGGGTGATCTCCTCGAGCGAGCCGGTCAGGGCGATGCGTCCGTCCTTGATGATCGCCAGATGGTCGGCGATCATCTCGACCTCGGACAGTATGTGCGACGAGAAGATGACGGTCCGCTCGCCGCCCAGCCCCTTGATCAGGCCGAGGATCTCGCGGATCTGGTTGGGGTCGAGGCCCACGGTGGGCTCGTCGAGGACCAGAACCGGCGGGTCGCCCAGGAGCGTCGCGGCCAGGCCCACGCGCTGCTTCATGCCCTTGGAGAGCTTGCCGATGATCACCCGCTCGAAGTCCTGGATCGAGCAGCGCTCGACGAGCTCGGCGATCTGTTCGCGCCGTTCGGCCCGGCCCAGGCCCTTGAGACGGGCGCGGTAGTGCAGGTACTCGTTGACGCGCAGGTTGGGATAGAGCGGGACGTTCTCCGGCATGTAGCCGATGTTCCGCCGGACGTCCATGGACTGCTCGAAGATGTCGTACCCGCAGACCCTGGCCGTCCCGGTGGTCGCGGGCATGAAGCAGGTCAGGATGCGCATGGTGGTGGTCTTCCCGGACCCGTTGAGCCCCAGGAAGCCGAGCACCTGTCCCTTCTCCACCTTGAAAGACACGTCCTGGATGGCCAGGAAATCCCCGTAACGTTTGGTCAGGCCTTCAACTTCTATCAAGTTCGAGCCCTCTCAACCGGTCTGATGTGCAGGGATGCGACAAGCTCCCCCGACGCGGGATTCTAGCCGTTGCACACGTGTTAGCAAGGGAAGTGCCAGGGAGCATCTTCCAGGCCAACCGCTAAGCCCGCTTGGTTGCGAGGTTTGCGCGCAACGGGAACCGGCCAGAGGCACCGTCAGTTTGTCATGCGCATGGCGCGCAGTGCCAAATTGGCCCGTTTTCCTTGTCAAACAAGGGCTTTACCATAAAATTCCTCCGCCGTCCGGAAAAGTTGCCGGAGCCGAGTCCAAAGGAGATTTCCACCATGCCCAAGAACGCTCCCAAGCCCGCCGCAGAGGCCGCCGGCCCGGCCGGCGACAAGAAGGTTCTGCGCCTGGGCCTGCCCGCCGGGTCCCTGCAGGAGGCGACCCTCGACCTCTTCGCCAAGGCCGGCTGGAACTTCAGCGTCGAGAAGCGCAGCTACTACCCCCGCGGCGACGACAAGGAGATCGAGTCGATCCTCATCCGCGCCCAGGAGATGAGCCGCTACGTCGAGCAGGGCACGCTCGACGCCGGGCTCACCGGCATGGACTGGATCATGGAGAACGGCTCGGACGTCCAGGTGGTCGCCGACCTGGTCTACTCCAAGCAGAAGCGCTCCCCGGTGCGCTGGGTGATCGCCGTGCCCGAGGCCTCGGACATCCGGAGCGTCAAGGACCTCCAGGGCAAGAGGATCGCCACCGAGCTCGTCAAGGGCACCGAGCGCTATCTCGCAAAGCACGGCGTCAAGGCCGCGGTGGAGTTCTCCTGGGGCGCCACCGAGGTGAAGTGCCCGCGGCTGGTCGACGCCATCGTCGACGTCACCGAGACGGGCTCCAGCTTGCGCGCCAACAAGCTGCGCATCCTCGAGACCATCGTCGAGAGCCACACCCAGTTCATCGCCAACAAGGCCGCCTGGGCCGATCCCTGGAAGCGCGAGAAGATCGAGCGCCTGGCGCTCATGCTCGGCGGGGCGCTGGCCGCCAAGGAGAAGGTGGGCCTGAAGCTCAACGTCGCCGAGAAGGACCTCGAGACGGTCGTGAAGCTGCTGCCGTCGCTCAAGGGCCCGACCATCAGCCCGCTGCACTCCAAGGGCTGGTTCGCGGTCGAGACCATCATCGACGAGGCGGTGGTGCGCAAGCTCATCCCCGACCTCAAGGCCGCCGGCGCCGAGGGGATCATCGAGTATCCGCTCAACAAGCTGATACCGTAGAGTGCCCAGGTATGTTCCCGCCTACGGTCGGCCGCCGGCTGCGCGGCATTCTGGCCGCCGCGCTCCTGCCCGCGCTGCCGCTCCTCCCGGCCGGCTGCCGCGCGCCTGAGCCTGCGGCTCCCGCCACCGCATCCTCCGGCACCGTTTCCTCCGAGCAGCCCGACCAGGGCCCATTCGAGCCGGCCGACGAGTCCGAGGCGCCGGAGGTTCCCGAGCTCTCCGCGGAGGAACTGGCCGTTGCGGCCTTCTCCGCCGGGGTCGACGCCGAGTTCTCCGGCGACTACGCCGGCGCGGCCCAATGCTACCGCCGGGCGGCGGCGCTCGATCCGGGACAGCCCTCCTTCGAGCTGCGGCTCGGGCTGGTTCTCGTCGAGATTCCCGAGACCGCCGCCGAGGGCGCCGGGCATCTCGAGCGCGCCGAGAAGCTCGGCTCGCGGAGCTTCAACGTCCACCAGGCGCTGGCCGGCCACTATTTGAAGAAGGGGGACAAGGCCCGCGCCGCCGCCGAGTTCGAGAAGCTGCTGGCCTGCTCGGAGGCCGCCGCCGATCCCGAGCGCTTCGAGCCGGTGGCGCTGCGCATCGCCTTCTTCCTGACCAGCTACTACCAGTCCGAGGGCCGGCCGGCCGAGGCCGCGCGCGTTTACGGAACGCTCATCGAGCGCTCCCCCGACCGCGCCGAACTGCGCCTGGAGCGCGCCAAGCAGTGGCTGGCCGCCGGCGACGACGCCTCGGCCCGCGCCGACGTGGTTGCCTACGAAAAGCTCGAGCCCAAGAGCCCGGCCGGCTCGCGGCTGCTGGCCGTCCACTACTCGCGGCAGGGCCGGCCGGCCGAGGCGCTCCGCGAGGCCGATCTGGCCATCGCCAAGCTCGAGGCCGGCGGCGACCCCGACGATCGGCCGGGCGACCTCGCAGCCATGCGCCATTTCCGGGCCGAACTGCTCGTCAAGCTCCGCCGCTTCGACGAGGCCCGCCGCGAACTCGACGGGCTGCTGGCCAACGCGGCCGACGAAGGCGAGAAGGTCGACGCGCTGGTGGCCCTGGCGCACCTGGACCGCGCCGCAGACAAGTCCGCCGAGGCCGAGCGCCGGCTGCGCGCGGCCATCGACTCGGGCCTGGCCAGCGCACGGCTCCACGGAGCCCTGGCCGAGACCCTCGCCGCCGCCGGGCACGCCGACGAGGCTGCCGACGCCTGGCGCAGGGCCCGGGACCTCGCGCCCAAGGATGCCTACTACCGCCTGGCGCTGGCCTCGCTGCTCGATCTTCGCGGACGACGCGCCGCGGCGGCCGTCGAGCTTCGCGCGCTCCTCGAAATCCACGCCGACAACGCCGAGGCCCTCAACATGCTCGGCTACCTCTACGCCCGGGAGGGCATCAATCTCGACGAGGCCGCCGAGCTGGTCGGTCGGGCGCTGGCCGCCGACCCGAAGAACGGCCACTACCTGGACAGCCTCGGCTGGGTGCGCTACCGCCAGGGCAAAGTCGAAGAGGCCCTGGGCATCCTCGAGCGCGCGGCGATGAACGCGCCCGAGGCGGTCATCTACGAGCACCTCGGCGACGCCTGCTACGCGCTGGGCCTGGCGCGCCGCGCCCGCGCCGCCTGGACCAAGGCCGCCGAGCTCGACACCGCCGCATCCGGGCCCAAGCGCAAGCTCGAACGGCTCAAACCAGCCACAGATGCACACAGATAAACACAGATACGACAAGAGTTCCTTGTCGCATAGCTTGTTTCAATCTGTGTTCATCTGTGTCCATCGGTGGCTCTGTAAAGTGACGAGGAGAGAAGCATGTCCGCTGGGAACTGTGAGCTGAACCTTGTCCCCCTGCCGGTCCGGTGCGAGCGCACCGCCGGAGCGTTCCGCGCGCCGGCCGGCCTGGCCGTCGGCTTCGGCCCCGGCGAAGGCCTCGAGCGCGTGGCCGTATATCTCGCCGGACGCCTGGAGGTGGCTTCCGGCCGCCGGCCTCGGATCGTCTGGGGCCAGGAGGCCGAGCGCGCCGCGATCCGGTTGCTCGCCGACCTCCCGGCGAAGGAGGCCGGGCGCGAGGGCTACCGGCTGTCGGTCGCGCCCGGAGGAGTCGCGCTTCGGGCGGCCGGGGCCGAGGGGCTCTTCCGCGCGGCCACCACGCTGCTCCAGCTCGTGCCCGACTCCGGGAGTCTCGAGGCGCTGCCCTGCGTCGAGGTCGAGGACCGGCCGCGTTTCGCCTGGCGCGGGCTGATGCTCGACGTCTGCCGCTACTTCTATCCCAAGGCGGACATCCTCAAGTTCCTGGACATGATGGCGCTCCACAAGCTCAACGTCTTCCACTGGCACCTGACGGAGGACCAGGGCTGGCGACTGGAGAGCCGGGCCCGCCCGCGCCTGACGGCCGTCGGCGCCTGGCGCCGCCAGACCCGCTTCGGCCACCATCGGAACGGCGCGGGCTTCGACGGCGTCCCCCACGGCGGCTTCTACACCCGCCAGGACGTCCGCGAGACCGTGGCCTACGCCGCCGAGCGCTTCATCACCGTCGTGCCGGAGATCGAGATGCCCGGCCACGCCCAGGCGGCCATCGCCGCCTACCCGGAGCTCGGCTGCGTCGCCGAGCCTCTGGAGGTCTCCTGCGACTGGGGCGTCCACAAGAACGTCTTCAACCCCGGCAAGGAGGAGGTCTTCGCCTTCCTCGAGACCGTCCTGGGCGAGGCCCTGGAGCTCTTCCCGTCGGAGTTCATCCACATCGGCGGCGACGAGTGTCCCAAGGACCAGTGGAAGGCCAACGCCCTCTGTCAGGAGCGCATCCGCGCCGAGAGGCTCAAGGATGAGGACGAGCTCCAGAGCTGGTTTATCCGGCGGATCGAGCGCTTCCTCAACTCGCGCGGCCGGCGGCTGATCGGCTGGGACGAGATCCTCGAAGGGGGGCTGGCCCCCAACGCCACGGTCATGTCCTGGCGCGGCGAGGAGGGCGGCGTGGCCGCCGCGCGCGCCGGCCACGACGTGGTCATGACCCCCAATAAGCACGTGTACTTCGACTACTACCAGGGAGGCCCGCAGGCCGAGCCCCTGGCCATCGGCGGCATGCTGCCGCTCGAGAAGGTCTACGAGTACGAGCCGGTCCCGAAGGAGCTCACCGCGGCCGAGGCCGCGCACGTCCTGGGCGCCCAGGGCAACCTCTGGACCGAGTACATGCCCACCTTCCGGCACGTCGAGTACATGACGTTGCCGCGGGCCGCGGCGCTGGCCGAGGTGGCCTGGTCGCCGCGCGAGTCGCGGGACCTGGCGGGCTTCAAGGCGCGACTGGGCGGCATGCTCGCGCGCTACCGGACCATGGACTGGACCTACCGGCCGCCGAAGGACTGACGGGGCCGCGACACCATGGGCTACCTCTTCCGCATGGCGGCCGGGAGGCTCCAGGCCTACGCCGCGGTCATGGACCGGGCCGCGGACTGGACCATGGCCGAGCACCACCACGAGGTGTTCGAGCTGATCTACCTGCTCGAGGGCGCCATGCGCATCCGCATCCGCGGCAGGATGCACCGCGCCGGCGTCGGCGACCTGATCATCTACCACCCCGGCGAAGACCACCGCGAGACCTTCCCGGCCGGCAGGCTCTCGGCGGTGGTCCTGCGCTTCCGGCCGCCGCGCCTGGGGCGCGGCGTGCGCTTCCCCTCGAAGCGCGCCACTCCGCCGGTGGTGCGCCTGCCCTGGCACGAGCGCTTCCGCAAGCTCTTCGAGGGGATGATCCTCGACGCCAAGGTCGAAGACGCCTGGACCGAGGCCCTCTCGCAGGCCTACCTGGTGCAGTTCGCGGTGCTGCTCCACCGCGCGCTACGCTCCATCGGCCGGGGCGGGCGGATGCCGAGGGGTCCCGCGGACGACCGCGCCGGGCGCATCGCCGGGGCCATGGCCATGATCCGCGACGGCCTGGGCTGCGGCCTGACCGTGCGCGACCTGGCCCGGCACTCGGCGATGAGCGAGTCCGGCTTCAGCCACACCTTCAAGGCCGTCGCCGGCATCCCGCCCCGGCGTTACGCCATCCAGGCCCGGATCGCCCGGGCCCGGGAACTGCTCGAAACCACCGGGCTCTCCGTCAAGGAGATAGCCGCCCAGCTCGGTTACGACGACCCGCACTACTTCAGCCGGTGCTTCCGCCGGCACACCGGCAGGACGCCGAGCGCGGTGCGGCGGGATTCGACACGGACTCGCACGGACAGACACGGACGAACACGGACGAAGTAGCAGGCCCTCGCCGTCCGTGCGCGTCCGTGCGCGTCCGTGCAGGTCCGTCGCCCCTCGCCCCTCGCCCCCCGTCCCTGCCCCCACCCCGGCAGAAAAGTCCACCACCTTTGCAGCCCGGTCCATCTCGACTCCCCCGGAGCCGGGGTAGAATCCCCCGAAGAGGAGGATGGCCCATGGCGAGGAAGACCGCACCGGACGCAACCGGGTCCCTGAGGAACCTTCTGGAGCGGGCCTCCGCAGGAGCGCGCGCGGAGCTCGAGCGCTTCCTCGCCGAGGAGGAGTTCGCCGCAGGGTTCTGCGAGCTGCGCCCGCGGCAGGCCACGGCGTGGAGGCGCCTCCTGGCGCGCGCCCGGGAGCTGGTTGCCGGGGCCGCCGCCGGCGGCTCGACCGAGACGCTCCGTCGTGCCGTGCGCGACGCCGAACGGCTGCTCGCGCCGGTCGGGGAGGCGGCCAAGGGCTGCACCGTGCACCTCGTCGGCCACGCCCACATCGACATGAACTGGATGTGGGGCTGGCCCGAGACGGTGGCCGTCACCAACGACACCTTCGCGACCGTGCTGCGCCTTATGGACGAATACCCCGAGTTCCGCTTTTCGCAGAGCCAGGCCTCGGTCTACGCCATCGTCGAGCGGCACAACCCGGAGATGCTCGAGCGCATCAAGGCCCGCGTGGCCGAGGGCCGCTGGGAGGTCACGGCCAGCCACTGGGTGGAGGGCGACAAGAACATGGCCGGCGGCGAGACGCTCTGCCGCCACCTACTCTGCACCCGCCGCTACATGCGGGAGCTCTTCGGTCTCTCGCCGGAGGACGTGAACATCGACTGGTCGCCGGATACCTTCGGCCACTCCGCGGCCGTGCCCAGCTACCTGGTCCGCGGCGGAGTGAAGTACCTCTACCTGCACCGCCCGGGCGTGCACCTGGCTGAGAAGCCCGGCGCCTTCTGGTGGCGCGCACCCGACGGCTCCAGGGTGCTGGTGCGCAACGACATGAAGCTCGGCTACAACGGCCGGATCGGCCCGGCGATCGCGCCCCACTGCCTGACTTTCCTGAAGGAGACCGGCGCGCGCGACTACATGTTCGTCTACGGCGTCGGCGACCACGGCGGCGGACCGACCCGCCGGGACATCCTCATGGGCCTGGAGATGGCCGCCTGGCCGGTCTTTCCGAGGGTGACCTTCTCCACCGCGCGCGAGTTCTTCACGCGGCTCGGGCAGCAGGCCGGGCGGCTGCCGGTCCTCGAGACCGAGCTCAACACCGAGGTCACCGGCTGCTACACCTCGCAGTCGCTCATCAAGAAGGCCAACCGCTTCGCCGAGTGCAGGCTCGCCGACGCCGAGGCGGCCGCGGCGCTGGCCCGCTCGGCGCTCGGCCGGCCCTATCCTGGCGCGGAGCTGACCGAGGCCTGGCGCGACACTCTCTTCAGCCACTTCCACGACATTCTGCCGGGCTCGGGCGTGCACGACACCCGGACTTACACCCACGGGCTCTTCCAGAAGATCGCCGCGGCGGCGGGGATGATCGAGACCGGCGCCCTGAGGGCCCTGGCCGCCGCGGTGGACACCTCGTCGGCGAAGGCCGGCGATCTCTCCGGCGTCCCGGCGGCCGCGGTGGTCAGCGGCCTGGGCGCGGGCGTCGGCTTCGCCTCGGCCGACGGGAGCCTGAGCGCCGCCGAGGGCAGTTCGGGCCAGGGGGACCGGCCCTTCGTGATCTGGAATCCCAGCTCCTGGGAGCGCCGCGAGGTGGTCGAGGCCACCGTCTGGGATAACTGTCCGAAGGACGCGGGGACTCCGCTCAAGGACCGGCGCTTCGCGGTGCGGGGTCCCGACGGCGCGGTCCGGCCGGCGCAGACGGTCAGGCACGGCGACTACTGGGGCCACCAGTACGTGACCCTCTCATTTCCGGTCGAGGTCCCGGCGCTGGGCTACGCGCTCCACACCGTCTTCGAGGGCGAAGCCCCGGATGCGTCCGAGGGCGCCCGGCAGACCGGTGCGCTCTACCATTGCGCCTACATCCCCGCCGAGCGCGCCCGCGAGGGCCTGGAGAACGACCTGGTCCGCCTGGAGCTCGACCCGGCCACCGGCGCCCTGCGCTCGCTCGTCGAGAAGCGCTCCGGTGCGGAACTGCTCGCCCCGGAGCGGCCGGCCCGGACGCTGGAGTTCGCGGTCGAGCGGCCCCACCGCATGACCGCCTGGGTCATCGACAACGCCGGCCCTGCCGAGCCGGTGCGGGCCACGGCGGTGCGCAAGAAGCTCTCCGGACCCTACCGGGCCTCGATCGAGGTCGACCTGGCCGTGCGCGAGTCGAGGTTCACCCTGACCTACGAGCTCCGCGCCGGCGACCCGCGGGTCCATCTGCACCTGGCCGGCACCTGGTTCGAGCGCGGCACACCCGAGGCCGGCGTGCCGGCGCTGTCGCTGGTCCTGCCGCTGGCTCTCGAGGGGGCCAAGGCGCGCTACGAGATTCCCTTCGGCGCCGCCGAGCGCGGCCTGAATCGGCGCGAGGAGGTCCCGGCGCTCAACTGGGCGATCGTGACCGGTCGGGCGAAGAAGGGCCGGGCGGCGGGCGTGGTGCTCTCCAACGACTCCAAGCACGGCCACTCGCTCGAAGGGAGCACCCTGCGCCTGAGCCTGATCCGGGCGAGCTACGACCCCGATCCTCTGCCGGAGATCGGGGCCCACCAGGTGCGCCTGACGCTCCTGCCCTTCGCCGGCGCTCTGCCCGACGAGCGGGCGGTCCGCGCCGGCCACGAGCTCAACCACCCGCTGCGCGCCGTGGGCACCGACGTCCACGAGGGCAGGCTGCCGGCGAGCGCCGCGCTGCTCTCGGTCGAGCCGGCCTCGGTCGTCCTCTCGGGCTTCAAGAAGGCCGAGGACTCGGACGCCCTGATCGTACGGCTCTACGAGGCGGCCGGCAGGCGGACCTCCGCGCTGCTGCGCTTCGACGCCGCGTTGCTCGGCGCGGTGGCCGGAGTCGCGGAGACCGATCTGCTCGAACGGCCGCTGGGCAAGTCCGGATCGTCCGCGCGGAAGGCGGGCCGCGACGCGGTCCGCGTGGACCTGCCGGCGCACGGGATCGCCACGGTGGCGGTGAGGCTCGGGAGGAGCTGAGGGCCGGGCTATTGCGGCCCGCCGCCGAAGCGGTCGAAGCTCTCCCAGTTGGGGTTGACCTCGGGGATCCGCGCCGAACAGTCGTCGAGCCAGGCGTGGAGCAGCTTGCGCAGGCGCGCCGCCATGGCCGGCTCGCTCCCGGCCAGGTTGCGCGCCTCGCCGGGATCGTCGCGCAGCTGGTAGAGCTCTACGCGATCGTCCTCGAAGAACTCGATGAGCTTCCAATCGCCTGAGCGCACCGCGCAGGCCGGGGTGCCCCCGCAGTTGCCGTAGTGGGGATAGTGCCAGAAGATGGCCTCGCGGTCGAGGGCCGGACCGCCCTCGAGGAGCGGCACGAGATTCGCGCCGTCGCAGTGCTGCTCGGGCAGCGCGGGAAGCCCGGCGGCGGCCAACAGCGTCGGGTAGAAGTCGGGGCTCGTGACCGGCGCGGAGCACCTGGCGCCCGGCCGGACCCGCCCCGGCCATCTGACGAGCAATGGCACGCGGGTGCCGCCCTCGTAGGTCCAGCCCTTGCCCTCGAGCAGCGGAGCGTTGCAGGTCGGGGCCTGATCGGTGGTGGAGAGCCCGCCGTTGTCGGAGGTGAAGACCACGACGGTGTTCTCCGCCTGGCCCGTCTCCTCCAGGGCCTGGAGCAGCCGGCCCACGTTGCGGTCCATGGCCTCGACCATCGCGGCGTAGACCGGGTTCGACTGGAAGAGCCGCCGGACGATCCGCTTGTCGCGCCTGCGCTCGAAGGGATAGAACTCTCCCGTCCTGAGGGCTTCGTTCTCGTCGAGGCCCATGGCCCCGGCCTTGCGCCGGTACTTCTCGACGAGTCGCTCCGGCGCCTCGAGCGGGGTGTGCACCAGGTAGAAGCACATGTTGAGGAAGAAGGGCCGGCCGCCGCCGCCCCGGCGGATGAGCTCGATCGCCCTGTCGGTCAGGTGGTCGTCGAGGTACGTGCCGTCGGGCCCCTCCTCGAGGCCGGGCAGCTGCCAGGGCGCAAAGTAGCCCTTCCAGGGCCCGCCGATCATGCAGCCGCCGACGTTGACCTCGAAGCCGTGCCTCTGCGGATAGAACTCCTCGCCGCCCAGGTGCCACTTGCCCACGTGCCAGGGGGCGTAGCCGCCGGCGCCGAGGGCCGAAGCCAGGCTCTTCTCCTCGAGCGGCAGGTGGCGGATGTAGGGCGCGTCGATCAGCCGGCCCTTGAGCGGGTGGGTCCGGCCGCCCCAGTCGATGAAGTCGGTCACCCCGACGCGCGCCGGGTAGCGGCCGGTCAGGATGCTCGCGCGCGTCGGCGAGCAGACCGGGCAGGCGGCGTAGGCGTCGGTGAAGACCATGCCCTGGCCGGCCAGGCGGTCGAGGTGCGGGGTCTCGTAGAAGGAGCTGCCGTAGCAGCCCAGGTCGCGCCAGCCGAGGTCGTCGGCCAGGATGAAGAGGATGTTGGGGCGTCCGGCGCTCATCGTCTTCGTTCCCTCAGATCCGGTCGGTCGGGCAATCACTTCGGGTTTCTATAGCGCCAGACCCAGATGTCGCCGGGCGTGGTCCGGCTGTCGCCGACGTCCCAGAAGTAGTGGGCGTTGTGCTTCCTCGAGTAGAACCCGCTGCGCCCCTTCCTGGCGCTGTCCGGCAGCGGCTCGCGGTTGAGCCACTTGCCCTTCTCGCAGTCGTAGACGAAGGCACCGTGCTTGTCCTTGTTCTTGCCGCCGAGGAAGACGATGGCCACGTCGTTGGCCGAGTCGTAGTCGGCCATCCCTCCGTTGGTGCACATCCCACCGTCGGTGACGGTCTGGGGCGAGAAGTCGTCGCCGGGCTTCACCCAGACGTTGCCGGCGACGTCGTAGATGCCCAGCGCGCCGCTCTTGCTGTTGAAGCACATGATCCGGTTGCGCTTGGTGTCGAAGCAACTCAACCCCTCGTAACCGCCGGCGGGGGCCGGGCCCTGGGCCCCGGCCTTCTCCCAGTGCAGCTCCGCCGGGTCGTAGAGCCAGACGTCCTTGTCCCACAGGTAGAGCGCGAAGCGGTCCTTGGTGGGCAGCCACTCGCAGTTGGCGCCGTAGATTTGGAAGCTGCCCGGGCCGTTGTCGGTCTTGTCGCGCGACCAGCGGCCGGTGGCCACGTCGTAGAAGTAGGGGTACTGGCGGTTGTGATAGTTGGAGCTCGCCGCCTTGTCCGGGAAGGCCTTCTTCCAGAACTCCTGGATCTCCTTGGCGGTGTAACCGACCCCGTGCCAGGTGATGAAGCGCTTGAGCTTGGGGCTGTAGGAGATGCTGTTGTAGCCGTGGACGATCCCGACCATCGGCGGGCTCTGGCCGTCCTTGCCGACCAGGAAGCCGCGCTCGTCCACCTTCCAGTCCTCGTTGACGGTGGGCACGTGGGTCCCGGGATAGCAGCAGACCCAGGCGTGGGCGTTGGCGTCGTAGAACCAGGTATCGTCCATCACCCGGTTCGACTCCTTCTTGACGTAGCCGTGGACGCCCTGGCCGTTGATGAAGGCGCCCTCCAGGTCCTCGGCGTAGGCCATCTTGGGGCTGTAGGCCCGGCCATAGCCCAGGCCCCACTTGGGATCGGGCGCGGGCTTGCCGAGGTTGACCCACTGGCCGTCGCCCAGCGCCTTCACCTTTTCCAGGTGCGGGCCCGGCGCGGAAGGCAGCTTGGCCAGCGGGCCTACGGCCTCCTCTCCGGCGAGCGACGCGCCTCTCGGTGCGAGGGCGCCCGCGACCGCGGCGGCCGCGATCAGGCTCAGAACCAGGCGAGACACCCGCATCCACTCGATCCTCATGATCCGACCTCCTCGGTGTTCAGTCCGCCCAGGGTCAGCCTGGTCGGGAGGGTGATGCGCAGCGGTCTGATGGTGCGGTCGCGGAGCTTCCATTCGAGCCGGGCGATGGCGATGCGGGCCATCTCGTCGGTGCTCCAGACCA
>CALGYR010000103.1 GCA_937935355.1 uncultured bacterium | reverse complement strand
AATCGTGCCCCCGTCCCTGCCTTTCTCCGGAAGGACTTCTTTCCGGAAGCTCTTATAGAACAGAAACTTCAGCCCGCCGAAGCGTGTCTGGAACGTCCCGAGCGCCGCCTTCTTCTTCTCCCGCAGCTCCAAAAGATACCGGTACACCTCGTCTTCGTTCATCTCCTCTGGACGCTTGCCCCCATAATGCTTCACCAAGTCCAATACTGCCCGGATGTATACCTTGCGCGTGCCCCCAGTCAACCCGGCAAGCTCCATGTCTTGGATCATCCGCCGGCGCAGCGGCGACACCTCCCCGCCTCCGCCACTCCCTACCGCAACCGTCTCCATCGCTCATCCTCCTCGTAACTCGTACCGACCACCATGGCCGGAACGTGCCCAAGGATAGACGCCCAGAGACTATCTGCCAACGTCCTCTATGGCCCTGTCTCCGCCGTCACTGCGGCGAAGCCGCTTCGTCCAATGAGTGAATGGCGCCGGCCCCCTCGGCGTTAGAGGAGAACCGCACCCCAGCAGGAGATGCACCCATGATCAGCAGAAACGGATTGGACATAAACCGGGTGATCCGCGAGGGCACCCGCCGGATGGACCTGGACAGCCTGGCCAGGCTCGGCCACAGGAACGTCCGGGTCATCGACGAGGAGCGCATCCACGAGCTCATCGCCCGTGCCGTCGACCAGGCCATCGAGGCGGATTCGGCCGACCTGGCCCAGCGCCAGCGGCGCCTGGACGCGCAGAAGACCAGGGACGAGCTCCATCAACAGCTCGCCGAGCACCAGCTCGAGCAGGTCCGGAGCCGGGACGGCCGGGGGGCGGCCGACGGCGCCCTGGAGGCGGAGATCGCCGAACTGCAGGCCGGGATTGCCGACGCCGACCGGATCATCGAGGAGGAGAGGCGGCGCATCGCCGAACAGTCGCGCCAGGAGTTCGAGAAGTTTCTCCGGAGCGCCCGCGCCGAGCTCGAGGCCCGGGCCGGCGGGTACGAGAAGGCGCTGCGCAACATGATCGGCAGGTCGCAGGAGCTGGTCCCGGCAGAGGAACTGGCCGCGCTGACCCCGGTCGGCGACGAGGCCGGCGGCGACCCTGCCGGACTGATCGCCGCGCTCGGCGAGCGGCTGGCGGCCATCGACCGCACGATAGCCGCCCGCGGCAGCCAGCTCGACGAGATGCGCGGGCAGCTCCGGACCCGGGAGGAGGCCATCCGCATCGCCTCCCGCCTGAGCCGCGAGCAGGAGGAGGCGCTGGCCAGGTCGAAGGACGAGCTCGAGACCGTCCAGCGCCAGTTCCGCGAGCAGGACGAGGACATCGCCATAGCCGCGCGCCAGCGGCGCGCTCTGCAGTCCGAGATCGAGAGCGTCAGGCGGCAGCTCGGGGAGAAGGAGCGCGAGCTGGCCGCGGCGCAGGCCGGTTACGAGGCGACGCTCCGGGAAATGCTCTCGCGCCTGGAGGCGGCCGAGCGGGAGCAGGCCGCTTCCATCGCGGCGGTCGAAGTCCGGGCGCAGCAGCCGGCCGAGCAAACTGCGGACCGATCGGACGAAGGCCGGGGCGAGTCGGTCCGGCGAGGCGCGGAGCAGGCGGACGGCTCTCCGGCGGCGGAAGAGGCTGAAAGTGCGTCCGCGGTGCGGGCTGGCGGTACGGAGGCCGGCCTGGAGTCCACCGAGCCCGCGGAGCAGGGCGGGCCGTCGCAGGGCTCGGTGGTCCTGGCTCGGACCATGGGCGAGCGGATCAACCGGATGGCCGCGCAGCTGCGGGCGACCGGGGAGGAACTGGCCAGGCGCAACGCCGAGCTGGAGGCCGCCCTGAAGCGTGGGAGCGAACTCCGGGAGCGAGCGGAGGCACGCGAGGCCGAGCGCGATGCCGAGTCGGCGGCCCGGGCGGAGGCCGAGGGCCTGGCCGCGGAGCGCCGCCGGCGGTGCGAGGAACTGGAGCGGCAGACGGCCATGCTGCAGTCCGCGCTGGATGGCGCCGAGCTCGGACTGGCCGAGGCGAAGGCCGGTTACGAGGCGACGCTCCGGGACTTGCTCTCGCGCCTGGAGGCGGCCGAGCGGGAGCAGGATGGTCCCATCGTGGTGGTCGACGTTCGGGCCCGGCAGCCGGCGGAGGACACCGGCGGCCGATCGGACGAAGGCCGGGATGGGGTGGCCGGGCGAGACGCGGAGGCGGCGGGCGGCTCTCCGGTGACTGAGGAGGCCGAAAGGGCGCATTCGGTGCAGGCCGGCGGTGCGGAGGCCGGCCGGGAGATTGCCGAGCCCGCCGAGCCCGCCGAGCCCGTCGGGCCATCGCAAGGCTCGGTGGTCCTGGCCCAGGCGATGGGTGAGCGGATCGATCGACTGGCCATGCAGCTTCGGGCGGCCGGCGAACAGCTGGCCAGCCGCAACGCGGAACTGGAAGGCGTGCGCGCTCGCGGAGAAGAACTGCATGGGCGCGTCGAGGCGCTCGAGGCCGAGCGCGATGCCCAGGCGGCGGCCCGGGACGGGGCGGAGAGCAGGCTCGCCGAGGCCGAAGGGCGGGCCGGGGAATACGGCCGGCGGTGCGACGAACTGGAGCGGCAGGCGGCCGGACTGCGGTCCGCTCTGAATGGCGCCGAGAGCGGCCTCGCCTCGGCGAAGGCCGACTACGAGGCGACGCTCCGGGACATGCTCGCGCGCCTGGAGGCGGCCGAGCGGGAGCCGGATGACCCGATCGTCGTGGTAGATGCCCAGGTTATGCGGCCGGAGGACGAAGCCGGGGAGCCGTCGGGCGACGACCGTGACGCGCTCGTCGTACACGACGGAGAATCGGCGGGCGGCCCGGAGATGACGGAGGAGGTTTGCGGGACGTACGCGCTGCAGGCCGCCACGACGGAGCCCGCTCATAGCCAGGCCGAACCGGGCGGTCCGTCCCAGGGCTCGGTGGCTCTCGCCCAGGCCATGGGAGCGAAGATCAGGCGGCTGGCGGACCAGCTTGGCGCGGCCCGCGATGGTTTCGTCGAGCGCGGGGCCGAGTTGGAGGATACGCGCCGGCGGTGCCTGGATCTAGAGCGGCGCGCGGCTGAGCTGGTTGCCGAGCGCGATGCGCTGGCCTCGGCGAAGACGGAGCTCGAGGGCCGCCTGTCTCGGGAAGAGGAGGCCAGGAGCGCCGCCGAGGGACAGGCCGACGAGGCTCGCAGGCAGCTGGCCGCCCTGGCGGATGAGCTCCGGCAGCATGAGGAGCGGACCGTCCAGCGCCTGGCGACTCTGGCTGGAGAGCTCAGCGCGGCCGCAGGCGACTACCGGGAGCGCTCCGGAGCGCTCGGCGGTCGGCTCACGGGGCTGCTCGGGACGCCGTGGCTGTCGGACGGCGTGACGCCGGGGAGTTCGGGGGCGCGGAGCCATTGAGGGGGGAAGGCTGGAAGATTGGAAGACTGGAAGGGTGGAAGACTGGAAGGACGGGACTTCGGGTCTTCGGATTACTCCAATCCTCTAACCTTGCAGCTTTCCATCCTCTTCCGGTCTCCGAGCATCGCGCCTTCCAGGGCGGCCAGCGCCAGCGCGCCGAGGCCGATGTAGAACTTGGTCAGGGGCAGTCCGTGCCCGGCCTGCCGTTGGGCGCTCATAAATGCGGTCTCACCTTGCGGGCTTGCCGCGGAGCCGGGCGAGCGCCTCGGCGGTCGCGCGGATCGATCGGCGTCGTGCTCACGCCTTCATGTTCTCCAGCAGCCGGCCGGCCCGGGTCACGAACGCGTCCCAGTCGGCCGCGGCGCCGACGACGGTCTCGTCCCGGGCGGTGCGGGCGCCCAGGCGCCGGGCCACGAAACCCCCGACGACCAGGCCGGCTGCGCCGCCCACGATCAGGCCGGCCGCCGGGAAGGCGATGACGGTGATCGCCGGGAAGCACTCGCCCGCCAGGGCGCGGATGCGCTCGCCGTAGGCCGCCCCGGCGGCCCGGGTCTCGCCCGCGCCGCCGGACGGCAGCCGCACGGAGCTTGAGTAGCTGTCGGCGCCGTCGCGCCAGAGGACGTCGGAGCGGTTCATGACGAGTGCTCCCTTCGCGGGTCGAAAGCCGCCGGATCCCAAAACGCCAGGGATTTTCGCCGGAGAGGAAGAAGCGTCAAGGAAGGCGCGGGGGGCGGGCTGGAGGGTGGAGGGTGGAGGGTGGAAGGTGGAAGACTGGAAGGGGGGACTCGTTGCCTTACCCAACCATCCAGCTTTCCAATCTTCCAGTCTTCCAACCGTCCAGCCCTCTGGACTTTTCCCGCGCCCGGATTATGCTCTCCATCGGGTGAGCGGCATGTCGTCGGAGAGGAGATCCCATGGCCAAGGGCCAGCATTTCAGCAGCCACCAGAAGGGCATCGTCAAGCGGTACTATGAGCACCGCGAGACGCTTTCCACCCAGAAGTTGGGCGAGCTCGTCTCCGAGCTCTACCTCGAGCGCGACCGCAAGAAGCTCGACCGCCTCTGGCAGAAGGTCGAGACCGCGCTGGAGGGCGCCGGCGCCGACAAGGCCCGGATCGCCCGGGTGGTCAGCCGCCAGAACGTGCAGGAACTCGCCGACCTGGTCGGCGAGTTGTTCTGAGACCGGGGCGGGGACTGAGGCCCGCGAGATAGAGGGGCGTGTGCGGCGGCATGAAGGCCCTGCCGGCCTTGACCAGCTTCCCCGCCGGGTCGCGATAGGAGGGGTTGACGAAGAGGACCCGGGTCGTCATCTCGTACCGCTCCGTCGCGCTCTCCGGCGCGCGCCACGGCGCACCCTCACGGCGCACCGGTCCGGGCGCAGGGCGCCAGTGTCTCGCCTTCCGGGCAACGCCTCGCGATGAACAGACGCTGCTCCGGAGTGGCCCTGGCCAGGATGTCGGTCTTGGACATCAGGAAGAAGCCGATCTCCTGCCCGCTCATCGGGCGCACCGAGCCGGCCAGGCTGGAGACCATGTCCGGCTCCTCTCCGGGCGGCAGGAACGACTTGTACAGCGTCCGCGACCTGGCCGGCCGCGTCTCCCCGGGGCCGTGCTCCAGCCGGACCCGCTCCTCGGGGACGCCCAGATCGAGCCTGAGCAGCAGCGCCGGAGCGCCGCCCACCCGGTCGCACTCGCGCTCCGGGCCGGCCGGAGCGAAGAGCAGCGTCTTCTCGTAGAACCTCACATGCCGGGGATTGACCGTGATCATGAAGTCGGTCGCGCCCCGGACTTTTCTAGACAGGAGGTACACGCAGTTGAAGAGCCGGACCAGGACGTCCGGACCGCCGGCCTTCTCGTCCACGCCCAGGGAGACGATCTCGGACAGGCGCCGGCCGGATGTCCGCAAGGCGTCCAGTTCCGGCCGGTAGAGCCCGTCGGCGGGCAGGCCCAGGGGGGAGTCGAAGACCACGGTAAGCGCGCCCACGGCCGCGCCCGTATCGGCCCGCTCGACCAGCAGTGTGGCCGTCTCGGGCAGAGCGTCGAAGATCGAAAGCCACATCCGTGACGGGTGGGGCTTGGCGTACTCTTTCTCGAGGTACAGCCGGTAGATCAGTTCGTAGGCCTTCCGCCTGCTCTCCAAATCGTTGGCCACTCGGATCACATGTTTGTGGCCGCCGAGTTCGAAGTGGCCGGGACCGGACACCGCCGCCAGCGAGCCCTCCAGGGCGCGCAGGTGCCCGGTCAGCTTCGGGCCAGGCGCATCGGCCTCGCCCTTCATTACTGTCCCGCGACGAGCCACCCGGCAGGCCGCCGCCTCCGCCGGTTGCCGGCGCAGTCGTCGTTCGAAGGTCAGTTGACGCAGGCGGTTCACGCCCGTCCAGGCCTGCAGCTTGCGAAGGAGGATGAACAGGCGCCAGACCGGCTGGCGCGACCGGAAGAGTCGCAGCAGCCAGGTGGCGGCGGCCATAAGGGCCAGCGGCGCCTTCTCGTCCTCGTCGTACATGAAGTAGTTGGCGCGCCGGAGCGCCTCGCGCTTGGTCATCGCCTTGACCTGCGCCAGCGTCAGCCCCTGCGGCTCGACTGCCACCGGCCGGAGGAAGTCCTCGCTCCGGGAGACCGCGCCCTCGGACTTCAGGCGCTCGGCGACGGGCGCGCCCTGGTAGGCGCGGAGCCCCACCCCCACGTTGACCAGGTCCCACGGCCCGGCCGCCCGGTTGACGGTGGCGAACGTCTCGGCCAACGTCTCGGGCGTCTCCTCCGGAGCGCCGACCAGCAGGTACCAGGTCACCGGGAGCCTCCGCTCGCGCAACAGCCGCCCGGCCCTCAGCAGGGACTCCTTGCGAAAGTTCTTGCCGAGGCTGCGCAGCGTCGCGTTGCAGCCGGCCTCGGCTCCCAGGTCGACCTCCTTGAATCCCGCGGCCACCAGCAGGTCGGCCAGTTCCTCGTCCACCGCCCCCGGGTTGAGCCCCATGGTCCGGAAGCAGGCCCGGACCCCGCGGCGGACGATCTCGCGCAGCACCGCCTTGCAGTGGTCGAGCGGGATGTTGAACGTGCTGTCGGTGAACTCCAGGTCGCGTATGCCGGTCTGCGCGATCAGGTGCTCGATTTCGTCGACCACCAGCACCGGCGAGCGCAGCCGCCAGCTTCGGCCCTCGATCCGGCTGTAGGTGCAGTAGGTGCAGCCGAGGACGCAGCCCCGCTTGGTCTGGACCTGCAGCGGCGATCCGCAGCGCCGATAGGGGGCGAGGTCCATCCAGCGGTGGGGCCTGGCCCCGGGGAGCGCGTCCAGGTCCTCCACGCACCAGGGGGTGGAGTCCTGGACGGTCCGGCCGCCGCGGCGGACGACCAGCCCGCCCAGTCCCTCCATGGACTCGCCGGCGCCCAGCCTCCGCAGGAACTCGACGAACGCCGCCTCGCCGTCGCCGCGGATGGCGTACTCGAGGTCGAGGAAGTCCAGCATCTCCGCGCCGTTGATGCCCACGGCCGGCCCGCCGATGACGATTGGCCCGGCGAAAGCGCGCTTCAGCGGCGCGATCACCTCGTCGCGGGTGGCCTCCAGCAGGAAGCGGGTGTTGAACCCGGCGCTGTTGTCGATGTTGCGGATGCTGACTCCGACCGCCTCCGGTCGGAAGTCGGCCGTTGCGCCCGCTATGTCCGCCGCCGGATGCCTGGAGAAGCACAGGTCCAGCACCCGGACGTCGTGCCCCGCGGCCTCCGCGGCCGAGGCCACGCAGCACAGGCCGAACGGGATGACCGGCCAGGGCTGGTGAAACCGGTTGGAGTTCACTAGCAGCAAGCGCATTCGGCACCGCCTTTCCCATGTCAGTCCGTGGTTGACGCTCTGGGAAAGCAAGCGCCGGGCCCGAGCACCTATCGGATCCAAGTGGCTCCGATACGTTGTTTGCGGAAATGTGGGGTCGCAGATGCTTGACAAACATCCCTGTGTATAGGATATAACTATCCGATAAAGAGTGCTTCCTAGAGCACCAGAACGGAGGGGTTGTGGCCAACGCCAGAGCTGTGCGGTGCCCGGTGCGAGGCAGGAACAGGAAGACCATCCCTCTCCATCCCGTAGTGGAAGCGTTCATCGCGGGCGATCCGGACATAAGTTCGGTCATCAGGAGCAACCTGAAGGGCGACAGCGCAGGGATCTGTCGGGCGATCTTGTGCGTCGGCCAGGCGGTCAACGGCAAACGGCCCAAGGAGGATGCCATTGCGGCGATCGCTTCGACGGACATCAGCCAGGGAGATCCCAGTCTGGTCATCGTCTATCTGCGCCTGTGCTCGATGTTCGCGACGTACCGTAAGCGATATTCCGAAGCCATCAGGTTCAATGACATGGCGTTGGAGATGGCCGGCCCGGCCACGCCCCCGTGGGTCCGCGCGGCCGCCACGGCCGGCCGGACCGAGATCCTGGTGCAGATCGGGAAGTTCGACGAGGCCGAGGCCTGCAGCCGTCAGATCCTGGAGGTCCTGCCGCGCGACTCGGTGCCCTACCCCCGTTTCTTCACCGACTGGGCATCGCTGCTGGCCATTCGCGGCAAGTTTGCGGAGGTCGAGGACGAATACACGCGGCTGGTGGATCGGTGCAAGTACCCCGGCATGCCCATCTACCGTGCGTATGTCTACCTGATCCACCATGCCGTGACCGGCCATCTGGCCGAGCTCCTGGCGTTGGACCGGAGCCTGCTGGAGCAGCTTCCTCCCGAGCAGCGGGAATCGGCGGCGCACTACCTGGCGCTTGCGGAGGTCCTGTCCGGCGCGAACCCGGAGAGACTGCCGCCCAGGCTGGCCGCCGTCCGCGAACTGATGGCGGACCGGCCCCTGGCGGCACTTGCGCTGGCGCGCGAGGACGTCGGCCGGAGCTCGGGCTTCCTTTACGGCCAGGACTTCGAGGACTTCAACCTGGTGCGCTGCGAACTGGCCGCCCGGCAGCCGGAGGCGGCCCGGCGGCTCATGCGTCTGCGCCGCGAGCACGGGAACGTGAGCTACCTCGACGACCTCTTCCTGGCGCGCGCCGACCTGCTCGAGGCCCGGCCCGGGGAGGCCATGGCGCATTTCGGCGCCGCGTACCGGGCCTGTGAACTGTATCGAGCGCTGCCCCGCCTGAAGATCGAGCTGGACCTGAGCTGCGAACTCTCGCGCGTCGACGCTCTGCGGCTGATGTTCGGGACGATGGCCGCGGAAAGGACCGCCTTCGGGGAACATGGCGGAGGCAAAGGCGTGGGATCGGCGCAGGCGGTCGCCCACCAGGCCGCCGACTCGTCGTTCGCCCCGGAGTCGGTGCCAACGGGCGTGACCAGGCTCGTGGGGCCCAGCGCTGCGATGATTGCTCTGCGCCGGACGATAGTGCAGTTCGCGGAGTCGGACATTCTGGTCCTCATCACCGGTCCAACGGGAACCGGGAAAGAGTTGGTTGCCCGGGCGCTGCACGAGGAGAGCTCCAGGGCGGCAGAACCTTTCATCGCGATCAACTGCGGAGCCATCACCGAAAGCCTCCTGGAGTCGGAGCTCTTCGGCCACGAGAAGGGAGCTTTCACCGGCGCGGTCCGGGCCCGCCGCGGCGTATTCGAGGCAGCCGGGGAGGGCACGCTCTTCCTCGACGAAATCGGCGAACTGCCGATGAGGCTGCAGGCGGCCCTCCTGCGCGTGATCGAGTCCGCCGAGATACGCCCGGTGGGGAGTGCGACCAGCCGTCGGATAGCGTGCCGGGTGGTTGCCGCCACCAATGCCGACTTGCCCGGGATGGTCGGGAAGGGAACCTTCCGCGAGGACCTGCTCTACCGGCTTCGCCGCATCGAGCTTGCCGTGCCGCCGCTTCGAGAGCGAGGGGACGACATCCTGCCGTTGGCCGAGCACTTCCTGGTAGAGGGGCGCGGCGGCGCCGGCCGTCCGCAGTTGGCCCCGGCCCTCCGGGACGAGTTGCTTCGCCGCGATTGGCCTGGCAACGTGCGCGAACTGCGCAACCGCATGGAGCGCATGAGGTTGCTGCATTCCGACAAGCTCTTCTACGGCCTGGCGGAGTTTCACGACGAACAGGATGCCGTCCCGGTTGCGGACGCAAAGGCGCCTGATTCCGCGGCCGAGGAGCCGCCGGTCGGGCGGGGATGCACCAGGCAGGGCCGGCTCGAGATGGTCCGCGAGCTCTTCCGGACGCACCCCCGGTTGAACCGGGCCCGCATCATCGAGGCGCTCGGGATCTCCCAGGCAACGGCCACGGCGTACCTGAAGGCGCTCTGCCGCGAGGGACTGGTCGAGAAGGTCGAGCCCACCGCCTCGCGCCGGACGCACTACTTCCGTGTGCGCTCGTCGCAGCCTTAGATGGTTGAAGGAGTGTCCGGAGCATCTCGGGGCGAGCGAGGGGGGCTCGCGCCGGCGGATGAATCGCGACGAAGCGGGGCTCGGTACCTGAGCGCCGTTCGAAATCTGCCCGCGGCCGGCCCCACCCAGGCCGACCCGCCGTCTACCTCCCGTTATCTCCGTGATGGCGATGGTGCACGTCCGGCCAGTGCGGGTGTGAATGTGCCTCGGCTTCGTGCTCGTGCAGGTGCGTGTGGGCCGAGTCGGCCGGACCGTCGTCGTGCGCATGGCCGTGGTGCCGGTCGTCGTGCGCGTGTTCGTGCTCGTGGCAGAGCGCCTCGTGGCGATGCTCGTGGTCGTGCCGGTCGCGGAACATCAGCGCGATAGAACCGGCCAGCGCCAGCGCGGCCAGGACCTGGAGGGCGCTCATGCCCTCGTCGAGCCACGCTATCGACAGCAGCACTCCGAAGAAGGGCGCCGCGGCGAAGACCATCTGTGAGCGCGCGGCGCCCAGGCCGTGGGCGGCGCGGATGTAGAGGACGATGCTGGCCCCGTAGGCCAGGGAGCCCAGGAGCAGCGCCCACAGCCAGTCGGTCCCGAACTGCCACGGGAAGAACGTCAGGCCGATGGCGAGGTTGGTGCCGCCGGCAACCAGCCCCTTCCAGAAGGTGCTGTCCTCCGCGCTGATGCCGTCGATCACGGCGGTGAAGTTGTTGTCCAGCCCCCAGGCGGCGGCCGCCCCGCCCACGAAGGCCAGGCCGATCCAGCCGGACCAGCCTTCGTTGAAGCCCAACAGGATTCCCGCCGCGAGGACCCCGAAGTTGCCGCACCAGGTCCACTTGCCGAGGTGCTCCCGGAAGAGTAGCACGGCGATCACGGCCGTGGCGGCCGACTCGAGGTTGAGCCACATGGACACCGACGCGGCCAGGGCGTGCTTGAGCCCGGCGAGCAGCAGGACCGGTCCGATCACGCCGCCGAAGACGATGGCCCCCAGAAGGTTACGGCGGTTGCGGGCGTCCCGGGGCAGCACCGCACGCCCGGCCAGGCGGCGGCGGAGGACTAGCGGGAAGAGGCAGATCGCCGCGCCGAGGTACAGGAGCCCCGCCAGTTGGTTGGGCTGGAGCCCGGCCAGCAGCGACTTGGAAAAGGGGGTGGCAGCGCCGAAGAGCGCCGCCGCCAAGAGGGCCTGGATGAACGCTCTGCGTCTCATGCGGGGGGTCCCTGCTTCCCGGAGGCCGCCAGATTGTAGCGGGGCTCATAGGCGATTGCCACACGGCGAGGTGTTCCGAGTGGTGCGGGAGGGAAGGTCGAAGGTGGAAGGTGGAGGGTGGAGGGTGGAGGGGGGAAGGACGGGGTTCGTTACCGCACCCAAATTCCAATCTTCCAGTCTTCCAACCATCCCGCCTTCCATCCCTCCAACCCAGCCATACGCCGCGTTTTCGATCGCGAAGATTGGACGTATGGTCTCAATAAGAGGTTTCTGGAGAGGTGGGCGGGGCAGAGAAGAAGACCAGTTGCGGCCCGGCCCGGTCCCCTACGCGCCGGCCTTCTTGCCGCTCCGCCGGGCCAGATGGACCACGAGCATCACGACCAGGAGCAATGCCCCGATCCCTCCGCACAGCTTGGATATCTCGTGCGTGTTCCACGCCGTGTTCGCTGCCGATTGAGGCGTCGGAGTCTTCAGGAAGCGGAAGCTCGACAGGATGGCGCTCATCTCCGGATCGTTCTCGAGCTTGTCCTTGGGCGTGCTCGCGTTGAACCCGTATTGGTAGCCGCCGGCGACCACCGCGCGGTTCACGAGCAGCATCTTGCCATTCGGGAGCTCCGCCAGGGCGGCGATCTCGTAGGCCGGCCTATCGCGGATCGAGATGTCCCGGGAGTAGAGCTTGCTGACTTTGAAGCCTGCTTTTGCGGGCCCCTCCCGGAGGAAACCCTCCTCGAGGCCGGTCTTCATGCTCGTCGTGACGGTGTCCACCGGCACCGGCAGCGGCACCGCGATCAGCCCGAACGTCCGGCCGTCGCCCGTGTGCCGGACTCCGAAGACGAAGACCGGGCTGGGCATGGAGAAGCTCTCCCAGGCGTCGCCGTCGGGCACGTCCACTGCGCAGTTGTACTTCTCGGACGCGAGTTCGCGAGCCAGGGACAGCCCGGGGACCGCGACGGCCAGCATCAGGATGTACGCGACGGCACGGGTTCTCATCGGATGTCCTCCTGCGGAGCCATTACGTTCTCGGTCCCTTCTGTCTGGCCCGGTTGTCCGGGACGCGCTCGTCATTCGCTGCTCCGAACCTGCCCTCGACCGGACTGGAGGGCCTGCTCGACCAGGCGGTACCGGGTGATCACCTCCTGGCCGGCGAAGAAGAGCGGCGACAGGGGATGGCGCTCTTCGCCGAGGTCCATTTCCGGCGCGCCCGCGGTGAAGACGCCCTCGTCGGTGAGGAGGTAAAAGACCACCTGGCCGTCCTCCGGGGGCGGGTACTCCTTCGTCGGGACGGTCTGCGTCTGGAACCTGGCAGCCGTGGCAACCATCGCCAGCGCCGCCTTGCGGACGGGATCGTGACCGCCTCCGCCGATGGAGCCCCCTCCGGTGCTGAGGTAGATGCTGGCGCTCCCCTCTCCGAGGGCCACGACCGTCGCCGAGCCGTTCTCGTAGCCCATCTCCATGAGCACGCCGAAGGGCTCGGTCGGCACCCGGCCGGCGGGCAGGCCGAGCTCCGCGCGGGTGAGGCGGAGAGCCTTGTTGCGCAGGTCATCGAACAACGCCTTCCCCTCCTCCCGCCTGTCCTCCTCAAGGGAAGGGGGCTCACGCTCGCGCCACCCCACCTGCGTCGGATTGGCCCACACCAGTTCATCCAGGCCTGGGGCCCCGACCTTGATGTAGTCCGGTGGCAACTCGCGGCGCGGGACGTGGCGCAGCGACTGCTTCTCGAAGTCGTAGATCGGGACGAGCTCATCGGGCGATTCCGGAGGCTCCGGAGGCCCCTCCAGGAGCTCCCTGAGCCAGCTGAAGACGGTCATGCCTTTACTTCCTCAGCTCATCCAGCCGCCGGCCGCCGGGCCGCGCCGCCGCTTCCGAGAGCGGGATCGCCTGATCGCTAAGCGCCGGGATTCTCGCCGGGGCGGGTGGGGCGTCAAGGGCGGGGAGGGCGATGTTTGAGGGTTGAAGGTGGAGGGTGGAGGGTGGAGGGGGGGAGGCGACGCGGGGAGAGACGGCACGCGTCGGCCCCCAACTCTTACCCAATCCTCCAATCTTCCAATCTTCCATCCTTCCAACCTTTCTTCCCCCGGCTTGTCCGCCTCTCGGCCGCGCGTATAATGCGCGCCGGCTCCCGGCCGCCTGCGGTCGGCCGCCCCGCGCCGGGTAGCCGACCGGAGGAGTCCCGATGGCCAACGTGTGTCTGTCCCTCGCGCATATCGCCGGCTGCGGGCTGGTCCTGCTCTCGACGATCGTCCTGGGCTGCCGGGCGCTCCCGACGCGCGCCGCGGACCCCGCCGCCTCGCCGGCCGCGGGCGTCGTGGACATTGCCGGCCGGCGGCCGAACGTGATCTACATCGTGTGCCACGACCTGGGCCGGACGCTCGGGGCCTACGGCGACAAGTCGGTGAAGAGCCCCTGCCTCGACCGGCTGGCCGCGAGCGGAGTGGTCTTCACCAACTACTTCTGTTCGTCGTCGCCCTGCACGCCTTCGCGCGGCTGCGCCATGACCTCGTCCTATGCGCACGAGAACGGGCTCATGGGCCTCGAGCATCGCGGCTGGTCCTATCGCCAGGGACAGCGCACCGTGGCCCACGAGCTGGCCGACGCCGGCTACCGCACGCAGCTCATGGGCTTCCAGCACGAGGGGCACGACGCCGCGGAGCTGGGCTACCAGGAGGCCTGGACCAAGTCGACCGATGCCGGCAAGGTCGCCGAGCAGGTCGCGGAGTTTCTGGCGGCCCAGAATCCGGGCGGCAAGCCCTTCTACCTCAACGCCGGCTTCTTCCAGGTGCACCGCCCCTATCTCAAGGGGGGGCTCCAGCCCGCCGACCCGGCCGCGGTGGCCGTTCCCGGCTACCTGCCGGACACTCCGGAGGTCCGCAGGGACGTCGCCGACTTCCACGCCTCGATCGCGTACATGGACGCGGCCGTCGGCCGGATCGTCGAGGCCCTGGACAAGTCCGCGGTGAAGGACGACACGGTGCTGATCTTCACCACCGACCACGGCGAGGCCAACCCGCGCGCCAAGGGCACCCTCCGCGACCCGGGCCTGGGCGTCGCCCTGGTGATGCGCGTTCCGGGCGTCCGGGGCGGCGTCCGCCGCGCGGAGTTGCTCACCAACCTGGACGTGGCGCCAACCGTCCTCGCGATGGCCGGGGTCGCGCCGCCGCCCTACATGCGCGGGCGCAGCTTCCTGCCGCTGGTCGCCGGCGGCGAATACCGGAAACGCGAGGAGATCTTCGCCGAGATAAACTGCCACTCGTACTTCGACCCGATGCGCTGCGTGCGCACCGAGCGCTACAAGTACATCCGCTACTGGCGCCGCGACGTCCCGGCGGTCAGCCTGCCGTCCGACGTGAAGAAGGAGGGCCTGGGCGCCATCCTCGGCGCCGCCGAGCTCGCGCCGCGTCGTGACCTGGAGGAGCTCTTCGACCTCCGGGCCGACACGGCCGAGAGCCGGAACCTGGCCGCCGACCCGGCCTGCGCCGCAGTGCTGGCCGACCTCCGCGGGCGGCTGGAGGCCTGGATGCGGGAGACCGACGATCCGCTGCTGGGGGCGGCCGACGCGAAGAAGGCCATCGCTCTGCCGGCCAAACAGCCGATGGATCCGCAATAGCGCGACAACTCTTCGGCCGAGTCAAGCCAACAGCCAACAGCCAACAGCCAACAGCCAACAGCCAACAGCCAACAGCCAA
>CALGYR010000102.1 GCA_937935355.1 uncultured bacterium | reverse complement strand
GGGGTGCCCCCGTCCCTGCCTTTCTCCGGAAGGACTTCTTTCCGGAAGCTCTAATGCCCAAAGCCCAGAGCCCAAAGCCCGCCCCGCCCTTTCTGAGAAACGGGCCGGGCGCCCCATCGTGCAGGGGCGGGTTTGAAACCTGCCCCTACTTCTTCGTTGTTGCGTGCCGGTACGCCCAAGTCTGTCCGCTCCGCGCGCAGTAGAGCACGAAGGCGTTGTACTTTGCGTCGTAGTAGCCGCTGAAGGCCTGGGCGCCGTCCCAGCGGCCGGCGATGTCCTGGGGCAGCGCGTCGCCCTTGACCTCGACGACCTCCCACTTGTCGGTGCCGGGATCGTAGGCGCCCAGCTGCCAGGGCTCCTTGGACCACTGTCCGCCCTTCTTGCCGACGAGCAGGCAGACGCCGGAGTTGGTGTCGCAGGCGAAGACGCTCACGCAGTCGATGCCGGACGCGGGGTTGTCGGCGACCCGCGCCCAGGAGTTGGTCGCGAAGTCGAAGGCGAAGGTCATCTCCTTGTGGACGACGACCAGCTTGCCGTGCTTCGGACTGTAGGCCGCCTGGATCTCCTCGCCGGGGGCCTTCTTCTGGCGCATCAGGCCCGAGACCGTGCCGCCGGGCACGAGGCAGGTCCACTTGTTGGTCTTGGCGTCGTAGGCCCACATGCCCTCGTCGTAGCCGCCGGGGGTGCAGCCCACGCAGGCGTACCAGACGGTGATGTCGCGGTCGGGGATGTAGTTGAGGGTGCCGCCCATCGCGCGCATGATCGGGAAGGGCCCCTCGCCGAGCTGCCGCGTCCAGCGGCCCTTGGCCGGGTCGTACATGTACATGCTCGAGCTGGGCTTGAGCTCGGCGACGAGCTTCTCCGGGTCCTGGCCGGTGATCTTCGCGAAGCTCCGGGTCAGGCCGCGGTGCACGCGGTTCTTCTCGTCCGCGAAGTTGTCGGTGTCGAGGACCGCCCAGCAGAGCCGCCTGGCCTTCGCATCGTAGGTCAGCCCGTCCCAGGTGTGCCAGGGGCCGACCGGACCGCCGTTATAGGTGTCCTGCAGGTAGCCGTCCCTGACCTCGACGCCGGCGTACCAGGCCTTCATCTGCGCGTGGGTCTTCTCGAGCTCGGCCTTGTTCTTCTCGACGTCGGTGCCCTTGGCGATGAGGTCGTTGAGCTTCTTCTCGTCGTTCTGCATGCCGCGCAGGCGGGTGGCGTCGCGCCCCGGGGCGCAGATCATCCGCCAGGTGTTCGAGCCCAGGTGGAACTCCCAGACGTCGTTGAGGCGGTGCGGCGAGCCGTGGTTGGCGCCGCAGTAGAGCGCCGTGCCGCGGTCCGGGGCGTAGGCCATCTTGTTGCCGTAATCGCGCCGACCGGGGCCGCCCTTGAGCGCCCCGTTGTACTTCTCCACGCCGGCGGGCTCGACCTTGAACTTGCCGAGCATGACCGCGCTCCGCTCGCCGAGCGCATCGAGCTTGGCGGCCACCGCCGCGTCGTCCTGGAAGGGCGCGGCCGGCGGGAGCGGCGGGGGGGCGTCGCCAGCGAGGGCTAGGACGGAGGCGAGCAGCAGCGAGACAGCGAGGCAGATGGGTTTCGACATCTTCATTTCTCCCTCCCGGTCTGGTTGGCGGTCGCGTGGCGGTAGACCCACACTCTGGTGGCGTTGGAGTTGCTGTAGACCACCAGGGCGTTGAGCCGCGGGTCGTAGTAGCCGGTGGGTGATAGCTTCTTGTCCTTGGTGATGTCATCGCCCTTGATCGGGGCCGCCTCCCACTTGTTGGCGTTGAGGTCATAGGCCAGCAGCCGCCAGTCGTCGGCCCACTGGCCTCCAGTAGCGCTCAGGAGCAGGAAAACGTCAGCATTGCTGTCGTAGGCGAAAACGCCCTTGTAGTCCGCCCCGAAGACCCGGTCATCGTCGACGCCGCGGGACCACTCGTTTTTGGCCAGGTCGAAGACGAAGGTGCCCTTCCCCTGGACCGCCACGATCTTCCGGTGCTTCGGGCTGTAGGCCATCTGCACTTCGCTTCCCGGGGCGACCTTGTCCTTGTGCCACAGGGCCAGGATGGACTTGCCGCCGTTGGGCTTCAGGTCCGTCCACTTGTTGGCGCCGGCATCGAAGGACCACATCTGCATGTCGTTGGGCGTGACGTTCTGTGCGGCGCAGTACCAGATGGTCCGGTCCAGGTCGGGGATGTAGACCAGTGAGCCGCCCATGCCGCGCATGTAGGGCAGCGGTCCGTCGCCGATGTGCCGCATCCAGCGGCCCTGGGCCGGGTCGTACATGTACATGCTGGCGCCCTTCTTGAGGCCGGCGGCAATCTTGTCGAAGTCCTGGCCCGTGTATTTGCAGTAGCGCCGGGTCAGTTCCGTGTGCACGCCGTGCTTGGGGTAGTCGCCGTAGTTGTCGCTGTCGAGCTCCGCCCAG
Source organism: uncultured bacterium (assembly GCA_937935355.1). Taxonomy (GTDB): domain Bacteria; phylum Planctomycetota; class SZUA-567; order JAKLDR01; family JAKLDR01; genus JAKLDR01. Next base: position 21,130 of record CALGYR010000102.1, on the reverse strand, counting down.
TACAGCCGCCTGGCCTTCTCGTCATAGGCCAGACCATCCCATGTGTGCCAGGGGAAGACCGGCCCGCCGTTGCCCTTGGCCTGCAGGTAGCCGTCCTCGACCGAACAGGTGGCCCACCAGGCCTTGGTATCCGCCTCGGCCTTGGCCAGGATCGCCTTGTTCTTCTCGATGTCCTTGCCCTCGGCGATGGCCTTGTTGGCGGCGGCTTCCTCCCGGGCGATGCGCTGGAGCGGATACTTGTCGTTGGCCGGCGGGCAGATCAGGTTCCAGGTGTTGGAGCCCAGGTGGTATTCCCACACGTCGTTCAGTCCATGGGGGGTGCCGTGGTCGGCGCCGCAGTACATCGCCGTCTTGCGGTCAGGCGCATAGGCCATCTTGTTGCCGAAGCCCCGACGGTAGGGCCCGCCGGTCTTGAAGGTGTGGTGCCACTTGCCGACGTCGTCCGGGGTCATTTTATAGGGCGGCAGGTAGAGCCCGGTCCCTGCGCTGAGAGCCTCGAGCTGCTTGACGACCGCCGGGTCGTCCTGGTAGGGCACGGGATTTCGCGACGGCCAGTCCTTCTTGGGCCAGACGGCGGGGACGGCCCCGGCGGGCGCAGCCGGAGCGGTTGCTTCCCCGGCGAGGACCAGCGAGCAAGTCAGGGCACAGAGGGTTGCAAGAGCTAGCCTAATCATCTCTCTTCTCCTTGTCCTTAGAGTTGCTTGGCGCCGCCGGTCTGCCCGACCTTCTTGTACCGGTACACCCACACCGGCCCCTGGCCGGCGATCACCAGGCAGTTGTGCTCCGGGTCGTAGTAGCCCTTGCGGCAGTCGCCGGGCACGGGCGCGCCCTGGGGGACGAGCTTCTCCCACTTGCCGGTCTTGAGGTCGAAGGCGCGCAGGTCGCGGGACTTGTCCCACTGGCCCTTGGGGGCGTTGTAGAGCAGGAAGACGTCGGAGGTGCTGTCGTAGGCGAAGACCGTCCGGCAGTCGGAGGCGTACTGGTCCTCCTCGGTCGCGACCTTGCTCCACGCGTTGGTCGCGAAGTCGTAGACGAAGGTGTTCTTCTCGACGACGGCCACGAGCTTCTTGTGCTTGGGGCTGTAGGCCATCTGCTGCTCGGCGACCGGGGACTCCTTTTTGCCCCAGTCGCACTTGGGCTTCAGATCCTCCCACTTGTCGGTGGCCGCGTCGTAGATCCACATCTGGCAGTCGGCCGGGCTGACGTTGTAGGCCGCGACGTACCAGACGGTCTTCTTGAGGTCGGGGATGTAGGTCAGCGCCCCGCCCATGCCGCGCATTCGCGGGTGCGGTCCGGTGCCGCTCCAGCGGGCCCACTTCTTCGTGCCCGGGTCGAAGGACCAGAGCCCCATCCCCGGCTTGAGCTCCTTCTCGAGGGCGGCGAAGTCCGCGCCGGTAACCGTGCAGAAGGTCTTGAGGTAGCTCTTCATGACCCCGTCGTCGTCCAGGACCGCCCAGTACATCCGGCCGGTCCCGGGATCGTAGCTCAGCCCATCCCAGGTGTGCCAGGCGAAGACCGGGCCGCCGTTCTTCTTTGTCTGGAGGTAGCCGTCCTTGAGGTGCACGGTCTTCTCCATGTACTCCTTCAGCTTGGCGCGCAGTTCCTCGCGCTTCTTCTCGTCCGGCTCCATCCCCTTGCCGCCCCGACCGAGGACCTTGACGGTCATGTTCCGCCAGTAGGCGCCGGTGTCGCCGCCGTCGGGGTTCGAGAGGCAGTGCCAGGTCGCCGAGCCCAGGTGGAACTCCCAGGCGTCGTTGAAGTGCGGCAGGTTGTGGTCCTGGCCGCAGTAGAAGGCCGTGCGCCGGTCCGGGGCGTAGGCCATCTTGCAGCTGAAGCCCCGTGTGAAGGGCCCGGTCTTCAGCCAGTCGCTCTTCTCCCATCCGCCCTCGAGCCCCTCGACCTTGACCGGCAGCGTCGCCGCGGTGTTGTCGGCGAGAGCCTCGAGCTGCTTAGCGACCGCCGGGTCGTTCTGGTAGGGCGGCGGCCACTTGCCGGCGGGTTCGGCGGCGGAGGTGCTCAATGCTATGAGCAGAAGGCACTGAGGGACTAAGGCACTGAGGTACTTAGTGCGCTTCGCGCGCGCTGCCGGACTTGTCGAATTCTTCATCATGTCGGTCTCCTCTCCCTCAGTGCCTCAGTCCCTCTCCCGTCCTCACCTCCACCGGCACGCTGATCCTCACGGGTTCGAGGCGCGGATTGCGGCGGCGGGCCTCCAGGCGGTCGACGGCCAGCTCGGCCATGCGCGCCGGGCTCCAGACCACGCAGGGCGCGGGCGGCTCGCCGCCGAAGAGCGGCAGCCAGTCGCGCCCGTGCTGCTCCTCGGTGCACCAGCCGACCAGGTCGAGGTCGCGGCCGATACGCAGGCCCAGCTCGCGCGCGGTCCGGACGAGCTGCGTCGCGGTCTCGAGGTAGAGCGAGACGATCCCGTCCGGCCGGTCGGCGTGCGAGAGCAGCTCGCGGGCCTGCCGGGCGGAGTCGTCGCGCGGCGTGCTGAAGATCAGGCCGGCGTCGATGGGCCGCCCGTGCTCGAGCAGTCCGGCCAGGGTCCCGGCGAGCCTCGCCCGGCTGTGGGTGCTCCAGCCCGTCGGGCCGAACCAGGCGATGCGCTTGCGGCCTCTCTCAGCCAGGCAGCCGGCGGCGCGCACGCCGCCCTGGTAGGAATCCTGGACGACCACGTCGACGGGCAGGTCGTGCTCCCAGGCGTCGACGGCCACGGCCGGCAGCCCGGCCGAGCGGACGGCGGCCATGATCTCGTCGTCGACCGAGTCGACGATCAGCCCGCAGGCCCGGGCGGCGGAGAGCTGGCGCATGACCGTGGCCCGGTCGCGCCCCTGAGAGCCGACGCCCAGCAGCGTCCAGCCGCGGCGGGCGGCCGCGCCCTGGAAGGAGGAGAGCAGCTCGCGGTGGAACGGCTTCCACTCGTCGGGTGACTCGCGCAGGTCGGCGAGGTAGGCGAGCGGACAGCCCCGGTCGGGGTCGGCTGCGCGGGCGAGCACCCGGTAGCCGCGGCGCGGCTCGGCGGCCACGAGGCCCTCGGCCTCGAGGTTTTTGAGAACTCCATTGACCGTCTTGCGGGAGATCCCGTGAGCCTGCTCGAGCTCGCGGACGGTCGGCAGGTATTCGCCCGGCGAGAACTTTCCGGACTTGATGCGCGAGCGGATATCGGCGAGCAATCCGCAGCTCGTGCGGCCCGCTGCCCTGTCTCTGGCTGTCTGAGTGGTGGCCACCAGGCTGTCCTCCTGGTGGCGTAATACAGCTGGCGAGCCCTTTTGTTTGCGACTTTTCTGCGAAAAGTCACAAGGCCTTGTTAATCAGACTGATCGGTCGGATCAGACGGATCCGTCGGATCGTCACCGGACCGCGCAAGTCTCCTCGGCGGCGTAGGTAACCTTGCTGCGCAGCATGCGCCGGTTCAGGCTGTCGCCGGTGTAGACGTGGCGGTCGGTGACGCCGACGCCGACGAGCCAGGAGAAGGCGATGTCCGGCGTGGCCATGGCCTTGTCGGTGCTCTCCGGGCCGCGGCTGTCCGCGTTCCCGTAGCCGCCGAAGTGGGTGAGGTCGTTGCCGTTGGTGTCCAGCACGCAGACCCGGAAGCGCCCCTGGTCGGGGTACCAGACCCGACCGAACTCGTCCACGTCGAAGCGCGTGGAATCGCAGGTGCACTCTCCGACGAACACGTGACTGCAGCCCATGCGGACCCACTCGGCGCCGGTCACCTTCACGGTGCCGAATCCCCCCGCTCCGTTGTCGTAGACGTAGTCCTCGGTCTTGAGGGAGGAGTCGAGCTTCGGTGTGCCGGGATAGGGATTGTCGCTGCGCACACCGGCGTAGACGACGTTTATGTCGACCATGCCTCCCTTGGGGGTGAACTTGACGATGCTGCCGTAGATGTTCGAGGCGGAGGCCTGGGGCGAGCCCCACGCCAGACGGTCCTTGGCAGGATCGACCCTGCCAAGCTTCTTCTCGAACTCCGGCGGATAGATCCGGTCGGCGGGCTTTACGATCTCGGCCACGTAGACGTTGCCCTCTGGATCGAACTTGGGGCCGATGGAGCCGTCCGAAACCTTCCAGATGATCGGATCCTGCCGGGCCAGCTGGCCGGAGGGCAGGTACTCGCGCAGCATTCTGGTGGGGCGTCCGCCGTTCTTGCCGGGCTCGAAGGCGAAGATGTGGCCGTCGTGGCGCACCCCGAGCACGTGGCGCATCCAGCACTCGCTGACCGGCATGAAGGTGCAGTGCGCCACCTTGTTGGCGTAGTTGTTGGCCTCCGGACCGGTGCCGCGGATGGGGTTCTCCCAGGGATCGGGTTTGCCGTCGTGGGTGAACTTGAAGATGCCGCTTCTGTAGGAGGCCCCGTAGAGGTTTCCGCCGGGGGCCGGGACCAGTTGGGCGCCGGCCGAGCTCGAGAATGGGCCGACGTCGAGCCGGCTGAGCTTGTCGCTCTTTTCGTCGTAGCGGTACCACCAGTACATGGCCCCGTTGTTCCGGTGACAGCCGCGCATGTAGACCTCGTCGCGAACGCGGTCCACCGTGAGGTCCATGAACCCGGTCTCGCTGCCCTCCTCGCTGGATGCGAGCTTCCCGTCGCCGAAGCTCGTTCCGCGATCCTCGACCCGGATCAGCCGGCCATAGTCCTCCTGCAGCCAGACCACCACCGGGCTGGCCGAGGCGTCTATCGCCATGATCGGCGGGCAGGAGGGGTGCCCCTGCCATGTCAGCTTGGCGGTCGCGACCGGTTGAGGGTTCTTCCAGCCGGCGAACTTCTGGAGTTCGTAGACGTTCTTGCCCACGTTGCGGGTGACGTAGACGGCTCCGGTGTTCCTGTCCACGGCCACGGTGTCCGGGGATTGGACGGGGAATTCGCCTGCGTATCCGCCGTCCTTCTCGGATATGACGACGATCCGGTTGTTGGACTGGTCGGCCACGAGCAGGTTGCCCTTGCCGTCGACGGCGAGGCCGCGGGGGTTGTTCAGATGCGTCTCGGACTTGCCGGACTTCGCGACGTCCCCGAAGAACATCTCGATGGCGTTGCGTTCCGGCAGGGCGATCCGAAAGACGACCGGGAAGGAGCCCTTGTTGTCGCCCAGGCCGGTCACGTAGAGCCGGCTCTCGTCTCCGGAGAGGGCCATGCCCATGTAGTACAGGGAGGGGGCCAGGCCCTTGATGCCGGCCGGCAGCTTGAGGGGAACCGCGAACTCGTCCTCGGGACAACCCCCGTCCGGATAGATCACGCCGCTGCTCAAGGGGCGCTTGTTGTACTTCCCGGGTTTGCCGCCGACGAGATAGATCCTGCCCTCGCGGGAGACGGGGAGCTGGAACTTCCTGGCCCCCCAGCCCGGCTGCGGATAGAGGCCGTGCACCTGGTTGTGGGGCAATGGGGCCGCGCGCCCGTCCAGTTCGAAGGGGTCGAACCCCTTGGCCCGCTCGAGAGGGAGATTGGCCGGAAACGGCGTAAGGCTCCGTTGGTACGAGCCGTCGCGGTTGAAGGCCAGAAGCCCCTCGCCGCCGAAGGTCCTGCTGCTCTTGAAGAGGTACAGGGTGCCGTCGCTCCCGACTCCGGCGCAACGGGCCCCGGTTGAGGCCGTCAGGGTGCTGAGCAGCACCTTGTCGTACCTGGCGCCTAGCCCCAGCGCCACGCGCACCCGGAAAGGTCCGGAGCCGGCGGGCTTGCCGTAGTCGGCCTTGCCGTCCCACTCGACGGACTGGGCGAGGCCCGGCTTGAGCGGCGCCGGCGGGTTGTCGCCCAGGACGCCGGCCACCAGGTGGCGCACCACCTTGCCGGCGCCGTCCTCGACGAAGACGGCCACGTCGGTCTCGCGGTCGACGGCGAACTCGATCCTCACCTTGCCTTGCCCTGAGCCTGTCGAAGGGTCGCCGGCGCGGGTCGCGGTCGGCTTGGTCGTGAAGGCCGGCGCCGGCGGCTCGGCGGCCAGCGCGACCGAGCCGAGAATAACACCAGCGGCAATCAGCATGGTTCGCATCGTTCGTCTCCTCCGGTTCGCGACCTTCAGGGTTGCTGCTCCGGGAATCTAAGCCTCATCGGCACCCTGACCCGGAGCGGGGTGAGCTTGGGGTTCTCGCGACGTTCGGCCAGGCGGGCCACGGCCGCCTCGGCCATGGCGTCGACGCTCCAGACGGCCGCCGGCGGCACCGGGCCCGCGCCGAAGGCCGGCCGGTAGCGCGCCTCGTAGGTCTCCTCCGGGCTCCAGCCCACCAGGCGGTAGTCCCTGCCGAGAACCATCCCGCGCGCGTCGGCGGCCAGCTTGATCTGCACGGCGAAGTCGGACCACAGGGCGACGACCGCCTCGGGCGGCGTGGGCCTACCCATGAGCGAACGCGCGGCCTCGACCCGGGCGGGGAAGGCCGCCCGGACGCGCATCTCCGGAGGCAGCTCCAGCCCGGCCGCAACGATCTCGGTGACCGCCCCGCCGAACCGGTCGCGGCTGTGGGCGCTCTCGCCGATCGGCCCGAACCAGGCGATGCGCCGGCAGCCTTGCGCGATCAGGTGCCGCGCGGCGAGCGTTCCGCCCATGGAGCCGTCCTGCATGACGCAGTCGAGCGCGGCGGACTCCTCCCAGGCGTCGACCATGACCGCGGCCAGCCCGGCCTCGCGGGCGGCGCGGATCAGCTCGGGCCGGGTCGTGTCCAGGGCCACGCCGGCTGCGTCCACGGACCGGAGCTCCTCGACGACGTCCGCCGCTCCCCGGGCCCGATGGCCGATCACCAACAGCGAGCGCCCGCGCCGGGCGCAGGCCGTGCGGAAGCCGGCCAGCAGCCGGTCATGGAACTCGCCGGATGCCAGCTCGTCCGGGTCCTGGCCCAGCACGTAGGCAACGGGACCGGTGCCGCCTCTTGGGGCGGCCCGGCGCAGCACGCGGTAGCCGCGGCCGGGCTCGCCCGAGAGCAGCCCCTCGGCCGCCAGGACCTTGAGCGCCCGGTGGACCGTCTTCGGCGCCAGGCCGTGTTTGGAACTGAGTTGGCGCACGCTGGGGACGAGGTCCCCGACGGCCACCTTCCCGGCCGAGATGTCGTCGCGCAGAAGATCGCAAAGCTTTGCGGAAGAACGGCTTGTGATCGAATTGACAGTCATCCGTACGTCTCCCAACTGTGTCCCAACAGTGATACCATACACCGGCGCAGACTTTCTGTCCGGAGAAATCCGGCTGAAAGTCGAGACCGAATTATCCGACGGATCCGCCGGATCGGTCTGATCTGTCAGATCATAGGGAAATGCTCAGAGGAGACAAAAGGGGACATTCTACTCTTCCAGGCAGAGAAAAGTAGAATGTCCCCTTTTCCGTCCAGGCGGGCTGCTAGCGCGTGATGGTCAAGGTGGTCTCGGCGCCGGGCTTGATGGCGACCTTCTCGACGGTCACCAGGCCCCACTGGTCGGCGGTGGCGTCGCCGGCTCCTCCGGCGGAGTTGGTCCACTTGAGCTTGTCGCCGGGCTTGAGCTTGAACTTCTGGCAGCGCCGCGGGGTGACGTCGACGGTCATGTCCGCCTTGCACAGGTCGTTGGAGAGCGTGACCGCCCACCTGCCCTCCTCGTCGACCACGTCCTTCCAGATGAAGCCCAGGTTGATGCCGAAGGTTTCTGTGGGTCCCTTGGCCTTGTCGACGTTGCCCAGGTCTCCGTCCTTGGGATCGCCGTTGCCCAGGTTGTCGTTGATCGAGCTGTTGCCGAATGCCGGGTAGCTCTGATGCAGGGCGAATTTGCCGGCGCCGAAGTACTTGGTGACACTGCCCATCGGGTAGCTGCCCGAGGAGTGGTCGCCGTTGTTCCAGGCGAAGGCGAAGCCGTGGTGGTTGGCGGTCAGGGCCTTGACCAGGTCGATCTGCTCCTGCCAGGAGGCGAAGCCGTCGCGCCGGCCGCAGCACCAGACGTAGACGGGCAGGTCCTCGTGGTGGTCGGTCGCGAACTTGACCATGTCCATGCGCTCGAGGTAGGGCGTCTTGCCGTCGTCCATCAGCGCCGGGCCGGAGAGCTTGGGGGTGCCGGGGAAGGCGGGCATGCCCTTCTGCCGGGTGCGCGGCCGGTTGGGGTAGACCGCCGCGAAGATCTCCGGATGGCGGAAGGCGAAGGTGCTCGAGCCCCAGGCGCCCATCGAGCCGCCGCCGGCGTAGATCCTGTCCGGGTCGACGTCGTACTTCTTCACGGTCCAGTCGATGATCCAGAGCATGCGCCTCTCGGTGAAAGGATAGGCCCGTGGCTCCTTGTGGTCGGCCCACTGCGGCACGCACAGGTAGCCGAACCAGTAGGTCTCCATCACGTAGGTGATCGGGCTGTCGCTGGGCTTCTCGACGGGGTCCTTGCTGTCGAGGGTCAGGGAGGCGCCCTCCTTGCCCTTGTTCTCGCGGACCTGGAAGACGCCCTGCAGGCCGTCGCGGTAGCCCATCCGGGGCGTGCCGAAGTACAGGTAGTTGTCGCCGCCGGCGCCGTAGCCCTTGTCGCCGGCCATGGCGTTGCTGGCGTGGAGGCTGACGAAGAGCGGCAGCTTCTTGCCGAAGGCCGAGGGTCCGCCGCCCCTGGTTCCGTTGGTGCGGATGGGCTCGCGGGGCGCGACCGTCTCATCGACCGCCTCGGTCGTGGCGCTCTTGCCCGGCACCACCTTGGTGACGGCCGCGCCCTTGGCGTCGGTGGCCACCACCGCGTAGTAGCTCTTGCCGGGCTTCTCGACGGTCACGGCGGTCACCCCGCTCCACATCGGCAGCGGCTCGCCGCCGTCCTCGAGGACCACCATGGGCTTGGCCGGGTCGAGCCGGGCCTTGCCGCTGAAGCCGTAGCCGAAGAGCCGCGCCGAGTTGTAGAAGATGCCCTTCTGGACGGGCTCGAGGCCGGCTAGGTTGTCGGCGGTGATCGGCTTGTCCGAGCGGTAGAGCGCGTAGCGCAGAGCGGCGTCGGCTTCGCCTTCGGCGGCGTCCTTCCAGGTCACGAAGGTCTGTCCGTTGCGGCAGACCGCCTTGATGCCGGTGACCTCGCCGGCCGCGGCGGTCGGGGGCGGCGCAGCCGGCTCGGCGGCGAATGCCGGGGAAAGGAACAGGGTGGCGGCGAGGGTGGCAAGGCTGATGCGCATGGGAGTCTCCTCCAGGGCGATCGGACCGATCGGTCCGACCCGTCAGATCAACGCGAAATGGTCAGCGTGGTCTCGGCGCCGGGCTTGATGGCGACCTTCTCGATGGTCACCAGGCCCCACTGGTCGGCGGCCGCGTCGCCGGCTCCGCCGGCGGAGTTGGTCCACTTGAACTTCTCGCCGGCCTTGGCCTTGAATTTCTGGCAGCGCCGCGGGGTGATGTCGACGGTCATGTCCGCCTTGCACAGGTCGTTGGAGAGCGTGACCGCCCACTTGCCGGGCTCGTCGACCACGTCCTTCCAGATGAAGCCCAGGTTGATGCCGCCCTCCAGGTCCCCGTCCTTGGGGTCGCCGCTGCCGGGCTTGTCGTCGATCGAGCTGTTGCCGAAGGCCGGGTAGCTCTTGTTGCGGGCGTACTTGTCGGAGCCGTGATACTTGGCGACTTTGCCCATGGGCGCGGCCCCCGAGGAGTGGTTGCCGTCGTTCCAGGCGAAGGCGAAGCCGTGGTGGCCGGCGGTCAGGGCCTTGACCAGGTCGACCTGCTCCTGCCAGGTGGCGAAGCCGTCGTGCCGGCCGCAGCACCAGATGTAGGGCGGCAGGTCCTCGTGGTGGTCGGTCGCGAACCTGACCATGTCCATGCGCTCGAGGTAGGGCGTCTTGCCGTCGGCCATCGTCACCGGCCCGGATGGCTTGGGCGTGCCGGGCAGCGTGGGCATGCCCCGCTGCCGGGTGCGCGGGCGGTTGGGGTAGACCGCCGCGAAGATCTCCGGATGGCGGAAGCCGAAGGTGCTCGAGCCCCAGGCGCCCATCGAGCCGCCCCCGCAGTAGACGCGCTCCGGATCGGGCTCGTACTTCCTGATCACCCAGTCGATCACCCAGAGCATGCGCTCCTCGGTGAAGTTGTAGGCCCGCGGGTCCTTGTGGTCGGCCCACTGCGGCACGCAGACGTAGCCGAACCAGTAGGTCTCCATCGGGCCGGCCGCCGGCGTGACGATGGCGTCGCGGCTGTCGAGTACCAGGCGATGGCCGCCATCGGCGCGCTCCTGGACCGAGAAGACCCCGGGCAGGCCGTCCATCCATCCCCACTCCCGGCGCGAGAAGTACAGCCAGTAGTCGCCGTACTCGGCCGCGCCGCCGCCGCCGCCGCTGGAGGCGTGGAGGTTCACCTGGAGCGGCAGGCCCTTGGTGCCCTTGATGCAGGTCTGTTTGATGTACGGGCCCTTGCGGGACTTCGAGTCCTGGTAGAGGATCGGCTGGATGGGCGCGACCTTCTCGTCGACCGCCTCGGTCGTGGCGCTCGCGCCCGGCACCACCTTGGAGAGCGGCGCGCCAGCCTCGTCGATGGCCACCACCGCGTAGTGGCTCCTGCCGTCCTTCCGCACGGTGACCACCTCGAGCCCCGACCACATGGGCAGGGGCTGGCCCTTCTCCTCGACGATCGCGGTGGGCTTCTCCGGGTTGAGGCGGTCCTTCATGTTGAAGGCCGAGCCGAAGAGCTTGGCGGAGTTGTTGAGCACGCCCGCGGCGCAGAGCTCGGCCCCGGCCAGGTTCTCCTGGGTTATGGGCCGGTCGGAGCGGTAGACCGAGTAGCGGATCTTCGCCCCGGCCTCGCCCTCGGCGGCGTCCTTCCAGGTCACGAAGGTCTGGCCGTTGCGGCAGGCCGCCTTGACCCCGGTGACCTCGCCGGCCGCGGCGACGCCGGAGGTCAGCAGAACCATGCTCAAGAGGGCGGCGGTGACGCGCATGAGAGTCTCCTCGGCAGTCGATCCGACGGATCGGTCGGATCAGCGTTGTCTCGGCGCCGGCCACATCGCGGAGGCCCCGGCGGAGGCGAGCCATTCGCGGACCCGGCGCCCGACCGCCGCGCATTCGGCCGCGGTCGGTTCGGCGGCCACCGGCTGTCCCTCGGGCCCCGATGCGTCGCGCCAGGATTCGCAGATCAGCCGGGGCCGGCCCTCGGGCATGAATATAGTCAGCCGGCGGCCCGCGTCCAGCAACACCCAGCGGCGCGGCGAACCCTTGTCGCCGGCTCCGACCTCCGCGCCCTCGCCGCCCGGGCCCTCGAGCAGATGCGGCCGGCCGGAGAGCGCCGCCAGTTGCGGGCTCTCCAGGCCCATGTACTTGAAGATCGACGGGAAGATGTCGTCGTGCTGGGTGAAGCCGGCGACGGTGCGCGGCGTGGCCGCCGCGGCCGCTCCCGGCCAGTGGACGATCATCGGCGCGGCGGTCTCCTGCGCGCCCAGGCTGCTGCCGTGGCAGAAGCTGCCGGTCTCGTGGAAGCTCTCGCCGTGGTCGCCGGTGAAGACCACCACGGTGTTCTCCATGAGCCTCTTCTCCTTGAGCCGCCGGACGATCTCGCCGGCCGAGCGGTCCACGAAGCGCGCGGCGTTGAGGTAGCGGTTCCGGACCTGCTCGCGGAGCGGCACCAGCCGCGGCCCGATGTTGAGCTCGAGGTCGCGCATGTAGGGTTCGGCCTTCGCGCACTCCGGAGGGAAGTAGTAGCTCCAGTGCGTCGCGTAGAGGAAGACCACCAGCGCGAAGGGCCGGTCGTCGGCGGAGTCGATGACCCGCCGGGCCTCGCGCACCGTGGCCAGGTCGTCGGCCACCGGGTCGCCGTCGCGCTCGAAGTAGCTGTCGAACATCTCCCGCGGCAGCACCAGCCGGTCGAGCCGCCACCAGGCCATGGAGCATCCCGAGGCCAGGTGCAGCCGGTAGCCGGCGGCCTTCAGGGCCGCCAGCGGCGGAGGGACCGCCTTTCTCTCGGCGGCCAGGTCCCAGGCGGCCGGGCTCTGGCCGTAGGCGGCGCCGAAGAGCGCCAGGTACGTGGTGTTGCCCGTCGAGTAGTGCCGGAGCGCGCGGGTGTTGGCCGCCGCCAGGCGCCACATCTCGGGCATGTCCCCGGGGGTGAGCGCGTCGGCGCGCAGGCTCTCGGCGAAGACGATCACGATGTTCGGCCGGCGCTCCGGTCCGGCGGTTATGCGGACCGGCTCGAGCCAGGCCGGGTCCGGCGCGCCCCGGATCTCCTCTAGCGCCCTCTGGAAACCCCGGCCGGCGGCCTCGGCGATCCCGCGCGGCGGGGGAGGCGCCGGGTCCCCGGCCAGGGGCACGAGCAGGCCGTGCTGCATGATCATGAGCTCGGCCTTGCGGCTGGCCGGGATGAAGTCTCCGCGCAGGCCGCTGGTGCGGCTGGTGGCCCAGGCGGCCAGGGACAGCGCGAAGAGCGCGGCGCCGGCCGAGGCCACCGTCGGCCGCACCCAGGGCGCCGAGCGCCGGGGCCAGCGCAGCAGGAAGTGCCGCCTGATGATCAGGTAGAGCGGCGCCTGCAGGCCCACCACCGCGACGGTCTCGAGCGCGTAGAGCGCGATTTGCGCCGGGGTCATGGCCAGGGCGTTGGGGTCGCCCTGGAGCAGGCAGCCCAGGGCCAGCGCGCCGTAGACGTGCTGGCGGAAGAGCGGGAACATGATGGCGTCGACGCGCAGCATGAAGGCGGCGGCCACCAGCAGCGTCAGGCACGAGGCCACCGCCGCGCGGCGCCGGCCGGAGCGCCACAGGATCATCCCCAGCAGGTAGGCCGGCAGGCTGACTGCGAAGACCTCGAGGAGGATCACCCCTGTCGCCGTCAGGAAGGAGGGCAGCCCGGCGTCGGGCGGCAGGCAGGCTATGGCGTAGGGCGAGGCGGCGGCGGCGCTGTAGGCGAAGTCCAGCACGGCGACGCAGCCGAGCGCCCGGCGCATGGCCCGGCTCAGGTCCGCTCCGTCGGCGGCCGCCTGTCGTCCTCCAGCGGAATCTCGCTCCGGTTCCATTTCGGCGTCGCTCACGGGCCCGGATTATAGGCGGCGGGGCCGCGGCTCCAAGGGCAGAAGCCGCGAGGCGCGGGCCTCGGCCTTTGCAGAAAGCGATGCTCACCGCGGAGACGCAGAGACGCGGGGATGAGATCCTGTCCGCGGTCGGGGGCTTTCCCCTGCAGAAGCGGTTCGCCGCGTCCCGGAGCCGGCTCCGCGTCTCCGCGCCTCCGCGGTGAAACGGTTTTCCCGAAACAGCCCCGTCCGCGCTCGCCGGGCCGTTGCATTGTCCCCGCCGGGGCGCTAGACTTGGCCTCCGGCGCGGCGGCGGACGGTTCGTCTCCGTTGCGCATGGAACGGGGTGCCGGTTGGTGCAGATACGCTACTGCTCCAGGTGCAACAAGCAGATCCCGCCGGGCGGGCCCGACGAGGGCCGGCACTTCATCTCCGGCGGGAAGCTGCTTTGCCCGGCGTGCTACCGGAAGATCCCCGCGGAGGAGCACTCCGGCTCGACGCTGGTGCGCGGCGACGCCGTGACCAAGCCGCCCACCACCAAGGTCGCCTTCCGCGCCCCTTCGAGCCGGGTGCTCACTCCGGCCAAGCGGCAGCCGGGGGTACGCCCGACCTCCGAGAGGGCGTCCGCGCGACGCTGGCCGGGCGCGCCGCTGACGATCGCCCTGATCGCGCTCGCCGCGCTGCTGGCGATCGGCGCGGTGGTGGGCTTGAAGGCGGGCTGCGGCTCCCCGCGCAAGCCGGGGGAGATCGGCGACGCCGGCCAGCCGCTCTGCACCCTCAAGCTGGACGGGGCGGGCAAAGGCCGCGGCCGGGTGGAGGTCTCGCCCCCCGGCGGACGGTACCCGGCCGGCACCGGGCTCGTCCTCACGGCCCTCCCGGAGCCGGGCAGCCGGTTCGCCCGCTGGGAGGACGGCGCCTCGGGCACGGAGAACCCCAAGCGGCTGGTCCTCTTCGGCGGCCTCCGGGTCGTGGCGGTTTTCGAGCCCGAGGGCGCCGGGCCCCCGACGGCGCCGTCCTCTGAGGCCGGGGACGGCGCGCGGGTCCCGCTGCTCGATCTCAAGCCGGCCAGGTTGATCAATGGCGGGAACGACGCCGTCCGCCTGGGCGTGCGGGTCGAGGACGGCGGCCGCACTTACGAGCCGTGCATCGCGATGGAGCGCAAGTCGCGCAAGACTCCGGTGGTCGGCTTCAACCTCGAGGGGCGCTATTCGACCTTCGAGTGCGAGTTCCTTCAGTTGGGCACCGGGGGTGCGGGCGTCCTGGAGGCGGTGATCGCCGCGGACGGCCGCGTGCCTTTCAAGAGCCGCGAGCTCTCCGGTTCCTGCCGGTTGGACGTCTCCGGCGTCCAGCAGTTGGACCTGAAGTGCTACGCGGCCGCCGCCTCATCCTCGACGGACGGGGCCAGGCTCGTCTGGATCAACCCCCGCCTGACCAGGTCCGGGCCTTCCGATTCGAAGCCGGAGCCGGCCCCGTCTCAGGCTAAGCCGATTCCGGCGGGCGCCGGGATCTCGTTGCTCGGCCTCAACCCCGTGCAGACGGTGGGCAGCGGCAAGCTGCTCCGCTTCGGCGAGCGGGTCGAGGACGGAGGGCGGGTCCGCGAGAACTGCATCGTCATGGCGCCCCCGCAGTACCGGACCGTGGTGGTCGCTTACCATCTGGGCGGGCGATACTCGACTTTCGAGGCCGGGCTCGTCCAGACCGGCACCGACGGCGACCGGCGGTACGAGTTCATAGTCTACGGCGATGGCAAGCTGTTGCTGAAGAGCTACGAACTGGACGGGTCGTGCCGCGTGGACGTGGCCGGCGTGGAGCGGCTGGAGCTCAAGGGCTACATCAGCCTGCCTCCGCCGGAGGGTTCGAAGTGCGCCTGGGTCGATCCGCGGCTGCTCGCGGTCGATGAGGGCGCGCCGCAGCCCGCTCCCGCCGAATAACGCCCGGCGCGGGCGCGGCTCTCGCGGCCCCTGCCTCCGGCAGGCGGACGAACACGCAACATCCAACACGCAACATGGAATGAGGCTTCATCAAGCCATGCCAGCGGCCCAAAGAACCAACAGCTAACCGCAGAACCGCAGAACGCCGAATGATGAATGTCGAAGTGTAGCTCCCGGCCACTCTACGTCCTTCGCAATTCTGACTTCGATGTTCGATATTCTGCGGTTTGCCGCTGGTATGGATTAGGCGCCCCCGCCGGACTCCAGCTGCCCGAGCGACCGGGCCAGGTTGGCCCGCGCGGCGGCCTCGTACTTCGCGGCCATGAGCGGCGTGCGGTAGACGGCCGGCCGCGCCAGGAAGCCGCCGAGCACCCGGGCGCGCGCCCGGCGGAACTCGGCCTCCGGCACCCACCCGTACTCCTCGCGGACGGCGCGCTCGTAGGCGTCGAAGGCCGCCGGCGGCCGGCCCAGGACGGCGAGGTCCACGTCGGCGACGATCCGGCCGTCGGGCGTCTCCGGTTCGGCGCTGTGGCGGGTGTCGAGCACCAGCTCGTAGACCAGCCCGCCGAGCCTGGCTCCCAGCCCGAGGCGCGCGACGGCCGCGACGGCCAGTTCTGCGCTCCGGACCTCGTTGTCGTCCCGGCGCGGGTCGCAGGCCGCGTCGTGGAACCAGAGGGCGAGCTCCACGCCCCCGGCGCTTTCGGCCTCGCGCCGGAGCGGCTCGAACTCGTCGAGGCAGAAGGCGACGTGGTCCAGGTTGTGGTAGGCCCGCGGCGGCTCGGCGTAGCGCGCGGCGAGCGCGGCGTGGACCTCCTGCGCCCCGCGGCGGGCGCCGAGCCGGCGGCAGAGGGCGAGCCAGGATTCGGGGGCGGACATGGGCGCGGTCTCCTGCAGAGCTGCAGCGTGGCTTGGGGTGGTGGGTCACGCGTGATCCGGCGGCCGGGAGTGTAGCCGGCGCAAGGGGGAGCGCAAGGCGGCGCGGGGCCGGGCGCGACTTCTTCCGCAGCCCCTCCGGTTGCCTCCGGCGGCGGCGACGGATACCATGCTGGCCATCCCCGGAGACCGTCCCTCATGCACGACCTGACCGCCATCCTGACCTCCCGCGGCGCGGCGCTGGTGGGCTTCGCGGACATGGGTGCCGTGCCGGCCGAGCTGCGCGGCGGGCTGCCACGGGCGGTGTCCATCGCCGCTGCACTCGACCCGGCGGTCGTTGCGGGCATTGCCGGAGGCCCGACCCGCGAGTACGTGGCCCACTACTCGATGCGGAACGCGCTGCTCGACGAGCTCGCCGCCGAGACCGAGCGTTTCCTCCGGTCCGGCGGCGCCCGGGCCGAGCGCTTTGCGGCCACCAACCTGGGCACCGCCGTGCGGCTGCCCCACAAGACGGCCGCGACGCGCGCGGGGCTCGGCTGGATCGGCAAGTGCGCGCTCCTGGTCACCGAGCGCTACGGCCCGGCCGTGCGCCTGGCCACCGTTCTCACCGACGCGGAACTGCCCGTGGGCGCTCCGGTCGACGAGAGCCGCTGCGGCGAGTGCCAGGAGTGCCGGAAGATCTGCCCCGGCGGCGCCGTCCGGGGGCCGAACTGGCGGCTGGGCATGGAGCGCGAGGAGATCTTCTCCGAGCCGGCCTGCCGCGAGGGCATCAGGAAGGTCGGCGCCGGCCTCGAGCGCCTGGTCTGCGGCATGTGCATCGCGGCGTGCCCGTGGACCAGGGGCTACCTGCGGCGCGCGTTGGGATCAGGTCAGCCACAGATGAACACAGATGCACACGGATGACGAACTTCCTCGTTCGCCCGGGAGGAGCTCAGCATGATTGACCGAACAGGCCTGGTCTCCGTTATCGCCTTGGCCGCGCTGCTCGGCTGCCGGTCGCCGGAAGGTGCGGTGAGT
Organism: uncultured bacterium; assembly: GCA_937935355.1. Lineage (GTDB taxonomy): Bacteria > Planctomycetota > SZUA-567 > JAKLDR01 > JAKLDR01 > JAKLDR01. The sequence goes on along the minus strand of CALGYR010000102.1, from coordinate 4,441 downwards.
GCAGGAGGCAAACCCATGGACGCCATGAAGGCCCGGGTCGTGCTCCCGGCGCGGCTCATGACCGCCGGAGAGGTGCTCCGCGAGATCCACGCCCAGACCGGGGTCCGCTACGCCTACCCGTCGGGCGCGCTCTTCCGGCAGATCGACGCGACGCCCTTCGCGGGCGGGGCCGGGGTCGGCGAGATCGCGAAGCTGCTGGCGCCGCGGGTGAGAGCGATCGGCGACGTGCTTCTCCTGGAGCAAGCCTTCCGCCATCCCGGACGTGCTCGGGCCGGAGAGCTGGAGTTCCCGATGCTCGTCTCCGAGAACCCCGACGAGCGCCGGCGGGAGGCCTACGAGCTGGGCAATATCCCGTCGGTGACGGCTGTCAGCTCGCTGCTGGAAGCGCTCGGCGACAAGGACGAGTCCGTCCGCCACCACGCGCTCCGGTCGCTCGACCGTCTGGAGCGCGACTTCCGAGCCTACCATCCCGCCGGACGGGTCTCGCTCTTCAGCCTTCTCGGCAAGGGGCGTGAGCCGGCCGCCGAGGCTCTCCTCGCCGCGATGAAGGCCGCGCCGGACGCCTCGGCGAACGAGTGGCTCTGGGCGGCGGAGCTCCTCGGCAAGCTCGGGGTGCCCTCCGAGCCGGCGCGCCCCGAGCTCGAGAAGGGGTTGACGAACGGCTACGCCCGAACCCGCGAGACCGCCCGCTGGTCGCTCGGCAGGCTCGCCGGGAAGAGCGACGTGGCCGAGCCGGCCGCCGCCGCCGGGCGCGCCGTTTCGGCCGAGCTGGTCCTGGCCTATGCCCGCGAGGCCGCCCCCGAGGCCCGCGCCGAGCTCCTGCTCAAGCTCGGCCGCGCCGGCGGCAAGGCGGCCTGGGACCTGTTGCTCGCCGAGCTCGGCTCGAGCGATCCGACGATCCGCCGCGCGGCCATCCGCGGGCTCGAGCGCTCGCCAGATCCGCGGGCCGTACCGGCGCTCATGGCCATTCTCACCGGCCCCGACGCGGCCGGGCCCGGCGCTCGCGCGCCCGACGAAAAGGCGCCCTCGAAGGGCGTGCCGCCCTGGGAGTCGTCGCTCGCCGCCGAGTACCGCAACCTCGCGGCCATGAGCCTGGGACGGATCGGCTCGAGCGCGGTCGTCGAGGCGCTCGCCGCGTATCCGCGCGACGCGAAGAAGCCGATCTCTTCGGCGGCGTTGGCGCTCTCGTGGACGGAGAGCCCGACGGCCGAGGCGCCGCTCCTCGAGTGCCTGCGCGTCAAGGACGACGACGCCCACGGCCAGGCCAACTGCGCGCTGCGGAGCTACGCCTACACGGGCCTGGCTCGCCTCGGCACGGCCGCGGCCGTCGACGGGATCATGGCCACCTACGACGAGTACGACAACACCGCGCGCTACATCGGCCACGCGGCGGTGCGCCTGGCCGGCCGCCGCCAGGCGGCCGTCGACCGCTGCGTCGAGCTCGTCCGCGAGGGCAAGAGCCGGATCGCCCCGCACGGCCTGGAGGAGTGCGAGGATCCGCGTGCTGTCGACGCGCTCCTCGAGGCGCTCCCCAAGGCCGATGGCGACCGGCTCAACTTCGGCCTGCAGGCGCTCGGCCGGATCGGCGACCCGCGCGCCGTGCCGGCGCTCATCGCGCTCCTCGACCACAAGGAGCCCTGGGTGCGCTACGAGGCGCTCCGGGCGCTGCGCTGGCGCTGGTACTGGCACCGGCCGGAGGTTCGGGCGGCGCTCGAGAGGCACCCGGTCTTCAAGGCCTTCGTCGCGCCGCCTCCCCCGCTCGACGAGCAGCCGGAGAACACCTGGGTCTGCCGGCTCTGGCCGGTCGACTTCGACGACCGCCGCGCGGCCAACACCACCTACGAGGCCGGCATGGCCTTCGACGAGTCGACGGGCCTGGTGGTCAAGACCAACGGCCACGGCCAGCGCTGCGACACCCCGCAGCTCGGCGAGACCTGGCTATGCGACCCGGCGGGGAACTCCTGGCGCGAGTCGCCCGCCCCGGTCGTGCCCAACGGCATGTGCGGCACCTGGGGCGTGGCCTACGACCGCGCCAGCCGCAGGGTCGTGGCCATGGAGGCCGAGGGCGGCCACCACGGCTGGCAGTGGGAGCGCGCCCGGGCGCTCCGCGCGAGCACCGTCTGGGTCTACGACGGCGCGCGCGAGCGCTGGACGCCGAGGCAGCCGCTGCACATGCTCGGCGGGCCGGGGCTGCGCGCCTTCGCGCCGCTGGCCGCCCTCGACGGGCGCGGGCAGGTCTTCCTGCACGGCGGCAACTGGGGCGGCAATAACTCGAAGGAGCTTGCCGGCCGTAGCTGGACCTACGACGTCCGGGCCAACACCTGGACGATGCTCCCCGAGAGCGAGGAGTCGCCCGGGGACCGCAACCACCAGGCCATGTGCTACCTGCCGACGGTCGAGAAGGTGCTCATCGGCCCCGACAAGAAGGACAAGCGTACCTGGCTCTTCGACGTGAAGACGAGCCAGTGGGCCGACGCCGGCGCGAAGGGCGAGCCGCCGGCGCTCTCGCTGCCGGCCGTCTGGGACCCGGTCAGCCGCACCGCGCTCGTCTTCCGGGCCGAGGGCGACGGCACGACCGTCTGGCAGTACGACCCGGCGGCCAACGAGTGGAGCAGAGTCGACTCGCCGGTGGAGCTGAGCCCCCACCAGGACTCGATCGACGTCTGCTACGACTCGAGACACAACGTCTTCATCATGGACGGCGGGCACGTCAACTGGAACACCGACCATATCGCCGTGCGCGAGGTCTGGACGTATCGCTTCAAGAGCCGGCCGGCCGGCGCGGATGCGCCGACCGTCGAGCCGCCGAAGCCGGCTCCCGCGCGCCCCGAGCCGGAGCTGCCCGAGGACGTGGTGGTCAGCGTCCTCGCCGACCGGACCGTCGAGCTCCGCTGGGCGAAGCCGGCCTCCGCGGACGTCGCCGGCTACCACGTCTACGCCGCAACGGTCGAGCCCGGAGAGCGCATGCACCACCGCGAGGTCTTCAAGAAGCTCGGGCCCGTCGAGCGGCTGACCGGGGAGCCGGTCGGCGGGACGGCCTTCCGCGACGCGCGGAAGCTCGCCGCCTCTTCCGGGCTCTTCGATCACGAGATCCGGGCCTACTTCGTCAAGGCGGTGAACCGCGCCGGAGTAGAGAGCGGACCGTCGGCCACCGTGCTGACCCTGGCGAGCTCGGTGCCGGCGGTCCGGGCCGTCGAGCGTCCCGACGGTTCGACGCTGGTCACCTGGGAGCCCTCGCCCGAGCGCGAGCTGCGCGGCTACGCGGTCTACCGGATGGACGAGTTCCGCACGCCGCTGGCCGTCCGGCTCAACCCCCTGCCCGTCGCCGGCCCCGCGTTCGTCGATTGGCCGGAGGCCCCGCGCGCCGAGCGCCGGCGCTACTACGTGGTGGCCGTCGACGCGCTGGGCCAGGAGGGCCTGCCCTCGACCGGGGCGTGGTCGTTCGGGAGGCCGTAGCGCCGTCGGGCGGCAGGAGACACCCCTCATCCTGTCCCTCTCCCTCGAGGGGAGAGGGTGGGGGTGAGGGGATCGCAGCCACGTTGCCAATAGTCTCCGGGGCGCGTAGACTTCCCCGCTTGGGTGCCCCGCCCAGCGGCGGCGAGCTTCCGGAGGAGCGATGAACGCGGAGACAGCCGCCGGCCGCCCCGTCCGCACCTGGCGGCCGATGATCTTCTGGAGCGCAGGCATCCTCCTGGCGCTGGGCCTTGCTTGGTTCGTCGCGGCGGTGGCCGTGCCTTGCTGGCGGGTGCGGATCTTCGTGAAGGACGAACCTCCCAATGGTTTGCAGAACTGGGAGCGGCTCGGCGGCGAACGGCGCGCCTGCGAGCGGCTGGGCCGCTACCTCTGTTGGCCGGACTGGCTCGCTCCCCACAAGGACAGGGCCGTCGAACTGCTGGCCTGCTGCGACGGCGGGCCGGAGAGAGTCACGGCCGTCCTGTGCGACGAGCGGGCGCCCCTGGCCTCCCGGCTCGCCATCGCCGAGTCGCTGGGTCGCGCATGGGACAGCGACATGGACAAGGGCGATGCTTGGCGCCACGAGGCGCTCGTCAAGGCGATGAAGAGCCGCATCGGACAGCTGCGAGTGGCTGCGGCGGGAGAACTTCTCGGGCATCCGGAGTTAGTCCTGTGGGGAAGCGTGAGAGACTCCGCGCTGGCGGAACTGCTGGTATGCCTCAAAGACGGGGACGTGCTCGTGCGCCGCGAGGCGGCCCGTGCGCTGCGGTCCCTGGCCACCAACATCGAGGGGCTCGGCTCGAGCGAGGTCGGCCGCCGATTCGCTCCAACCATGGAGCCAGCCCTCCAGGCCGCTCTCGACGACCCCGACCCGGAGGTCCGCGCCGAGGCGGCCGAGGCCCTCAAACACAAGCTGGTCAAGCCCGTAAAACGATTAGGGCGTGGCTACTTTTCATGAGACAGTTCTCCAGGCCAGGTGACCATGGAG